>JBBAKM010000025.1:0-42270 GCA_040403495.1 Bacteroidia bacterium
GATAATATCTCCTGTTTTACAAAATGAGCATTTTTCAACAGAGTTCTCATTAAGTATTGGATTAATTTCATTAATGAATTTAGATTTATTATTAATATTTGTAGTTATAAAAGTTTTCCTTTTTGCTCTTGTTAATGCAACATAAAACAATCGTCTTTCTTCTCCATTTTCAAATTGATCTGATTTGGAAAGTAATAAATTTAAAATGGGGTCATCTGCTTGTTCAGATGGAAAACCATATTGCCCAGATACGCAATGAAGTAGAATTACATAGTCGCTTTGTAAGCCTTTAGAACGGTGAACTGATAAGAATTCTACATCTAAGTAAGGTAGTTCATGATACTTAATGATATAGCTGCTGTTTACTTCATTAAAATTTACGGTAAACAAATCTTTTCTCTCTTTGTAAATTTTAATAACATTATTGTAGCGTGCTAAGGCTAATATTTTAATTTTTTTATTTAAATCCTTTGTTTCTAAATCAATTTTCTTTAAAGCCGAAATAAAGGGGCCTGGATCATCATTTTTATAACTATTGCTATATATTATTTCAATAGGACTTATTGATGAATCATCAACAAAAGGTTTTAAATCTTTATTTGTTTGATTAGGATTAGTCAATATAAATTTACTGCTAATATCAATCATGCTTTTACTAAACCTGTAAGTAGTTTCAATTTTAGAAAATTCTGTAACACCAAAATACTTCTCAAATTGAGTAAATAATGAAATATCACTTCCTGCAAACCTATAGATACTTTGCCAATCATCACCAACTGCAAATAATTTACAAGATCGATTGTTTTTTAAAAGGGCATTTATTAAATTAAAACGACCTATTGAAGTATCTTGAAATTCATCTATAATTATGTACTTATACTTTTTTTTAAAATCTTGTTCATTAATATACTTTGTGGCATCGTTTATCATATCACTAAAGTCAATCAAATTATTAGCTTTTAGGTGATTATTATACTCATTGAGCAATGGTGTAAAAATTTCCATGAAAAGTAAATATCGGGTTTTAATATTGTAGTTTTCTTGACTTATTATTTTTTCATTTAACTTATCAATATTTGAATTATTTGACTTGAATAAATTTAAAAATGTAAAAATCAATGTTTCTAAAGCTGAGACTTCATCATCTGCTATTGAACTTAAAATTTGCCAAATTTCATCGTTTGTCTTATGTTCGAATACCACCTTTTTTGATTCAAGTTTGGATTTTAGGTTTTCTAATAATACACCCTCTTTATTCTCATAGGAAAATGTTTCAACTAAAATAGTATTATACACGGAGTGTGTTTTACGTTTCCATTCAATATCTGAGTTATATTTTTCTTTGGGTGATAAATAATCTGAACTACTAAACCAATTAGGGACATTTTTTTTTCTGTCAATTAATGCAAAATGTTCAATATATATATCATAATCTGTTAAATAAAAATCAGGTTTATATTGTGCGTGTGTGTTATTTGCAGTTCCATATTGATAGGGATTTTCATATATGTAATTTATCCCATTCAAAAACAGAAAATTAGCTATTTTAACCTCCTCTAAACTTTTACAAGTCTCTCTTAAAAAAGTTTGCCTTCCATTAATTGTTTTCTCTATTTTTTTATAAGACTTTATATTGTTATCTTTAATGTAAGAAATATACTCTCCATGACTTTTAAATTCATTTTCATCTTTGGAATCCAATCTGTATTCTGTAATAAATTTAATAACAGCGTTTGAAAAGGAGTTTTTTTCAAAAAGTTTCTTGAAAATGGTTCTCATGATTTTATAAAACTCCATTTCTTCAATTACTGTTGGCATATTGTTAGTAGCCTCTCCAATTACTTTTCTGCCAAAAGAGTGAAATGTGTTTACTTCAATTTCAATATTCATTTTTTGTTTGATTCGAAACTTCATTTCATCACTTGCTTTTTTTGTAAAAGTGATAAGTAATATTTCTTCAGGCTTAACCTTAAATCTATCAATAACATATGCCACCTTACCTGCAACAGTAGTCGTTTTACCACTTCCTGCACCCGCAATAACTAAATTATTATCCTCATCTTTTACTATTGCTTTCCGTTGTTGTTCATCTAAAGATTGTCCCTCAATATTTGAGAAGAAATTGTTGTAGGTTTTAAGTTCGTTATTTATGAAATTTAAATTATATTTATCTTTAATTTCAATATAATTCGAGTAGTTATAAATTAATTTATCAGCTTCTTTTAAGATAGAATTTTCTAATTTTAATTGTTCTAGATTTAATTTAGCTATTGAATTACAAATTTCTGTAGCAGATAATTTCCAGTTATTTAGTTTATAGTTATTTAAATATCCATTATCAAATGTCAACAAATCACTAAATTCTAAATTAAGTCTTTGAATTTCAAAATTTAATGATTCTACAAATGTTTTGTTTTTTGCCTTTTCAAGTTTTGTTAGATTGGCGTTTATTCTTATTCTATTTAATACTATTGCCAACACAATCAGTGTTAAGGAAACAATTGTAATAGTCAAAATGCTAAATTCCATTTTTCGTTTTATTTATAAATATATTGACTGTATTTAAGATCTGGAAATACATATTTTTTTGGTTCATTAGAATTTAAATCTTTCACTAAAATAACATAAGAAGTTAATTTAGTGCCTCAACATTCTTTTAATCGTATCTTGCATTGCTAACTTAAAACCTTCATCCTGAGAAATCAAACGATATAAATCTAATTCATTTTTACGTTGTTTGCCCATTACTTCATCAAAGATTTTACTGAAAGCAATTTCTCTGTTTTGTACATCAGAATTGTCGGCATATTTCTCTTTGAAGTCGCTGTGTTCTTTCATTTTTTGAGCTAGGTTGATGAATTTGGCACGCTGCTCGTCTGGTGTGGCTTCCCAGCCTTGAAACCATCGTTCATTAAAACTTTTGATAATTAAATCTAATTCGTCTTTTTCTGAGTCACCGCCATGAGCACCTCTTGGATTTGGATTTTGTGGATCAACTTCGGTTTCTGTTGCATCTAATGCAATTTTCATATTCAATTTTACTCTTTCCAGTCCATAAGTCGAAAGGTCAACAGAATTTAAAAGGCCATCTAATGCATCTTTTTCATTATCTACAATAATCAATTTTGGAATGAGGAATTTCAAAAACCAAAATAGCTTTTCCCATGCTGCAACTTCATAAGGCATAATCGAAGCCATCTGTCCATAAATTTTCACAAAGTGTTTAGCCTTAATTTTATAATCGGCTTTAGTTTTATCTTCTAATTCCAATGTGCTATTAAATCGTTCCGCTGCTGTGTCAATTATTGGGCTTAATTCTTGTGCATTAACTCCTTTAAAGTATTTTTCGACAAAATCTTCCACTTCGCTCCATTCATAAACGCCAGCATCATCTAAATTTGATTTCAACTCGTGTAATACATTAATGTCAGTAGCTTGACTTAGTGAAGTAGCTGTATAAAATGGGTCGAATGATTTTTTAATGTCTTCTGTGGTATTGTAAAAATCAAGAATGAATAAATCTTCGGTTTTCTTGCCGAGTTTATCGGATGACCGATTTAATCTTGATAAGGCTTGCACTGCTATTACACCTTGTAGTTTTTTGTCAACATACATGGCGGTTAATTTGGGTTGGTCATAACCTGTCAAATATTTATTTGCAACTACTAAAATTCGGTATTCGTCCATATCAACATAACGAGCAATCTTATCGCTGATATATCCAGGGTCTGTTGGTTTAGCTGTATCCAGATGTGCAGGGAAATCATTGATGCTGTCTTCGGTGTATTCAATGCCTTTTAACTTCTTTGTTCCCGAAAAAGCAATGGCAATTCTAAACGGATTTCCTCTTTCTTCTAATAAAGTTTTTAAAGCAAAATAATAGTTGATAGCCGATTCAATACTTTGCGTGGCAACTATTGCCTTGGCTTTTCCTTTTAGCTTTTTGGTATTAACTAATTTAGTTACAAAATGCTCAAGCATAATGTCAGCTTTGGTTGCAATGGTTTGCTTGTTCTGTTCTACATACGTTCTCAATTTCTTTTGAGCTTTTACAGTGTCAAACAATGGGTTTTCCTGAATGGATTTTTCAATTTCGTAATAACTCTTGTATGTAGTATAATTAGCCAAAACATCCAAAATAAAGCCTTCTTCTATTGCCTGTTTCATGGAATACAAATGGAAAGGCTTGAACTTTCCATCAGCTTGTTTTACTCCAAAACGCTCGAGTGTATTATTTTTTGGAGTTGCAGTGAATGCCAAATAAGAAGCATTTCCTCGCATTTTGCGTGAACGCATTGCTTCTAATATTTTGTCCTGTGGGTCTTGTTCTTCTTCTTCATTTTCATCTGAAGAATTTCCCATTGCTTGATTCATCTTTCCTGCCGCTGTTCCGCTTTGACTGCTGTGGGCTTCATCAATAATTACTGCAAAGCGTTTATCGCTTAAATCTGCAATGCCGTCAACTATAAATGGAAATTTTTGAATAGTCGTAATGATAATTTTTTTACCAGTTTCAAGTGCTGATTTTAAATCGGCAGATGAATAAGCAGGTGCAACAATATTTTTTACTTCCGAAAATTCCTTAATGTTTTCCCGAAGCTGTTTATCCAATAATCTTCTATCAGTTACAACAATCACCGAATCAAACAAAGGATTTGAAACGCCTTTGCTTCCGGGAATTGAATCGCTTTCTGGATATGTTTCTATGAGCTGATATGCTGCCCAAGTAATGGAATTAGATTTGCCTGAACCAGCTGAGTGCTGAATTAAATACGTTTGTCCAACGCCTTTTTTACTGGCATCGTTAATGAGTTTTCTCACTACATCTAATTGATGGTAACGTGGAAAATACAAAGTCTTTTTAATAAGTGGGTCTGTGTCCTTGCCATCAAAGCGAACAAAGTGCTGAATGATGTTAGCTACACTGTTTCGGCTAAATATTTCTTCCCACAAATAAGCTGTTTTATGCCCGAAAGGATTTGGTGGATTTCCTTTACCAAACAAAGGCTCTCTCTGACCTAAATTAAAAGGTAAAAAGTAAGTATCCTTCCCATTTAATTTGGTGGTCATGTATACTTCATCGGTATCAACGGCAAAGTGTACAATGCAACGTCCAAAGTTTAATAAAGGCTGAGTAATATCTCTTTTGAATTTGTATTGATTTTGACCATGCACTTTTGCGTTCTGGCCTGTCCAATGATTTTTTAATTCCATAGTGGCAAAGGGTAAACCATTTACAAAAAGTACCATATCTATTTCTTCGCCCGTATTTGTTAAGGAATAGCGAAGTTGACGGGTAGAGCTAAATTGATTGCTTTCAAAATTTGCCTTCACTGTTTCGCTGCTGCTGGCTAATGGCAAAGGGTAGAGCAAAGTAAAATGGGCATCATCTACATCTAATCCTTTGCGAAACAAACGTAGGATACCGTATTTCTTAATCATTCTATCCAAGCGTTCCAGAATCTTTAATTTCCAATCGCTTTGTTTTTGAAGCTTGGCTAATTCATCTTTCTGAGTGCTTTGCAAAAAATCCCAAAAACGCATTTCATCTATGGCATACTTCGCATTAAAATATTCGGGAACGCCAATATAATAGACATTACCAGCACGATACAATTCTGCCCTTTCATTTACGGTATTTAATGAAATGTTTTGCTCTTTAAGTTCCTCCAAGCAAGTACCTGTTAGTTTTTTTTCTATGGTGGCTTCTAGAGCCTGTTCGTTAGTTTGGCTTGGCATAAGTTTGTTAGTTTATTCGTTTATTTCGTTTTTGTCCCAATCTATTTTTTTTAATTGTTCTGCAATAATCTCTGTTTCTACTTCTCCTTCTATCATCATATAATCCTCTAAATCAAAATACTTTCTACCAAACAAACCATTCGGGGTATTCTTCTTAAAATTGGTGCGGTAAAACTTTTGAACGCAAAAAAATTTATGACCTTTACTAATATTCCAACCCAAATTATCTTTGGCATCTTTAATCACCTTCAGAATCTTAGCAATTTGCTCTTCTGTTGCATTACCATTAGTTGTTCCTTCTATTTTTAATCCCCCATTTACCTCGCTTGCAGTAATTATATTTTCTATTTTACCAATTCCTTGTACTCGCTTATCATTATATATTCCCAAATGTGTGCAATATGAATAACCTCTTTCGGCTGGGTCGTAGTAGACATTATTGTTGAAATTGTCTGCCAATGTTTGACCACAGGGCACAACTAACATTCTATAATTATCTTTAGGCATCAATCCTCCTTCATTACAAAAGTCTTCATAATCTATGACGATATCATTAAGTTCAATATCATAATCATTGATTACTGCTTTAAAAGATTTAATTATTTGCTTAAAAGTAGTCTTTACGAATTTAACATTGGTTCCTTTTTTGGTATTATAATCTCCAATTGATTTTACAATTGTTTTGACTAAATCACACTTAATTATTATTGAACTCATTGCCAATAGTATTTGAGAACTTTCATTCTTAAAGCAACTCAAATGATCTGTTAATTGACGTTCTGTAAAATCATTGGATCGCTTAGCTTCAATTATTATACTAAAACTTTCTTGAGTAATTATACCATCTGGCACAGAATGTTTACCTCTCTTTTGTTGAATGAAGTCAATCCCTACATTGATATCAATCCCTTCCGTCAATTCATTTAAAAATCGATTAAATTTATTAGGGGATTCATGATACAATCTAGAAAACAATAAAAGTGTGTTGTTTGTCTCTACATTCTCCTTTTGAGAGTATCTTTGAAAATAATGTACTTTGCTCATTTTATTTTTCTTTTTCCTCTTCCTTTATTTTCCAATATATGCTATTGAAAAAACTATCTACTTCTAACATGTTTTTTAAATTAAGTTTCTTGCAAATTTCTTCAATAACCGAACAATATGCTTGGTAATCATCTCCATTAAATGAACTACTATGCGACTTATAATACACACCTGCCTCTTTTTTCAAAACAGTGATTGGGTTAGTATTTAAATTTGCAAATCTCGTTGGTTGATAGGTCATCATTATTTCCGTAACATAATTAATTCTAGCACCATCAATTTTTTCTACTAATAGTTTGCCTCCATTAAATACTTTATTCGCTGATAGGTCTTGGTTATTCTTTATAAATTGTACAAGTGCCCGAAATTCTTTTTTACACTTATATACTTTAAATCTTAATCTTAATAAACTTCCACTGTGCCATAACCCAAATGTGCCTTTTTTTCCTACCAAATCATCTATTATTTCTTCAAATCTATTTTGAGTTAACCTATCTGTTTCTGCAATTTCATCTAGCAATAATTTAGCTTCTTTATAATATTCTATTCGCTCATTTAATTTTTTTAAATAGTTTGCATCCCTATATGTTTTAAGACGCTTAACTAATTTAGAATAATCAAAACTATATTCACTTGATTTTTTGTCAGGAACAACTTTTTGTTTAATTCTAGCTTTTTTCTGTTCATTGTAAAATTGTTCGTAGCGATTTAATAAAACTAACGACATCAAATCAGCATTCTTAGTGTCTGTTATTTGTTTAAAATACGCCAAAGCTTCATTCCACTGTGAACTTGATATATCAACTTCCATACAAATAGAAAATTCTTCATTTGTAACAAGTCCACCATTTGTAATATTTGCAGAACCTGAAATGATTATTCCCTTATTTTTATGTTTAAACAAAAATATCTTAGGGTGAAAAACACTTTGTTTATTTTCAGCTTTGTCCAAATATAAGTTTGCATTTAATTTATTATTACACAGTTCAAGTATTGTTTTTAAAGCTATGGGTTCTGTTAACCCAAAATTCTGACCAGCAATAATTTCTAATGGTTTATTTGCCTTAATATGTTTATTTAATGCTGGTAATAATAGTTTTAAACCACTCACTTTTAAAAATGCAGTAGCCATCCAAATTTCGTCAGCATCTTTAAAATACTTTAATATGTATTCAAGATGATTGCTTTTAGAATTGTTTATTATTAATGTTTGAGTTTTCATAAGTTTAACTCACTTTTATTTTACCCGTTACCGCACTATTAATCAATGTGGCTTTGTATTCTTTTAGTTTTTCTATTTCTTGTTCTTTGAGGGAAATTGCGATGTTAAATTTATTTATTTCTTTCTCAATATAGTTTACAATTTGATCCTGTTCTGTGAAATTTGGTACTGGAAACCTTAATGATTTAATTAATTCTTGGCTAATATTTGGTTGTCCGCCACCATAACCGAAAGAAACAATTTCAAGTCTAAAAGCAAGCAATAGGTAAAAAAAGTAGATAGTTGAAATATAATTAGGCTTCCCAAAAACACAACAGGCTTGATTTGTAGCTGATTCAATTTCAAGAATTCCAAGTTTCCCAATAGTTGCCCCGTACATTGCCATAACTAAACTACCTTTTGGATATATTTTCAAACTACTAAAATCTTTAAAAGCCTTTTCTTTTAGGGTTCGATTTGTTTGAAATATTCTACCATCATTTAAATCTCCTGTCTGTAAAAAATTGTATTCACCATCATAATATCTGGAATCACCTGAAGTTGGAGTTGTTCCACTACCAATTTTGTCAAAAAGATGTGTTATCTTCTTTATTTTCCAACCCTCCGGTATCTCCCCAATCCATTCCACACCGCTGTCCTTCATTTTTACATTGGGGTTTAGCCCACGGGTTACGGCTTTGTGTATGAGTATTTGCCTGCGTTCTTTAAGCAGTTCTATTTGCTTTTGTTTGATGTCGATTGCTAGGTCTACTAAAGCTGTTTTACGATCGAGAAAGGCAGCAATGGCAGTTTGTTCGGAGAGGGGTGGGAACGGAAATAGAAATCTTCTGAAATCGAGATAGCTTATATTTTGTCGTAATCCTGAACCTAAACCATAAATAACTTTATTGTTGTCTATAGCTCTGAAAAAGTAATGAAAAAACTTTGAATTGGCTTTTGATTTAAATCTCAAATTCAGATATGCATTCGTAATTATTCCTTCATGTTCAGATATAGAACTTCTCAAACTTACTGTGTCATTTTGTAAATCGGTTGGTCTGAAGATCAAATCACCTTTATTAACAAATTGATATGTTTCAAAAGATTCTGGAACCAGACCTGTTAATTCTTCATCACCTTTAACTCTAATATTTCCGTAACTTAATGAAAGTATTGTTTTTCGAACCATTCCTTTATTTCTGTCCTTGTTTTCAAAAATAAAACTTAGTCCTGGCAAAACATCCCAATCGCTTGGAATTTCTCCCAACCATTCCACACCTGAATATTTATAACATGAATATCTCTCTATTGCATTAGGATCAATAACCATATTAACGATATTTTCTTTGTTTAAAATTGCCATTCTAACAAACTTTTATTTTACCCGTTACAGCACTGTTAATCAATGTGGCTTTATACTCTTTTAGCTTTTCTATTTCCTTTACTTTTGAAGAAATTGCGTTAGTGATTTTAAGTGAAATATCTTCGATATAGGAAACTATTCTATTTTGTTCATCAATTGAGGGTATGGGTAAAAATAAAATAGCAAAATCATTAAATCTAAAATCAGTTGACCTTTCTCTTATTCCCTTTGTTAAAGATTGAATAAATCCTCTTCGAGCAATTTCACGCATGAAATATGCATAATAGAAACAGTTAGTTGCTTCTTTATTGGAAGGCGTACACACAGAATATACAGGCGTTGACTTACCATCAGAGTCCGAAACTCCAATTGCCCCAGCAAAAGCATCCATATTGTGAATGACAAAATCACCTTTTCTTATTCCTTGATAACCATGTTCTTTTAATGCATTAGTAAATCCTTCGGTTTTTCTATTTACTCTTAAAGTTACCTGTCCATCTCGAAAACACGTAACAATCTCATCATCTTTTCGAACGGGTCTTTCTTGTTTAACAAATAAATACTTCGCTTTTAAAATTTTCCAACCCTCCGGTATCTCCCCAACCCATTCCACACCGCTATCTTTAAGTTTTACATTGGGGTTTAGCCCACAGGTAACTGCTTTGTGGATGAGTATCTGTCTGCGTTCTTTAAGCAGTTCTATTTGTTTTTGTTTGATGTCAATGGCTTGGTCTATCAAAGCTGTTTTACGATCAAGAAATTCAGCAATGGCGGTTTGTTCGGGGAGAGGTGGAACAGATAAAAGTAGCAACCCAAAATCATTAAATCTGAAATCAGTTGAACGTTCTCTTATCCCTTTTGCAAGAGATTCAATGAATCCACTTTTTGCTAAATCCCTTAAAAAATAAGCATAATAATATGGATTTACCTTGTTTGCAATTCTTGGTGTGCATGCTGAATAAACTGGAGTTGACTTTCCGTCTGAATCAGAAATACCAATTGCACCAGCAAATGCATCCATGTTGTGAATCACCAAATCACCTTTTCTTATCCCCTGATATCCATGTTCTTTTAAAGCAATTGTAAATCCTTCGGTTTTTCTATTTGTTCTTAGTGTAACTTCACCATCTCGGAAGCAAGTAATAATTCCATCTTCCTTCTTAGATGGTCTTTCCTGTTTTATAAATAACCATTTTCCTTTATAAACTTCCCAGTGTTCAGGAATTTCTATTAACCACTGAACTCCCGAATCTTTGTATGAAGAATACTTCTCTAATGTTAAATTGTCTATCACCTTTCCCATTAAGCTAGATTTAAAATTTCACGAATTAACCCATCACTCAAGTCTTCCAACTTCAAAATATCATTGCTTACTTCTTCAATGGCACGCAATGGTTTATGGCGGTAAAAGTATTTATTAAAACTTATTTCATAACCAATTTTAGTAGCATCGAGGTTTATCCAGGCTTCGCTTACATGTGGTTTTACTTCACGTAAAAAGTAGCTGTAAATATTTTCTTTGAGTGGCACATTTTCGGTATCACGCAAATCGCTTTCGGTTTCGTATTCCAGGTATTCACCTTTTTTGTCGGTAGCAAAATAGCCGTAGTCAGCCAGCTCTGTTTCTTTACAATCCAAATGCTGCAGCAATTGTTCCAATTTATCACCTGTCAATTTAGTTGTACCTTTTATTACTTTTTCGGCAGAGGCATCGTACCAACTCACTGCATTTAAAATGGCATTTTTCTCAGAAGCAGAAAGCTTTGCCTTTTTTGCTTTTAATACTTCATCCACTTTTTCTTTGAATACATTAAAGTTGTTGTATTCATTTGTACCAATTAAATCTATCAATTCGGTAGCGGTGTTGAGTAACTCCAATTGTTTTGTCCAAATGGCTTCGCTTACCAAAGTTTTACTTTGTTTGGCATTGAGGTTTAGCTCATTTTTTTCACACCATTCAGTAATTTCTTTTTCGTGTTTGGTAATGTCTGTATAAATCTTTTCTCCAAAAGTTTCATAAGCCCAAACCATTGGTTCACGTAAGGTTTTATCGAATCTTAATTCCGCAATACGCTCCGCGGTAAACTGTGCTTTCAATCGTTTAGGTCTTTCAATGCTTACTTTGTAGTAACCAAAATCGGTATTGTCAAACAATTTTGAAGCGATTCCTTGTTCCTCTTTTGTTTCAGGATGAATGACACGCTCAATCGCTTGCATATTTTCATAGACTGACACTATTTCACGGATATGTTCAGGGGCAAACTCACAGTTTTTGTTTCCTAAGTTCTTACGCAATTTGCGGAACATTAAACCTGCGTCAATCAACTGTACTTTCCCTTTTCGGTTCTTCGCTTTATTATTGCTCAATATCCAGATATAAGTGGTAATACCCGTGTTGTAGAATAAGTTATTTGGCATTTGAACAATGGCATCCAACCAATCATTTTCAATAATGTATCTGCGAATATTGCTTTCGCCACCACCTGCATCGCCAGTAAATAAACTGCTGCCATTGTGCACCGATGCTATTCTTGAGCCTAGAGGGCTTTGAGACAATGGTTTCATTTTGTTGACCATCTCCATCAAAAACAACAACTGTCCATCCGATGAACGAGGTGTTGCATCCGCATCTTCTTCAATCCCCCAATAATTTTTAAGTTTAATCTGAAAACGAGGGTCAATAATTTCTTTGCCATCTTTAATAAACTTTTGCTCGCTTGCCCAAGATTTTCCATAAGGTGGATTGGAAAGCATGAAGTCAAAGGTTGTTCCTGCAAACTCATCTGTGCTTAGGGTTGAACCTACACGAATGTTTTCAGGATTGTTGCCTTTAATCATCATATCCGATTTGCAAATAGCATAAGTTTCATCGTTGATTTCCTTGCCATACAAATACACATCGCCCTTGGCTTTTATTTCGCCTTCTTCATCCTTTACAAAATTTTGCGATTCAGTTAGCATTCCACCACTACCACAAGCAGGGTCATAAATGGTCATAACAGGAGGTAGCTTATCTTTGATTGGTTCAAAAATTATATGGGTCATCAGGTCAATTACCTCACGGGGTGTAAAGTGTTCTCCAGCTTCTTCATTATTGTCTTCGTTAAATTTACGAATCAATTCTTCAAAAACATAGCCCATTCCCAAGTTGGTCAAAGGTGGCAGTTTTCGTCCGTCTGGGTCATTTTTTTCAAAAGGAGTAAGGTTGATATAAGGCGATGTGAATTTTTCAAGCACATTCAATAAGACATCTTTCGATGCCATGTGCCTTACTTGACTTTTGAGTTTAAATTTTTCAATAATCTCTTTTACATTTCCGCTAAAACCATTTAAGTAATCTTCAAAGTTTGCTTGAAGAATTTGTTGGTTATTAGTAGCAGTATCGTGTAAGCGTTGCAAGGTCCATTCACTGGTATTGTAAAATACATAACCACTGGCTTGTCTTAGTCCGTTTTCGTCCCATTCTGTAAACTTGGCTTCTTCCTTTTGAAAAACTAATTCTTCTAACACGGCTGCTTTAGTTGGTTCAAGCAAAGCATCGAGTCTTCGAAGCACCACCATGGGTAAAATTACATCACGGTATTTCCCTCTTACATAGACGTCACGCAAACAATCGTCTGCTATTGACCAAATGAAGGAAATTGATTTATTGTGTACGGATTGATTCATATTAATGTTTTGTTTTCAAAAAGCGAAAATAATGATTTTCTCTTAAATGAGTTGCTTAGAATTAATTGTTTTTTATTGTTGTTTGTTTGCAATGTGAAAAAAGATACAATATTCCTGAAGTTTAGTCGATTATGGATTTATCTTTAAAATTTTTTTAAGCATAATATAAAATATTTACTTATAATTGCATGATCATGAGTAAAATTGTAAATTACAATAACTCTCCTCTAGTAGAAGTAGTAATTGGTATTCAATTAAATGAAAGTAAAATATCAAATGTTTTTTTATTCGATGTTTTTTATAATCACTTTAAAAAATCTTTCCCAATTATTGAAGAACAACCATATCTTAACTCGATTTTAGAATCAAAAGATGGTGAAGTTCTTAATGCTAATTTAAATCAATTTTCAACAAGGAAATTTTTTTTAGGACAAGACCAAAATAAATTAATTCAAATTCAAAACAATAGAATATTATTTAACTGGAGAGCAATAAATACTAATATAGAATATCCAAATTACGATAATGTAATAAGTGACTTTTTGGAAATTTTTAACTTTATTGATTCTAATTTAGATATAAAGAGTGCCATTAATCAATTTGAATTTACATATGTAGACCACATATCTTTAAACAATTTAAATAAAAATTCACTTAAATTTTCTGATTTAATTAATATTATTAATGTTGATAAAGAAATTGGAGCAATTAATGCAAATTTTAATTTTTGGGAAAATGAAATCGGAGGTAATTTAATTGTAAGTATAAAATCAGCAAGAAAAGTTCCTAATACAGAAAAGATATTTATCCTTGAAACAAGTTGTAGAGGGTTTAAAGAGTTTACTGAAATTAAAATGTGGTATGACAAAGCCCATGAGATTTTAATAAATTACTTTGAAACTATCACTACATCTAAAGCAAAAGAATTATGGCAGAAGCAACTGTAAACGAAACAACTACAACAATTACATCTATGTATCAAACAACAGAAAGGCATGTTGATGCTATGAGGCTGTCTTCATATGATTTTAATACATCTACAACATTTAATACATCTAATAACAAAAAGCAAATAGTTAAACTTACTGATTTTGATAATGAGAAAAAGTATTTGGAAATAGAAAAAAAGGTATTTGATATTTATAATTCTAAAAATATTTGGGATGATTGTTCTGTTGAATCACCAAATGAAGTCTCTATTAATAACACTCTTGAAATCTTAGCTCAGTTATACGTTTTTAGTTTTTTCAATTTAGTTGTATTGCCTTCAGTCGAGGGAGGTATGATGCTTAAAATTAAAAATAAAGATTCTATTATGTATTTTGAATTGTATAATGATGGTGATTTAGGATACATAATTGAAGATTTAAAAGTAAAAAAAATTGTAAAAAATGAAGATTTAAATTCAGTTGGAGATTCCATCAATGTAATATTAGATTTTTTAAGTTGGTAGAGTAAAATGAGATTCCCCAAACACTTATATTCTAATGGAAAAGAAAATTCTCCATTGGACTCAAGTAAAATAAAGTTTTATCAATATTTATATATGAGAGTCCATCATTCTCATTGGGATGATAAAGATGAATTCCCAGGACTTAATGTTATTAAAACTGACCAATCTTTAAATTGGGGAGCTTTTTCAATTCCTATCTGGGCAAGATTTGATGATAATAAAAATTATAAAATTGATAATGGAGTGATTGGTGTAAAAGTTAAAGCAATAATAAGTAATTATAGAAGTAATCATAATAACACAGATGCTAATTATCCATTAATACTACATAAACCTCTACAAAATAATTATTCTCATTGTGAATTAAATAATTATTTAAAAGACATAAGCAAGTCTAAGAAAAGAGATTACAGATTTAATATAAAAAACAATTGTAAAATATTTTGTAAGCCCAACGAAATAAAAATGAATTCAAATTCAATTAAAGAGCATATAGTCATGTACTTTAATTATTTAGTTTCTATTTTTTGTTTTTGGATAAAGTAATTTGTATTCATGCTAATTATTGATAAAAATAGGATATTGAAATGAAATTATCTTGAATATTTATATTAAGCACTTAAATCAATCGAAATGCCTTGTAAAGTTTTGTTATCTCTAATATAAATGTATTCATAGTTTTCATATTCGATTAAATTGTTGTTATCGTAAATTGCTCGCCCATTTGAATTGGTCTTTAAGATGTAATCAGCAATATCAAATCCTTCATTCAGGTCATCCAGACAGGCTTTTTCCTCTAATATTGATGAAACTACAATATTTAATCCAAGCTTTTGTTTTATCTCTTCAGCTTTTTTAGACCAGTTTTTATATTGCTTTAGGTCAGGGTATAATATTATCTTTCTGTTTTTCAAGACATGAAATTGCTCTATGTTTAAGCCATTTGCACTTCCACAAGCCAACCATACTTTGTCTGGCATATAGGCATAACAAACCATTGCTGTTTTTTCGCTTTCTACAATGGCAACAGGCATGTCCAAGTAAAACTTTAGCAGATGTTCGCCAAAGAAACATTGTTTCAAATTAAACTCTTTTATTAGTCCCTTTTCATACAGAATTTTACTAACAGAATGGAAGAATTTTATTCTATTAAATCGTTCCTTTTCATAGAGCATGATTTTACCATGTCTGATTTTTTGATTTATATCTATTTGCCAAAATACATTTGCCCCAATTTTTGTGTTAGAGTTTCCAACTTGATAGATTTTACAAAGAATATTTGCTAACTCCAAACCAAACAATTTGATTAAATGATTAACAAAATTATTATTCTTATAACTGCAATTTGCAGATTGGTGCAAGTATTTTACATCAATATAACTTACCGGTTTAACTTCTTGAAAGATTGGTTTATAAGTTGTTTTAGTATCAATATTAAATTGAGGATTTTTCTCAAAATATTTTTTGGGGGTAAAATGATATCCGCAATTATTAGCACGGTCACAAATGCCGACATCATCATTCAGTTCTTCATGAGTTTCAATATGAATATACCTTGTAAACTTCCTTTGCTTTAAGCAACTTGGGCATTGGTGTTTTTTCTTATTGGGTCTATTGTCGAGTTTGTAATTCATTAAGTTTTAAAATTCTTGTTACTTTATTTACTACTTACTACACTTTTTTTACTTACTACATAATTATTATATTTTGCTATAGACTTAGAGTATTGTAGTAACTAAAGTAAGTAAAGAAAATTTTAGTTACTACAACACAAACTCAGCAATTAAAGGGGTTGAGTAATGTAGTAAGTATGTTTGTAGTAATGTAGTCGTGAATAGTCGTTTTTATATTTTGAATTATTCTGATATTTGATTGATTTCATAATACCAATATCCATAAACAGGGTTTTTAAGATGTGAAACACGTTCAGAAGATTTCATAAAGCCTAATTTTACTAAAGCTTGACCAAATTTTTTCTCACTTCTGAAATTGTAATTGCCTTTTTCATTAACAATTCTCCTTAATTCGCTTGATTGGGCGAATTTGGGCAATCCTCCTAGTTCTAAATTCTCAACATCCTTTTTAGCTGGTGTAAAATACTTTTGAATTGTTTCAACTTCTTCGTTTGCTATCATAAACAATTCATTTCTAATATCATTTTCCTTTAACTCTTCTTTTGATAGTTCAAATTGAAACCCATTTTTAAATTCATGGTATGCTTGAGCCCAGATTTGGTTTATATTAATTTCAGAATACTTAAAGTCAATACTAAAAATTCTGAAGCAAACCCATCTTACATTCCCTGTAAGGTCTGTAAGGAACTGTAAATCATTTGTGCTGCCAAAAAAATTTGCTAATCGGGGTATTTCACTTTCGTTTTTATCATACGGTCTTCTTACTTTTATACTGTTCCTACTCAATGTCGCTTTTAAACTATTGGTTTCATTTTTATCCAAATTTGCCAATTCATCTAAATTGATAATAAAGTTTGACCCAAGTGCTATGTTTGCATCTTTGTCTTTCCAGTCTCCAACCGCATCTGTAATATATCTATCCAACTCTGTTGGCATTAAATATCTAATAAATGAGGTTTTACCCATACTTTGGTTTATTCCAATTAAAACAAAACAATGTTTATTGAAGTACTTAGGTACAAATACTGAAGCTACACATCTTATTAAATGCTTTTTTAAATTGATATTTAACCCATGTCTTTCTTTTGGGTCGCACTTTAAACAATTACATAAATCAGTAATTCTATCAATTCCATCCCAATTATCTAGATTTTTAAAATACTCCTTTATTGGATGGTATTTACGAACAAAACTTGATGCTAACAATGTCCTTACGATTTGGTTAACTCCTTTAAATCCAGCTCTCAATAAATCAACAATTAAATTACTTTCAAATTGTTCATCTTTTTCAAAGCTATCATCAGATCCTTTTTTCTTTGATTCTAACACATTTAAGACAGTATCAATTCTAATTTCGTAATTTTTATTAATGTATTTTTCGATTTTTCTAATCAGAGGAGTATTTTCAGTGTTACTGACATTTATTTGTTTTTCATCTGCGTTGTTAACCTCTGGAAGTATTTTTTCGTTTTTAATATCTTCTAACGGGATATTAGTTTTTGGCGTTTTTTTAATGCTCATGTTTTTAATAATTATGAAATAAAGATTACAATACCGGTTTTATAGAAGCCAATACTTCTGATTTTTTGTAATACACTCTTGAAGTACTTGGTAAAGAGTAAGCTTTCAATACTCCTGTTTTAGTAAATTTCCATAAGGTGCTAAGGTTAATAGATAAGAGTTCAGCGGTTTCTTCTCTAGTTAAGAGAATATCACCATCATTCTCAACTGGCTTTTTATTTAAAATGTCATTTAAATAAGGTTTTAATGCTTCAAATAGCATTGTTTTAAGTTCTTCTGGCGAAGTCGCTAGAAATTGGATTTGCTTTTTTTCCATTGTATTTGTTCGATTTTTACGTTTTCAAAACAAATACTTGAATTGTATTTTAGCCAATACGGTATCGTATTATTTTAAATACGATTGTATTTTTTAATCCTTTAACTCATCTAAAACATCGCCTAAGGTATGTGCACTAATATTGTCTTTAGTTTTTAGTTGATCTATATCAATTTTCTTATTAGAATATTCCCTTAAAAAATCCATAAAAACATTATTTTTTACAAATGGAGAAAATAATTTTTTTTCATGCATCAGTCTATAAATCGAAGAAAAATATGCAGTTATTTCTTTTTTATCTTTGAATTTAATATAACATTTTTCAAATTTAGCTAATCCATCTTTTTTAAAATATATGTTATAATCATCAACTTTATTATCAATTGTACTATCTTCTGAACCTGATTTTAATTCATGTAAATTGACGATTTTGTTATTTGAAGTCTGTTGAATAGTGATTTCAGGGTTTTTATCTAACAAAATTTCTTTATCGAATTCATCCAAGTGTTTTTTAATTAATTTATAAAAATCACTGATGATTTCATATTTAAAAAGATTTATGTATTCCTCTCTTTTCTTCTCATAGGTTGTTAAATCAACATTTTTATCCTTAAAAAAATTATCAAAATCCATTTTATTTGTCATTAATATCAATAAATTTGGGTCCATTGAATTGTATGCATAGTCATATCCATCACGTTCACACATATTTAACAATTCTTTTATCCCTGATTTGATGTAGTTTTCATTATTATAGTATTTTTCAATCATTATTTTTTTATCCAAAAATTTAGAATTTTCTATTTGAACAGCAAATGACCTTAAAATTTTTATTGTTTTTGGATTGTTACTCATTGATTTTAATAACTCTTTAATTTTTTTTGCATCTCTTGAAAAGTAAGAATTCTTAATTTGAATAAAAAAAACAGGGGCTTGATTTTCGAAGAATTCCTTCAAAAATGAAGGGTAATTATTTCCACATTGTCGTAACGTAATATGAATTAATTTATTTAAATTATAGTAATTTTCATACTCTTCTAAGGAATAAAAGTCAAAAGCAATCTCATTGTTTACATTATATCGTCCTAAAATATCATATAAATGACTACTAAGGATGTCAAATGCTTGAACATTTAAATAATAATAATATGCTTTTCTGAAAGCTAATGACCTTTTTGAACATCTAAGTTTATTCGACTCAACTACTTCAAACTCGAAATAATCACCTCCTACTTTCTCTTGTAAATTTTCATATTCGTAATTAAAGCAAAATAGGTGTTCCAATTCTTCGTAAAATAAAAAAGAATTATTATTGTAAACTTCTATTCTTTTTAATGTGGAACTTATATAATTTAATGTTGCAAATAATGAATTGCAGTTAAAAATATTTCGATCTATTTCAGCAATTACATTTTCCATTAATGTTGTTATTTTTTCATCATATTCAACAGGAGAATAGTCTTCAGAAAATGTTTCAAAATGAAAATAAAGCAATTCATCCAAAGATTTATTTATTAACTCATTACTCATAATTCCATATATTTTAATAGTTCAAATGCCTTATCTTCATTAGTTTTGCCAATATAGTTCAGCAACATTTTTTCAGTTGTATGTCCTGTCGCATACATAATTAAAGGAGTTTGGAGTTTGCCGTAATTGTTTGAAGCAAAACTTCGCCTTCCAATATGTGAAGTAATTAATTCCCACTTTTCGAATCTTCCACTTTGTTTTCTATTGGTTTCTTGGTCTACTTTTGACCCTTTAACCATTTGGGTTAATCCCACTTCTTTGCATACCAGTTTAATGTATTCATTATATCTTTGGTCTGAAAGCTTATTTGGGAACCTTCCATCTCTTTTCTTAATAATGTCTATTATTTTAGGATGTAAGGGCAGTCTCATTTCTTTATTCGTTTTAACTTGAGTAAATTCAAGCATCAATGCCTTTTTCCCTGAAGGTGTTTCTACCTCAACTAACATATTTTCATTAAATCTCAAAAAATCAGATACTCTCTGTCCTGTATAACAACTTATCACCAACCAATCCCTAGCATTATCCAAAGTGGCATTTTTAAATTCATGTTTTTCAATTAATTCTAATTCAGCTGGAGTTAAAATGATGAATTCCGTTTTTCTTGTATATCCTTTTATGGAATCCAAATGAAGATTGGTTTCTATTCCACTTATTCTAGCATCCCTGCAAACTGTTTTAATAAATTTGATAGCCCTTCCAGCTGTATTTGGCATATACTTTTTAACATCTATACAGTAAAAATCAAATGCTTTTGTAAAATCCAAATCAACATCTTTTACTTTGTATTTTTTGTTGTAATACTTCTCCATTTCTCTTACAATGCCCAAAATAACATTGTATTTCGTTAATGTGGTTTTTTGAATTTTGCCAATTTTAATCTGTGGTTGGAGTTTCTCAATAAAATGCTCAAAGTAATTAGTTAGTAATTCTTTATTTATCGAATTTTCTATGTTATCAGATTTAGGATTCAATAATGCCTTAACAGTCTCATTGGTATATGAATCACTAGATTTTAATTCATTGATATTTGACAATACTTGTATGTAAAGCGCATCTAAGTCAGTATCTAGTTTTTTAACAAAAGGATTGTTTAGGTTTTTAGGTTTGCCTTTGGTAGGATTCCAGTTTTCGGAATCAATATAGAAATTAGTTGGCATTTTAACATCAATTGTTTTGCCATCTCTTATTCTAACATAAATCCTCGCAGGGTTGTTTTTGGAACGGATTAAAAAGTTTATACTAGCCATATTGGAATTTATGCAAATATAATACCAGTCCCAATATTGTCCCAACATTTTTATATTGAATATTATTTTATACGATTGTATATTGTTTGTGTTTTTGTTTTAAAATACTGAGAAATAGTGTTTTAAATAATATTTTGAATGATTGTTAAGGTGTTACGGATTGCGCTTATTGTAAAAATTGAATCCCTCTTTGTCGCAAGATTGAATATTACATGGGCATTTCTCATTTTCATTCAATTCCACAAGAACGACATCGTCTATAAAGTAATAAATTTCGTCGCTGTAATCGGGTGCAGAACCATCCAATTTTTGAACTTTCAATGTTTTTTCGGACGTAAAGTTACCGATGTACAGATAGTTTTCACCTCCCTTGGCTTTAAATGTTCCACTAATAGTCATCCATTGTTCACGCAAACCAAGTATTATTGAAGGGTGCGACTGAACCGCAACACCAAACTCAAGTCCTACTTGACTGTTTTTGAACTGTTGAATGTCTTCTGATAAAATGACTGAAATACCATTGATACCAAACTTATTCTCAATTCTCAACTTAATTTTGAACTGTAAGCAATAGGTTTTATTGGCTGTTAACGTTTGTTTTAATTTGTTTCTAAGGACTTCATAATTGACCCCAAAAACTCTAAATCCAGCCATTGTATTTTCTTTAATTTTACAAATATCAGGAGTTTCGTTAGAGGAACCCCAATCTGTGGCTAATTCATCGTTATTGAATTTAATCTGAGTGAATTGCTGTTCTTTTATTTTATCACTGTTTGCCTCAAAATCCCCATTATTAACAATATTTCTGTCACTGTTTACGGGCCAATGTTCGTAAACCAACAACTGATTAATTGAAGGATATTTTGACAAAATCAAATCATCAGTTTCTTTTTTGTAATTGTACTGGGTGCTGATTTGGTATTCTGTTTTTTTGGCATTCAAATAAGGGTCGCCCGATTTCGTTTGTGCCAATATAGTTTCATAAGTAAATCGAATATTATTCCTCGTTTCTGTTACAATTGTGCTCCCCATTTGATTGTTTGAAATACTTATTGTGTCGGTTTGATAGACATATAAGCCAGAATCTAGAATTTGGAAATCAATGATTTGGTCTAACTTGTAAGTTCTTTTTAAAAGCACTTTACCTTCATCGTTAAAAAACAACCAAACACCGTCTTTGTATGAACTTTTGTTGTAAATTTTATAATTGCCAGATGACACAATTTGACCATCCTCACCTAAAAAGTCCCATTTGCCAGTTCTAAGTTTGGATTTTAGCTTGGTGCCGTAACTTGTTTTTTGTTCTATGGTTTTATAATTCCCTTTGGCTATACAATTCCCCTCTTTGTCGTTGACACACTGATTTTGACAAAACAGGGCAGAAGTTGATAAAAAAGCAATAAATACGATTAGGATTGGTTTTGCCATTGATGTCAAAAGTAACGAGAAATACGCAATTTTATTATATATTATTTGAGTTATTAAAAATGAATCAAAAAGAATACCTTTGCACCCCTAAAAACAATTGTATTTAAATGGATCGTAATTCAATCATAGGTTTAAGTTTAATATTCGTACTATTAATAGGTTATTTTTTTATAAATCAACCAAGTGAACAAGAGTTGATTATTCAAAAAAGAGTTGCGGATTCAATCGCAATGGTTAAGGAGAATGAAAAAATTCAACTTAGCAAAGAGGCTCAATTGAAAAATGACACTTCAAAAAAATCATCAATAGTTGAAAAAGTTGATACAAGCTTATTAATAGCACAATATGGTGAATTGCATACCCAACTTTTTGGATACGAAAAAGAAGTTGTTTTGGAGAATGAAAGTTTAAAAGTAACCTTTTCTAACAAAGGTGGTAGAATCAAACAAGTTCAGTTAAAAGCATTTAAAACTGACCGCAAAACGCCTGTTTTGTTATTTGATACTTTACATTCAGAAAGTTATTTGAGCTACAACAACAAAAATACTCAAGTTAAAACCAATCAGTTTTTTTGGGAATATGAGTTGAAAGGCACAAATCAATTGGTTTTTAAACTCAAAGGGGATAATAATTCTGAGATAATTAGTACCTACACAATTCCACAAACAGGATACAATGTAGAACACAACTTAACAACAAAAGGATTACAAAACGTAATATCAGATTCTAAACTTACTTTTAATTGGTCGAACAATATTCCACTTCAAGAACGTGAAGTTGAAAAAGAAAAAATATTAACTACTTTTTATTTCAAACCAGTTGAAGACAAAGCGGATTACATTGGGGAGTCAAATCTAGAAACCAAAGTATTGGAACAAGATGCAAGTTGGATTAGTTTCAAACAGCAATTTTTCAACTCAAGTGTTAGTATAGATAAACCTTTCTTAAAAGGCAGTCAATTAACAACAGCCGAGGCAAAATCCGATTCAAGTGTTAAATTCTTAACAGCTTCATTGGCGTTACCATACCAATCTGTTGAGGAAAATAGCTTTAAACTAAACTATTATTTTGGGCCTAACCAATATCACGAACTTAAAAAACAAAACATTGGATTAGATAAAATCATTCCACTTGGTTGGGGACTATTCGGATGGATTAATCGTTTTATGATTATTCCAATCTTTACATTTTTACAACAGTATATTAGTAATTATGGTATTGTAATCTTGTTCTTAACATTGATTATTAAAACGTTGCTATTGCCTTTGGTATTCAAATCTTATAAATCAACAGCTAAAATGCGTTTGTTGAAACCAGAAATGGATGAGATAAAAGAGAAACACAAAGACGACATGCAGGCTATTCAAATGGAAAACTTGAAGTTGTATAAAAAAGCAGGTGTTAATCCATTGGGTGGATGTTTGCCAATGTTACTTCAAATGCCAATTTTAGTTGCGGTGTTCCAGTTTGTACCATCAGCATTTGAATTCAGACAGCAATCATTCTTATGGGCAAGCGATTTGTCTATTTATGACTCAATTTGGGATTTTGGTAAATTGCCAATTATTGATACCATTTACGGAGACCACGTCAGTTTGTTTACTTTATTAATGACTATTTCAACCTTGATTTACACCAGAATGAACAATCAAGTTACAGGGGTTAATGACCAAATGAAGTATATTAGTTATTTAATGCCAATTTTATTCTTAGGGTTCTTTAATAAATACGCAGCGGCATTAACTTATTACTACTTTTTGAGTAACGTAATTACATTTACACAACAATGGGCTATTAAATTTTTTGTTGATGAAAATAAATTAAAAGCGCAAATCCACGAATCTAAAAACAGAAAAGACAGCGATATTAAAAAATCAGGCTTTCAAGCAAGATTAGAGGAAATGGCTAAAGCAAGAGGCTTAGACCCTAATAAAAAGTCAAACAAAAAATAATAAACTACAACATTTGCAACTGTTTTATTCCACTAATACAACAGAAAATCAATTAATACTTGAAGAAGAAGAGCACCGTCATGTGCTGGTATTAAGAAAGAATGTTGGTGATGTATTAGAGGTTACTGATGGGAAAGGAAGTCACCACAAAGTGACAATTCTTGAAGTTAAAAAACAGCAGACGGTTTGTCAAATTGATTCGACAAATATAGAACCTCAAAAACAGGGTCGTTATATTCATTTACTCATTGCTCCAACCAAACAGATAGACAGAATTGAATGGATGTTTGAGAAATTGGTTGAAATGGGGGCTATCAATGAAATTACGTTTATCAAAACCAAATACACAGAAAGGTCAAACTTAAATAGTTCAAGATTTCAAAAAATTGCTATTTCAGCTATAAAGCAGAGTTTACAATTTTACCTTCCCAAAATAAATCAGTTGATTGATTTTAAAACCGTATTAAATGAAGTTGGTAAAAGCGGGACTAACTTAATTGGTCATTGTTATACAGGGATTGAAAAGGAGCCACTTGATAAAATTCAATTATCAGATCATGAACCTGTTAATGTGTGGATAGGGCCAGAAGGTGACTTTAGTGTAGAAGAAGTTCAAGCCGCAATAAAGCTTAATATGAAAACAATTGATTTAGGTCAAGAGAGATTAAGAACAGAAACAGCTGGATTAAAATCAGTAATGGTTTTAAAGTCAATAGTTTAGACGAATTGATTGGTATTAAAGGTTTTTTTCACTAAGTTTGCAAATCGTGTTTTTGATAATTTAAAAACGATTTATTATGGATATAAGAGGGAAACAAGTGGTATATATATTGTCATGTTTTGATATTGGTGCAGGAAAAAAAGGAGCCGCTGATGGACCTGTTGCAGTTAAAAATCAATTGGTTGAAAATGGAATAAACATAGAACAATGTGTTGTGTTGAATGACAATTGTGAAGAAGAAATCATTAGAAATAGTTACAAGTTTGCCAAAAAAATCGACAAGGTTTTAAATAATTCAATTCAGTTGGAATCTTCGGTTTTCGAAATTGTTAAAAAAGAAGAATTTCCAATTGTATTATCTGGAGATCACAGCAATGCGATAGGGGCAATTAGTGGATTAAAGAATGCACATCCGAACAAAAGGATTGGGGTAATTTGGGTTGATGCACACGCCGACTTACATTCACCATTTACGACACCTTCAGGTAATTTACACGGAATGCCTTTGGCTGTGTTAACGGGTATTGACAATCAAGATAGGTCAATCAATGCAGTTACAGAATCAGAAATCACACTATGGAATCAGTTAAAACATTTAGGTCAACAAAATATTTGTCCTAAAATAGAATTAAAAGACATTGTATTTATTGGTTTAAGGGATGCAGAGGATGCGGAATGGAATACAATTAAAGAAAAAGGAGTTAAGGCATTTGAGCCAGAAGCCATAGCAGAAATGGGGATAGAATCAATCATTAGTCAAAGTTTCGACTATTTGAATGATTGCGATTATTTATATGTTTCATTTGATGCGGATTCATTAGACCCTGAATTGTCAACAGGAACGGGAACACCTTCACCTGATGGATTAAAAATCAGTGAAGCAGAATCGATTTTTAAGGCAGTATTTAAACATCCAAAATTGGGAGCAATTGAAATAACTGAAGTTAATCCCAATTTACAGCAAGGTGAAAATGAAATGGCAACGATTATTAGCCGTTTGTTGCGTGTTGGTATTTCAGCATAATTTTTACAATTAAGTTATCGAAAATTGGTGTTTAATAAATAAACGCTAATAAATTCTATTTAGACGGCTTGGTCTAATCAGTTTACTTTTTGTAAATTTAAAATCAGGCGTTTACTTAAATTTATTGACTCAGATAAAGTTAAAAACATTTAGAAAAACTTGTGGAAATATTCTCAAGTAGTATTCGTTTTTTGAATATAAAAGATGTATTTTTACGCTTTAATTATATAGTATAACAATATGAGTGAAGCGATAGATAAAAGTAATTATGGAGCCGATAATATTCAGGTATTAGAAGGTTTAGAAGCGGTAAGAAAACGTCCTGCGATGTATATTGGGGATGTAGGCCCACGCGGATTACATCATTTGGTTTATGAAGTAGTAGACAATAGTATTGACGAAGCCTTAGCGGGTCATGCTAAAAATATCGAAGTATTTATTCTCCCTGGCAATAGTATTAAAGTTACGGATGATGGTAGAGGTATTCCTACAGGGATTCACGCCAAAGAAAACCGTTCAGCTTTGGAGGTTGTAATGACTGTATTGCACGCTGGTGGAAAATTTGATAAAGATACTTACAAAGTTTCTGGTGGTTTGCACGGGGTGGGTGTAAGTTGTGTTAACGCATTGTCTACCCATTTAAAAGCAACCGTTTATCGTGATGGTAAAATATTTGAACAAGAATACAGTTGTGGAATACCACAATATGATGTGAGAGAAATTGGTACTACTGATAAAAGAGGTACTACGATTGAATTTACACCTGATAACAGTATTTTTTACGTTTCTGAATACAGTTTTGATACATTGAGTAACAGACTTCGTGAATTGTCGTTTTTGAATAAAAACATCAAATTAACGATAACTGACTTAAGAGTAGAAGAAGGAAAAGAACCAAGAACTGAAACTTTTTACAGTGAATTGGGATTAAAAGAATTTATCCTTTACCTAGACAATACAAGAGAAAAAATCATTCCTGAACCGATTTATGCTGAAGGTGAAAAACACGGTATCCCTGTTGAGATTGCTTTCCAGTACAATGCAGGTTACAGTGAAAATTTACATTCTTATGTAAACAACATCAATACTATCGAAGGTGGTACTCACGTTGCTGGTTTTAGAAGAGGTTTAACAAGAACACTTAAAAATTATGCCGACAAAGAAGGTTTATTAAAAAATCTTAAATTTGAAATAAGTGGTGACGATTTTAGAGAAGGGTTAACAGGTGTTATATCTGTAAAAGTTCAAGAACCACAATTTGAAGGTCAAACCAAAACTAAATTAGGAAATAATGAAGTAATGGGAGCGGTGGATGTAGCGGTTGGGGAAATGCTAGGGAACTATTTGGAAGAGCATCCTAAAGAGGCTAAAATGATTGTTAATAAAGTTATTTTGGCTGCAACGGCAAGACACGCTGCTAGAAAAGCAAGAGAAATGGTTCAACGTAAAGGTGCGATGAGCGGAATGGGATTGCCAGGAAAATTGAGCGACTGTTCAAGCACTGACCCTAAAATTTGTGAGATTTACTTGGTAGAGGGAGACTCTGCGGGTGGAACAGCAAAACAAGGAAGAGACAGGGTCTATCAAGCAATTTTGCCTTTAAGAGGTAAAATATTGAATGTTGAAAAAGCAATGGAACATAAAATTTATGAAAATGAAGAGATTCGTAACATGTTCACTGCATTAGGTGTTAAAATTGGAACAGATACTGATGCCAAAGAATTAAACATCGATAATTTAAGGTACCACAAAATTATCATCATGACGGATGCCGATGTCGATGGTAGTCACATTCGTACCTTAATATTAACATTGTTCTTCAGATACATGAAAAAATTGGTTGAAGCTGGGTATATTTATATCGCAACTCCACCACTTTATCAAGTTAAAAAAGGTAATAACTCCAAATATTGTTGGACAGAAGACCAAAGAGAACAAGCGGTGTTTGAATTGGCAAAAGGAACGAACCCTGACACTGTTAACGTACAAAGATACAAAGGTTTAGGAGAGATGAATTTTGAACAACTTTGGGAAACAACAATGGATCCTGCTAGAAGAACACTTAAACAAGTAACTTTAGACAGTGCTGCAGAAGCTGACCACGTGTTCAGTATGTTGATGGGTGATGAAGTACCACCTAGACGTGAATTCATTGAAAAGAACGCTAAATACGCTAAAATTGACATTTAATTGTTGATATTAGATTAAATAAAAAAGGCTATCTCAAACAATGAGATAGCCTTTTTTTATGTTAGTTGTTTTTGACTTATTCTGACAAGGTCAATAAATTCTTTACATCATTGTTAACCGATAATATCAATAAGCAAGTTGCCGTGCAAAAAACAGGACTTGTAATACAGTGATGTCCCTGCCAATTCCCATTTTTTTCTTGAATAGACAATAGTTTTCCTGAAACATTTTCGAACCAATTTTTCCAATTTTTATCGCGACTGATGATTAAGCCTTCACCTGTTTGTAAAAAACTAATAAACTCTTCACCGCCATTATTTCCGAATCCTTGCATGATATTGTCTTGAGCCGCTAACTTACTTGCATTTACATTTACTTTGTATGCGGTGCTGTATTTCAATGCTTCCGATTTACTTAAACCAGCTTTTTCAAGTGTTTCATTTGTAACCGTTTCATTTTCTTTGACTAAACCAGATTTCTTAGCTTTCTCTACATATTTTTTTGCCTGATTAGCCTCTTTAGCAGAAGCTCTGCCACTGCTTGATACAGAATATAAAATAATACCCGCACCGTCGGAGGTAACAGCTTTGTTATTATCGGCATCAAAGTTATTTTTTTGGTACATTCTCGACTTTTCAAGAACAACACTGTCAACCATTATTCCGGCAGACTTTGCAGTTTCTAATGCATTATTGGCAAAAGACGATTGAAGAACACCTGCCCAACCTGAACCTACAAAACTTCCATTTTGGTTCTGTGCTTTTTGTATTTTATTGACACAAATTTCAATACACTTTTTAACTTGATTTTTTTTGTCGGGATGTTCATTGTAAACAGGTAATAAGTTGGTTAAATATTGCGAAGTTAACATTACATCAATATTATGTCCAAGTTTATATTGAGGTTGTGTTCCTTTAATTGTGGTAATATTTATATCATTACTGCTGCTATTTTCAATGCACTCAATTAAAAATTGTGTACTTTTAACCATCGCATTTTGGTAGGTTCCTTTAAAAGGGGTATTGCCACATCTCAGTAAGGCCATTGAAACCATTGCTGTAGTGGCAGGGTCTGATTTTAGTTGTGTTTGAGAGTTAGAGTTTGGGTTAATTTTTATTGAGTTTACATTGGTTTGTGCGCTCCAACCACCGTCAGCAAGTTGTTCCTTGCTAATCCATTCTAATGCTTTAATGATTGATTTTTCTACATTTTCAGATGTTTTGTAAATAAAATCAGAGTCAGAGAAATCATGTTCAAACACGGTTTTGTAAACGCATCCCTTTTTTGTATCACTGATACTATCAATTTTTGGTTTACAACATTCTGGTTTTTGATAAGAGAAATCTTGAGTAGAGGTCCAGTTTTTTGGATTAAAATAAAGGTTTTCAGAATCAAGCTGAAAAATAAATGCAGAGATTAATAGCAGCAATAAGCCTAGTGGGATAATAAATTTTGATTTCATAATGGTTTGTCAATTAAACCAATCAATACCTTTTGATTGTAAAAGGTAAACGAAATATTAATTTATTTATTGAGATGAGGTTTTAGCAACCTGTTTA
The DNA here is from genome assembly GCA_040403495.1 of Bacteroidia bacterium. Taxonomy (GTDB): domain Bacteria; phylum Bacteroidota; class Bacteroidia; order NS11-12g; family UBA955; genus JABMMZ01. Next base: position 29,595 of record JBBAKM010000025.1, read on the forward strand.
TTTTATGTTTAAGGTCAAAGGGGATGTCTATAAATTTAACATCTGTTACTTTAAAGTTTTTCGACAATACTAATTCAATTTTACCTCCACAGGCTGTTAATTCGTCACTTAAGCAATCCAATAACATGGTATAGTAATCGATAATTTCTTTGGTTAGCATTTTAACAATATGCCGATACTTTGGATTGTCCTCTGCCTCATATACGATGTATAAGTATTTGATATTTTTATTTTCGGCCATTTGCATCTTTAAACAACAATCTGAGTATTTTGTCATTCAAAATTATAGTAATTTTCTTTAAAAGAAAAATTATTTATGACAAAATATTTATTTAAGTATCTCATATTTAATTAAATATCATTATATTGTTATTTTGTGTAGTCTTTTTTACCTACCTTTAGAAGAATGCGATTACTGCAATTTTACTTTATTTAACTTGGTACATATTGATGTACCTTAGGGGGATTATTTTTTTTAATTTTTACAATAAGTAAATAATCTTCTAAAGCAATTTTGGTTCTAGTATTAAATACCTTGTTGATAATTTTTTAATTTTTCAAAAATATTGATGAGTCAAAATAGGGAATAGTTAGATTTAAAAATGTAATTCAAAGGCAAAGTCTATTTTTAGGCAAAAAAAATGCTTTATTTCTTCTATATCATCCACTAAAAATTCCTTATTTTTGCGGTTTAATAATGCAAGAGCAAATCGTAATTTTAGACTTTGGTTCTCAATACACCCAATTAATAGCAAGACGCGTTAGGGAGTTAAATGTTTATTGTGAAATACATCCATACAATCATATTGGCAAAATATCACCTTCAGTAAAAGGGATAATATTGTCAGGAAGTCCTGCTTCTGTTCGTGATAAAGAAGCTCCACAAATTGATTTAACTCAATTTATTGGCAAATATCCTGTTCTTGGTGTTTGCTATGGCGCTCAATATATCGCTCAACAATTGGGTGGAGTAGTAGCAGCAAGTGACCACAGAGAATATGGCAGAGCTATGTTACAAGTGTCTAGTGACAATCTTTTAACAAAAGGTTTAAGCAAAGAAACTCAAGTTTGGATGAGTCATGGTGACACCATTATGGAATTGCCAAGCAATGCAACATTAATTGCACAAACGGATTCAATCAAAAATGCGGCATACCGTTTAACAGATTCTGAAACCTATTGTATTCAGTTTCACCCCGAAGTAACCCACTCAACTGAAGGAAAACAGTTGTTAAAGAATTTTATAGTTGATATTTGTGGTTGTGAGCAGGATTGGACACCACAGAATTTTATACATGAAACTGTAGAAAAGCTAAAAGAACAGTTAGGCGATGATAAAGTTATTTTAGGTTTATCAGGTGGGGTTGATAGCAGTGTTGCAGCAGCCTTATTACATCAAGCTATAGGTAAAAATCTACATTGTATCTTTATTGACAACGGTTTGTTAAGATTGAATGAATTTCACGAAGTTTTGGAATCATACAAACAAATGGAATTGAATGTAACGGGTGTTGATGCTACAGACGAATTTTATGGGGCATTAAATAATATCAGTGAGCCAGAAGCTAAGAGAAAAGCAATTGGCAAAGTATTTGTTGATGTGTTTGAGCGAGTATCTCATACTATTGAAGGCGCTAAGTGGTTGGGTCAAGGAACTATCTATCCAGATGTCATTGAATCTGTTTCGGTAAAAGGACCTTCGGCTACCATTAAGTCGCACCATAATGTGGGAGGATTGCCAGAAAAAATGCATTTAAAAATTGTAGAACCATTAAGGTCTTTGTTCAAAGATGAAGTTAGAAATGTAGGGGCAGCATTAGGTGTTCCTGCCAATATTTTAGCAAGACATCCTTTTCCAGGACCAGGATTAGCCATTCGTATTATTGATGATATTACGCCTCAAAAAGTAAGTATCCTTCAACAATCGGATGCTATTTTTATTAATACTCTCAAAGAAAAAGGATGGTATGATAAAATTTGGCAAGCAGGTGCTATTTTCTTACCTGTAAGAAGTGTTGGTGTTATGGGTGATGAAAGAACTTACGAGAATGTAATATGTTTGAGAGCGGTAACTTCTGTAGATGGAATGACAGCGGATTGGGTTCACATTCCGTATGAAATATTAGCGGAAATTAGCAATAAAATTATTAATCGTGTAAAAGGGATTAATAGAGTTGTGTACGATATTAGTTCAAAACCACCTGCAACAATCGAATGGGAATAAAAGTTTATATATCAATCTTTGTTTTTGTATTGAGTTTATCTTTACAGGCCAATAATAATTTGGTTTTGAAAGATGACAAACCTTTTCAAAAATCTTACAAAGTATTGATAATGCTCCCTTTTTGTGTTAATTCTCCTGACAAAGGAAGAGTTAGAGAAAAAATGCTAGACTATTATGAAGGGGTAGAAATCGCTATCGAGGAACTTAAAAAATACCAACTCAAATTGGAAATTGAAGTTGCAGATACGAAAGGCGATAGCTTGGAAGTTATTCGTATTTTATCTAATCCTGATTTTCAAAATCTAGACTTAATAATTGGCCCCGTTTTTGACAATGAGTTTGTTGAAGTTGAGAAATTCTGTTCTGTTTATAAAATCCCTTTAATTTCTCCATTGCGCTATTATCCTAAAAAAAATGGAGGAGAATTTCCATTGATTAATTTTGTGTCTTTAGACAGTTTGCAATATATGTACACTGGACAACATGCCGCACAAGCGTTTAAGAATTATCAAGTTGTTGTATACGATGAACTAGCATTAACACCTAAGGGTGTTGGTTCTAGAAATTTTAAAAAAGGCTATGAATTGGCCAATAAATCCAAAACCTGTACTGTTGTTGATGGTAAAATAAATACCATAGAATCGGTATGGAACAAAAAAGACTCATTATTGATTTTTTATACTGGAAAAAGCGCAAGAACTTGTTCCAATGCAATCAGCAAAAATGGTAATTCAAAATGGGTTGTTGCTGGCCCTGCTGATTGGCTCGACATAGACCGTGTTGATTACAATGTGTTTAATGGTGTTTATTTTTACGACACATACTCTGTGCCTATGAATGATACTATATACAAACAATTCAGACTTAATTATCGTGAAAACTATGGCGGTGACCCTAGTAGATATACTTTTATCGGTTATGACCAATTTTTGTTTATTGCCATGTCATTAGGGGCATTTGATGTTGATTTCTATAACCATATTTTAGGACGTTCATTCAATTATACGCATACTTCTTTCAAATTTGTTAAAAGAGGTAACTTAATTGAGAATGCAGGAACGAACTTGTTTTATTACAAAGATTACCAATTTTACAAAGCATATTGGCGTTATTAAAACCTTTTCAGAAAATCGTAATTACCCAATTACTAGAAGGTTATAATTATCAAGAACCTTTTCATGTTTACTTTCATAAGCAATGTAAACAACACAGTCAGTGGGGGAGTCGTGACCGCAAAACATACAAACATTATTGTTACCAATACTTTCGACTTGGATTCGCAGTAAAGCAACAACCTATTGAAGTTTGTATTGATTTAATCGTCAATAATGAATCGAATGAAATTGATCCTGAATCTATATTTCCATACCGTGAATTGATTTCACCTTCAGTTGATTTTGAGAGTTGGATTCAACATTTGTCTAAACAAAGTCCAGTATTTGTTGTCATAAGGGAAGGTAAAAAAGAAAATGTATTGAATTGGTTACAACTCAAAGAGATTGAATTCGAAGCAATTGATACTCACACTTTAAAATTACCTGCAGATGCTAAATGCAATGAATTGGTTGAAAAAGGATGGGTTTGGATTATGGATTTAGCTTCTCAAATGGTGGTGAATTCTATAGAAGTAAAGGACAATCAAAGGGTTTGGGACTGTTGTTCGGGAGCCGGAGGAAAGGCCTTGTTGTTGACACAAAAGTTTCCTAAAATATCATTGATTTGCTCTGATGTGAGAGTTTCTGTTTTAGAAAATTTAAGAGCTCGATTTTCGCAATTAAGGTTAAATATTCCGCATATTGAATTAATTGATTTAAATGAAAAAAGTCACGTAAACCACATGGTAGATGTGTTGATTGCAGATGTACCTTGTTCAGGCAGTGGGACTTGGGGACGTCATCCGGAATCATTACAATCGTTCAGTTTAAATACCCCGTTGATGTATGCCAATAAACAAAGACAAATTGTTAAAAATGCCCTAAATCAGCTTAAGCCAAATGGCGTATTTTATTACATTACTTGTTCTGTTTTTAAGTCAGAAAATGAAGACAATGTCGCTTACTTTGAAAAAGAATTTGGACTTACACTTGTAACGCAACAAGCTTATTATAATACAGCCCATGCTTCCGACTATTTGTTTATGGCGCAATTTGTAAAGAATTAGTTGACATAAAATTTCAAAAAATATTTATTATTCACTAAATTTGTGAAGATGCGAATTAGTCTTCTGTTTATTAGTCTTGTTTTTATATTGCCATTGTTTTCGCAAAACAATGAGGATGAAAAATTGGCGGCTCAGTATTTTTCGGAAAAACAGTTCGATAAGGCAGCAGATATTTATGAAGATTTGTTGAGAAAACAGTCTGAATCAATTTATTATTACGAAAATTTAATGCAATGTTATGTGGCATTAAAAGACTTTAAAAGTGCAGAAAAATTAGCAGACAAGAGGTTCAAGAAATATCCATTTAATTATGCATATCAGGTTGACAAAGCTTATTTGTATCAGCTTCAAAATAACTCAGCGGAAAGAGACAAAGTGCTAAATGAACTATTAAATGTCAAATTCAACTCTATTGAAATAACAGATAATATTGCCAATGGACTCATCAAAAGAAAGTTTTTTGATGCTGCCATTCAAGTCTATCTAAAAGCTAGAAAACAATTGAATCAAGGACAACTTTATGTGTTTGAATTAAGTGAATTGTATTTTTATAAGGGCGCATTAAAGGAAGCTTCTGTTGAACTTGTTTCACTTTTGTCTGACAATGAGTTTATATTACAAGAGGTAAAAAACAAGTTTGCAATTGCGTTTAAAAACGATGTAGATTATGATATTTTGATTCAAGTTGTTATGACGGATTTGCAAAAAAATCCCAATCAACTGACTTTAAATGACATATTAATTTGGGCTTACATACAAAAGAAAGATTGGAATGGCGCATTTATTCAAAGTAAAGCGGTAGACAAAAGACTTAAAGAAGAAGGATTGTGGGTTATGAATTTGGCAAGTGTGCTCATGCAAAATGAAATATTCACTGAAGCTATTAATTGTTACACATACATTAAAACTTTGGGTAAGGAAAAAAGGTACTATTCTCAAGCCCAACAAGGAATTCTTTATTGTGGAATGTTACAATTGAAACAAGATCAAATTGTTGAAAAGGAAAGATTGTTGTTGCTGGAAAATGAATTTATAGAATACATCAACTTGAATGGTAAAAATTGGCATACTGCACAGCAAATGAAAGATTTGGCGGAATTGTATATTTATCATTTACACGATTTAAGTAAAGGGATTGATTATTTAAAGCAAGTATTGGTATTGCCCGGAGTTAATTCACGTTTATTGTCGGAAAGTAAACTAGGTTTGGGAGATGCCTATTTGATGTCAGGTGATACTTGGGAGGCTGATTTAATGTATAAACAAGTTGAAAAAGCTTTTCAAAATGATGTTTTAGGGCAAGAGGCAAAATTCAGATATGCACGACTTTGTTATTTCAGAGGAGAGTTTGAATGGGCACAAGTTCAGCTTGATGTATTAAAAGAGGCTACAACACAACTGATAAGTAACAATGCCATGCGTTTGTGGTTGATTATTCAAGACAATGTCGGTTTGGACAGTACAGACGAAGCTTTGAAATTGTATTCCAATGCTGAATTATTGATGTTTCAGAATAAATACACCAATGCACTACAACAATTAGAAGAAATATCAATAGTGTTTCCTAATCACACCTTGGCTGATGAAATCCTTTTTCTAAAGGGATTAATTAAAGAAAAGATGGGTTATTATAAAGAAGCAGAAGCTATTTATTCAACTTTAATTAAGGATTTTAGTACTGATATTTTGTCAGACAATGCCCTTATAAATTTAGCTAAACTGTATGAGTTTAAACTTCAAGATACAGCAAAAGCAAAGCAAATGTATGAATTTTTGATAATGAACTACACGGGATCAATCTATATCAATGAAGCTAGGTTGAGGTTCCGTTATTTGAGAGGTGATATGAAAAATGAAAAAATAGACGCTTATTGGGATTAAAAGTTTGCAGCGTTTTATCCTTTCATTGTCTTAATCAATATAAGTTTGTACTCAGATCAAGAGATAGTTAACGGTTGCCTTAGTAATAATAAGTTTTATCAAGAGCTTTTATATAAGAAATATGCCCCAAAAATGTATGGCATTTGTTTGAGGTATGCATCAGACAGGGACTTAGCTAATGATATGTTGCAAGAAGGCTTTATAAGGGTTTACAACATGTTGCATACGTTTAAATTTCAGGCTAACTTGTCTTCTTGGATGTATCAGGTTTTTGTAAGTAATTCAATCAATTATTTAAAGAAATATTACAAGCACAAGGAGGATTCGTTGTCGGAAAACCTCGATAACCGCGAGGATGTGAATGTAAACGAAGATGAAAAAATGCACTGGTTGAATCATGTTTCCAAAGAGGAAGCTTTACTTATGATTCAAGAATTGCCCGATAAATACAGGTTGGTGATAAATATGTATGCTATCGATAATATGTCTCATGCAGAAATATCCAAAATAATTGGGGTTACCGAATCATCATCACGTTCTCAATTATCTAGAGCACGTCAGTTGTTATCAGAAAAGCTAAAACTAAAACTTAAAAGTACGATTGAAAGAGACTAATTCAAATATTGATTCTTTTTTTCAAACTCAATTGAGTGACTTTTCTCATGAGCCTGAGTTGCAATTTGAAACGCTCTATGAAGTGATTTCAAAAGAGCCTTTGGATCAGTTTCTTTATGTTCAACTTTCTACTAATCATGCTGAATTGCCCCCCAATATGTGGGATAAAATTAACGAAAAAAACAATTTAATTGATTTTGGACTTAAAGAAAAGTTATTGGATTTTGAAGGCAATCCACCTGAAAATCGCTTTCTATTCCCTCCGTTGAAAAAGGATGGGTTTTCTAAAAAATGGTCATTGTTGCTTTTATTTCTTTTGTTTTTAATAATTACTGTGGGTTATTTTAAAATTAAAAATTCTAATGAATGGTTAGGAGAAAAGAACAAATCAAGCATACCAACAGGCGAGGTTAAAAAGGAAAAGCAAGTAGAAAATAGATTATCAAATAATTCGAAATTAATCCAAATGGAAAATAACAACTCTGTTGAGGATGTAAAGGGTTTGAATAACAAAAATAAATCGGATAATAACCATTATTTTCAATCATTTCTCAACTCTAGAAATCAGTACTATTCCAATTTGTCAAATTTTGAGAAAGATAAAATAAGAAATAAATTGATAGAACAATTAATGAATGAAGCAATTGATGAAGATGAAACTAATGATTTTCCATTAAGTGCTTTGACTTTAGCAGGATTTCAACCATTCCAAAATGCTTTTGAACGTTTAGGTAAAGTAACACCACATAAACCAAGCAAACCTAAACTAAAGAAATCTATTTTTCAGTTTGGGATTGAAAGTGCATATAACCAAATGATAGTTAATAATATAAGTATTAATGAGTCCAAGATTCACAAAGATTTTAATGGGCAAATCATCAATCAATTGACGGGACATCACAATGGCATTTCAAGGGCTTATACCATGGATGTTATTATTAAGTCAAAACTCATGATTTCGACAGGTTTAAACTTTTCTTCATTTACAAAAAACACGACATTCCAATATTTACATAAAGATATTACAGTTTACGACTCATTAGGAAATATTTTAGGCTATTTACAGTTACCGCTTTCACAACAAGTTTTAATCAATGAGCCTTTGATAATTAAATCCAATAGAGTTCTTATTCCTGTTATGGTTTCATACCCTTTATATTCAAAAAATCGTTTTTCTGTTAGATTAGGGGCAGGCTTTAGATACCAATTTAATTCCAATATTAATTTATCGTATTTCGACTTTGAAAATACACAATTAAATAAAACAAAGGTTAGTACTAAATCAACATTAGAACCTTTAATGAATGCAAAGGTTCTTTATTCATTGACAAATCAATTTAAAATTGGCGCACAGTATTATTGGGCCGGCAATAATCAATCATTAAAATTAAATGCTTCAAATGTACAATACAAAGGATTTACGCATGGTATTGTATTGGGCTTATACTTTAATCCATTAATCAAATCAAAAAAATGAGAACATATCTATTGGTCATATTGAGTTTCTTATTTTCAATTGCTAATTCTCAGCATTTTGAAAAACTATCTAATGGACTTGCCGTTAAAAACTTTTACCACCAACAAGGTGCTGATTTTTATTTATCAGCAGCAGATAATAATGGTCAGGTTTATCATTTGTATTATGATACAATTAGTTCGGGTTTTAATTTGGGAAAAGAGTTCATTCAAATTAGATTGCAAGTTTACAATGGAACCACTTGGCTGTTTACAAGTCCTCTGAAGTTATACAATTCCAGAACGATTGAAGCGCCTAGAATTTTAGATTTATTGTACTCCGAGGGTGTTATATACGTAGCAGGTAGTTTTGACTCCACAGAAAATAACATGGGTACAGGTTTGGTATGTTTTAAAGAAGGAAAATGGCAAAGTGTTGGATTGAATCTTATATTAACTCAACAAGAATCAATAAGTGTATCACAAGTTTTAGCAACAAATGAAGGGCTTTTTATCAATGGGACTTTTGACAGTATTCCTGGATATAAAGTCAATGGTTTGTTAATAATGAAAAATAATGTTTGGCAACCATTGGGAAGAAATGAGTATGGATATGGGGCTGTTTCGGACCCAAGTAACACATTTTTCAGAAGTATAAATAATTCATTGTATGTGTATAACAAAAACAAAATTAAACCAGATAGCTTGGTAATAGCAGGAAGTATAATTAGAAAAATGGGACAGTACGTCAATGATTCATTTATTCAGTTAACAAAACCGTCAGGATTAATAGGCGATTTATTTGCTTTTGATAATAAATGTTGGATTTTGCCCGCCTCTAATTTATTGTATATTAGTTCAATATCAGTTTTTGAAAACAATAACTGGATTTCATATCCACTCGCTAACGATTCATTTTATGTCACAAATTATATAGGAGTCTATTCATATAACAATCAGTTGTATGTTTTTTTTCAAAATCCAAGTAACCCAAGTATTGACATTTATTTGTTTAACGGATCCACGGTAAAGAAAGTTCAATCCTGGAAACATTCCGACAATTATACCAATATAAAACTATCAATTTCGGAATCAAAAGCTTATTTGGTTGGGAATTATCAAACATTACAAAATACAAACTATATAGAACGGGTTAATAGAATTGCCTTATTTAATCCAGAATCGAGAGGGATTGTTACCATTAAGGCATTTTACGATCAAAACAATGATGGCGTTATACAAGAATCGGAAAATGGATTAGAAAATGCAATTATTGAAGACCTGAACTCTAATTCAATAAAATCGACTAATAAACAAGGGAATGTGCAATTTACATTTCCCTTAAATTCTGCAATTAAACTTAAAGGTAATGACTATAATGGGTTAACTCATGCCAATGAAATGCTTGTAAATATTGGAAATAGAGATACCTTTATATTTTTGGAATTGCCTTATCAAAAAAAGAATATCAATGACATAGAGATTATGTTGTTTTCAAACACAGCCAATGAAGCTATCCAAAACAAAAAAACGCTTTATCGTATTAAAGTAGTGAATAAAAGTAGCAATAATTTAACAATAAACTTAGGGGTGCAACATCCCGAAAATATTAAAGATTTAAATTTATCCTCCATCATTCAATTGATTAGCAGCCAAGATTCTAAGTCTTTTATTATATCAGATTATTTTATTCCTAATCAAGAAAAAGTTTTTCAATTTTCGGGAACCTTTGACAGTGATATTCCATTGGGGGAACAAGTAAATATGATAGTTCGTTTGTTGAATTTTGATGAAATAAAAAACAACAATAATGATACATTGAAACAAACGGTTGTAAAGGAAATAAGAGGACATTCCAAAATAGCCTATCCAGAATCGGTTGTAAATACAAGCCAGGTTATTAAATATCACATCAATTTTCAAAATGATTTAACTGATACTGTTGTAAATGTCACAGTAATAGACAGTATTCATTCCTTGTTAGATATCAGAAAAGTCGTAATAGGAGGGGCAACTCATCCTTACAAATTCGAAGTTAAAAACAACAAACTTATTTGGCATTTGGAGAACATCAACTTACCATCACAAAATATAGATAGTAATAGAAGTAAGGGGTCTGTTAGTTTTAATATTTATACCAATAAATTGGCAAAAGAGGGAGACACTATTGTTAATCAGGCCTTGGTTTATTATGACTATAATCCACCAAAAGTGACCAATAAAACCAATATTGTGGTTAAACCCAAAACGGCTATAACAATAATAGAAAGTAAGTCCTTTGTAATTTATCCCAATCCAAGTAAAGGAGTTATAAAAATCCAAACAAATGGCAATAGCAATATGCTTGTAAATATTGAATTGTATGATAGAATGGGCGTTATGGTATTTAATAATAAAGTCAATTTAGAAGAATATTTTCAAATTCCAGAATCATTGTCCAATGGCATTTATTTGATAAAAATTGATGGAATAGTGAGTCAAGAAAAGTTGGTGTTGTTGAGATAAAGGTTTGCTTTATCAAGGTTTCGATTGTATTTTTGAATCATTATGTTTGGAAATATTTCTCAAATTCTTGAAATGAAAAAAAAGGCCGATGAAATGAAGGCTAGATTAAATTCTGTTAGTATCTCAGAAACCTTAAATGGTGTAACAGTTCAATGTAATGGCACCAAAAAAATAACAAGTATTCAAATTGCAGACGAGTTAATGCAGGATAAAAACAAACTTCAAATTGCTTTAAACGAGGCTGTCAATAAAGCATTAGATAAAGCAGACCAAGTTTCGAAAGAAGAATTAGCACAATTAACTAGCGGATTAGGGCCTTTAGCAGGTTTGTTTAAATAAGATACACTTATAAGCTTATGATAAATATCAATTTCTTTTCACCAAAAACCTCGTCTATCTTTGCACCACTTATGAAATATACAATTATTGCTCTTTTAGGTTTATTTTTATACTCTTGCCAATCCACGTCAAAAACCTCAAATATTGATGTGGAGGCTTTTAATACGGCCATCTCTCAAGGTGCTAATATACAATTGGTTGATGTTAGAACTCCAGAGGAGTTTCTTTCTGGGCATATCAAAAACGCACTAAATATAGATGTAAATGGCGCTAACTTTGAGGCAGATGTGGCTTCATTATACAAAGATATTCCCGTTTATGTATATTGTCATTCTGGCTCACGAAGTGCAGATGCAGCAAATAAGTTATTAAAGATGGGCTTTAAGCAAGTTTTTAATCTAAATGGAGGCATAATGGCTTGGAAAAACAGTAACATGCCGGTTGTAGAATCTGTGGCAAAACCAGTTTCTACTCAAACACACAACAGTGATGATGTTGAAAGTTTCAGAAAAGACATCAAAGGAGAAAAATTGGTATTGGTTGATTTCAGTGCAGTGTGGTGTCCTCCATGTCAAAAAATGAAACCTTATGTTGAGTATTTCAAAGAATCCCGTAAAGATGATGTTATCATTTACACCATTGATACAGATAAAGAACCAGAAATATCAAAAGAATACAATATTCAATCTTTGCCAACTATTATGATGTTCAAAAACAATAAAATGGTTTATCAAAACATTGGATACATGAGCGAAGAAGATTTGAGTAACGCAATTAACCAAAACAAATAACCTTAAAAAGAATACAATGTCAGTTCAATTATCAGACGATTCAAAATTCAATCAAGATTTAACTCAAAATGAAAAAGTGGTAGTAAAATATTACGCCGATTGGTGTGGTAGCTGCAAGCTTTTTTCACCCAAATATAAGCGCTTAAGCGATGATGAAAGATTCAAGGATATTACATTTTTAGACATTAATGCTGAAAAAAATCCAGAGTCACGCAAAGCAGCTTCTGTTGACACACTTCCATACTTTGCGGTATTCAAAAATGGAGAATTAGTAGAAAAAGTAAGCACTACAAAAGAAGAGGTGTTTTTAGAGTTGTTGGTCAAATTATCGTAAAACTATGAATATTTCTATTATCAAAAAAATAGTTGAATCCTACTCAATTGAGCAATTGCAAATGGCAGAAGAGGCCTTGTTGAATGAGCAAAAGCCGGAAATTGAAATTGAAGGGGTAGATGAAGGGGAGCAATTAACCCATACTTTGGCTGCTATTTTTTGCAAGCAACAAATGTTGGAATCAGACATTTCAATCAATCAGGCTGTTAGGTTATACTCACAAAGGGTTAGAGATTCTATCTCTTAATTGTTAAGTAATCTTAATTAAAGACCATAAAAAAAGGCTGTCAAATAATTGACAGCCTTTTTTATTGAGATTCTCCCGTCCTGAAATAGGTTGTCACATAAACAACTTATTAAATGAAGAAACA
>JBBAKM010000026.1:0-18943 GCA_040403495.1 Bacteroidia bacterium
AATTTGTGTAAATTTGAAATATAATCCGTGTCAACTTTTTTCAGGACGAGACAGAATTTAGTTTGCTATTTTCGCTTTACACAGAAATAGATAATGAAATTATTTCACAAACTCTTTTTTATAGTCTTTTTTATAGTTCATAACAGTCTATTCTCACAACATAAATTATGCCGAGAAAATACCCCTATGAGGAGTGAGTGCTTTCATTTGGATTCCAATGGGACATTTAAATATCTGTTATACATGTGTGACCCAACAGAATATGGAAACGGTACATATAAAATTTCAAAGAATTTTTTAACTCTAAAATTTGAGTCCATACAGATGCTTAAAATAGACAAAAGATTTAACGATTCTATTAAGACAAAAGTAAGTATTAAAATTACAGACAAAGTTTATGAAAAACCTGATTTTTTAATCAAAATCAAATATAAAAACGATTCTTTTTACACAGACATTAGAGGGTTGTTCATAAGGAATTATACAGGCGGATTAATTGAAATATATTTAGAAGAAAAGTTAATAATTAATCCTTCAAAAGATAAATCCAACGAATACTACATCGAACATATATCAAGTTTTTTGCATTATACAATGCCAGGTAAAAAAATTAGATTTAAAATGAATGATGAAAAATATGTTACAACGGAAAAAAAATACATATTCAAAAAGAGTAAAATATGGTTTGGTAAAAGAAAAGTTTTTTATAGTTTTAAGTAGTGTTTTACTGTTTTAGTCATCGGCAAATTTCTATAAATAGCTGTTTGCAGAACTGATCTAGCCAAGAATCGACATATTTGGATAGATTTTCACAATTTTATTTAAACAACTTTAGAATACAAACGTTATCGTAACTATTATGATTAAATATTTTCATAAAACTAAATTACTTTTGCAATAATGAGAAAACTATTTCTTTTGTGTTTCTATTGCTTTGCACTATTAAACACCGTTAGTCTTAATGCCCAAAGTCTAGCTAGAAAGTATTTTAATAATTTGTTAGACAATAAAAGCCCTACAGCAGAATCTCAACTCTTTGTATACCCTTCATTAGCATACGCACCAGAAACGACATGGGAATTTGGTTTTAATTCTTTGTATGTATTTTTCGCAAAAAAAGACACGACCAATAGACTTAGTGAAATTAATGGTTTTACATTCTTTACTCTTCAGAATCAATATGGTGCTTTTTTTGATCATGCTATCTATTCTGATAAAGACCGTTGGTTTTTTTTAGGCAAATTGCGATTTCAGAGTTTCCCCTTGTACTATCATGGAATAGGGGCAAACACACCCAAAGATTATATTGCAAGGGTTGATGCCAATCAAATCAGTATAAAAGAACGAATGCTGCGGAAATTAAAGAAGAATTTATTTTTAGGTTTAGAAATGGATTTCCAAAGCCTTTCAAATGTTAACTTTAAAATGCCCGATAATAACAATACTTCGTTTCAACTTCCTTTGGGTAACAAAGGTTCAAGTAATTTAGGCTTAGGATTTGGTTTAGTTAGAGACGATAGACATAATGTTTTAAATGTCAGAAAGGGCTTTTTTTCAGAGTTAGCTTTTTTGCATTACAACCCAAAATGGGGTAGTAATTTTAATTTTACAACATTTACTTCTGATACCAGATTGTATAGACCCATAGGCAAAAGGAATGTATTTGCAGCACAGTTTTTAGGGCAGTTTAATGTTGGTACAGTTCCTTTTAATCAATTGTCTTTATTGGGTGGAGAAAGTATGATGAGAGGGTATTATTATGGCAGATACCGAGATAAAAATCTATTGGCGGCTCAGGCTGAATATCGTTTTTTGCCTATTCCATTCAGATTTTCTAAAAGAATAGGTGCAGCAGTGTTTGCAGGAACAGGAACCGTGTTTGACAAAACCAGTAACATTTCTCTTTCCTCTATCAAATTAACAGGAGGTGCCGGACTGCGATTGTTGTTGTTTCCCAAGAAAGATATTTGGACCCGTTTGGATTATGCTTTTACAAGAGAAGGTGGCGGATTCTATTTGCTAATAGGGGAAGCTTTTTAAGTCAAAAGATTTGACAGTTGTTATTGTAAGTTATCAATAATACTTAGCGATATTGTTTTTAATATCCTTGAAAAGTTGATTTAAAAACAGTCATAATTGAACGTAAATTAGGTGTTTAAAGAGGCGGAAATTTAACCATCAATTCACTAAAAACTAATATCAAGAATTTTAGTATAAAGTATATATTTGCATGATTATTACAAACGCTTCAATAAAAAAAATGAAACCGATACAAATGGTTGATTTGGCTAGTCAATATGCGCGATTAAAACCGGAAATTGATACCTCCATTCAACAAGTTTTAGATAAAGCTACCTATATAAATGGCCCCGATGTAAAAGCTTTTGCCAGCGATTTAAGTCAATACCTTGGTGCCAAACACGTTATACCATGTGCCAATGGAACCGATGCATTACAAATTGCATTAATGGCTTTGGATTTGCCTATTGGGAGTGAAGTTATTACCCCAGGATTTTCATACATTGCTTTGGCTGAAGTGTGTTTATTGCTTCACTTAAAACCAGTTTATTGCGATGTTAATTTGGATACTTTTACGGTTGATGTTAATCAAATAGAAGCATTAATAACCCCACAAACCAAAGTTATTGCTCCTGTACATTTGTACGGACAATGTGCAGATATGGAAGCGATAATGGCTATTGCCCAAAAACATCATTTGTATGTGATAGAAGACAATGCCCAATCTATTGGTGCTGATTATACTTTTTCTAATGGTAAAGTAATGAAAGCAGGAACGATTGGCGATATTGGCACAACTTCTTTTTTCCCTTCCAAAAATTTGGGTTGTTATGGAGATGGCGGTGCTATTTATACCAATAACGATGCGCTTGGAGAGAAGTTGAAAATGATTGCCAATCATGGTCAAAAGGTAAAGTATATTCACGATGTGGTTGGAGTAAATTCACGTTTGGATACTTTGCAAGCGGCCATATTAAAAGTTAAGTTGCAATATTTAGATGAGTTCAATAAGGAAAGAAGAAATGTAGCCAATCAATACGACGCAGCATTTGCAAACCATCCTAACATTAAAGCACCTTCTAGAAATCCAAGCTCAACGCATGTGTTTCATCAGTACACACTTCAAATGTGCGATGTCGATATTCCCAATTTTAGAGACACGCTTCAAAAAGTAGGAATTCCTACCATGATATATTATCCATTGCCATTGTACAAGCAAACTGCTTACTTGCAAGACATTCAATTGCCTCATTCAGAAGTATTGAGCGCTTGTGTTGTTAGTTTGCCAATAGGCACAGACATGGAACAAGAACAAATTGACTTTATTATAGAAAACGTATTAAAATATTTTAAAAAATGAAAATTGCAGTTGTAGGAACAGGATATGTAGGTTTGGTGACAGGCACATGTTTTGCCGAAGTAGGTATCAATGTTGTTTGTATAGATATTGACCAAAAGAAAATCGAGAATTTAAAACAAGGCATTTTGCCAATTTATGAACCCGGTTTGGATGAAATGGTTAAGCGTAATTTTGACAAAGGGCGTTTACAGTTTTCAACCGATTTGCAGTCAAGTATTCAAGGGTGTGAAGCTGCGTTTATTGCAGTAGGAACACCTCCTGATGAAGATGGAAGTGCCGACTTAAAGTATGTATTAGGTGTAGCCAATGATATTGGAAAATACATGACAGATTACTTGGTGGTAGTCACCAAAAGTACAGTGCCAGTTGGGACTGCCCAAAAAGTTAAAAAAGCAGTTTCGGAGGCCTTGGCTTTAAGAAATTCAAACTTAAGTTTTGATGTGGCAAGTAATCCTGAATTCTTGAAAGAGGGTGCTGCGATAGATGACTTTATGAAGCCAGACAGAATAGTTATTGGGGTAGAAAGCGATAAATCAGAAGAAGTATTACAAAGGTTATACAAACCATTTTTATTAAATGGTCATCCATGTATTTTTATGGATATTCCAAGTGCTGAAATGACTAAATATGCTGCAAATAGTATGTTGGCAACCAAAATCAGTTTTATGAATGACATTGCAAATTTGTGCGAATTAATGGGTGCAGATGTGAATATGGTTCGTAAAGGAATAGGTAGTGATACCAGAATTGGACATAAGTTCATCTATCCTGGTATTGGATACGGTGGAAGTTGTTTTCCTAAGGATGTGAAAGCATTAATAAAAACGGCCAATGAAAATGGTTACGACATGAAAGTGTTGAAAGCTGTTGAAGACGTTAATGATGGTCAAAAACATGTGATGTTCACAAAGTTAAAACGTTATCTGGGCGATTTGAATGGTAAAACCATCACTTTGTGGGGGCTTTCATTTAAACCTAAAACAGACGACATGCGTGAAGCACCAAGTTTGGTGTTGATAGACCAATTGTTAAAAGCAGGGGCAAAAGTATTGGCTTACGACCCTGTTGCTATGCATGAAGCTCAAAGAATTTTAGGTGATAGAATCACTTACTTTGATGATCAATATGCTGCATTGTCTCATTCAGATGCTTTGGTTATCGTTACCGAGTGGCCTGAATTCCGCTCACCAGATTTTGATAAAATTTCAGCATCATTAAACAATAAAGTTATTTTTGATGGTAGAAATATTTATGAGCCACAAGAAATGAAAGCCTTGGGGTATCACTATGAATGTATTGGTAGAGAAATAGTTAATTAAGAAAAAATGAGTCAAAAAAGGGTATTAATAACAGGTGCAGCAGGTTTTTTAGGTTCGCACCTTTGCGATAGGTTTATCAAAGAAAATTGCCATGTAATGGCTATGGATAACTTAATCACAGGTGATTTAAGAAACATAGAACATTTATTCAAACTTAAAAACTTTGAGTTTTACCACCACGATGTTTCCAAGTTTGTGCATGTGCCTGGCGACTTAGATTATATTCTGCATTTTGCCTCACCTGCAAGTCCAATAGATTACTTAAAAATCCCTATTCAAACCTTAAAAGTGGGTTCGTTAGGAACACATAATTTATTGGGATTGGCATTGGCAAAAAATGCAAGAATTTTAGTTGCTTCTACTAGTGAAGTTTATGGCGACCCATTGGTTCATCCACAAAACGAAGACTATTGGGGTAATGTAAATCCTGTGGGTCCGAGAGGTGTGTACGACGAAGCCAAACGTTTTCAAGAAGCAATTACGATGGCATATCATACCTACCACGGTTTAGAAACCAGAATTGTTAGGATATTTAATACTTATGGACCACGTATGCGACTGAATGACGGTAGAGTGTTGCCTGCATTTATTGGACAAGCATTAAGAGGAGAGGATTTAACCGCTTTTGGTGATGGCAGTCAAACACGTTCTTTTTGTTATGTAGATGATTTAATCGAAGGTATTTACCGCTTGTTAATGAGCGATTGCGCCACACCAGTGAACATAGGTAACCCGAACGAAATTACCATTAATGAATTTGCTGAAGAGATTATCAAATTGACAGGAACCTCTCAAAAGGTGGTTTACAAGCCTTTGCCACAAGACGACCCTAAGCAAAGAAAACCTGACACCACTAAAGCCCAAGAACTATTGAAATGGGAACCGAAGGTAAGTCGTGAAGAAGGTTTGAGAATCACTTACGAATACTTTAAGTCTTTACCCAAAGAGCGTTGGTACGAAGAGCCACATGGTAGGGATTTTGGGAAAAAGTAAGGCGTTTTTGATTTTTCATTTTGGATTTTAGATTTTAAATTTTGATTTCTAAGTTACAGTTAAGATTCTCCAATTAATACACATAAAAAAGCCCCGAATACTTGCTATTCGGGGCTTTTTTTATAAAGGTTTAAATTGATTATTTATAAGCAACCGCTTTGCAAGCTTCTACAATTTTACCAACGGATGGTAAAAAGGCTTCAACCAAAGTTGAGGCATAAGGCAATGGCGTATCTTGAGTTGTAATACGTCTGATTGGCGCATCTAAGTAATCAAACGCGTGTCGTTGTACTTGGTATGTTATTTCACTGCTTATGGAAGCTAGTGGCCAAGCTTCTTCAACAATTACAAGTCTATTGGTTTTTTTGATTGATTCAATAATAGTATGGTGGTCTAATGGGCGAACAGTTCTTAAATCGATAACTTCTGCATTAATGCCTAGTTTTTCTAATTCAATTACAGCTTCATTAACACGCAGCATCATTTTTCCAAAAGAAACAATTGTAACATCGGTTCCTTGTTTAGCCACATGTGCTTTGCCTATTTCTAAGGTGTATTCTTCTTCAGGAACCTCACCTTTTAAGCCATACATTTGCTCACTTTCCATAAAAATGATTGGATTGCCATCTCTGATTGCAGATTTTAATAAACCTTTAGCATCATAAGGATTGGAAGGAACTACCACTTTTAAACCTGGCGTATTGGCATACCAATTTTCGAAGTTTTGAGAGTGTTGAGCTCCTAATTGACCTGCACTTCCTGTTGGTCCTCTAAATACCATGTGGCATTTGTATTGACCGGCTGTCATGCTATTCATTTTAGCGGCACTGTTTATAATTTGGTCAATAGCAACTAATGAAAAGTTAAAAGTCATGAATTCAACAATAGGAACCAAGCCATTCATAGCAGCACCTACTGCAATACCGGCAAATCCAAGTTCAGCAATTGGAGTATCTATGACTCTTTTTTCGCCAAATTCGGCAAGCATTCCCTGACTTACTTTGTATGCGCCATTGTATTCAGCAACTTCTTCTCCTAACAAAAAAACACGTTCATCTTTACGCATCTCTTCACTCATTGCTTCTCTTAAGGCTTCTCTGAATTGAATTTCTCTCATCGTTTCTTTTAATTGTTTCGCAAAAATATACAATTGAAACCAATTTGAAAAATTAGTTTTTTGTTATCCTAAACCTTTATTTGGTTAGAAAATCTTTTATGAGGATTTGTTGATACGCTTTTGATTGATTTATAAGGATTAAGCTATCTTTTAATGTTTTGCCTTTTTGCGATTTATCAATGTAATTGTAAGCGAATTTGGAATCGTTATCAAAGATGATTTCTTTGTTTTTTGTTACTCTTCCAAAACCATTGTAAAAGTGATATTGCGCAAAACCATTGCTGTCATTGCTATTGGTTTGCCAATTGTATTGATGTCTTTGTGAAATGGGTGTAATCAGTTGAGGGATTATTGATTGCGAAACAACCGTATTGTTTTGTTTTTTTAAGTAAGTTGGATCAAGTGCACCGCCTAATAAAACCAATGGGATTTGGAATTTTTGTTTGCCAAAGTAATGGATGTCTGTTAATCCAATGTCATGACCGTGGTCTGCCACTAAAACAAACAACGTGTTGTTGTACCAAGCTTCTTTTTTACACTGATTGATGAATTCGAATAAACAAGAATCTGCGTACATTATCGAGTTTTTGAAAGCATACCAAGGGTCTTTTTTACTTAAACCTGACGAGTATGGCACCTCATAAGGTTCATGACTGCTAAGGGTAAGAATCGTAGTGAAAAAAGGAGGTTTAAGCGTGTTAATATGACTTAATGATTTTTGAAATAAGTTGCCATCATGCACACCCCATTTGCTGTTCAGCTGTTCGGAAGGGAAGTTTTTTTTGTCAATGATGAAGTCGAAATCATTGACGATTAAATAGGATTTCATAGAGGCAAATTCAACATCGCCACCGTAAATAAAACTATTTTGATATCCTATTTTTTTTAAATCTTTGGAAACAGAAGGCAGTTTTGCCATTTTATCAGGAAAAACAATAATGGATGACATCGGTTGTGCCGGATAGCCGCTTAATATTGAAAGTAATCCTTTTTCTGTTCTATCGCCTGTGGCATAACATTCCGAGAAAAAGTAATTTTCTTGCGCAAGTTGGTCCATTTTAGGGGTGCAATTGTTTTTTTCTAAAAGTAAATTACTAGCCCCCGCGGTAAAACTTTCGAGCATTATTACAACGATGTTAGGTTTTTCTTTTTTGTAATACAGGGTGCTGTCAATGTCTGAGTTAAGTTGAGCATCAAATAGGGTTTTAGCATCTTTTTCAGACAGTAAATTGAATTTATTGCCATAGATTCTTTCGGTATTGTTAACTATGTAGTAAATGGCGTTCCACAAACCATTAACTGCCGAAGCATTCTCGATTTTATCGGTTGAAAAAACACTTCTTGATTGGCTAATAGTTGTAACACCAATGCCACCTCTCATAAAAATAAAGTTAATAGCAAAAAGGGAAATCAAGACCAGAACTGTTTTTAGGTTTCGTTCGATAGGAGATAATAATTGTGTTACTTTTCGGTATAGAAATATTAACAGTAAAGCCAGAACAATGCCCCAAGAAATTGTTTTTAACCAATTGGTGGAGCCTGCAGAAAGGGCCATTTCTTTGGGATGTGTAATGTAAACAAGAACTTGATTATTGAATTTACTTCCCCATTGTTTATATAGTTCTGTATCACTGATAGTCGATAAAAAAACAACTCC
This sequence comes from Bacteroidia bacterium, assembly GCA_040403495.1. Taxonomy (GTDB): domain Bacteria; phylum Bacteroidota; class Bacteroidia; order NS11-12g; family UBA955; genus JABMMZ01. Next base: position 8,466 of record JBBAKM010000026.1, read on the forward strand.
CAAAACAAGTGAAATTATGATTTTAATTGCCCGTTTATGTTGGGGTTTATTTACTATTAATAAAAGGCCATAAAGGAGTAAAATTAAGCTCATAATGTATGCTATGGCAGACAAGTCGAGCGCAAACCCATGGAATGAACTTTTGAAAAACGCAGTTATTAATGAATCTGTAAATTGTGTGTGAAGGTAAGTAATGAAATACAACCTACTTAGTAAGAAGGTGACTAAAAACAGCAAACACAATAAAAGATAATTTTTTAACAGTTTCAAAGGCTCAATATAATTAAAGGAGAATTTCTTCTATTTTCTGTTGAATAAATTAATGGGCAAAAAGGGGCACTTTTTTGAATTCCCAAAATGAGTTTCCACCACTCTTTATTATTGTAGTTTATCATTAGCTACAAAGTTCAATAAAAAATAGGAATTATAAAAGGCAGACTTTTGGGTTTACCACTGCAACGGTTTGCGGTAGGTGATTCCAAACTGAACGTCTCTCATACTGATTGAATACTGTTTCTGATTGATTTGCCATGGGTTGGTAAAGAGAGTATAGCCAGCGTAAACTCCAATTTGTCCAACATCGTTAAAATTGGTATAATATGCTAATTGTGTGTTAATTGAGGTGTTTAAAGCCGATCTTTTGTTCTCGGTTTTTACGATTTCATTAACCAAATCGATGTGTTTTGAGGTATTGCTGTACAGATAAGAAAGGCCGCCACCTAAACCGAATGAAAGATACGATTGGTCACTTACCGCAATTTCTTTTTTGAAATTAAATGGTATAGTAATGACATGGTATTTATTTTTAACCGCTAAATTAAAACTTGCTAGTGCGTCGTAAAAAGTAGTGTCGTTGCCCACAATGTATAACAATTTGATATTGGCATATTGAATAATTTGGTTGGCATTATTTCTTGCCGCAATATCAATGCTTGTAATGTCTAGCTTAATATCTTCGGTTCTTAAGCGGTAATCCAAACCAGTTTCAAAAATAAAGTTTTTACCAAACTTGTAATTTAACAAAGCAAAGGTGTTAAAGCCAATTCCATTGTGAGTTGTGTTTTCCTTGTTTTTCCATAAATCTTTGTGTACATAAGATTCCAAAGCATTGGGAACATTAACAGTGTTGATGTTGAATTGTGGTCCTATGCCAAATGCAAGAAACCATTTTTCGTAAAAATCTTTAGGGTTGGTTTTTTTGTTAGTTTTGAATTTTTTGTTTGTTGCCAAAGTCTCAATTGGATTAAAGAAACTAAGAGAAAAAATATTGGGTTTAGCTTGAAAGTTTTTTAATCTCAAAAAGTTAATATGAAAAAAATCTTCACTAGAGGCCATTGCCTTGCCCAAAGAATTTATATTTTCAGAGGATTTTACTAATGTAGTTAAAGAAGAATTAGGGATGTTTGTCTCTAATGGAGTTGATGTTTTTGCAAAACTAGAATTGTCATTGGCAGATAATTTAGGCGATGCTTTTGAGGCTTTATTTGATTGCCATGGAGTCCTAGATTGGGTTGTTGATGGAGCAGTTTCTTTTGGAGATTTTATTGAATTGTCATCATCAGTCGCGCTTTGCTCATTTGATGCTGAGTTCTCAGTTTCTTGACCGCTTTCATCATTTTGCGATGTGCTGACTTGCTGTTCTTTACTAGCAGGGTTACTTTCGTTTGGCGTATTTAAAGTTTTTTGCTCATTGTTAGAAATTGTAGTTCCCTTTTTGAAATTACCAGACAATTGTTGTCCAATAATGATAATGCCAATCAAAATAGCAGAAATGGTAAAGACCCACCAAAAGCTAAATTTTGATTTTTGGTCAAGTTGACTAGAAATATTTTGCCACAATTCTTCTTTGGGGGGCAAATTTTCTCTCTCGAATGATTTTTTTAATTTGTTATCAAATTCCTCTGGATTCATGTTTAATTAATTCTTTTTTATATAGTTGCCATAACATATTTCTAGCTCTTGTCAGTGAGCTTCGTGAAGTGCTTTCAGGCATGTTTAGTTTTTCTGCAATTTCTTTGTGATTAAAACCATCAATAGCATACAACATTAGTACAATTCGGTAGTTTTCGGGAATTTTCTCTAAGAGCATCATCACAAGGTCATAATCGAAATTATCAGGTAGTTCAGTTTTGTTTTCGGGTAATTGGTAGCTTAAATCATCAATGTTAACGTTGAGAGTTAATCGTTTTAACGACCTTAGTTTATTAATGGCTTCATTGATAAAGATTCGGGTCATCCAAGTTTCCAAACTGCTTTGAAAATTGAAGTTTTTAAGATGATGGAAAACTTTGACAAAGGCGTCTTGAAAAGCATCCTCGGCATGCTCCAAATCGTGAAGATATCGTTTACTTATTGCTAGCATTTTTCCTGCAAAGCGGTTATAAAGTGCCTTCTGCGACAATCTGTCACCTTTAAGGCATCCTTCAATAATTTGCTTTTCTGAAAACATTACTACCACTGATAAGTGTTAGACAAATTTAAAAGAAAATTTGCTGCAATAAAAACAAAGATTTTGGTCTAATAGGGATTTGAGCCCGATTAACGGTTCTCTTTTTTATTTAATTCGAACAGTTTTAAATATTTTACAGTGTGATACCAAGCGCTTAAGTAGCTCCATACAAAGCCCGCTTTGCCATTTAAAATATTTAAGTAAAGGAAGTAATGCTTGATAAAATAAATAGGAAAACTTAAGATACAGAATATCAAAGCTCTTTTTTTGCCTTTTTCTTTCAATTGAATGGCACCTTTTGTGGTATATTGATTGAACTTACTAAAATAATGGTCAAGGTTTTTGTAACTGTAATGTAAAATAATCCCTTTCAAGGAGCTTGTGTTTCCATTCAATATTACTTTTTCATGAACATTAGCTTCGTTAAAGTTCCCTTTTTCTTTGTTAAATAAACGCAAAATGTAATCTTTGCTTTCTTTGCCATATTTAAAAGGCGTATTTAAAAACACATGTTGACGAGGAATGAAATAACCTTCTATGTTTTTATCTTCTTTCAGTGATTTCAGTTCATTTATCAATTCATCAGACAGAACTTCATCTGCATCCAAACTCAAAACCCAATTGTTTTGTGCCAATGAAACTGCCAATCGTTTCTGTTTGCCAAAATTTTCAAAAATGTAGTTGTAAACTTTGCAATTGTATTGCTTTGCAAGTTCAACGGTGTTATCGGTACTGTGGTCATCAACAATAACAATTTCATCACACCAAAATAACTTGGGCAGAGATTTTTTTAAATTTTCCTCCTCGTTTTTTGTGATAATGACAACAGATATTTTCACTTTTCAAAGATAAGGGTTAATCTGAATTGTTCTATTAGTCCATTATTTCACCAAGTTCCAACCATCTTAAACTTTTTTCATCAATTTGCATATTCACTTTTTCTATTGCCAATGCCCATTCTGCTAGTTCGGAATGACTGCTGCTGCCTTTGTTTAATTTGTCGGTTAATTCTTGCTTTAAACTTTCAAGTTGTGCAATCTCTGTTTCTAGATTTTTGTATTCTTGTTGTTCTTTAAAGCTCGCTTTTTTCTTTTTACTCTCAACTACCGTTGTTGCGGCAACAGGGCTCGATTTGATTTCTGTTTTTTTGGATTCAGAACTTAGTTCAGTTTTTTGGTCTTTGTAATCGGTGTAATTGCCATAAAAATCTTTAATTTTACCTTCACCTTCAAAAACAAAAAGATGTTCCACCAAGTTGTCCATAAAATAACGGTCGTGAGAAACCAATAAAAGACAACCTGCAAATTCACTCAAGAAATCCTCTAACACGTTTAATGTGTCTATGTCTAAATCATTCGTTGGCTCATCCAGGATAAGGAAATTAGGGTTACTTACCAATACTTTCAATAATTGTAAACGTCTTCTTTCGCCACCACTCAACTTGCTGATAGGCGTGTGTTGAACGCTAGGGGGGAACAAAAACATGTCTAATAATTTGCTTACAGCTACCTGTTCTCCTGTGCCTAAGGTTACGTATTCTGCAATTTCTTTAACCTCGTCAATGATTCTATTATCGTTGTTTAAGTTATTGGTGTGTTGTGTGTAATATCCAATTTTTAAAGTACTGCCATGAATAACCTCACCGCTGCTAGGTGCTTGTGTTTGAGTAAGTAAATCCAAAAAAGTACTTTTCCCAATCCCGTTTTTTCCAACCACCCCAATTCTGTCTTTTTTCTTAAAGATGTAAGAAAAGTTTTCAATGATATTTAAGTCGTCGAATTGCTTAGAAATATTGTGTAATTCAATGATTTTATTCCCTAATCTGGTCGTTTGAACCGAAATTTCTAATTCATTTTGATTCAAATTTTGAGTCGCAATGTCTTTTAAGTCATAAAAAGCTTCAATCCTGCTTTTACTTTTAGTGCCTCGGGCTTTCGGCATTCTGCGCATCCATTCTAGTTCTTTTACCATCAAGTTACGTGCTTTGCTTACTTCGGCGGCATGAATGGTTTCGCGCATCGATTTCTTTTCTAGGAAATAGGCATAATTGCCCTTGTGTATATACAAGTTGCCACGGTCAAGTTCTAGGATTTGATTACTCACATTGTCAAGGAAATACCTGTCGTGCGTTACCATTAACAATGAAATTTGATGCGCCGTTAATAAATTTTCTAACCACTCAATAGCTTCCAAATCCAAGTGATTCGTAGGCTCATCCATGATGATTAAATCAGGATTTAACAATAAAAGTTGTGCCAATGCCACTCTCTTTCTTTGTCCACCACTTAGTGATTTATTTAAAACTTCCACATCACTAATGCCTAATTTTGACAGAATTTGTTTAGAGCGTTTTTCAAACTCCCAAGCATCCAATCGACTCATTTCATCTAATAAAAACTGCATTCTATCACCCGAAGCTTCAATGTCTAGAATGGCAGCTTCGTATTCGTTGATGATTTTAACAGTAGGATTGTCAGATGAGAAAATGGTTTGTTGAATGGTTTTGTTCTCGTCCAATTCAGGTTCTTGAGGAAGGTAGCCTACACTACAGCCGTTTGCCAATTGTAATTCACCACTGTCTTGTTTTATAAGGCCTGCAATGGTTTTAAGTAAGGTCGATTTGCCAGTGCCATTGGCCCCAACCAGTGCTAGTTTTTCGCCTTTTGCTATACCAAAACTGATGTTTTTAAAGAGCCATTTTTCAGTATATGCTTTTGATAATTGATCAACAGAAAGTAAATTCATACAAGCCGCAAAGTTAATGTTAATATGCAGTTAAAAGTAGAAAGTTTCAAATTTCATGTGAATTATTTAGGCTTTTCTATTTAGGTTTGCAGTGTAAAATAAGAAAAAATGAATTTATTGAATTATACCCTTTTAGACCGTTTTTGTAAATATGTGCAAATTGATACCGAAGCTGATCCCAATTCAGTGACACAACCATCGTCCGAAAAACAGAAGAATTTAAGTAAATTATTGGTTGAGGAGTTACATGCCATGGGTATTGTAGATGCAGAATTAGATGAATTTGGGTATGTGTATGCCACCATTCCTTCCAATACAGACAATCAAGTGCCGGTATTGTGTTTTTGCTCACATGTGGACACTTCGCCCGATGTAACAGGGAAGGGTGTAAAACCAGTAGTTCATGCCAATTATGATGGTGGATTGATACATTTTAAAGACGATAAAAGTTTGGTATTAAGTGCTGAAGAACACACTTATTTAAAAGATAGGATAGGTGATACCATCGTTACCGCCTCAGGGACAACATTATTGGGTGCCGACGACAAAGCTGGGGTCGCTATTATTATGGATTTTGCAAATTACATGATGCATCATCCCGAAGTAAAGCATGGTGCTATAAAAATATTGTTTACACCAGATGAAGAAATTGGCAGAGGCGTGGATGCGATTGATATGAAAAAATTAGGGGCAGACTTTGGCTATACTTTAGATGGTGGCGAACGAGGTGTTTTAGAAGGTGAATCTTTCTCAGCAGATGGCATGAAAGTGATTTTTGAAGGCATCAGTGCTCATCCGGGATATGCTAAAAATAAAATGGTATCAGCTATTAAAGTGGCTTCACATTTTGTGGAGTTATTGCCCAAAAATACTTGGAGTCCAGAAACAACTTCAGGAAAAGAGGGTTTTGTTCATCCATTGCATATTGAAGGAGGCATAGAAACAACGTTTGTGCAGTTTATTATCAGGGATTTTGAAACCGCTAAATTAAAAGAATTCGAAAATCAGATAGAGCAATTGGCCCAAGAGGCGATTGCCGCTTATCCGGGTGCCACCTATAAAATTGAGGTGAAGGAACAATACCGCAACATGCGCGAAATGTTAGACCAATATCCGCAAGTAATGGGAAATGCCATGGAAGCCTACAAAAGGGCAGGACTACAAACAAGAATTGAGAGTATCAGAGGCGGCACAGATGGCTCAAGACTGTCGTTTATGGGTTTGCCTTGTCCCAATATCTTTACCGGAGAAATGGCGATTCACTCTCGAAAAGAGTATGTCAGTTTGCAAGACATGGAAAAAGCTGTTGAGGTATTAATTAATTTGTGTCAAGTTTGGGAAGAAGGTCATTTTTGATTTTTCAGTTTTGATTTTTGATTTTTTTTCCTGTGGTTGGTCTGTAGCTTAGCTAATTGCGGTGGCGATTGAGATATAATGGAGTTTTTCCTGTGGTTGGTCTGAAGATTAGCTTGTGTGGTGGCGACCAACCACTGTTTTGAGATGTATGATAGAATGGGGGACATATCAGAAGTTAGAAGTTAGAACGAAGAAGTTAGAATGAAGAAGTCTGAAGTTAGAGGTCAGAGGTCAGAAGTCAGAGGTCAGAAGTCAGAAGTCAGAAGTTAGAAGTCAGAAGGTAGAACGTAGAAGTTAGAAGTCAGAAGGTAGAACGAAGAAGTCAGAAGGTAGAACGAAGAAGTCAGATGGTAGAACGAAGAAGTCAGAAGTCAGAAGTCATAAGTTTTCCTGTGGTTGGTCTGAATCTTAGCTTGTGTGGTGGTGACTAACCACTGTTTTGGATTTTTGATTCATAGTTTTTTTGCTTGTTTGGGGGTAATGCGTTTAATTTGTAACAAAACGAATTTAAAATAACTATCAAATAAACCCTGACACGATTCAGGCCTATCCATCCAAAATTGGAGTGATAAGTCTGATTTTATCAGACCTATAAGGGAGTTATGTGCCACTTTAAGACGACCACAGCAAAATGATAATGCCATCTGACAAAGAGTATACACAGACTAAAAGAATAATCCTTGGGACAGACAAAATGAAGCCCGAGTTTGTTCCTCTTGCAGATTGGATAGACAAAACGTATGACGTAAAAACCATTAATATTATTTATGACACGTTGGACAACAAAACACCAAGAATTCAAATTTGCTTTGAATATGAGGAAGAGAAAAATAAATTCTTAACTCACGACATTTCATATTTTGACAAATCGAAACAAAAAGCAATCGGACAAAAATTTACTGAGATAATCAAGCAACAAGGACTTTCAAGAACTAACAGTTCCATTTCAAATTTATTCGGACTTAACAAAAACGGAATTTATTTAACGGACAATGTTTTTGTAATTTATGGAGCATTTGAGCCTGTTGCAAAACTTGAAGCTTCTTATAAAATAACTCAAAAGCAGACAGAAGAATTTATTAAGTCATTTGACAACAAAGACATTTGGACAATATCCATAGGTTTTACTATTCCAACTTTTTTTATGTTCACAGACGAAAAAGTTAAAGAATATGACAAGTCAGAAATAAAATCAATGTGGGCCGACAGATATTATGACTTTGTAAAACCATTTGACGAGTTTAATTACTTCAAGAGAGCCGACATTCAAGTTTTTATCGACAGCAAAGAAAATTTTGACAATAATTACGAAAGCAATTGGTATTACTATTACAAATGACAAGAAAAGCGACACATAACAGGCGTTTGGCAAAAAAGCGGGTTCAGTGCTTAAATGAAGCATTGCACTTCGTATCAAGTTCAGTGCTAGCAGACAGTTTTGTACTTCGAAATCCGCTTCTTCGCCAAGCGCCAAAACGTTATGTCGCATTGTAAGGGAGCTTGTAGGTAAAAGACTTTTCATCACTGAAAGCGCATGTTATAAACAGGATTTTGAATCATATTTTAATGAATAAAAAGAAAAAACTATTTATAATTATTTTTGGTGTGCTTGCCGTGATTTACATCATGACAGCTAACTACTTTGGTCACAAGAGAACAAAGCAAGAATTTTTAGAATTTGACAACTCAAAAATTGACGGAGTATTAAAAGACGTTTACATCAAACATCATGGAGTTGGATTTAAAATTACAAATGTCAATGAGGAATTTATATTTTATCCCTATGCGAGTGAATTAAATGATAATAAGATATTTGACCATTTGGCAAAGGGTGGAGACAGAATTATTAAAAGTCAGAATTCAGATACATTGATACTAATTTCAAATGATAAAGAATATAAATATACATTTCAGCAGTTTGGTAATAAATAACACAACTTACACAGGCTATATGCGATTGTGCCTGCTGCAGGCGCAATACAGGCAATGCCATCACATAGCCCGAAAACGTTATTAGCTGAAAGCTTATTAGAGAAATTATATAAAAGCCGCAAAAAACAAAAGAATATGGACATTATAAGTTACGACAACTTCTACAAACTAAAGCTTGAAGACTTTATATCAAACAAAGAAGATATTGAAATGCTGGACAACTGGGAATTTATGAACGACATTTGGCAAGGAGAGTCAGTTGGTTTTAGTGAGTGGTTATATCTATCGAAAGAAACAAAAGAAAAATCAATATCACTCGACCTTAATGACCTTTCAGATGCTTCCATAGACAAAATTAGTTCGACATTAAAGCTTAAAATAACTAAGGGTATGACAAAGGACAATGTTTTTAAATTATTTGGACAACCGAAGAATATAGAGTCCTTCGTTAGTGACAGATTAACATTTGAATACATAATTGGTTCAACAGAAAAATATTATTTATCATTGATAGTAACTGATGAAGAGGGATTGACTTATTTCGTTCTAATGAATCATTTAGCGACTATAGCCGACTTAGAGCAAAAAGCGCAAGCCCCGAAACGTTAACAATATTATTAAAACGAGTAAATTGACAAATTACATAAAACAATTAAATGAACTTGTAAGAAACATCTCCAAGGAGAATGCAAATACTAGCTTCAGTCAATTAGAAGCGATTATTAACTTATGTTCAAAAGCTGGAATAAGATTTTCTCGTGATGTAAATTATGACGAAGCATTTTCATCATTCACAGCCCATCAATTTCCTGAATGGAATACGGAAATTACAAATCTTGAATTAGAATCACTTGCTAACCAAGGTAAGTATGCAGAAGCAACTATAAAACGAGAAGAGGCGTTATTGTTAAAAAACGAAATACACAGGCAGTTCAGGCTTGAAAAATATGGAACCGAAGATTGGTTCGTAGAAAAATCAGAAAGTGAGATATTATTTTTGCCAACAGAAATCGCAGTAATTGACAGTTTGATTCCCGGATATAAAGTTTGAAACATAACGTTGCATAACAGCGCCTATACGCTAAACGATATAGGGTATTATTTCCTGTGAATGATTTGATGTCAAGCAATGAGAAGAAAAGTACAGCCAATAAAAAAGTTGCTTGAGGCATAGTGTTTTACAATAGAAAGATACGAGCGATAACTTTACGTTTTTTCTATCAAGAGAACTTTATAAAATCAAATCATTTCTTTAATTTTCATTCATTTGAAGTATTTTTGTTGTTGTACTTAATTCACGGCAATCGTTTATGAAAAATATTGACAAAAATAGCTTAGAAAATGCTTACCGATTGTTTGAGTCGAATGATATTGACAAAATAGAAATTGGAACGACACAGGGGCTTAAAGAAATTCAAAGTTATTTATTTGCTGATTTATATGATTTCGCAGGAGAAATTAGAAAACTCAATATTTCAAAGGGTGGATTTAGATTTGCAAATGCATTATATCTCAATGAAATTTTAATAAAGATTGAGCAAATGCCAGAAACTAGTTTTGAAGAAATTATTGCAAAATATGTAGAAATAAATATTGCTCACCCCTTTATGGAAGGTAATGGTCGTTCTATGCGCATATGGATTGATATGATTTTAAAAAAGCGACTTAGTAAAGTTGTGAATTGGCAGTTTGTAGACAAAACGCTTTATTTGCAGTCAATGGAGAGGAGTCCAATTAATGACTTGGAGTTAAGGACTTTACTAAAAGAAAATCTAACAGACGAAGTTGATAATAGAGAAATTATTTTCAAAGGAATTGAACAGTCTTACTATTACGAAGGCTACGAAAAAGATCAAGAATAAGTTATTAATTCCCCTGTGGTTGGTCTGTAGCTTAGCTTATTGCGGCGGCTTCCGCTCACAGTTTTGAAAGTCAGAAGTCAGAAGTCAGAAGTTAGAAGTCAGAAGTCAGAAGTTAGAAGTCAGAAGTTAGAAGT
>JBBAKM010000026.1:19043-38909 GCA_040403495.1 Bacteroidia bacterium
AGAAGTCAGAAGTTAGAAGTCAGAAGTCAGAAGTTAGAAGTCAGAAGTTAGAAGTTAGAAGTCAGAAGTTAGAAGTCAGAAGTTAGAAGTCAGAAGTCAGAAGTCAGAAGTCAGAAGTCAGAAGTCAGAAGTCAGAAGTTAGAAGTCAGAAGTCAGAAGTCAGAAGTCAAAAGTCAGAACGAAGAAGGTAGAAGTCAGAAGTTAGAAGTCATTAATTCCCCTGTGGTTGGTCTGTCGCATAGCTTATTGCGATGGCGACCACCAGCAGTTATACGTTGTTTATCTCCTTAAAACCAATCCTTCATTTTGTCGAAGAACCCTTTTTCTTTTTTGGCATTTTTAGGAGAGAAATTCTCTGAATCTTTTAGTTTCTTTAATAAATCAGTTTCTTCGGAATTTACTTTTTTCGGAATCCACACATGAACTTTTATTAATTGGTCGCCCGTTTGATAACCGTTTACTTCAGGGAATCCTTTTCCTCTTAATCTCAGTACTTTTCCACTTTGAGTCCCTGGTTCTATGGTTATTTTAGCTTTACCATCAATAGTAGGCACTTCCACTTGGCAACCTAATATGGCATCAACCACACTAATGGCCAGTTGGTAAATGACATGTTGGTCTTGACGTTCCAATTCTGCATGTCCTTCTTCTTCAATATAGATTAATAAATCGCCATCTATGCCACCACCAGGAGCTGCATTGCCTTTGCCATTGATAGACAATTGCATGCCTTCTTGAACCCCTGCAGGAATTTTAATTGTTGTTTCTATTTCTTCGTGAACAAGTCCGTGTTCATTAGAACCTGCCGGTCTGTTTGAGATAATTTTTCCACTTCCTTGACAGGTAGGGCAAGCACTAACGGTTTGCATTTGTCCTAAGAAAGTTTGTGTAACTCTGTTCACTTGTCCTCTGCCTTTACAAGTATTACATTCTTTGAAAGTAGTACCTTTGGCTTGAACAAGTTTTTTGTATTTAATTTTCTTTTCTACACCGTTTTTGATGTCGGCATAGCTCAATTTAAGTTTTATTCTGATATTGCTACCAACATTGGCTCTAGTTCTTCCATTTCTGCCAGAACCGCCTCCGAAAAAGTCGCCAAAACCACCACCGCCACCGCCGCCAAATATGTCACCAAATTGGCTGAAAATATCATCCATATTCATGCCGCCACCTCCGTATCCACCACCAGAAGCACCACCTACACCAGCATGTCCATATTGGTCATAACGCTGTTTTTTTTCAGCATTGCTAAGTATTTCATAGGCTTCTGCAGCTTCTTTAAATTTCTCCTCAGCGGCTTTGTCACCCGGATTTTTGTCGGGGTGGAATTTAATAGCCATTTTTCTGTAGGCTTTTTTTATTTCCTCCTCAGTAGCCGATTTGCTAACCTCTAATATTTCGTAATAATCTCTTTTTGCCAAAATGTTTTATATTAATTTTTATTCGCCTACTATCACTTTTGCAAACCTTACCACATGTCCGTTTAGTGTATATCCTTTTTCGGTTTCGTCTATGATTTTGCCTTTTAAATCTTCGTTAGGTGCCGGTATTTTTGTAATCGCTTCATGTAAGTCAACATTAAATTCTTTACCGATGCTTTCCAATGGTTTTAATCCTTTGTTTTGAAGGGTATTCACAAATTTTTGGTGAATCAAAGTAACACCCTCTGCAAAAGATTCAAGATTTTGTTTGTCAGAATTCACTTTCATGGCTCTTTCAAAATCATCAATTACAGGAAGGAAAGACAAAATAACTTCTTTGCCAGCAGTTTGAAGCAATTCAGCTCTTTCTTTAGTGGTTCTTCTTTTGTAATTGTCGAACTCAGCGTATAATCTTAGAAATTTATCATTAGCTTCTTGTAAATCTGCTTTTAATTTGCTCAACTCATCTAATTCAGTTTCAGTGTTTGATGTTTGTGCATCGTTACTGACTTGCTCATCTGATAATTCGATTTTTTCTTCTTCTGTCATGATGTATCTACGTTTCAAATTGTTTGCCATTGTTTAAATATGACAATATGGCTTGTTAGTAGGAGGTTTTTGTCAATAAAAGTGACAAAAAATGACTGATTATTTGGCAAGTTCAGCCAAAGAGTTTTCTATCTCTTTTACAGTGATAGCGGAACTTATCATAGTCCCTTCTTTGTCAAAAACTATTATTTTAGGGATAGAACTGACGTTGTATTTTTTAACCATCGGGGAGTTGTATTTTTTGAAATCACAGATATGATTTTCCCATACCATCTCATCCTCGCTTATTGCACTTTTCCAATTCGTTTCTTCGGTATCCAAGGAAACGCTGATAAAGACGATTTTTGAGTTGTTTTTATATTTTTGGTAGATTCTTGCTAAGTTTTTATTTTCAGCACGACTTGCTTTACTCCAAGAGGCCCAGAAGTTAATAACTACCACTTTGTTTTTGTATAAACTCCAGTTGATAGAATCGCTAAATCGTTGGATATTGCTTCCTGAGTTTTGCTTTGTTTTAAAGCCACTCATGATCAAACTAACGAAAATGATGAGGAAACTAATGGATATTTTCATGATAAGATAAGATTACTTAATCTATTCTTACAATTTCTGCACCAATTTCATTTAAGCGTTTGTCAATGTATTGATAACCACGGTCAATTTGCTCAATATTTTTAATGGTACTAGTGCCATTTGCGCTCATTGCAGCAATGAGCATAGCAACACCAGCTCTGATGTCAGGGGAGCTCATTGTAATGCCTTTGAGAGGTATTTTTTTGTCCAATCCCATCACATTTGCACGGTGTGGGTCGCACAAAATAATTTTAGCACCCATGTCAATCAAATTATCGACAAAGAATAATCGACTTTCAAACATTTTTTGATGAATTAATACATTGCCACGGGCTTGGGTAGCTGTAACAAGTATAATACTTATTAAATCTGGCGTAAAACCGGGCCAAGGGGCATCTGCAATTGTAAGAATACTTCCATCAATAAAAGATTCTATCTCATAATGGTCTTGTTGTGGAATGAAAATATCATCGCCAATAAATTCCATTTTTATACCAAGCCTTTTGAAGGTATCAGGAATAATTCCCAATTCATTTATCTGGCAATTTTTGATACGGATTTCACTGCCAGTCATAGCAGCCAAACCGATAAAACTACCAATTTCAATCATATCAGGTAAAAGAGTGTGTTCCGTTCCTGCCAAATAGTTAACCCCTTCAATGTGAATTAAATTACTGCCAATACCAGTGATTTTGGCTCCCATTCTATTCAGCATTTTACAAAGTTGTTGTAAATAGGGTTCACACGCAGCATTGTATATGGTTGTGGTTCCCTCAGCCAAACTTGCAGCCATTACGATGTTCGCAGTACCAGTCACAGAGGCCTCATCAAGCAACATATAGCAACCTTTTAGACGGTTATTTTCTGTAGTAACTTTATAAAATTGTTCACTAGCCAAGTATTCAAAACGGGCGCCTAATTTCATGAATCCAATAAAGTGAGTATCCAATCTTCTTCGACCTATTTTGTCCCCTCCTGGGCTAGGAATATATCCTTTGCCAAATCTTGCTAAGAGCGGACCGATAATCATAATAGAACCTCTAAGAGCTGCGCCTTTTTGTTTGAATTCAGCAGAGTTTAGAAATTCGAGATTGATGTCATCCGCTTTAAAAGAGTATGATTCTTGACTTAATTGATTTACTTTAACGCCAAGGTCTTTGAGTAAGTCAATCAGTTTGAGAACGTCTCTTATTTGGGGTATATTATGTATGATAACCTCTTCGGGTGTAAGAAGCACCGCAGAGATAATTTGTAATGCTTCATTTTTGGCACCTTGAGGGATGATTTCTCCTTTAAGTTTTTTGCCACCAGTTACTTTGAAAGTTCCCATTATAGTTGTTATTTTCTTTTTGCAAATTTTTTGTTTTTAAACTTGTTGTTTGGTTTAAAAAATTTCTTTTTAGCTTGTTGTTGTTCCAGTGTTATTTCTAATTGTTCAGGAGTCACTTTTAGTTTTTTATTTGACAGAACTTCTAAGTGGTCAGCCAGTTGTGAGTTGCTTAAATTTTCATTATTCCAATTTTTGGAAGAATTAGTCATGAAAGAGGCCAGTAAGTTTAGGAATTCTTTTTGTAAGTCTTCATCACCTAATGCTGTGGCTTTATTGACCATCATTTGCAGATTGCGTCCATAAAAACGGAACTTGATGGGTTGGTTAGGGTATTCTATTTTTTCAGGTTTCTGATGAATTTTAGTTTTTTCAGGAACAGGAAAAGGGGAATCTACATTTAGGTTAAAGTTTGCGATGATGTGAAGGTGGTCCCAAAGTTTTTGTTTGTAATCAGATTGATTTTTAACAGTAGGGTTAAGGATTTCCATAACGCTAATGAGAGTATCAGCCATTTTGGTTCTTTTCTCTTTAGGTTCAACTGAGCAAACATAGTTGACATAGTTTTGAAAAGAGCGGCCATATTCAGAGATAATAAGGTTTTCAGATTGGGTATTGTATTTAAAAAGTTCTTCCATTGAAGGTCTATTAGTAGGTCAAAGGTAACAAAAAATATAAAAAAAAACCTACAATTTTTCAATTGTAGGTTATTTGTAAGGTTATTGATTGATTAGTAACCGTTTTTTACTCTTTGCGCAGGCGTTTCAGAGTTTCTTGGTTCCATGGTCATTAAATGTTTGGTACCATCTTTAGCGGTAAAACTAATTTTAAGTTCTTTGTTTTTTAATTGAACAATATCACAAATTAAAACTTCAGCATCGCTAGCTTTAGAAAGGTCTCCGTTGCCATTGTTTCCAAAAACAACTTTATCATGTCTTTCAGTGAAAGACCATTTTCCATTACCCGAACAATTTAGTATAAATATGTTATTAGCGTATATTGGAGCTAATAGATTGAAATGTTCGTTTTTTCTGTAAGTGAAAATTTTCCCATTATTCGCTTTTGAATATGATTTAGTATATTGAGGGTTAATACTAAAATATCCAGTACGAGTGATAGAAAAAATCATTTCCAAAGTATCTCCGCTTTTAAAAGAATTTAAAGCAGCAGCATTGTCTTCATTGTTAATTTTGTAGTTAACAACTGACCACTCGTTTGCAAGACGGTCTCTTTTAGAGATTAAAGAAATTCCAGGACCTTCTTCATATTTACATGAAGTTAATGCAACACTCGTTAAAAACAATACCGTTAGGACTAAATTAAATTTTTTCATTGATTAATTTTTTGTGCAAATATATGTGATAGTTTAATATTAAGCAACCTTTTTTTAAAAAAACAAGTTTAAATTGAGCGTACTATTGAAAATATCCCTATTTATAGCAAAGGTTTTTGTCGAAATTCCACCTTTATATTCTGTGTTTTTTACTTCGTTCGATGAAAAATCATAGCTTTCTGTTGTAAAGGTATTGTCTCTCGAAATGTTATAAGATGGTCCAAATCCAATTTCAAATCCCAAGGACATTTTTGGTGCGAAAAAATATTCTGCACCTACAAATCCTCTTACCCCAATAGTAAAACCACTGTTTTTTATTTTTGTTATTCTTGAATATCCCGTGTCGTGAAGTTCAATTTTATTGCCATATGAACGATTGTCATTTGTATTCCTAATTCGCACAAATCCATCAAAACCTGCAAAACCTTGAAGTCGGGTTTTGCCTCGTCTGAATTCTTTGCCAAAGTTAAATTGAAATTGATTGTTGTTAGTTCTGAATTCGTCAATCACTAAAGAATTTTGAGCGGCGCCAGGTGATAAGTCAGGTCGAGGATACTTAAATGAACTATTGAAAGTATTAATTAAAAAAGAAAGTCTGTAAGCTTGATTTTCTTTAATAAAATACTTTCCCGAAAAGCTATAGTTATCGATAAAATTAGGAGATGGCGAATTGTTGGTAGTTGTATTGTAAAAAATTGTTCCAATATAGTTAAGGAATGGATCTGCTCCAATGCCTATGCTATAATCTCCTTTTTCAGGTAAAATAGCCAATCCTCTTTTGTTTTTTAATACTGGATTTAATTGTGAATAAGCGTTATAACTTATCAAGATTAATGTTGTAAATAGTATTTTTTTCATCGTGCGAATGTACTTCTTTTGAATTATATTTTCATTAGTTTAGCAAATTTCAATACCAATGTTTTTTGTCCTGCTTGCGTAAAATTGATAATTGCTTTTTTGTTTTCTCCACTGTCTTCCAATTTAAGAACTTGACCTTTGCCAAATCTTTGGTGCTCAACCTCATCTCCCTCTACCAATAAATTATTATCTCCCGCTACAAAGTTTGCCGATGCTGGAATCGAGACTGAATTGCTGGAAAACAACTGCTTGCCGACTTGCATTCCATACCCTTTGCCATACGTGCTAACCGTTGTTGTTTTAGGATTCAAACTTCTAGGGGCATCTATCTCGCGTTTGTTTTGAGGAAACTCAAATTCTACATATTTTTTGTCTATTTCATCAATAAATCTACTGGGTTCACATGGAATTAAATTGCCGTATTTAAATCGTGAGGTTGCAAATGATAAGGTTAGTTTTTGCTCTGCCCTTGTTACCGCCACATAAAACAAGCGTCTTTCTTCTTCAAGTTCGTGCCTGCTGTTCAAGCTCAATTGACTAGGGAATAAGTTTTCTTCTAATCCCACCACAAACACATTTTTAAACTCCAATCCTTTACTACTGTGTATGGTCATTAAAGTGACTTTGTCAGTATCGTCATTGTCCTTGTCGGCATCGGTAAGGAGGGCAATGTCCTGTAGGAAAAATGATAATGTTTTGTCGTTTTCGTTGGTATCGTCTTCCGTAAATTCTTTGATTGCATTTAATAACTCAACCAAGTTTTCGTATTTAGAAATACCTTCAACGGTTTTGTCTTCTCTCAGATGTGAAACTAATCCTGAGTTTTTGGCAACATATTCTGCAACTTCGTAAGCGTTTTTTGTGGCTTGCATTGTTTGGAAGTTGCTCATTAACATGTAAAAGTTCTTGAGATGCGCAGTGGCAGCACCAAAATCAGGAAATAAATTGATTTTTTGTATCACTTCCCACATAGACAACTCGTTTTGATTGGCTGAATACACAAGTTTCTCTATCGTGGTATTGCCAATTTTTCTTGCAGGGTAATTGATAATTCTTTTTAAAGCCTCTTCATCATTGGGATTGACCACCAATTTTAAGTAAGCAAGTAAGTCCTTAATTTCCTTTCTTTGGTAAAAGCTAGTGCCACCATAAATCCTGTAAGGAATGTTGTTTTTTCTAAGTGCTTCCTCAAAAGATCTACTCTGTGCATTCGTTCTGTAAAGTATGGCAAAGTCAGAGTTGAGTCCATGGGTATTGTTTTTTTCTTCGAAAATCAATTGTGAAATTAAGCGACCTTCTTCATTGTCACTCAGTGCGCGAAGTATTTTTATTTTATCACCTTCTTGGTTTTCTGTAAAAATTTTCTTGTCGAGTTTTTCTTTGTTATTGGAAATAATACTGCTGCTAGCATTAACAATGTTAGAGGTGCTTCTGTAGTTGTGTTCCAATTTAAAGACAGCTAAATCAGGGTAATCTTTCTCAAAGTTTAAAATATTCTGAATATTCGCACCCCTAAAACTGTAAATACTTTGCGAATCGTCGCCCACCACACAGATGTTTTCATACATGCTAGCCAGTTTTTTAACAATCATGTATTGGCACAAATTGGTATCTTGATACTCATCTACCATAATGTATTTAAACTTGTGTTGGTACTTGTAAAGGATGTCAGATTTTTCATTAAACAGGCGGAAAGTATTGACTAGCAAATCATCAAAATCCATAGCACCTGCTTTGAAACAACGTGCTTGATAGGCTTCGAACAGTTTCGATATCATTGGTCTTCCTGATGAGTTATCTGCCTCTAATAATTCAGGAATGTTTTTGTATTTGTCG
Source organism: Bacteroidia bacterium (assembly GCA_040403495.1). GTDB lineage: Bacteria > Bacteroidota > Bacteroidia > NS11-12g > UBA955 > JABMMZ01. Next base: position 26,941 of record JBBAKM010000026.1, read on the forward strand.
GAGGTGATAAGGCTGTTTTTAGCGTTACTGATTCTGTTGTAAACGATTCCCGGCTTGTATAATTTTTCGTCTAATTGAAATTCTTTTAGAAGGGTTTTAATTAAACTTTTTGAATCGTCTGTGTCATAAATCGTAAAATCTTTTGGGTAGCCAATGTGTTCAGCTTCCACTCTCAAAATTTTGGCAAATACACTGTGAAAAGTTCCCATCCATAAATTTTTTGCTTCAGCACCTACCACCGTCGCAATTCTGTTCTTCATTTCCTTAGCCGCCTTGTTGGTAAAGGTTAAAGATAAAATATTAAAGGGGTCGTTTCCTTGTTTGATGATATGGGCAATACGATAAGTTAATACCCTTGTTTTTCCACTACCTGCACCTGCAATAATCATAACAGGTCCTTTGATGTGCATTGCGGCTTCTCTTTGTGTAGGGTTTAATTTATCTAAGTATGGAGGGTAATCTTGGTTCATCTTGTATTGACAATTTTATAGACCTCTGTCGGGTTAATTTATGCAGATTTCTAATGTTTTCAAATTTAATTCATGTTTATATAACTTAAGTAAACATAATCAATTATTTTTTTAACATCAATTGTTTGAAATTGTGAACATGTTTTTAGTGCTCTATTATCTAGCTATAAAAGATAGACTTAACTGTGATTTTTAGTTTTGAAAAATCAGTTTCTCTTCTTTAATGTTGATAAGAAAAAGGGAATAGCAATTAGATTTTGTTTTTTAATCAATTGAATGGTGATATTTGCATCTTTATTTTGTACGCAATAGTTGACATAGAAACGACAGGAGGAAATCCCGATAAGGATAAGATTACTGAAATAGCGGTTCTATTGCATGATGGCAATCAGGTTATCAAAGAATTTAAAAGTTTGGTAAATCCACAACAAAAAATTCCGCCAAAAATTTCTCAAATAACTGGAATTACAAATGAAATGGTACAGAATGCACCGCCTTTTTATGAAATTGCAAAAGCGTTTATAGAGATTACAGAAGGGGCTGTTTTTGTGGCTCACAATGTCCGTTTTGATTATAGTTTTATTAAAGCAGAATACAAGTCATTGGGGTATCAGTATCATCGAAAAACATTGTGTACTGTGCGTTTAAGTCGTGAAACTTTTAAGGGATTGCCCTCATACAGCTTAGGGAAATTGTGCGAATCTTTGTCAATTCCTATTTACGACCGTCACCGTGCTTATGGAGATGCAAAGGCAACCGTTTTGTTGTTTGAAAAAATAAAACAGCAATCCTTAGGCAATGAATTGTTCGATTTGGGGCATGAAATAAAAACCAGTTTTTTGCCACCACAACTTTCGATGTCGGTCATTGACCGAATACCTGATGAATTAACAGGGGTTTATTATTTTCACAATTCTTTGGGGAATTTACTTTACATAGGCAAAAGTATAGACATCAAAAAAAGGGTATTACAGCATTTGAATTTATCATCACATGGAAACCGTCGAGCACTTGCCATGAAAGAGGAAATTGCCGATATTTCATACGAGGCTACAGGTAATGAGTTAGTTGCATTGCTGTTGGAGTCAAACGAAATAAAAACCCACAAGCCCTTTTACAATATCAGTCAAAAAAGGAGTAGAGCCATTCCCGTTTATGGCATTTATTTAATAGCGGATGAAGATGGATATTTAACCTTCAAGATAAAGCCTTATAATGAAGATGAGGAACCTATCATAACAGCCGACAGTCAGAAAAAAGCGCAAGACCAATTGTACAGATGGGCGAATAAATACCAATTGTGTTTAAGTAAGTTGGATTTACAAGCAATAGGAGGGCCTTGTTTTTACAGACAATTGCACAAGTGTTTGGGGGCGTGCGAAGGAAAAGAGGAGATTGATGTTTACAACGAAAGGGTAGAGGCTTTGGTGGAAAAGCATAGTTTTGTTAAAAAAAGAATGTTGATTTTAGGTTCAGGAAGAACGGTTTACGAAAAATCGATTATTTGGATAGAACATGGCGTTTACAAGGGGTTTGGTTTTATCAACCAAGAGGAGAGTATTCAGTCCATTGAAGATTTACAAGAAGTTATAAAAAGGTATCCCCACAACCGTGATATTCAAGCCATACTAGCCAATTACATGGGTAAGGGCTATCAAATTATAGAGTATTGATTTTCAGAAATTAGTAGGCTTTCCTTAGCATATCAGCATAGGCATTGGGAAGGATGCTATTTTCTACAGCTGTGGCTGCTTTTTCAATGTCGTATTCAAATCTTTTGAATTCTACTTTAATGCTGTTTTTGTCTAATCTACTGGTGTTTTCATTGATGTGGATTAGCACATAGCAACCTCTTGTGTCGCCATCTTTGGGTTTCCCAACTGAACCAATGTTTATGGCATGTCTGTAGGCCGTTTGGCCCTCTTTATTGTATTCAAAAACTCGGTGGTAGGGTTTGTGTGTATGTCCAAAAAACATGAGGTCGGCATTCACTGTTTCCATAATCTTCAACATGCTTTTTTCTTCTCGGTCTTCAAATAGATATTCGTTTATTTTACGTGGACTGCCATGAACCATTAATAAAAATAATGAGTCGTTGTTCAGCTGATACTCCACTTGGATATGGGCAGGTAATGTTCGTAGATAATTGCGTTCTTCTTCGCCAATTTGTTGGTTGCTGTATGAAATTGATTGGGCACCCATTGCTTTGTCCTCTTCGGTTTTATAGGCACAACCACAATCGTCGGAATTTCTGCCTACGCCATAATCATAATTACCTGCAATAGTTGGGATGCCTCTTTTTCTTATTTCATTAATCACTTCATTGGGCCAAATATTATAACCCACTAAGTCGCCCAAACAGTACATAGCGTCTGGTTTTGTTTGTTCTAAATCTTCAAATAATGCTTGTAAAGCCGGTAAGTTGGCGTGAATATCACTGAATAATGCTATTTTCATTTTATCTTTAATTAATTTCTGTTTTAAACCATTTTTTTCTAAACCAAAAAGCCAAATTGACGAGCGCAATGAGTGCAGGAACTTCAACCAAAGGGCCAATTACTCCAACAAAAGCCTCGCCACTGTTGATGCCAAAAACACCAATGGCAACAGCAATGGCTAACTCAAAATTATTGCCTGTTGCAGTAAACGCTATTGAAGTGCTTTTTGAATAATCGGCGCCAAAGTATTTGCCAATCATAAAACTCACCACAAACATTACTGCAAAATAAATAACCAATGGAATGGCAATTCTTAGTACATCAAAGGGGATTTCTACAATCATTTCGCCCTTTAAACTAAACATGACAACAATGGTGAATAGTAAAGAGACTAAAGTAATAGGTGAGATTTTGGGAACGAATTTTTGTTCAAACCATTCAATGCCTTTTTGTTTGATAAGTGAGTATCTGCTAATGATACCAAGGGCAAAAGGGATTCCTAAATAGATGCCTACACTCTCTGCTATTTGTAATACACTGATGTTGACCTTGTAACTTTCGTAGCCAAAATAGGGTGGTAAAATAGTGATGAATAAATAGGCATAAAAGCTGTAAAGTAATACTTGGAATATGCTGTTTAAGGCGATTAGTCCAGCGGCATATTCTCTGTTCCCGTCAGCTAAGTCGTTCCAAACTACAACCATGGCAATACAACGCGCCAATCCAATAAGAATAAGTCCTGTCATGTATGCTGGGTTTGATTTCAGAAAAACCAACGCTAGAATAAACATAAAAATTGGGCCAATAATCCAATTAAGGATAAGTGAAGCCGTTAGCACTTTTGTGTTTTTGAAGACTTCGCCCATTTTTTCATATTTTACTTTTGCAAGAGGCGGATACATCATTAGTATCAGTCCGATGGCTAACGGAATATTAGTAGTTCCACTTGAAAATGAATTGATAAATTGACTACTGCTAGGAATAAAGTATCCGATAGAAACGCCTATGCCCATTGCCAAAAATATCCAAATAGTTAGATGGCGGTCCAGAAAACTTAAACGTTTTCGCTCATATGCAGGTGTACAGTTTTGGTTACTCATAAGGTTTAGCAGCAGTTGGAATCAGGAGAACAGCAAGAGTTATTGTTAACGGCAATTTCAGACAGGCGGATTTTCTTTTTTTCTTGAGGAATACCGCAGGTGTCAGAGGCTAAACAATCTGTGAATTTAGGCATTAGTACAAAAGATTTTCCATTGAATTCTAACGCGTATCTGCCAATGGTTTCCATTTGATACTCGACTTCAACTTCTAAATCTTCGATTCCCAATGTTTTTTCTGATAGTTCAATAATGTTAAGTAGTTTTTGAGGTTTAAGTCTGTGGTCCGTATCATTGGCATTCCAAAGTTGGAAGTTGGCCATTTTTTCATTTCTAACGGTTCCTCCACAATCGATAAAATGCTTATGAACGACGCCAACTTCGGTGACGTGGAAATGTTCAGGAACTTTAGTTCCATTTTGTAATTCGAAGTCCACTGAGTTTAATTCAGTTAGTTTTGTTTTTATTTCAGATAGTTTCATAATAAGGTTGGTTTAACAGCATTTTTTAAAATTAAGTTGTTTGTTGATCGTATTGAAGTAAGACATTATTTCTGCAATGATGTCATCATTAACGCAGTAGCAAATGCCTTTTCCTTCGATAGTTCCTTTAATAATTCCAGCATTTTTGAGTTCCTTTAAGTGTTGGGAAACGGTAGGTTGTGCCAAAGGGAGTTCATTGACAATATCACCACAGATACAAGAATCAACAGAAAGGAGATATTCTACAATAGCAATTCTTGCAGGGTGGGCAAGTGCTTTTAGGATATTTGCCATTTTGTTTTGATGGTCGTTAAATTGGTCTGATTTGGTAATGCCCATGTTTTAATATTTAGTTTGATAGAAAGTTTTAAATTTTCAAATTGCAATATTACGATATTAAATTGAGTTTTTAAAATTTAGTTTAGGGGAAGTGAGATTTTTATCAAGAATCATTGCACAATTCTAATGTTTTTAAACTAATGAGTTATTTTTGTACTATGCTAGAACTAGATTTAACATTAATAATTTCATTTTTAACTTTAGCCGCATCATTTTTTAATACTTATCAAGTTAATGAATTAAAAATTAAATTTCACAGTCAATCAAGAATATTTGATTTAAAATTTGAAAAATTAATAGAGTTGGAAAAGCAATGTACTATGCACCATGTGAATTTAAATAAATTATTGTCTATGATTAGTTGTTTGCCTAATATAAAACATAGAAAAGAGATAGATGATTTGACAAATACTATATATGATTACCATTTGAATGTAAGTATAAATAAAAAACTTTTAAAAGATACTAAACTTGAAGATGCTCTTCATAAAACTAGTGTAGAAGCTTTAGTAAGTATATTTATGTATATTTCGGGTAACAAAGAGGGTATAGAAAAACAACAGTTTTTAAGTAATATTTACATTAATCTTGAGGAAATAGAAATACATTGTTGTAAACTAATGACAAAATATCATAATTTAAAGTATAAATAATTAGCTTTTATTTTTTTAAATTAAAGAAAATCTCAAATTTGGAATATGAAACAAATCATAGTCCTTTTGATACTTGTGATCCCGAAGGCTCATGGAATAAATCTATATCGGTGACGCTTGATGAAGTTATTGTTACAGAATCAATAACCGTTTATTTGTTTTTGATTTAGAAGACTATTAATCTAAATCCATTTTTCCCGAAGTGACTTTGATCCGAATTGCTAAATAAAAACAAGGACGCCTTGCAATGGATTATTTTGCAAACAAGACACGAAAGTGTAGGGATTTAAATTAAATTCCTACATAGCGAGCACATGAATATCAGTGTTTGTTTTTTCATTGAAAACAAGGAGTTTATATAAGTTGGGGTTTTACTCAATCAGGAACGTCCTCGAAGTTTTAATACTATACATCCCATGAAGAGAGTCAGCTAGGGTATTGAAAGTCAATGACTACAAGTTAGTTGAAATAGAAAAGCATAGAAAAAGGGTGTTTAATTTAACTATTTAAAAATAAATTTATCAGGAATTTATATATTTGAGGGCTAAAATAACTAATAATTTAAAATAATTTATCAATTGCTTATGTATAAACACAAAGTACAATATCGGTATAAAACCAAAGAAGGAAATCTTTCAGCAGTTAAGGAATTAGATTTTGAACTTGATAAAGAACTATATTATGATGGCCCTGGTGCTTGGAGGGATATTTGCAGGAATATGATTGCTAATAAAACAGGACTTAATAAATCAGACATTATGAATGATAGTCTTTTGCATTTTACGTGCAAGGGGAAAATTAACACAAACAGCAGTTCTACTCCATCCAACAACTCGAATAATTCAAATAATGCTTCATGGAACAGCAATACTAACCGGGTAACAAATAACGAATCATCTCAAAGTGATGGCCCACCTAGAGTCTCTTTTTCGAAATGTTCTTATTGTGGTGTAAAATATGTTATTAGCGATGGTTATTATTCTTACCTAAGACCCTACAATAATAAAAATCGACATAGCGCCCAAAAATTTCATTTTTGTAGTATAGACTGTATTAATCGTAAAGTAGAAAATGGTTGGGTTAGAGTTGATGAAGTTGGATACACAGAAGAAGAAGGAAAAAAACCAGCAACAAGTGAGGCAATAGAGCGCTTAGATCGTTCGTTTAATAGGTATATAGTAAAGAAAAATAGAAAAGAGGCTGAAAACGAATTGGAAAATACAAGAAAACAAGCCGAGTCGCTAGCGGCATGCGGACCCCAATTTATTGACAATATCTTTACCAAAAAAGCAAATCACTTAGAATCATTATTAAATGAAACTTATCCTGATAGATTAAAAGAGCTTGAAAAGTCAGAAAAAGATGCGCAAAGAAAAAAAAGAGCAAACGAATTAAGAAGTCAAGGAAAGAATATACAAGCTTTTGTTTTAGAATTTCAAAATATTTTGATTGCTATGTCCGTTTTTCTTGTAGCAGGTATATTTTTCTTCTTCTTAATCCAAAACAACGAAAGCAACAAAGCCGATGCAATGGAAAGGCAATATGAATTAGAGCTCATTGAAGATTCTGTTAAAATTTACATTAACAACAAGAAATATGATAATGCACTTATTTTAGCGAATAAACTTTCACATAGTTCAAACGAAGACATGGAAAATATGGAATTTGACGCTTGGAACGGCTATCCTAAATATGATGAATACTGGGACAAAAAGAGAGAAGAATATAAAAGCATTATTTTAAACAGAGGCACACTCGAGACTAAAACTAAGTCTAATAAAAATAACAGCAACAACAATTCATCAAGCAACAAACCCAAATCAAATAAAAACGACTTCAAAGAGAACGAAAATAATGAACAAATACAAAATGATGTTCCTACTTATGATGAAGAATTAGATCCTGAATACCAAAATTAAATTTCGAAATCAAGACATTGGTAAAATTGGCAACAAAAGAAGTTTAAACCCTTTAGAACAATCAATAAGCATTCGTTAGTCTTATGATTTAAAATGACTATTGATCTAAATCCAATTTCCAGGAGCGAATTTGAAACCGAAGTTCTAAAAAACCAGGACGGTGCGTTGGTTTTATAATATAATCTGAACACAGAATTTAAATTTAAGGGCTCTAAGCAATATCCCACTCGCCTCTTCATTTTAAATTGAATCAATTCCTAAAACGGTAATTCGTCATCGTTATTCTGATAATGGTTTATCTCATCAGGCACAATGACTTCTCTTTTCATATAACGCTCATTCAATTCTTCTTTATCTTCCTGATTTTGCTGATCAAAGCTGCGCTTAAAATCTTCAATACTTTCGTCCTGATTCTCTATTTCCAATTCAAAACTTACTTTTTCACTGTGAACACTTCTAAGATTGTTGTCATAAGATATTCTTTGCCAACTTTGAAAGTCTAGGTGTTGAAAATAAAAAATATCATTGCTATGCTTATACGAATCATAATAAGCATTTGCGTCTATCAACCTGCCGTTGTTTAAAAACACATGGTACTGTTGCAGGCCAAAAGGGGCTAAGGCATAAAACTTCTCCTTCTTGTCAAATGAAAAGTTTGTGGAATATAGCATTGGTAGAAGTCGTTGGCCATTTTGATCAACGAAGTTAACAAACCGATTGGCATTCAAATATACCCTGCTTAAGCGTTCATCTAACGCCTCTTCTGTCATTTCAAAAATTGGCAAACCAATAAGAGACGAATCGCCGAGAGAATTAAATGCGGCATGGTTAACGTATTCATGCAAAAAAGGATTTGCTTCAAATTTCTTTAATTCAAAAACCCTCGGTCCTTGGCTTTCAATTACTACAGTTTCAGGCAATAAACGTTGCATCCCAAATAAATGAAACAGTGCAACGACTTCTTCATTATTCCTTAACAAATGAGGGATGGCGTCTATTGCGATTAAGTTATTTTTTCCAAGTAAGACAAAAAGTTTGGCCATTGCATCTTGATGCTTAAAAAACAAACCATTTTTAAACCAAGCATCAAAATCATATTTGCGATTTTTATTTTCATTAAAAAGTGAATGAAGCCTGTATTCATCAAAGACTTGATTTACAAATGGCGTAATTAATGCAACGCTCTTAGATATGCATGTTGACGTTTGAGAAAAAGAAATGTAATAATTCAATTGACGCTTTGGATGCTCATCAAGTTCAGAAATAAGATTCAAATATTGATGGTGAAAATCAGTAAAGTTGATGTCCAAAACAAATAAATCCTCAAGGATTTTATTCAAATCATCTTTCGTAGAGTTGGTATCATTTTCTAATTCACATAAAACCAATAATGCCTGCAAGAAAAAAGGATTCTGCTGAGTATTCGTATCTGGGAATATGGAACTTGGTAAGGTGCTGCCATTTTCCACTAAATGCTTGTATACAGAGAATAGGGTTCCAATATATTCCTTGTTATAAAGACCTTTGTATTGCAAAAAAGTCAACAAGTTCATTGGTATTGTCTCAGGATAACCGGTAATTGTATCCCAAACTAGAAAATAGCGTTTCTGGTTTGTTGGATTTATAAACGTGTAAATTGGGTGCGCCATTAATATGAATATTGTTTATTCTTGTGTAGATTTTTAATTTGGTTAGTTAATGTATTTAATTCCACTGTTAAACGCTTAATTCCTCCGCCATTCGTATCATGCCTTTAACAAATGGATCTTTGCTTTTGATGTATAGCTTGAGTTTACCTGATTTTAATTTAATCTGGGAAAAGTAAAATGAAAATGGTTTCTGCTTTTGATTGAATGCAATTTCTTCGCAAAGTTTTAAAATAAAAAAGCCTTTACCTTTGTTTAAAACATCCTCAAATGTTGCCCACAGGTTATCGTTGTTTTTTAATTCTATAAAAAACTCAGGGTAACGGAGCAAAAAGTATTCTCCAAAAAACAAATACAATTCGTGGTAATCTTCTTTATTAAGGTGATAGAAACTCAATTCAAAAGTATCAGGTCCTCGGTATTTATATAAATCATTAAACACCGACTTGTAAGCACCTTCCAACCATGGCATTAAGCCTATCTTAAATTTTTGATCTTTCTTACATAAGTCAAGTATTTCAATGATTGACAATTTATTCAATGGAAAGGTTTTGGGCTTATGATGAAAGAAGTCTAAAACCTTTTGACTAATGGAACGGTTTAAATCATTTTTTTTCTTAGGAAATCCTAGGCCAATGGAATCTAATGTTTTGCTATCTTTCCAAATACTACCATGTATAATATTCAGCTGCAGCCTTCCAATCTTTTTGGATATTTTACTATAGTTTCGTTTTAGCAGAAACACATCCCCATACTCCTTTACTAAGTTGGATTTCATCAATGCCCTTTCTGAAGAAAAAACACTGGGATCGACATATTCATCGCAGATTGAATCTAGCTTTTTAACTTTGTCAAAACCCCAATCCATTTTTGCAATATGGTCTTTTATTTTTGCTGTTCCGTAATATCTTAAATCTGTAATTACCATTACGACATCGGCTAAATAAGGACTGAGGTATCCCATAAGAAATTCAGAAAATATAACATAGTCACCACCGCCTTCGTCTAACCCCTCGTTTACGGAAACGAGACAATCAATCACTAAACCTCTTGAGGCAATTTCACCCACAGCCTCTAACGCGTCGATATTCCAAAACTCAACCTTCGAATTGTTTGAAGTTTTATAATTGGCGTAGCTTGAGGATTTATCAACTAAAATAACCTTTTCATATGGAAGTGTTTCATATTCTTTCTTATATGCACCAGAGGCCAAATAAAGCAAGGTTCTTTTTTTATGTTTGCTATTCGTCATTCTTTTTCTTTGCAGTAATTCTTATAATATATTTTATGTCAAATCAGCCTTAAGCGTCCAATTGTAGATAGCGGCTGAAAGTTCTTTGTATTTTTCTTTTTCACCAGCAACTGGTTTAAACCAATGGGTAAAATCATTAAAAACTAGGTCGTGGACTTCTTGTTCTGTTAAGTTCTTGTTCAATTGAATTAAAATTGATGCCACTTCAGGGTCATATTCCCCCTCTATGCCAAATTGCATAAGGTTCATTGGATCATACTTTTCTATAATTGTTCTAAGTTCAATAAATGAAATACTATATTGACTTTTTACATCAGCGGGGTTGATGGATTTGTAGTAAGCTTCATTTGGCTGTTTCATGCTGCTAATATAACAATCAAAGAAAAAAAACCATGCGATTTTTTATGGTTTTATACATAAAAATCAAAAAATCTAAATGATTTCAATTACAAATTGTGGAATAGTTTATGTGTTTTTTAGCTTGGTTAATACTACTTAGGTTTGGCATTTCTCTCATTAACACATCCACATTACCATGTATATCATAAGTGTAATGAACAGCTTGGTTGTATGTGCCTGTAGCATTTGCACCTGAACTTAGGGTTTCAAAATATTGTGAACTCAAAGGGAAAGTAAAGTCCTGCGGTATTACTTCATCGGAAAGTATCTGTATTTTAAGTGTAGGAAATCATGGTATTGCCTTGTGCATTTTAAATTTTATTTTTAAGCGGCATTCGTAAAATCGGGCAAAGCCCTTAGTTGAATTTTAAATAAAATTCTTTTATGGAAATTATTTTTGTTTTCTTTATTTTTTTTAAAACTAACAAATCAGCATCACCACTAATTAAATAATTGGCTTTTCCGTCAACTGCCAAAGAAAGCAAAAAATTATCTTTATAGTCTCTGCAAATTTCTATTTTTGACTTAACTTCAATTAATTCTCCATAATTTTCAATTATTTCTAAAATTACTTCTAAATCTTTGTGTTTAAAATACTTTTTTAACTTTGGTCTATTAATTACCTCAAAAAATTCATTTAATAACTCTTCGCTAAAAAGAATAGTTATTTTTTGATTAATTAATAAATCATCTAATAATGAATGGTTTTTAGTTATCAAATAACTTATCCAAATATTGGTATCTAAAATAATTCTATGATTTTTTAAAACCATATCTCTTTTCTCTTACATAATCAACTTCTTTGGATATATCTTCTAAAGAGATTGAAGGCTTAGAACGCAATTTGTTTAAAAATTGTTTTAAGGATTTATCTGGATACTTTTCAATTGAAATAAGTCTTAAATCTTCTAAATTTTTTAATAATTTAGAGGCTTTTGGGTTTAATAAATTTATTTTCAACGATTCCATATTACAAATGTATGTTCTTTTTTTAAGAATATATTCAGATTTAATTATAATTATTTTTTTAACACCATTCTTATATGTCATAACATTACCATTAAGATTGTAACTAAAATGCTCTTCATAATCGCTTACAGCAGTTGCTGTAGTGCTCCATATATTACTACCTAAATTAACTTGATTATAAGTATAGGCATCTTTTATTCGGTTCAGTTGGTCGTAGTGATGTTAAAATAGCAATAATACTGACCAAACATAAAAAAAGCCTCCACAAATGTGAAGGCTTTGATACTTGTGATCCCGAAGGGATT
>JBBAKM010000027.1:0-38650 GCA_040403495.1 Bacteroidia bacterium
AGCATGAGGTTATTTGTTATGGGTTAATGGCATTTAGTCATTCTGGAAAAAGTTGAGCGTTGGCATGAGAAGAGGACTTTTATTCAGAATCTTTTAATGGTTAATAGTTTCACGCCGTGAAGCATGAGGTTATTTGTTATGGGTTAATGGCATTTAGTCATTCTGGAAAAAGTTGAGTATTGGCAGAGGACTTTTATACTTAAAAATTTCAGTAAAGGTCCAATAATCTTTCATTGGGTAATGATTTTGATTTCTATCTCAAGTTCAATGTTTCTGAATTATTTTTTCCAATATTTTACATTGAATCATGAGAAAATGGAGCTATGATATTTTAAAAAAAATAGAAAAAACTTGTTTTTTTTAAAAAACTTATATAAATTGCATTAAATTTAACACCATTATGAAAATCAGAAAATCAGAAAATCAGAAAATCAGAAAATCAGATTTAGTTTTAGTTACTGTTTTAAAAGAAATTCATTATTAATTCTTTTAATAGCTTTAAGTACTAAATTGCACTCACAACAACCTTTTGGAGTAGTCGTAATAAAAAATTGTTACCAAATTGTTACAGGAGACTTGCAAAACACAACAACTTTTAATTTTATTGATGCACCTGAAGGAAGAGACATTTTTCTCACCTCGACTAATCCATTAGATATTAATGAACTTGAAATAAGTCATTCAAATGATGGAATTAATTGGAATCTTGATAATACAATCCCAATTAATTCAAATTACACACTTGACCCAAATTTTGTTTTTTACAAAATAAACCCAATAAGAAATCCAGGAACAATTGGAAATGGTGCTGCACCAGTAATTTTAAATTATATAAAGCCTGAATTTACTATTAAAAATCATACTGAAGGTCCCACAGTCAACTGTGTTACCTTCAATAGCCAAAACCTTGAAATGAATTTTCCTAAATTTGATGGCTTATGTGCAATTACACCTTACTATTCGCTAAAATTAAATTCTAACGACCCAACATCTGGGCTTCCATATCCTTTTTCAAAAAACTTTGAAATTACAGATAAATCTTTTAATCTGAATATCCCTCCATCATTTTGTAATCAACAAATTTTAGATATTTATGGTAATATTGTAAGCCCTTGCCTCAATTTTGATATTGAAGTACTTATTACACCTTGTCCTCATTGCTTAAATGCCCCTAATCTAATCTTTACCTTTCCAATTAAAATTTGTTGTTCATGTGGCCCCCCAGTAAATTATGACCAAGATTAATTTAAATTATTTCAAGTGTTATGAAAAAGGCAATATTTATTATTTTATTATTAATCTCCAACAATTCAAACGCACAGTTTTGGAGAACCGTTGATTTAAATTTACGTTTAATTAGTCCAATTACCTCTGAAGAATCTAAATTAGATTTTGCAACACCTGGTGAATTTTTATCAAGTTTTTATATCAAAAACCAAGGTCCAGACACAATTTTCCCTAACGATACTTTAATTTTTTTTGAGTCAAAATTCTTTTATTACACAGATGAGAGAACGGTTGTTAAAAAAGAGTTTGGCGACACACTAATTCCAGGAGATTCAATATTATTTGAACACTTTGTTAAATCAAAAATATGGGAAAACTACGAATACGCTCGTATAAGATTCCAGATTTTTAGTAGTGCTCATTCTAGTCGAAAAACAATATTTACAGAAGTTGGTAATATTGGCTTAGATAACATTTCACAAATGTTTATTAATCTCAGAAAAAACACCTCTATAGAAGACTTAAATTTTAACACCAATTACACAATATTCCCAAATCCATTCCATGAATCCATAACAATTAAAACATTAAACAATATAGCCTTTGAGTGGGAATTAATTGATTTAACAGGCAAAGTTTTAATATCTAAATCATCTAAAGTTGATGACCCTATAATAGAATTAAACTTAAAGAATTACAATCAGTCAATTTTCTTCCTTAAAATTATAGAATCAAATGGCACTATTTTGACTCATAAAATATTAAAACAATAAACATTTTCTTATGAAAAACTTAAAATATTTTGTTTTACAAATCATAATTTCAATGTCTGTTTTTTCATGCCTAAGCCAAATTGACACAAGATATCTTGACTTTAATGCTTCTATTATTCATCCAAAAAGAGATTCTATTTTCTATGCCCCATGCGTATTAAATACAACAATAAAAATAATTAATAATGGTCCTGATAAAATTATACCTGGTGATTCAATATGGATTGAAAAAATGTCTTTAAATACTCTAAAACTGGCTTTTGATAGATACAGATTAAATCAAACTATTGAGAAAGGAGATTCTTTTTATTTTAATTTACCCGTTGAAATTAAAGATAGCGCAAACAATCAATTTTATGGTATTTCATATAGGCTTCACTTATATAATTTTAAAGATAGTTTAAAACAAAATACTTTGAATAGAGGCGCAAAACACAGAGTTCATCCAAGCGTTTATACACATACCTATTTACAACAAAGGCTATACAATGTTGAAATGCCTAATACACGTTTAATTGATTTGACAACAAGATTATTGCACCCTAAAGCAGGAGATACTATTCAATCACCTGGAAGACTTAATTGTACTATGAGTATTATTAATCTTGGACCAGATGATTTAAAAGAATATGACATCATTCAACCATGGTGGGAAATAAAAGCCACAAGTTCATGGTATGCTCCTATACAAGTTGGCAGGGTTGTAAAACCAGGTGACAGCATTATCGTAAATCAAGACTTTATTTTAAGAGAATATGATGATACTTTAATTACTGATAAATGGCAAATATGTTCCTATTTCAAAAACCTTTACTCATCTATAAAAATGGATACGATTAGAAAACCTTATAATATTATGTATAATAATGATAAAAGCTGTATTAATACATTCTATATTGGCATACCTAAACCATTATCTATTAACTACAATTCAACAGATATATCATCCATAAAAATTTTCCCCAATCCAAGTAATGGTTCACTCAAATTAGAAAATACATTATTGGAAATTAAGGACATTAAAATATATGATAGTATGGGCAAATCAATTGATTTTAAATGGAATAAGAACGGCAATGAAATTGAATTAATTAAGAGCCATTCCGGTATTTATTTTATATCCATTTCAAGCAATAAAGGTATTGTAAATCAAAAATTAATAGTCCACTAAACCGATACTTTACTCAACCTCAACAATTCAAAAATTAGTTTTCCCATTATTGAAACCGTAAGAGATAGTTTTAGAAAATCAAAAATCTAAAATCACTAAATCAAAAATAATTAATTCTTCCTCTCCCCAATCTGCTGTCTCCACATGGCGTAATACAAGCCTTTTTCATTCAGTAGCTCATCGTGTTTGCCATGTTCTACAATCTGTCCTTGCTCCAATACATAAATGCGGTTGGCGTGCATGATGGTGCTTAATCGGTGGGCAATTAATATGGTAATGCAATTGTGTTCTTCGTTGATTTTTTTGATAGTTTGGGTAATGTCATCTTCTGTTAAACTGTCCAAAGCCGAGGTGGCTTCATCAAACACCAACAAATCGGGGTCTCTTAAAATAGCACGTGCTATTGAGAGTCTTTGTTTTTCGCCACCACTCACTTTCACTCCTCCCTCGCCTATCATTGAATTAATGCCATTGTCTGCCCTAGCCAATAAACCTTGACAACTCGCTTTGTTTAAAGCACTCAAAATATCATCATCACTTGCCTTAGGATTCACAAACAACATGTTTTCTCGGATTGTCCCCGAGAACAATTGCGTGTCTTGAGTTACAAATCCAATTTTTTCTCTTAGTTCATCTAAATTGATTTCTTTGGCATCAATGCCATCGTATAAAATGTTACCAATTGCTGGTTGATAAAGCCCAACTAATAGTTTAACCAAAGTTGTTTTGCCCGAACCCGATGGACCAACAAATGCAATGGTTTCGCCTTTATTAACCCTAAAACTAACATCCGAAAGGGCATTGTTACTCGCAGTTTGGTGTTTGAAAGAGACATTTTTAAATTCAAAATAATTCAAATCCCCTAACAATGCCGGTTTTGCTGGCTTGTAATCAATAGGCGTGTCCATCAATCTCTTAAAATTGTCCAAAGACACTTCGGCTTCACGGTGTATCAAAATGATATTGCCCAATTCCTGCAATGGATTGAACAAAAAGAAAGAATAAAAGAGGAATGTAAAATATTGTCCTGGAGAAAGTGTGTTGTTGAAAATAAGAAACAACAACACAATAATCATGGTACTTCTGGTTAATTGAACAGTAGTCCCTTGCAAGAAATTCAAACTGCGGATGTATTTTACCTTTTTAAGTTCTAAACCTAGAATTTTATAAGTGGTATTGTTCAGTCTTTCTATTTCTTGATTGGCTAAACCCAAACTTTTAACCAATTCAATGTTTCTCAAACTTTCTGTTGTGCTGCCTGCCAAAGCGGTGGTTTCACCAATGATGTTTTTTTGCATCACTTTTATTTTTTTACTCAGCAAAGAACTGATTAACCCAATCACAATAATAGCACCTACATAAACCAAAGCTACTTTTAAACTGACACTGATGGTAAAAATCATGACGAAAACAATACCAACTACAGAAGTAAACAATATACCAATAAAAGCAGTGATTAGTTTTTCGGTATCAATTCTCACTTTTTGTAGAATGCTTAAAGTTTCGCCACTTCTTTGGTCTTCAAACACTTGATAAGGCAATTCTAGAGAATGTTTCAAACCATCAGCAAATATTTTAGCCCCTAATTTTTGAACAATCACATTGGTGTAATAATCCTGAAAATTTTTGGCGACTCTCGAAATAAAGGTAACACCAATCGACATACCCACCAACATCAACGCTTTTTTAAGAAACTCATCACTGGTTAAAGAGTCCTTTTTCATGATAATTTCATCCACAATTCTTCCTGTAATTTGAGGATCGAGCAAAGAAAAGGTCTGGTTGATGGCTGCTAAAAACAAGGCTAACATGAGAATAGGCCATTGTAGTTTTAGATATTTGATTAGTATTGACATTTAATATTTTATATAAATAAGAATTAGAATTCTAAGACTTCGATAACATATCTAAAACCAACGGTTGCTATTGGTTTTTCGAGCGTTCTTGTGGGATTATTTATTCTTAAAAATTGAGCAATGCTAAACCAATCACCACCAATGTATTGATTTTTTTCAGCTACTAATTCACTGACATTACCAGCCATATTGTATAAGCCTAATTCATTAGGAAAATAGGATTCTACTTGGGTGGTGATGAATGAACCATAACCTGTAATACAATCGTGATAACTTTGATAAATTACTTCGGTGTTGCCATTTGTTGTAGATTTAACAACTGTACTGCATTTTCCTAAAACAACATTTCCACTTGAATCAAGACTTAAATTTTCATCACCAATAGTTTTGTAATTGGCTAAAAACATCCCTTTTGAATTTCTTACATACAAACCTTTCCAAGGATAAATTTTGTCTGAGTCGGAAGCCCTTGCTGCGTATCTCCATTCTGCTTTGGTTGGCAAGCGAATTAAAACCTTTTTAAAAACTCTTTTCGGATCGTTGTTGGTTTTATTGGTAAGCCATTTACAATAATTAATAGCTTGTTGTTGCGTTACTCCTACCAAAGGATATTCTTTGTAAGCAGGGTGTTGGAAATAATATCTCTTAAATGGTTCATTATATCGAAACTCTAAATCATTGACCCAAACAGTGGTATCAGGCAATGCCAATTGATAAGCTGCAATTTGGTTTTGATTTTTCAAATCTTTTAAATAAGCATTGAACTCACCATTACTCATTTCAAAAGCAGACATCAACAAAGAATCTTTGACATACATCCAGTTTTGTTTTTTGGCTTTCTTGTAGGGTTTAGGTGAACTAAAACAAAAAAACAACAGTCCTAAACTTAAAATAATGTATTTTTTCATAATGAAATTAATAACGGTTTTTTAAAATTGTTATTTTACTTAAACCACCACATTTACAATTTTACCTTTAACAACAATGACTTTCTTGGCTGGTTTGCCTTCCAAATATTTTAAGGTTTGCTCATTGGCTAGCACTTCATTTTCAATTTCCTTAAGGTCTTTGTCTAAAGCAAATAATAGATTAAATCTAACTTTACCATTAAAAGAGATAGGATAGTTAAATTCGTTTTCTACTAAAAACTCAGGATTAAATTGTGGCCAATTTGCATAAACTATCGATTCGTTATGACCAGCTTTAAGCCATAATTCCTCACAAATATGTGGTGCATAAGGTGAAAGTAAAACAATTAAAGGTTCTAAAATTTGTTTTTTATTGCATTTAAGGTCTTGCAATTCGTTTACACAAACCATAAAGGCACTTACGGAGGTATTAAAACTAAAATTCTCGATATCCTCAGTCGCTTTTTTGATGGTTTTGTGCAGGATTTTCAATTCCGCTTTAGTTGGTTCAGTGTCAGGAAGCAAGAAAGATTCATTTTCACCTTGGTGGAAGAGTCGCCACAGTTTACGCAAAAACCTTAAAACTCCTTCAATCCCTTGCGTACTCCATGGTTTGGCATCTTGCAAAGGTCCCAAGAACATTTCGTACAAACGCAGAGTGTCGGCACCGTATTCGTTGCACACATCGTCTGGATTGACAACATTATGCCATCTTTTTGACATTTTGCCTATTTCAGCACTTGCTAAAAATAATCCATTTTCAAATTCAAATTCAGCATTTTCAAATTCACTTGGTCTCCATTTTTTTAACCCTTCAATATCTACTTCATTATTTTTAACTAGATTAATATCAATATAGACTGAAGATGTTTCAAAATTATTTTTCAAACCAACTGAGACAAATTTATTGGTATTATTTACTCTGTGAATGATGCTAGATATACCCTGAATCATCCCTTGGTTCACCAATTTTTTAGCAGGTTCATCAAAAGGCACAACACCGATGTCGTGTAAAAATTTGGTCCAGAAACGGAAGTACAACAAATGTCCTGTGGCGTGTTCGCTACCTCCCACGTACAAGTCGATATTTTGCCAATAATCAACCGCTTCTTTAGACACCAAACGGTTTTCGTTTTGAGCATCCATGTAACGCAAAAAATACCAAGAACTACCCGCCCAACCCGGCATAGTGGTGGTTTCAATTGGGTAAGACACCTCACCCATCTGTTCTCTATTTGCCTCAACCCCTAACCCCTTCTCCAAAAGAGAAGGGGAACTAAATCCTTGAATTTTATTTAAATTTGGAGAATAGGACCAATTCTTAGCTCTAGACAAAGGCGGTTCTCCTGTTTCAGTTGGTAGATACTTGTCAATTTCTGGTAAAACCAATGGCAAATCCTTTTCATCAAAAGTTTTTGGTATGCCATTTTCATAATACACCGGAATGGGTTCTCCCCAATATCTTTGTCGTCCAAAAACTGCATCTCGCAATCTGTAATTGGTTTTTCCTTTTCCTATTTTCTTTTCCTCAACGGCTTTAATAGCCGCTTTTATAGCCTCTTTGACCTCCAAACCATTTAAAAAATCAGAATTGATAATTTTACCTTGTTTGGCTTCGTATACCTCAATAGAAACATCCCCACCTTGAACCACTTCTAAAATTGGCAATCCAAAATGCTTTGCAAAACTATAATCTCTGGCATCGTGAGCTGGAACGGCCATCACAGCTCCTGTCCCATAGCCTCCTAATACATAATCGGCTATCCAAATTGGAATTTTTTTCCCTGTAAATGGATGATTAACATATGAACCTGTAAAAGCACCTGTAATGTTCTTTACCTCCGCTTGGCGCTCTCTCTCACTTCTGTTTTTGGCTTTTTCAGCATATTGTAGTGCTGCATCTCTAAATTCCCCTACACACAAATCATTTAACATTTCATGCTCTGGTGCTATCGCCATGTATGAAACCCCAAAGATTGTGTCAGGTCGAGTGGTAAAGACTTCTAGGGAGTTTTTTGCTCCTACAACATCAAATCTACTTGAAATTGCCTCATCCCCCAGCCCCTTCTCCCAGGGAGAAGGGGAGCTAGATTTCTTTTCAGAAATGATATTTTCTAAATTTGAAATGACGGTTTCAATATCATTGTTAACTTCATCATTAGTAAATCTCACCACTTCAAAGCCTAACTCATTTAATTTTATTGTTCTAGCTTCATCTGAAATCAAATTGTCTTCTAAACTGTGAATCAATCCATCAATTTCAATGATTAAATTTAATTCTAAACAAACAAAATCTGCAATAAACTGATCTATAATGTGTTGTCTTCTAAACTTAGTATCCTGAATTTTTCTATTTCTTATCAGTTCCCAAACCTTTTCTTCTTCTTTAGTTGGTTCAGAACGGTGTAATTTTGCAAAATCAACTAAAACTGGATACAATTTTTTATTAGCAGTTTGATAATTAAAACTTGAATCCGCATCCAGTTCCCCTCTCCCTTGGAGAGGGGTTAGGGGTGAGGCAACCTCAAACACTATCGAACAACCTTCACTTTTTCCTATCCAATTCCTTTGTGACTCCTTGATACTTTCTGTCCAATCGAGAGTATTTAAACCTTGTAACAATCTTTCGGCATAAGCTGATATTCGCAAACTCCACTGATACATCAATTTTCTCTCTACAGGATAACCTCCTCTTTCGCTCACTCCATCTTTAATTTCATCATTTGCCAAAACAGAACCTAATGCAGGACACCAATTCACCATTGTTTCGCTCAAAAATGCCAATCTAAATTGCAATAAAATATCCGATTTTCTCTTTTCGTCGAATCCCATCCATTCTGCTGATGTAAACTGAAGTTCTTCCGACTGATAACCTTGTTTTTCAAAAGTCGATACCAATTCAGAAATTGATTCTGCTTTATCAGTTTGGGGATTGTACCAAGAATTGAACAACTGAATAAAAATCCACTGTGTCCATTTGTAATAATTGGGATCGGAGGTTCTTATTTCTCTAGACCAATCAAATGAAAAACCAATTCTATCAAACTGTTCTTTGTATCTTTTTATGTTCTCCTCTGTTGTTATAGCAGGGTGTTGACCCGTTTGTATGGCATATTGCTCGGCAGGTAAGCCAAATGCATCATAACCCATAGGGTGTAAAACATTAAATCCTTTGTTCCTTTTGTAACGTGCTACTATATCACTGGCAATGTAACCCAATGGATGTCCAACATGCAAACCTGCACCACTTGGGTAGGGGAACATATCTAACACGTAATATTTGGGTTTTTTGCTTGTATTTTCAGCTTTAAACGTCTGATTATTTGCCCATTCTTTTTGCCAATCTTCTTCTATCTTTTTATGGTCGTACTGTGACATAATTAATAAGTTGCAAAAGTACGATTATATTTTATTTAATAAGAACCAAAATAGGTCATTTAAATGGGTTTAGTGATTAAAAACAGATTGCTTATTTTTTAAAAATATTCAAATTTAGTCAATATTCGTAAAAAAAACGCGTTGTAAAACCCCCAACAACCCAATAAAATGGACTAAAAACATGATAATAAGCAGTTATTAACAGAATATCAATAAATACTATTTGAATAATTGAATATTCATTTAAATTTGCATCCCATTATTATTTTCATACAAAATGAGCCACTCAACAATTGAAAACAAATTGAATCCATTAGATTCAATGATGAAACGCTTCGATGAAGCTGCTAAAATTATTGGTTTAGACGACGCCGTCTACAATACCCTAAAATATCCTGCTAAAAGCCTTACCGTTCATTTACCAGTAATGATGGACAATGGCAAGGTTGAAGTTTTTGAAGGTCATCGTGTTCAACACAGTACAACCCTTGGACCAGCAAAAGGTGGCATTCGTTATTCTATGGATGTTGACATTGATGAAGTAAAAGCTTTGGCTGCATGGATGACATGGAAAACAGCTATTGTTGGTGTTCCTTATGGTGGTGGTAAAGGTGGTATTAAATGTGACCCTAAAAAAATGAGCAAAGGTGAATTAGAAAGATTAACCCGTGCTTATGCTGCTGCTTTAAGTGATTTTATTGGACCAGACAAAGACATCCCTGCCCCAGACATGAACACTGGTGGTCAAGAAATGGCTTGGATTGTTGATGAATACTCTAAAATTAAAGGTGAATTTACACCTGCTGTAATTACAGGTAAACCTATTTCTATGGGTGGTTCTTTGGGTAGAGTAGAAGCAACCGGAAGAGGTGTTATGGTTTGTACCCGTTCTGCTATCGCTAAAATGGGATTGAGACCTGACGAATGTACATGTGTTGTTCAAGGATTTGGAAACGTAGGTTCTATCTCTGCAAAACTTATAGAAATGCTAGGTGTTAAAATTATTGCTATTTCTGATATTACAGGTGGATATTACAATCCAAATGGCATTTCAGTTGCTGATGCAATGAACTATTCACAAGAAAAAGGAAATTTAGAAGGTTTTACTGGCGGTAGTAAAGTTAGTAACTCAGAATTATTAGAATTAGATTGTACTATTTTAGTTCCTGCTGCTATGGAAGATCAAATTACTGATAAAAATGCTGCAAATATTAAAGCTAAATTGATTGTTGAAGGTGCAAACGGACCTACAAGCGCAAATGCTGATAAAATATTAAACGACAAAGGCATTATAGTTGTTCCTGATATTTTGGCTAATGCTGGTGGTGTTACTGTTTCTTATTTCGAATGGGTTCAAAACAAAATGGGCTACTATTGGACTGAAGAACGTGTAAACAGAAGAGCTGACAGATTAATGAAAAGCGCTTTTGATACCGTTTTTGAAAATAGCAATAAATTTAACGTAAGTATGAGAACAGCTGCATACATCGTTGCGATTGAAAAAGTAGCTACCACTCAAAGATTAAGAGGAACTTATTAAGATGTTATTTCACAGAGAAGGCTACAAAATCATTTTTTTCACTATGCTCATTTTGGGCGTTATCAATTTTTTGTCTTATCAATTTATTGGTGAAAACTGGATTAGTAAGTCTATTTTATTCGTATCTCTTGTTTTTTTCATTCTTATCCTTCAGTTTTTCAGAAATCCTTCTAGAAAAACTATCATCAATGATTCACATGTTATCGCTCCAGCTGATGGCACAGTAGTGGTTATTGAGGATGTTGAAGAAACAGAATATTTCAAAGACAAAAGAAAACAAGTAAGTATTTTTATGAGTCCTATTAATGTCCATGTTAATAGAAATCCAATTTCTGGACTTGTAAAATATGCTAAATACCATCCTGGAAAATATTTGGTTGCTTGGCATCCAAAATCTTCAACAGAGAATGAACGAACCACTGTTGTCATTGCAAATTCTAAAGCAGAAGTATTGTTTAGACAAATTGCAGGCGCTCTTGCCAAACGTATTGTTTATTACGTAAAAGAAGGCGACCAAGTTCAACAAGGTAATGAAATGGGATTTATTAAATTCGGCTCTAGAATCGACTTATACCTTCCTCTGACTGCTCAAATCAATGTTCAATTGCAAGAAAAAACCCGTGGTGGTGAAACAGTTATCGCAACTTTGGCTTGATTTTTGAATAACTTTTAATTAAATTTGTAATTATAACATCATGAAAAAATTAATTTTAACCTTATCATTATTCGTTGGAATGTCATTCGTTGCGAGTGCACAATCAGCTGCTACTCCAACTACTTCAGCTGACCAACCAAAACCAGTTATTGCAACTCAACAACCTGACAAAGTAAGCAAAGCGACTTCAGAAGCTAAAGTAGAAGCTAGTACAGAAAAAAAATGTGCTGGTCAAACAAAAGCTTGTTGCAAAAGCAAAACTGAAACAACGGCAACGGCATCTTCTTGCAAGTCTAAATCTGAATCAGGTGCAGCTTGTTGCAAAAAGAAAGCAGACGCTAAAAAAGACTAATTTTATCCTTATATAAAAAAAGCGCAATTTCAAAAATTGCGCTTTTTTTTTGCTTTATAATTAATAGGAATAACTACAATACCGAAAATGGCAATGTGCAAGTAAAGTAAACAATACCTGGATCGCACTGACCATTTTTAACTCCTTTTTGATACTTGATGGTAAAAGTCATGTAATCGTTTCCTGTTTGAGAAGAGGTAGTTAAGCTATTTACCAATCCAAGTGCATGTTGACCATCGCTGTCTTTGGCACTCACTGTAATACCTAATGGTTCATTGATACAAATTCTGTAATCTTTGGCATTGGTTTTAATTTTTCCATTCAACACCACCGGAATGCCTGTTTCATCTTCTATACGAAACGAAACTTCATAATTTCTGTTTTTCTTTAATGAAAAACCGCCAAAAGTTGGTCTTTTTGGCCCCGGGCCATCGATGTCGGTGTAATTGGCAATGGTGGTGGTAGAATCTACCATATCATCCAAATAAATCATAAAACTAGTGATAGAATCTTGTGGACCTTGGGGTAACACAACATTGGAAGAATCGGCAGGTTCTTTTTTACAAGCGCTAAATACTAAAATTAGGCAAGTAATACTTAAAAAAATTGGTTTCATTTTGTTAAAAAAAAGGCAAATATAGTAAAAAATTACTATTCAGCTTCTGCTTCAACAGCCTCAACCTCAGGCACCATTCTTTTTAATAGGTTTTCTATTCCAGCTTTTAAGGTAAACGTAGAAGAAGGGCAACCACTGCAACTGCCTTTCATAACCACCGTAACAACACCATCTTTGAAAGATTTAAAACTAATAGCACCACCATCCATTTCAACTGCTGGTTTCACATGGTCGTCTAATAGTTTAACAATTTTAGCTTCTATTTCTCCTGCTTCTTCGGTAGAAATTGCTTTGTTTTTATGTACTATCTCCTTTTCTGACTCAATGTATGCCTTAATAAACTCTCTGATACTTGTAATATGTTCGGCCCAATCTACACCCGGCAATTTGGTGATAGAAACAAAATTATTCATAATGAAAACACCATTAGCAAATGAAAATTGGTCAAATATTGCGGTAGCCAAAGGAGAAACCCCTTCTGCCTTCTCTCTTGTTCTATAGTCTGCGCTGTCGTTTGGTAAAATCATTTTACTGATTACAAATTTCATACTCTCAGGATTAGGAGTAGCTTCGGCATAGACGGTTATAAAATCACTCATTTTCTTATTTAGAATTATTCTACAAAAGTAAAACTCTTTGTTGAATTAAAATATCATTTTGTTTTATATGCCTATCACTTTGAATTAAACAACTGATTTTCAATATATAATTTAGCTAAACTCACGTAAGATTCTGCATTTTTAATAATCTTCACTTTTTTTTCTGCTGTAATTGGTTTTATTATTTTAGCGGGTACTCCCATTACCAAACTGTGTGGAGGAATTTGCATACCTTCGGGTACCACTGCCCCTGAACCAATGATAGAAAATTCACCAATGCTAGCGCCATTCATTATGGTGGCGTGCATACCCACAAGTACATTATTGGCCAATGTAGCTCCATGAACAATGGCACCGTGACCAATTATACAAGCATCGCCTATTACACAAGGAAAGCCTGGGTCGGCGTGAATAACCGCGTTGTCTTGAATATTGGAACACGTACCAACACTAATGGTTTCTGTATCACCTCTCAGCACAGCACCAAACCAAATACTCGACTGATCTTTTAATTGAACATCTCCAATAACTCTTGCTGTATCGGCAATAAAAACTTCATTACCTTTGCTTACAGATTTTAATAAATGATTCGTAAAATTTAACATGTCTAAAAATATACTCATTACAAACATAGGTCAATTAATTGGAATTTTACCAATAGAAACAACCCATTTGAAAGGGAGCGAAATGCAAAACATCAATTCAATTACTAATGCCTATTTAGTAGTCGAAAATGGCTTAATTGCTGACTTTGGCCCCATGTCTGAATGTCCTAGTTTGAACATTGAAACTAAAAACCTAGAGGGCAAATGGTTGATGCCCGGTTTTGTAGATTCACATACTCATGCAGTATTTGCCTCTGCTAGACACCAAGAATTTGTGATGAGAATACAAGGTAAAACTTATGTTGAAATAGCCAATGAAGGAGGTGGTATACTTAATTCAGCAAAAAAATTAAGAGAAATGGATGAGGAATTGCTCTACCAAAAAGCTTTAGTGCACATCAATAATGCCATGGCATGTGGAACTGCGGTAATGGAAATAAAAAGTGGTTACGGATTAAGTACTGATGCTGAGATTAAGATTTTAAGAGTAATTAAACGCTTAAAAAACACTTTGCCCATCAAAATTCTTTCTACTTTTTTGGGTGCACATGCCATTCCTGCCGAGTACAAAGAAAATCGACAAGCCTATATCGACCTTATTATCAACGACATGTTGCCTATTATTGCCAAAGAAAATTTAGCCGATTTTATGGATGTATTTTGTGATTTTGGATTTTTCACTCCTGAAGAAACCGACTTATTGCTAAAAGCAGCACAACAATATGGCATCAAAGCAAAAATACATGGCAACGAATTGGGTATTAGTGGCGGTGTTCAAGTGGCGGTAAAAAACAACGCTTTATCAGTAGACCACCTCGAACACATAGGACAAGAGGAAATTGACTGTTTGCTCAACAGCGAAACCATGCCTGTGGCATTACCGGGTAGTTCTTTTTTCCTGAAAATACCTTACACCCCATGCAGACAAATGATAGATGCAGGTTTGCCTGTTGCCATAGCGTCCGATTTTAACCCAGGCAGCAGTCCACATTTTAATTTATGGTTTACATGGAGTTTGGCTTGTTTATACAACGGAATGTTACCCAACGAGGGTTTTAATGCCCTTACCATCAACGCAGCGAAAGCCGTTGGATTGGAAAAAGAGTATGGCAGTATTACCAAAGGTAAAAAAGCTGCTTTTATCACAACGCATGCTTTTGATTCCATCAATGAAATGCCCTACTGGTTTGGCATGAACCATTGTTTGGAAAATTATTTGTAAAACCTCAATCCATTGATTTTCATACAAAAAAATGATAATTTATCACAAAGAAAGGGTTTATTAGTTTATGCCATTACAATGCTGTTTTAAAATTCAAATAAAACACTTATCTTTGCACCGCAAATAACCTATCTAACTATTTGCATGGCTAAAACAACAAAAAATTCGTTTAGTATCCAAAACAAAATTATTTCTGACAGTCTTACTTTCGATGATGTACTAGTGCTTCCTCGTTACAGTGAAATACTTCCAAGAGATGTTAATACTCAAACGAAATTAACCAAAAATATTACTTTAAATGTTCCGATTATTTCGGCTGCTATGGATACCGTTACGGAAAGTGGCATGGCTATAGCTGTAGCTCGCGAAGGTGGTATAGGCATCATTCATAAAAACATGACTATTGCTCAACAAGCAAAAGAAGTGTCTAAAGTGAAAAGAAGCGAAAGTGGTATGATTCAAAACCCCATAACCCTTACAGGTGATTCTACCCTAAATGATGCACTTAAACTAATGAAAGAACACCATATTGGTGGGATTCCAATTATTGATTCTAAAAACAATTTGGTTGGCATTATCACCAATCGCGATTTGAGATTTGAAAAAAACATTTCGAAAAAAATCGATGAAGTAATGACCACTAAAGGCCTAGTTACAGGAGAAATTGGAACCGATTTAGCAAAAGCTGAGTCTATCTTACAAAAACACAAAATTGAAAAATTGCCAATCATTGATAAAAAAGGCAAACTTGCAGGATTAATTACATACAAAGACATTCAAAAATTAAAAAGCCATCCCCGTGCTTGTAAAGACAAGTTTGGTCGCTTAATTGTTGGTGCTGCTGTAGGTATTACTGCCGATACTTTGGAACGTGTTAAAGCCTTGGTTGATGCCGAAGTTGACGTTATAACTTTAGACACTGCCCACGGTCACTCTAAAGGGGTTGTTACAGAGTTGAAAAAAATCAAAAAGGCATTTCCAAAATTGGATGTTATAGTAGGCAATATTGCCACTGGTGAAGCTGCCTTAGAGTTAGCAAAAGCTGGTGCTGATGCTGTAAAAGTGGGTGTAGGTCCGGGTAGTATTTGTACCACAAGAATTATTGCTGGTATTGGAGTTCCTCAACTAACCGCTATTATGAATTGTGCAGATGCTTTAAAAGACACTGGTATTCCTGTTATAGCTGATGGAGGTATTAGATACAGTGGTGACCTTGTGAAAGCCATAGTGGCTGGTGCAAGTTCTATAATGGCTGGCGGTATGTTTGCCGGTACTGACGAAAGCCCTGGAGAAACTAATATATACGAAGGCAGAATGGTAAAATCATACCGTGGTATGGGAAGCATTGAAGCCATGAAAGAAGGTAGTAAAGACCGTTATTTCCAAGATGCTGAATCTGAAATTTCGAAATTAGTGCCTGAAGGTATCGTTGGCACTGTGCCATATAAAGGAAAGGTAAGCGAAGTAATATACCAATATGTAGGCGGTTTAAAAGCTGGTATGGGTTACTGCGGCGCTGCTACAATTAATGATTTACAAACTGCTCAGTTTATCAAAATCAGTAATGCAGGGATCAAAGAAAGCCATCCTCACGATATTAAAATTACCAAAGAAGCGCCAAACTACAGCAGATAATTGCAGCTAATGACAATCCTTTTTTGTCAAAACAATACTATTCTTTTTACACCTAATTATGTTTAATAAAAAAACGCTTGTTTTAATCATTACCATTGTTGCCCTTGCTGTGGTTTATTTCATTTTTAACAACAAAAATGTATCTACACTCAACAACAATGAGAAAGCTTTTGATTTTAAATCAACTGACAAAATAGATAAGATATTTATTACCAATAAATTCTCTAAAGAATACGTAACCTTAAGCAAGGTTAATGCTAAGGAATGGCTAATTAATAATGAACACAAAGGGAATATTTCGCAAATTGAGATTTTGTTGGAAACCTTAAGAAAAGTTAGAGTAAAAAAACCGGTTTCAAAAAAACAGATGAATCAGGTTATTAAAAACATAGCTTTAAACGGAACTAAAGTGGAGATATACGAAAACAACGAGTTGAGCAAAGTATTTTATGTCGGCAACAATACCAGTAACGAAATGGGCACCTACTTCTACATGGATAAAGCTGCTGAACCTTACATTTGCCACATTCCCGGATTTAATGGGTTTTTGAATACGCGTTTCTATACAGATGCCAAAGCTTGGCGCTCCAAAACTGTTTTTGCAGCTACTGACGAACAAATTGAAAACATTCAAGTAAAATGGCACCAAAATGAGGAACAATCTTTTGAAATCAAAAATAGAAAAGGTCAAACTCCTCAACTTATTGTTAAAGGCAATGCACTTGAAAACAATAAAATTGTCAACTTAAATAAACTTAAATCCTATTTGAAATTATGGGAGAATTTGGCTTACGAAGGATTCCCTATCAACTTGTCTGACAAGCAAATAGACTCTATTTACAACACGCCTCCCCTTTTAACTTTATCGCTTACGGCTGCTGGAAAAACAACACAACTCAAAATTCACAAAAAAGGAATGTTTGAAGACACTAATATTCAGTTCGACCGTCAAGGGAATCCCTTGGAATACGACATTGAAAATTTTTACGCATTCATTAACAATAACAACAAAGAAGTTGTTCAAATCCAAGACTATGTTTTCGGGAAAGTAATGAAAACCAATAGGGAATTTTTGATAAAACCATGATAAGATTAATCGCTATAAGCACTTTGTTTTTTTTGTTGTCTTGCTCTAACCACAAAACGGTTGACAAATTCACTATTTTGAAAGGCAAAACAATGGGTTCAACCTACGAAATAGCCTATGATAGTAGCATTAACATACAAGCTAAAATTGATTATATCCTAGGGTTTTACAGTTACTTAGTAAGTACATACGATAGCCAATCTATTGTATCAAAGTTCAACAACAACCAAAGCTTAAATTCAGAAGATTCTATTTCTTACAACGAGTCTAAGCACTATTTCGTAGCCTTAGACAGTATTTCAAGAAAAATTCATTTACAAACTAATGGCAGTTTCAATCCTGGAATTGGCGCTTTGATAAATTATTGGGGATTTGGCAATAACAAACAAAATCCAGAGTTGATTGATCAAAAAATCGTTGACAGTTTAAAAAACTTAAATTACGGTTTTTTAGTTGATTTTAACGGCAAACTTCCCCGAAAAGTAAACCCAAACCAACAAGTTAATTTTAATGGCATTGCAGCGGGACATGTTGTAGATATTCTCGCACAATTGTTTGATTCGGTGTATCATTTCAAAAACTACTACATTAATATCAGTGGTGAAATAAGGGCAAAAGGAAACAATGGGCACGACTCATACTGGCCTATTAAAATTGAAAAACCTGTTCTTAACTCCCAGAAAAAAATTGAGTTTTGCTCTATTCCACTTAAAAATTATGCATTAGCGACAAGTGGCAACTACAGAAATTTCTTTTTCAAGAACGGCAAAAGATATGGACATAGCATAGATCCTATTTCTGGGTTTCCTGCACGCAACGAAATGCTTAGTGCTACGATATTGGCACCTTCGGCAGCAGAAGCAGATGCCTACGCCACTGCGGCAATGGTAATGGGATTAAAAGAAGCCATTAAACTGTGTGAATTACACCCTGAATTGAAAGCCTTCTATATCTTTGAACAAGACAAGAAAATTAAGTTTTGGGCAAGCACCAACTTATCATTCGAGATTACGGACAAGCCATAAAAAAAACCGTCTTTTGGACGGTTCTTTAAATCTTTATTGAAGTTACTTTTTGGCTTCTACCAATTCAGTATCAAAAATCAATGTAGCGTATGGAGGAATAACTCCACCTGCACCACGTTCACCATATCCTAATTGATAAGGGATAATTAATTTATACTTTGCCCCAACTTTCATTAAAGCGATACCTTCATCCCAACCTGGAATAACTCTACCAACACCTAGTTCAAAGGTAATTGGATTATTGCGTTTGTATGAATTATCAAATTCAGTACTATCAGTCAATCTACCTACATAATGAACACTAACTGTATCTTTTGCCATTGCTTGAGGACCAGTACCCTCTTGTTCTATAACATAATACAAACCACTTTTAGTTTTCTTTGCATTTGGATATGTTTTTAATACAAAATCACTGAATTCTTTGTTCTTTTTTTCTTTTTCAGCTTTTATAATTGCTGCTTTTCTTTCTTCAACACTTGCTTTAAGTTTATCGAACTCAACTTGATTGGCAACATATTTTTTAGCAACTGCACCTTTTCTGATGATTTCAACTTTTACTAATAAATCATTCGTTCTTGTTGTATTAACAATAGATTGACCATCTATAACTTTACCAAAAATACTGTGTTTGTTGTCTAACCATGGTGTTGGAACTATTGTTACAAAGAACTGACTTCCATTTGTATTTGGACCTGAATTTGCCATAGACAAATAACCAGGAGCATCGTGTTTTAAACTAGGGTGAAATTCATCCGCAAAAGAGTATCCTGGACCACCCATTCCTGTTCCTTGAGGATCACCGCCTTGAACCATAAAATCTTGACCATCACCATTAGCTTGACTTATTACTCTGTGAAATTTTAATCCATTATAATATGGAACACCGTCTGCTTTAGCTGAATTTTTTATTTTACCTTCAGCCAAACCAACGAAATTACATACCGTTAATGGAGCTTTATCAGGGAATAATTTAACTAAAAACGTTCCTTTACTTACGGTAAACTTGGCGTATAAACCGTCTTCTTGTTGTGCAATTGATTCTTCTAATGTCATCATTAATACTAAAGCTGCAAAAATAGCTCTTAATTTTATCATATTCATAAACTTTATTTGTCAATATTTGTGCCAAAGATAAATCTAAAAATTTAGATAAGTTTCAATTTTTTTATCCTTGATAAATTGTCATTAATTGTTTCGCGATAGACTCTTTGCTATATTGTTGTATGTGAGACGAATAATCAATTTTGTCTATTTCGCTAAGCGTAATTAATTGGTTTAAGAGTTCCTCTTCCTTCTGTAAGTCAAAGAACAACACCTCGTTGGAAGCTATCTCTTTAAAAACCGGAATATTGGAAGCTAAAATTGGCAAATGACAAGTCATGGCCTCCAACAATGGAATTCCAAAACCTTCTTGAATACTTGGATAAACAAACCAAGATGCAGCATGGTATAAAACTGTCAATTCTTGTTGATCCACATTGGGCAAAATGGTGACACGCTTAGATAAATCTAAATCAGCTATTAACTGATTAACCGCTTCGAAACTATCGCCCAAGGAACCTGCCAACACCAAATGATGGTTTGGGTTTGGGTATTTTTTAAATGCTTTTAATAAGAACAGATGATTTTTGCGTTGATTAAAACTGCTAACATACAAGAAAAATGGATTATCAAGCTTGTATTTCTCTTTAAAAGCTTGGACCCTAGAACTCGATACAGCTTGATTGAAAATCTCATTACAGGCTTGATATACGACCTTAATTTTACTAGACTCAACAGGGTAATACAATTGTATTTGTTGGGCAGTAAATTTACTTGTTGCTATAACGGTATCAGCAACTGAGGCTGCATGTTTGGTTTTAATATGGTAAATAGACCTGTCAATAAACGAATAGTTTTGCGGATGGGATTTAAAAATCACATCGTGTATGGTTACTATTTTATTGACATGACTTGGATAATTACCAAAAGGCAACTCGTTACTTAAACCATGGTAAACGTCGAGCTTCTGAAAAGCCTTTTCATTTAAAATTTGCTTGGCTCTCCATAAAAAGGGATTTTTACCACTTGAAGGTAACACAAGTTCTAGAGGGGAATGTAACTCGTGCCCTCCCTTTTTATCAAATAAAAGATAATGGTGTTCAGGGAAAAAAGTTGCTACAGCATTGACTAAATCTCTGCTGTAATTCCCTAATCCTGTTTGATTATGGAAAAAACGTTTTGCATCAAATCCAATATTCACAATAGTTAAACTGCTACATTGTGTTCTCTTAAAGCGTCATTCAATGAAGTTTTAAGATCGGTGCTTGGTTTTCTTTTACCAATTATAATAGCACAAGGCACATGAAACTTACCTGCAGGGAACTCCTTTTCGTAGCTCCCAGGAATGACAACGCTTCTTTCGGGCACATAACCTTGGTAAGTTACTCTTTCTGGAGTAGTAACATCAATGATTTTGGTTGACTGAGTAATAGTAACACCTGCACCAAGAACTGCTTCTTTGGCAATGTGTGCACCTTCGACAACTATACATCGTGAACCTATAAAACAGTCGTCTTCTATGATAACAGGGGCCGCTTGAACAGGTTCCAAAACACCACCAATACCAACACCACCACTCAAATGTACATTTTTGCCAATTTGGGCGCAACTTCCTACGGTAGCCCATGTATCAACCATAGTTCCACTGTCTACGTAAGCACCAATATTTACAAAACTAGGCATTAGTATAACTCCTTTATTTATAAAAGAGCCATAACGAGCCACTGCGCCCATTACAGAGCGAACCGACTGCGATTCAAAATCAGACTTTAATGGAATTTTATCATAAAATTCATAAGCTCCCATTTTTTCAGTTTTATTTGAAGAAATTGGGAAATACAAGATTACGCCTTTTTTAATCCATTCATTAACTTGCCATTTGTTGTTTTCGATGGGTTGAGCTACTCTTAATTGGCCTTTGTCAAGGAGTTCTATTAATTGTAAAATTGCTTTTTGAGATTCTTCAGTTTTCAAAAGTTCTCTATTATCCCAAGTTTGTTCTATGATTTGTTTGAGTTGTTCCATTACATATTC
This sequence comes from Bacteroidia bacterium, assembly GCA_040403495.1. Lineage (GTDB taxonomy): Bacteria > Bacteroidota > Bacteroidia > NS11-12g > UBA955 > JABMMZ01. Next base: position 21,725 of record JBBAKM010000027.1, read on the forward strand.
GATTTTAAATTTAAAAAAAAAGCCTCAAGAAAATCTTGAGGCTTTTCATATATTTTATATTAATTATTTGATAATTAATTCAATTGTGTTTTTAGATTCAGTTCCAGCGTTGTAGTTGGTAATGATTCTGTCTCTAGAGATACCGAATTTTTCGTTTAAGAATTTAACGATTTCTTCCATGCAACGAGTGTTACCAGCAGCGTTGTATTTAGAGCTTTTTCCACCTGGGCCGTTCAATACCAATTTGTTTTCAGGGCATTGTCTCATTTTGTCTGCAACAGCATACAACATGTTTTTAACTTCTTTAGTTAAGCAATTGCTAGAGATAGAGATTGGAGGGAATGTAGCACCTTCGCAGCTGCAGCAACTTTTAATCTCGATACCATTAGCATCTACTAAAGCACCTGGACTAGAATTGTTTTCTCTGTCTCTGTGGTCAGGGATACCGTCACCGTCACTGTCAACTGAAGCACCTGTTGCATCAACAATAGCACCTTTGTCTGAGAATGGCTCAGCATCTTGACAATCTGGAACACCATCACCATCACTATCTACAGCCATACCATTACCATATACCATACAAGAATCAGGAGTAGTATTGTCTTGGTCGAAACAGTTAGACACATGGTCTTTGTCATCGTCAACACCTAAACAATCTGTTTTCTTTTTAATATCAGCAACTTGTTCGTAGATAGATTCTACTGGACTTAACCAATCGTAGTGTTGTGAGTTTTTAGAACCAAATTTGTATGCGAAACTAGCTCTTAAGAAAGAGTAAGAATCCCACCATCTGTTAGCCCATATTGCAGTATTGTAAACATCAATATCATCAGATCTTAAGTAAGTGTAACGGTACTCTAAACCTAAGTCAAAGCTTTTGCTTATGTAATGTTTGAAACCAACACCCAAAGGAATGATTAAATGTCTTCCTTCGTATGATTCTGTTACGTTTTTACCTAAGTTTGGATTTGCAGTACCTCTACCTAAGTTTGTAGTAAAGTAGTAGTCGCCTGTAAATAAACGTTGGTCAACAAAGTATGCATTTGCTCTGTATGAACCTTGTCCAATACCTGCATATAAATACATTTGGGTTTTTCTAAGCGGTCTTAAGAATGAAATATTACCTAAAGTAAAATGCGCTTGAATGTTCCAATCTTGAGTATTGGTTCTAAATCTGAAATTATCTTTAAAGAAAGTTGGGTTTTGATAATCACGCTCACCTCTTAACATACCGAAGTTGTATTCACCTCTTAATGCAAATGTTTGTGAAATTGAATACTTAACAAACGGTGCAAAATTGTATCCCATTTGTTTTTTGTCAGCATCACCGTGTAAAGCTGTAATACCTCCCATTAAACCTACAGACCATTTTTTGGCTCTTCTATCTTGGAAATAAGAAGATTGTAAAACTTGTCCAGAGTCAGCTGTTTTACCAGCAGCCCATTTAGATTTGGCATAAGGATGATCTGCCATTTTCTCTTTTTTTTGTGCGTTTACAAACAAAGTTGCTGCAAACAAACAAAATCCTAGTACTAACGTTTTTCTTAAATTCATTACAAATTTGGTTTTCATTTTGAATTGGCAAAGGTATAAGATTTAAGTACAAAAAACAAAACATTTAACCTTAAAATAATCTACTGAATGAAATATCAATTTAATGTATTGATATTCAATATATTAAATATTTAATATTGAAGCTAAATGCTTGTCTAATTGTGGCTTAAATGTTAATAAGCCTATTAAATTGGGGTTTTTTAGAAGCCATTCTGCGCCAAATTGTTTGCGTTCTTGCAATGATTCTTTGGCAAAATTACCCTCAAACAAATCATTGATTTTAACAAGTTTATCATCTAACTCTATGCTTAATTTGTCTTGATAAAGTTGATTTATTTTCTTTAACAGTTTTGAATACTCTTTGCCTAATTCTACCAAAGTGGACATTTCATTGATGCCTGCTTTACGCGTTTCACTTTGAATTTTGTCTTTTAATGCTTCAAATTCAACATTCAAATCCTTGAATACTGTGTTTGATACACTCAGATAATTTAAGAAATCATTTTTCTCTTTGATTTCAAAAAAATGAATCGGGTCGAACGACAAAGAATTTAGCAACTTCTGTTGTTTGTTATTCAGTAACCACACACTTGTTCTCAATCTTATTTCTGGCGCAGCAGTATTGTTCTTGTCAAAAATCTCTTTCAACTGCAACCAATAATTAACTTCTGCATTGCCGCCTATATAAGCCACATTGGGCAATATGGTTTCTTGAAACAAGGGTCGTAAAACGGCATTTGGACTAAATTTTTCAGGTTCTGTTTCAATCAAATTCAATAATTCTGTTTCTGAAAACTTTAATTCTGTTCCCAAAACCGTATATAAACCTTCTTCTCTAACAATTCTTGAACGCAATTGATGCTCGAGGTAAAAAAAATTGATTTCTCTAGCACCCAATTGAAGGGAATATTTTTGCTCTTTCAGCTTTTCCGAAAAATGATTGAACGCCTTATAATTACTTGAGCTTAAAACATCTTTTTTAATAACAGGGATTAACTCTTGTTTTAATGCTTTTGAATCTCCATCTATCACTATTAACTTATCAAAACCAAATACAGAATGAGCCAATTTGGCTGTTGCTTCTGACATCGTTTGCGATTCTGAATAACAAGATTTCCAATCAATTAAAAGCCCTTTTTGCTCCTCATTTAATGAAACTGTTTCAAGAATTTCATCCATTAAAGTTACAACTCCGTTGCTACTAAATCTTCCAATCGCACCTGATTCGTCCGATGTCCATTGAAAGGTTTTGCCAAACAAGTTTACATTTTTAACTTCTTCAAAATCATGATCTTCGGAGGCCAACCAAAATACAGGAATAAAAGTCAATTCAGGATATACCTCTTTGAGCAATGTTGTATATTGAAGGGTGTCATTAATCTTATAAAGTACATACAAAGGACCTAGCAAAGGATGAAGTTGTTGACCAGTGGTGACTGTATAAGTATTGGGTGACAGCAAACATTCAATATTAGAATTGACTTGTTGACTATCATTTGAGTTTAGATTAAGTTTTTTGTATTGATTTTTTAACGCCTCAACTAAAACTACTCTGCGATTTTGAGAAAACGCTTTTTTGCCTTCTATGGCTTCATTGACTGAAAAATAAGAGGTTTGTAATTCAAATAACTCAAGTAATTCCGGTTTTTTGTCAATAAAGGCTTTAGTTGCTGTACTTAAAAATGGAAGTTGATTAGCATTAAAAATCATTACTCTATGAATTAACGACAGTTCCCATTAAATCAAATGATTCTGCTGAGGTGATTAAAACGTTGGCAAAATCGCCTATTTTTACATACTGATTTTTGGCTTCAACCAAAACCTCATTGTCCACTTCGGGAGAATCTGCTTCTGTTCTACCGATAAAGTACTCCCCTTCTTTTCTGTCAAACAACACCTTTAGAGTAGTTCCAACCTTTAGTTTATTTTTTTCAAGAGAAATTTCTTCTTGAATGGCCATAATTTCGGCGGCTCTGGTTTTTTTGATATGTTCAGGCACATCGTCTTCGAATGAATGGGCGTGTGTATTTTCCTCGTGCGAGTATGTAAATACACCGAGTCTGTCAAACTGAAAATCTTTGACAAACTGCTTTAACTCTTCAAAATCTTCTTCTGTCTCGCCTGGGTGTCCAACCAACAAAGTTGTTCTTAATGAAATTCCGGGTACTTTTTCCTTAATTTCATTGAGCACCTCGTATGTTTTTCTTTTGGTGATACCTCTTCGCATTTTTTTCAAAACATTGTCTGAAATATGCTGAACGGGCATGTCCAAATATTTGCAAATAGATTGCTTAGAAGCCATTACAGGCAATATTTCTGAAGGGAATTGTGATGGGTAAGCGTAGTGTAAACGAATCCATTCAATACCTTCCACTTCTGACAAGGCTTCCAATAGTTCTTTCAACTTTCTTTCGCCATACAAATCAATACCATAATAAGTACTGTCTTGTGCAATCAGCATCAACTCTTTTGTTCCGTTTTTAGCTAAATTTTGAGCTTCGGTTACCACTTGTTCAATGGATTTGCTCACGTGTTTTCCTCTCATTAAAGGGATAGCACAAAACGAGCAGGGTCTGTTACAACCTTCACTTATTTTTAAATAAGCAAAATGTTGCGGTGTAGTGGTGAGCCTTTCTCCAATAAGTTCATGTTTATAGTCTGCTCCTAATGTTTTCAACAAATTAGGCAATTCCAAAGTGCCAAAATAGGCATCAACTTGAGGAATTTCATTTTCCAATTCGTCTTTATATCGGTGAGACAGGCAACCTGTTACATACAATTTATCTATTCTACCTGCTTCTTTTTCATCAACATATTGGAGAATAGTGTCTATACTTTCTTGTTTGGCATTGTCTATAAATCCACAAGTATTGATAACAATAATATTGGCATCATCTTTTTCGGACTCGTGAGTGGCGTCCATGTCATTGCCTTTGAGTTGACTTAACAGAACTTCGCTATCGACCAAATTTTTACTACACCCAAGTGTAATTATATTTATTTTATTTTGCTTTAAAGATTTTGTTTTCATTTTACACTTCGAATAAAGAATCTACAAAAGACTTGGCATTAAACAATTGAATATCTTGAATTCCTTCACCAACACCAATAACTCTAACTGGAATTTTAAACTGGTCGCTTATACCAATAACGACACCCCCTTTAGCGGTACCATCTAATTTGGTTAGTGCAAGAGAGCTTACTTCAGTTGCGGCAGTAAATTGTTTGGCTTGTTCAAAAGCATTTTGACCAGTGGAGGCGTCTAACACGAGCATTACTTCATTAGGAGCGTAGTCGTATATTTTGGACATTACTCTTTTTATTTTGCTTAGCTCGTTCATCAAATTCACTTTATTATGCAATCTTCCTGCGGTATCAACAATAACAACGTCATATTGTTCATTTTTTGCCATTTGAAGTGCTTCAAAAGCCACAGCAGAGGGGTCGGTATTCATGCCTTTAGCAAAAAAACCACAGCCAACCCTTTGACTCCAAATTTCTAATTGATCCACTGCACCTGCTCTAAAAGTATCGGCAGCTACCAACAAAACCTTGTTTCCGTTTTTTACAAACTGATTGGCCATTTTACCAATGGTGGTTGTTTTACCAACCCCATTTACACCAACAACCATTAGGATGAATGGCTTCACTTGGTTGCTCATAGTAAAGTCAAAATCAGGAGTTTTTTTATTTTCCGTTAGTAAAAGATTAATTTCATCTCTTAAGATAGAGTGTAATTCGGCCGTATTTAAGTATTTGTCTTGTTTAACTCTGGTTTCTATTCTTTCAATAATTTTGATAGTGGTTGAAATCCCCACATCGCTAGAAACCAAAATTTCCTCCAATTCATCTAGAAAGGAGGCATCCACAGTTGATTTTCCGGCAACTGCTTTAGAGAGTTTAGTAAAAAAATTATCTTTCGTTTTTTCAAGTCCTTTCGAAATTTCAGGCGTTTGTGCCTCAACTTTTTTATTGGATTTAAAAATATCAAATATAGACATTTAGTTTATTGATTAAATGGTAAAAAAAAAGCCCCCGTTTCCGGAGGCAATCTAAATATAATTTGTTTATTATTTATTAAAATAAGTTTTCGCTTCCTCTCCGGTGATGATATCTTCCTTGAAAGAATAAGCACCGTTCTTAGATTTTACTGCTTTGAAAACTTTAACAAAGTCTTTACCTTCTCCTGCTTTTTTTAATGTTGCAACAACTTTCTTTGCCATAATTTAATTATTTAATTTCTTTGTGAACGGTTACTTTTTTCATGAAAGGATTGTATTTTTTCAATTCAATTCTTTCAGTTGTATTTTTTTTGTTTTTAGTTGTAATATATCTGCTCATACCTGGTACATCCGAATTTTTTTGCTCGGTGCATTCTAATATTACTTGTATGCGATTGCCTTTTTTTGCCATGATTATATTGTTCCTTTCTTAAATACTCTGTTTAATGCTTCGGTAATGCCTATTTTGTTAATAGTTCTAATGGTTGAAGCAGATACTTTAAGGGTAATCCACTCTGCAGTTTCAGGTATAAAAAATCTTTTCTCATGTAAATTTGGGTAAAACCTACGTTTAGTTTTACGGTTACTATGAGAAACATTATTACCTGCTAACGCCTTTTTTCCTGATAAATCACAAACTCTTGACATACGTTTTAAATTGGGAGTGCAAATGTAGTGAATAAATTGTCAATTATCCAAATTGTTTAGTAAAAAAAACTATTTATTTATAAAATAGCCCCTAATTTTGTGGATATAACAGATATTTCGCCCTTATTTCTTTAAAAATATTTAATTCCTGTTGCCAAGATTGTCTAATTTCATAGACAGATTTGCCTTCTATTATTTGATTTCTTAGTTTATTTGTCCCCGCTAATTTGTCAAAAAACCCATTTTTATTGAAAAAATTTTGTGGATTTATGGAATAGCGATAACTCATAATTAATGGATTTAAGTTCAACTCACTTTGTTCAAAATGTCTTTTTTCACCATACAATGTCATGTCAAAACCAATACATGTGTCATTTAAAAATTTGGGATTTTCAGCTACCCCTTTAATGCTTCTGGGTACAAATTTATAATTACCAAACCCTAAATCAGGTGAACCAAAGCACTGGTAAGCCTTATTTGTTCCCTGACCTATACTTACAACAGTCCCTTCAAAAAGCCCTAAACTTGGATATAAGTATATGGCACTTTGAGACATGAGGTTTGGGGATGGTTTTACGGGCAATTGATAAGGCGTTTGGTGGGTGTAATTGGCCACTTTAATAACCTGTAACGAACAATTTAATCCTCCATTCAACCATTTTTCACCATTTATCATTTGCGCCAACTCTCCTACTGTACAACCGTGTACCAAAGGAATAGGGTGCATTCCGACAAAACTTTGAAACTCTTTTTGCAATACAGGACCATCCACATAATGTCCATTTGGATTGGGTCGGTCTAATACTATTAATGGAATATTTAATTCGGCACAAGTTTCCATTACATAGTGCATTGTGCTAATATAAGTGTAATAACGAACCCCAACATCTTGAATATCAAAAATGACATATTCTACATTTTGCATATCCTCATGTGTAGGTTTTTTATGACTACCGTATAATGAAATAATTTTTATCCCGGTTTTGGTATCAATGTCGCTATTAACATGAGTTCCGGCGCTTTTGTCACCTCTAAAACCATGTTCAGGTGCAAAAATACAAGTAACTTGAATCCCCAAATTCATCAATGAATCAACCAAATGGGTTTGATTAATTAGACTAGTGTGATTAACAACGAGTGCTACTTTTTTCCCTTGAATTAGGGGTAAATACTTTTTTACTTGAGATGCCCCAGTCAAAACTTGTGCACCCAATAAGTTTGTAAATAGAATAAATAGTGAAATGAAAGTATATTTAATGATGATCATAAAACCAATTAAAATAAAACAATAAAATTAAATCCTGCTAAAAAATAGCAATATCCTCAACACTGTCTTTAATTTTATAACTTCCATTTTATGCTTCATTGATTACCTTATAGTTAATTGATTACCGTGATTTAGAAAAACCAAACTTAACACATCAAAAATAAGAGAGTATTTTAAATTCTACTTATCAGCGTTTTGGTTTTTTTTACACTTTATAGTAACACACACAATAAGGATGCCACAAATAGCATCAAAATACATTAAATTAATTAATTGTATTTGTTTTACTAATAAATACTTATAGTTTTCAATTGTGACAATTTTACTGCAAAAAACACACACAATTGTATTGTCTATTTTATTAGAATAACACCATTAATATAATCCATTATAAATGGAACAACCGAATAAAAACAGAAGATTGAAAGCCTAAAACTGGTTAAAAAAATTACTGTTTTTATCTTTTAAACTAAAAATCTCTGCTTTACTCCTAATGTGAAGTTTGGAATAAATGTTTTTGATATGCTTTCTCACGGTATCTATTGAAATTTCATACTTAGCAGCAATTAGTTTGTAGCTTAATCCTTCCAAAATGCCATTTGCAACCTCTTTTTCTCGTTTTGACAAGTCAATTAACACATCTTTTTTGGGTTGAAAGCAGCTCATTACTTTTCTACAAATACTTGGGCTCATAAAAGACCCTCCATTATAAACAACCTTAAGGATATCAACCATCTCAATCATAGAATGGTCTTTGGAGACATAGGCAATTGCACCCTTTGAAAGCGACTTAAACACATTTTCATTGTCTTCCATCACAGAATAAATAACAATGTGCGCTTGCGGATACAAAGTTTTTAGTTTTGGAATTAAATCATTCCCATTGACCGTTGGTAATATTAAATCCAACAGAATAATGTCAGGTTGTTTTCCTTTTTTAAAGAATTTTGTTATTTCTTCGATACTTTCCGAAACAAAGCAAATTTCAAACTCCTTACTTAAGTAATCTACCAAACCATTTCTAATAATTAGGTCGTCCTCTATAATTGCTAATTTTATCATATTTTTAATTTAATTGTAATTTTTGTTCCATTCTTATCAGTGTCAATTGTAATAGTCGCATTAATGTCTTTTGCTCTTTTGTTTATACCGGCCAAACCAAATCCAGTAAGGGTATCGGTACTTTTTATTCCAACACCATTGTCTTCAATTTGAATGGTTAAATGACCCTTTACTTCATCAACTTTTAAAACACAACGACTTGCATTAGAGTGCTTGATAACATTGTTTAAAGCTTCCTTTATAATAAACAACATATTGCGTTTTTGCCATGTTGTGAGCACTAGTTGTGGATGTTCTAACTTATACTGAAAGTCAAAATCAATAGTATCTTCAATAATGATTTGTCTTGAAACTTCACTAACCCTGTCAATAAACTGTGAAAGCTTAACCAAAGAATTACTCATACTCCATACCATGTCTTTCATTGAACGGATGGCATAACGTAAGTTTTTTTCAATCAAAATAAGACCATTGTCATCGGGGTATTTCTGTTTCAAAATTTCCGCTTGTATTGAAGTTCCAGTTAGAATACTTCCCACTTCATCGTGTAGGTCAAGCGAAATTTGATTTTTTAATGCAATAATTTTTTTCAAGTTTCTTGACCTCACATTGATGACAATTAGGACAATAACATGCAATAACACAATAATTCCGATATAAAAATACGCAGACTTATAAAACACAAATGGCACTATGATGGTCATGAACAAACGGTTTGATGCTTCGACACCCAATTCATTAATTGCTTTAATTTCAATTGTATTTTCCCCTTCATCAAAATTATAAATCTCAATAAGTGGTTTATTTCCTAAACTTGTCCATTGCCTATTGTCATTTAATTTATAGAAGTAAGTATTTGAATTTGGATTAGAGTAGGCATTGATAGCAATATTGATTCTTACAAAATCATTTTTATCCTTTAATTGAATGGTTTGATGGTGTCTGAAATAATTGTAATGATTTGAATTGGCGTTTTGGTAATGTATTTTAGTAAAATATAAACGGTCAATCCTATTGTGGATTTTCACAAAGGAGGGATTAATTTTGAGATAATGTGTCAATCCACCAAATAACAATACACTATCACTGACAGAAAGATAAGAGGCATAATTGTATTCTTCACTTAGAAATTCATCTACATTAAACGGCATGTCTTTGACTTTTATGACGTAAGATGATTGGGTCAGCGGATGATAGCAAAACAATCCATTGTAGGTAGAAGCCCATACTCTGTTGTATTTATCAAATAAAATTCCTGTAATTGTATTTGAACCAATATCACTTCCAAATACTTGGTGTTTAACAATTTTTCTTTGCAAATAATTGTATTTTATCAATCCAAAATCGCTTGCTATCCATGCAATATTTAAATCCTTTTTGTCAAATAAAACAGATACTAATTTTGAGGGAGTTTGTTTACCTCCTCCCTTATTGGTTTTTAAGTCATGACTATAAACAAACTTTAAATTGGAGTCCAACACAATTAAACCATCCATAGTTGACAAATAATATTGCTTGTCGGGCCCTACATCAATATGCCTCATAAACACCTTTAAACGTTGGTCATTAAAAGCATGATAAAAATTGGTTTTTTTATTGTATTTCATTAGCCCCACATTAGTTGCCAATAAAAATTCATTTGGATTGAGATCAACAAAATGAAACACACTTCGAAACTCAGAGTCTTCCTTTTTGTGTTCATTCATAAACCGATTTGCTTTTAAATCAAAACAATCAATACCTCTACCATCCATTGCTAACCAAACTTGATCACCCTCAATTTTTCCAAAATAGCATGTAATTGATTTGTATGTTTTATCAATATATTCACTTGTGTTTTTTTTGATATTATAACGTTCCAACCCTTCGTAATTCAACAATATCAATTCATCTTCATTGTACTTTAATATTGCTCTCCTAACTTTTACAACTCTCAATTTGGAAGGTAAATCACTTAATATTTGAGGCACATAATTGATTTGATTTAAAACCAAAATTCCTTGATTTGTTGCAATAAATACATCTTTATTGGGACCTACTATTAAATCGGAAATGTATGCGTTTTTTAAATTTAATTGATAGTTGCTTGTTGCTGTTAAATCTGCATTTGTTTTGTAAAGGGTATTAAAATTTTTGGTGTAATAATAATCACCATCATTATAGTCGATAACGTTTAAATTAAATAAGGATGTTTCGTTTCGCTTTACAAATGAATCTATATTGGGATTGTATTTAAATAAAAAAGAATCAGACTGATAATTAACAAATTGAAATCTATCTTTAAACAACAACATCGTTTCATTTTTTTTAACACTATAAAAGTAGGTTTTTTTAATTTTCAATGTTTGTCCATTAACCACATCAACTCTACCTGTATTATATGCGATAAAGATATTTCCGTAATTATCACATTCCATGTTGCGAAACCAATTTTTATATACCAATACTGTTTTGGAAAGTTTGCCTTCTTTAATTTGAGTTAAATACCCGTTAGACTGAAAATAATAAACTATGTTGTCTGTAGTCTTGTATAACCGATGAACTATACCCAATTTTTTATTTACATTCAAATATCTTACTTTGTAATTACGAGTATTAATTATAACAATTCCAGAATCAGAAGAAGCCCATACTTCATTGTTGAGATATATAATTGACTTGTAGTCTTGCCATTTTAGTTTGATGCGACTATTAGTGGTAAAATTATGAAATTGATAAGAATCAAATTTTGTAATACCATTTAAAGTAGCCATCCACAAAAAACCCTTTTGGTCGAATACCATTTCCTTAACCCAATTGTCTGGTAACCCATTGTCTATTGTGTATTTTTTGCACTTAAAATGCAAAGGCGTATTACTCGCACTTAAATGCCCCTTTAATACAAAAAAAACAAACAAAAATAGAGTTAGTCTCACTAAAATATACCCCTTTGAAAGAAAGGTGTTGCAAAATACTCATTTATTTACATCTTGAATATTTAATAAATCAACATGCAAACAAATGACTTTCAGATTAATACAACAATATTAACACATTTTTAATCGAAATTCCAATAAAGTAGATAGTATTAATAACTCATAAAAAACACTAATATGCAAATAATTTGCATATTTAATGGGTATATAATACTAATTTTAAACTTGGTAAGGCACTCTTAATGAGATGGATTTTCCTAAAGTTATTTCATCGGCAAACTCCAATTCACTTCCAATGGAGATCCCTTTGCTTATGGTACTGATTTGAACCGAAGATGTTTTAAGTTTTCTTGCTATATAAAAAGTGGTAGTATCACCTTCAACATTTGGATTTAATGCGATAATCACTTCTTCAAATTGTCCATTTTCAATTCGAGTCACCAATGAATTAATGTTTAGCGAATCGGGACCAACACCATCCATAGGAGCTATAACTCCTCCTAATACATGATACAACCCATTGAATTGAGCTGTGTTTTCTATAGCCATAACATCTTGCATGTCTTCTACTACACACAATTGCCTGTGATTGCGATTGGGCGACTTACAGATATTACAAACCTCTTCATCACTGATGTTATGACAAACACGGCATGACTTTAAAGTAGTTTTTAGCAACATCAATGCCTCTGACAATTGATTAACTTCCTCTTTGGGCCTTTTAAGCAAAAACACAACCATCCTTAATGCACTTCGTGTGCCAATTCCAGGGAAACCAGACAAGGCTTTTACTGCATTTTCAATTATTTTGGATGAATAGTTCAATTGGAATGCAAAGAAACAAAAAAATCACAGATAAAAATTATCTTTTGATTACTGAATTAAGCACACGCTTTACTTACTCAAGAAACTTAATCTGTGAGTATAAATGAATGCAAAAATCTTTGTATCTATATTTTCAGACAACAAATAAAGCTTATTAATTGTCTTGTCGACAGATGTATCTCTTTTAAATGATAATTCCTTAAATTTGCAGTATAAAAATAACAACAATGAACTTAGTAGAAAAAATAAATAAAGACTTAATCGACGCGATGAAAGCGAAAGATGAAATTCGTTTGAGAGCCATACGTGCTATGAAATCAGCCTTTTTGATTGCAGGGACAGAAACCGGCAATAAAGACATTAATGACGAAATAGCGATGAAAGCCATGATGAAAATGGCAAAGCAACGTAAAGACAGTATTGAAATTTTTGAAAAAGAAAATCGAAATGACTTAGCTCAAAAAGAAAAAGAAGAATTGAGCGTTATTGAAACTTATTTACCAAAAGCAATGAGTGAAAGCGAACTTATTGATGCGCTAAAACTTATAATCGCTGAAGTAGGTGCCAATGGTATGCAAGAAGTTGGTAAAATAATGCCCGTTGCTATGAAAAACCTAGCAGGAAAAACCGATGGAAAATCAATAAATGTAGCCCTTAAAAAAATCTTTGATAACAATTAAAATCATTTATTTACCTTTGTAACTTAATTATTAAAAATAATCACACCATGAAACAACTTTTTATAAACACCAGTCTTATCCTCTTTATCAGTGTGTTAACTATGGGCGGATGTCTTGAAAAATTAACAAGCATTAACTTTGATTACACCACTGAAGCAACTCTTTCTGTCGAAGCTATCGAAGCTCCGGGTGAATATGTGATAGGTGAATCTGTTTTAACATCTTCATTAAAACAAGAACTCGAAAAAAACAATACTTCGCTCGACTTGTTGGATGAATTAACTCTTCGTTCTGCTAAAGTTAGTATTACTGACTCAACCTTAAATTTCAATTCTATTGAAAAAATAGAGTTATACATTGCAGCAGATGGAAACCCTGAAGTACTTATTGCTTCAAAAAATCCAGTTTTAGACGGTCAAAACAATTTGACATTAACTGTAAATAGCAATGAAAATTTGGCAAATTACATTAAAGCCACTACTTTTACTTACAGAGTTAAAGGAGTTAGTTCAGGACCAATTCCTGCTATGGATTTAAAAGCAGATGTTGTTTGGACTATCAAAGCAAGTGCTAAATAAATCAAAGTGATATTCAACGAAAAAACCTCCTTGTAAACAGGGAGGTTTTTTTTATTTATTCACTTTATGGAGCTTGTGCATTAAAAATGAGGAAGCAAAGCCAACTACATAACCACAAATAACATCACTCGGGTAATGTTTACCAGCTTTTACCCTAAGTATTGCCTGCACTGCTGGTAATGCAAAAGCACCAGTCCACAATGCATAATTAGGTTTATTAGGTGCATTATAAGTTTGGTATGCATAAGCAAAACTAAAACTCAGTGAAGAAACTGTTGTAGTATGTGCTGAAAAAAATGACATTCTACTGTCAGACTTCATTTTTTTAGACATCTCTACCTTTGGATTATATACAAGAGGCCGAGGTCTAAGTGTGAGTTTGAAGCTGTTTGACAATGCTTGTGATAACAATAAACTTTGAAAAGCGACACCAGCAATAGGAAAAACATTTTGTTTGCTATTTTTATCAAAACAGAAATACAAAAACATCAATCCACTTCCTACGGCTACTCCATCGCTGGTTCGTGCAATTTTGGGATTCCATTGATAAGTTGCAATCCTATCAAAACGATTGACATTATTTCTATTTAGACTCAATATGTAAGTTTCTGAAAGTGGTTTAACTTTATTTTGCAAATAAATAGAAGTCCCCAAAAAACTTGTAGATATTGCCCCTAAGTATGGATCAAATTTTTTGTATGAATATTTATATTGAGCAGCAATATTTGTCGAACATAAAAAAAAGCCATATATTAATAATGGCTTTAGTTTAAATATATTTTTTAAGAAACCCATTATACCGCAAAACTTTCACCACATCCACAAGTTCTTTTGGCATTAGGATTGATAAAGTTAAATCCTTTACCATTTAATCCATCTGTAAAGTCCAATTCTGTACCTGCCAAATACAAGTAACTTTTTAAATCACAAACTACTTTAATTGAATTAGTAATAAATTCTTGGTCTCCGTCTTTTGGCTCGTTGTCAAAATCTAAATCATAACTTAAACCACTGCAACCTCCACCTTTTACCGAAACCCTTACAAAATAATCTGGACCCATATTTTCTTGACTCATCAACTGTTTAACTTTGTCAAGTGCTCTATCTGTTATTGTTATATCTGCTGACATAATTGATTTTTGATTTTTAAATTTTTGATTTTTGATTTTATACGTTTATGATGCTTCGCGGTTGATTTTAAATTTTTGTTCCGATAGCTATCGGAATGATTTTATATGTTTATGATGCTTCGCGGTTGATTTTAAATTTTTGTTCCGATAGCTATCGGAATGATTTTATACGTTTATGATGCTTCGCGGTTGATTTCTAATTTTTGTTCCGGTAGCTATTGGAATGATTTTATATGTTTATATTACTTCGCGGTTGATTTTTATGATTTTAATAGTTCTTCTTAATTGATATTACAATTTTTATTCCATATCTATCAGATTGATTTTTAATGTCATTAATTAATCTTTTCGTCCACAACATTGGCAATATTAAGGAAAATTCCTAACCCACTTGGCTGAACCTAGTCACGGCTATTTCCTAAACCCTAAATCCTACTCCCTAATTCCTAACCCCTAACCCGCTTGGCTGAGCCTAGTCACGGCTATTTCCTAAACCCTAAATCCTACTCCACTTGGCTGAGCCTAGTCACGGCTTTTTCCTAACCCCTATTAATAGTGTTTTTTATCGTCCTCTATCGGTGCTAAACCGTTTTTAACTCTGTAATCATTAATAGCAGACTTTATGGCATCTTCAGCCAATACACTGCAATGGATTTTTACAGGTGGCAATGCTAATTCTTCAACAATATCCATGTTGTCGATTTTCAGTGCATCATCAACTGATTTACCTTTAAGCCATTCTGTCGCTAATGAAGAAGAGGCTATAGCGCTTCCGCAACCAAAAGTTTTGAATTTAGCATCTTTGATAATTCCTGTGGTTTCGTCAACCTCAATTTGCAGACGCATTACATCTCCACATTCTGGCGCACCTACCAAACCCGTTCCAACTTCTTTTTTATTTTTATCCAACGTTCCAATGTTTCTTGGATTGTTGTAATGATCGATTACTTTTTCTGAATAAGCCATGATTTATTTTTGATTTTTGATTTTTGATTTTACTTAACTAAAGAGATTAAATATTTTTAATTTTTAATTTTTGTTCCGATATGTTTAATAATGATTTTATTTAATTTAAGTGATTAAATATTTATGAATTTTGATACCTTTATAATTTTTTAGATTTTTAGATTTTCTTGTGTAGTGCTTTTGGTTTTTGACATTATCATTAATATTTCGTTGGTTTCTTTATGTAATTTTTCAAAGTCACTTTCGTTAATTTTTCTTGTTTCGTATAACAATTCCAACCAATATAATGCTTCATCTGCTTCTTCTATTACGACTGATATTTTTGATATGAAATCTGCTTTTGATTTAGCTCTTAAAGTTGAACGATAGTTTGCACCTACAGAAGTTACAGACTTGGTTAATTGCTTAACCAATACACTAGTAACATTTGAAAACTGAACATTCTCCAATACAGCTAATGTATTAATAGCCAATTGCTTGGTTCGGTTTTTCAAATTATCAGCAAATTCACTGTACATCTTTTATTCTTTTAAAATCAAAAATCACAAAATCACAAAATCAAAAATATCAATGCTCCGCCCATTGAATAGATTTCAAATCTATCCCTTCCTTGAACATTTCCCACAACGGACTCATTTCTCTAAGTTTCAATACCGCTTCTTTCACGTGGTTGATAGCGTAATCAACCTCTTCATCCGTTGTGAATCTGCTTAATCCAAAACGCAATGATGAATGGGCTAACTCATCGTCTAAACCCAATGCTTTTAACACATAACTTGGTTCCAAACTAGCACTTGTACATGCTGAACCTGAAGAAACGGCTATATTTTTAACACCCATTATCAATCCTTCTCCTTCAACATATTTGAATGACATATTGCTAACATGCGGCAATCTGTGTTCTTTACTTCCATTGATGTATGACTCTTCAAGCACCAATAATTCTTTTTCTAAACGGTCTCTCATTTTAATGATACGTTCGGTGTCCACTTGCATTTCATTTTTACACAATTCGCAAGCTTTACCAAAGCCAACTATACCTGGCACATTTAGCGTACCACTTCTCATTCCTCTTTCGTGACCACCGCCATCCATTTGAGCAGTTACTTTAACTCTTGGATTTTTTCTTCTTACATACAAGGCACCAACTCCTTTAGGACCGTACATTTTGTGACCTGTAAAACTCAACAAATCGATATTATCAGCAATTACGTCAACCGGAATTTTACCAACCGCTTGGGTGGCATCGGTATGAAACAAAACTCCTTTAGAATGGCACAATGCCCCAATTTCTTTCATC
>JBBAKM010000028.1:0-16577 GCA_040403495.1 Bacteroidia bacterium
AAAGGGAATTCCGCAAAAAAAGCGGGACTTCTTGGCTGTTCCGAAGCCTCGGAACACAGCCGCACGGGAGTGTGCTTTAATAAGGCCTTTTTTGTCTATGGTTCGAGAGCCTCTCCATGACAAAAATCTAAAATCTAAAATTCATAAATCTAAAATCCTGCCTAGGTCCACGAATGGCGCGAAATTTCAATTTGATAGCTTTGAGGAGGCCTCCCCAAATAGGCTAAGAGCCTCTCTGTAAGATTATTCAAAAGGAGGGGAGAAATAATCGTTTAGAAAGGTTGTTTCCCCAAAATCACAATTAAAAATTGAATAAAATGGCTTAAAATCCCAAAATAGGATTATTCACAATATTTGGTAATCAATTCATCTACCTCATTGCCATAGGTTTGTTTGTATTTTTTATTCTTCGCAATTTCCAAATTTTCACAAGCCGTTTTTAATTCATTTTTTTCAATATAAATAAGCGCTTTAATTTTATATGCGTATGAATTTTCAGGATACATTTTTAGTGATTTGTTAATATCATTGAGTGCTCCTTTTACATCTTTTAATATCAGTTTACTGTAACTTCTGTTGCTGTATGCCAATGCAAGATTCGGGTCTATATTGATTGCTTTGTCAAAATACTCAATCGATTTTTTGTATTCCCCCATTAATTGTAGTTTGAAACCAATATTTGAATAGGCGGGTGTGTAAGTGGAGTCAATTGTTAAAACTTTGTATAGATAACCTAAAGTTTCCGAACCTCTATTAACCTCATCGCTAACCATAGCCAGATTTGTAAGAATGCCAATATTCAATGAGTCAATTTTATAAGCTTTTTGTAAATCTTCATACGCCCCTTCAAAGTCTCTCTTCCACGATTTTGCTGCACTTAAATTGATATAACTAGACAATTTTAAACTGTCTTCTGTCGCAAATTCTAATGATATGTTAAAATCTTCAATAGCCTCTCTGGGTAAATTAAAACTCAAAAAGGTCAATCCCCTTTTTATTCTTGCAGAGTGGTTGTTTGGGAATTTTTTAACAGCATAATTTAGCGTATTTAATACTTCATCGTAAAGTTCAAGTTGAAATAAAATTTCTGATTTGAATAAATAAAATTCAACATTGTCATTATTTTTGGTAATCAATTTATCAATGCCTTCCAAAGCTGATTTGAATTTAGAAGTATTGTATAATTGAATAACTTTGGCATACTCTGTTGAGTCTGTCTGAGAATATAGATTGCAAGAAATTGTTATGATGAGGGCTAATATTATTTTTTTCATTCCGAAGATTGGGTTTTATATATGTTTGGTTTTTTGAAGTTTACTAAGGTCGAATCCTTTTTGCTTTAATCGTTCTAATATTTGCTCGTAAATGGCACTGTCCATTGTTGATGTGCGGCACAGTATCCATAAATACTTTTTGCTAGGATTGCTTACCACTGCATAACTATAGTCGTCGGCCAAATCAATAATCCAATATTTACCTTTAAAAGGCCAGAAAAATTGAACTTTTAATTTGGCATTGCCTGAGTTTTTATCTACAAATGCTTTTCCTTTTATTGAAGATAGTTTGCCTGTTAAACTGTCTCGGTTACATTTGTTCTCAACAACCACATAGCCTTTGTCGGACAAAGTATATTCTGCGGTGGTATTGTGACAGCCCTTTTGGAACGTTTGTGGAAATGAAGCGATTTCGAACCATTTGCCAGCGTATTTGGCTAAATCGACAAATGGAACTGTCTGTATTTTTTGTGCATTTAAGGTGTTCATTGTTGTTGTAATTAAAATTAAGTAAATGATTTTTAGTGACATGTGTTTTTATATGTTTAACTGAAATGTAAAGTTACAACTTATTTTTTACTTAACTCAATGGTTTTAAAATATTGGCAATTAACTGTACTTATTGCTTTGTGAAAATTATTAATCATGATTATCGTCTATTATATCATTCAATGATGGCTTATTTTTAGTTCTTGTTAGTTTTAAACCAAATTTAAACAGGAAATAAATGATGACAATAAACAGACCGAATCCAATGAAGTTTCCTATAAGGTGTGCAATATTATAAGCGCTGTTAAAGTCAAGTGTTGCTTTATCTATGATTAACTTTATAGTTGTAAACAGAATCCCTATTGATAAAATGAGTCCCAATAACAATAATAGTACGCCAATGATTTTTTTTAGTATTTCCATGTTTCTGAGTAGGGTTTTATAATGCTTTATTGAGTTGTTTCATTTGCAAATAAACATTTTTATAGTCTATTGTCATAATGATATAAGTCAACTTATGTGCTTTGTTGAATGTGTTATTTAGGGTCTAATAATTCTATTTGGTAGTTTAAAAGGGCTTTTTTGACTAGGAAATACTTTCGTGAAAGTAATATAGAGTAATAGTTTAAAGCGGTGTATAATATTCCTAAATTCTCATTGATATAGTTAGTTCCATCGAAATATTTCAATGTCGTTGAAGTATATTTTTTGAATTCAGATTTTATTTCGGGCGTAATTTCGTTTACTAATACGGAGTCGCTTAATAGAAGATTTATTTCTGTTTTTAAGTACTCTTCTAAAGGGACTAAATTCTCAAAGTTGTTAATGATTGTCTCGTTTAGTGTTGTTTCATTAATAAATGAAATATCCCTTGAAATAGTGTTGTAAATATCATATTTAGAGTCAAAATCTTTGTCAAATTCAAAGTAGTCTAAATACATTTTTTTTAATTTAGATGGTTTGTTATTAGTCTGTTCCAAGTGTTTGAAATAGCTGTAAATAGCATAATCATTCTTCTTTATCTCTTCTATGTATTGTTCTAATTCTTTGTTAAGTTTTTTGATTAAGTCTTTTGATCTTGAAAAATGGTATTTTTCTCCATCGTAATCAAATGTTTTTATTTTTATGTTTCCAATGTATATATTGTCAAGTATTTGAATGTCATTGGATAAAGCAATGGCTGTATACACTTTATCAACCTCCTTGTCACTAAATAATTCAGTGTAATCAAAATTCATTGGAGGAGATATTTCGTTTTCTAAATCTATGAGGATAGGATTTTTATTGTCATAGTAGCCGTTGTATCTTTTGTCAAATGAGTTTTCGAAGAATTCTTGTTTATAGTCTTCAAAAAACACATCACTTGAAATGGTTTTAACTTCATACTCATAAGTAATTTTTTCAAACAACTTATCGGTCAATTTTTTTTGTAAGGCATCAATATCAGTAAATAACTCATTGGCTGAAGAATCAGACATTATTTGGCTAGTAAAACCGGTATTTTCTAATCTTTTTATTCTTTCTTCAACAGAAGGGTGTGAGGACCACTGGTCTTCAATGTATAACTTTGATTTGTTGAATTTGCTTTGCTCTTCGAGTGAAACATCAGGCAGATTATAAGTGATAGGAAAATTGTTAGTTTCGGCAATGAATTGAATTACATTGGTTTGGTCTCTGTATATACTTTCACTTTTTATATTTTTAGAAATACTGTTGTTGTAAAAATTGAGAACATTGTTGTATGAAGTTTCTGCAATTGCCATTCTTAACAGCGATTTTTTTAATGGTTCAATTCCTGTAATACTTGCGGCAATAGCATCTGCATGAAATTCCATTTCACGTGACAGTGCCATGTAGTTTTTGTTTACTATTTCGTATATAATTTTTAAACTGGCTTGAATTGTTTTGTTTATTTTGGAAGGTATTAAAACAAAGAGACTAAGAATGCCATTCAAATCAGTCCATTTTTTAATGATTTTATCATAGGACTCATTGTCATACAATAAGTTATAAAATATTTTGTTTACATTGTAAACGTAACTCCCAACTTTCATGGATTTTTGTGAAAAATGGCCAAATTCGTGACAAAGTATTGCCTTTAATTCCAACTTAGTTATTGAATTTACAAGCCCTAGTCCAATTACAAGATTTTTTTTAATAGGTAAAAACATACTCCAAAAGCTAGAATCGTAAAACACAGACGCATTAACTTCTGATGTTACAAATACTTTTTTGGGTAAACTTGCACCAACTTCTGTTGCAATTTCCTTAATCAAATAGAACAAATGAGGTTCCTCTTTTTCAGTAACTTCAACCATTAGTGAATAGTCGAATTTGTAAGACTTGAAAAGGAATTTTAACATGAAAATAAGCACAAATACGCCCATACTAGCAATTCCAATACCAAAAAACAATGTAATGAATGTCGGATTTAAGTCAATTAATTGAATTCCTAAGATGATAAATACGAATGTTAAGAAAAGGCATATAGCTAATATTAATAAATAGGTTAGTGCAAAAACAAAAATGGATAAAATCGCTTTTATGGTATGACCCGTATAGTTATTAGAGAATTGAACTTCTTTTTTTTTCATTATTTTAATCTTAGTTTTATTCTATTCGTTTTACAACATGTTCAATGGACTCGTTAACCAAATTGATTATAAAAGGATTGTTGGGAAAATCGGTCTGTATTTCCTGTTGTAATTGAGAATAAATTTCTTCTACTTTGGGGTCTTTGTTGGATGAAGGCATTATTGAAACATAGATGGCATAACTGTTTTTGATTTTTTCTGCATAAATGTATTTGGTGACACTTTCGTCAAAAAAGTTGGCTTTTATTAATTTTGAGGCAATTAAATCGACCTCATATTCTGTAATATTGTTATTGTCATAAACAATTTCGTGTTTCATTATCCCATAAGTTTTTGAAACCTCGGTACTATCATTTTCTGTAACATAAACGAGGGCAACAATCGCCAAAACAATAGTTATTAACCCAATGACAGAAACGCCAATTATTCGCCACCAACTGTAAAAAAGTCCTCCTGCATTTTGATGGGCTTCAATTAATTCCCCTTGGAAGGATTTAACCAATGAAAAAGCAATACTGGAATAAATGACAGGGAAAATATAGTTGGGTATTCTTGAGTTGTCTGGAATTAAATACAGTAAAGTAAAGATTACGATTGTTAAAAGGATTGTAATAATCCATGTTTTTTTGTACTTACTGTATTCGCCTACTGCTTTATAATTTTCGGCAATTAAATATCCCGCCACTAGTGGTCCTCCTAAAAAAGTTCCCACATGAATGGCATTTGCTTTATAAATTTTGTGAATTGGTTTTTCTATGTCAATTGTTTCTTCCATAAGTGTTCAATTAATTTCATCTTTATAGTATTTATTGGGTTATTTTTTCTTTCTCTTGTTCAATGTTTTTAAATAGGAGAGTGTGTTGTTTTATGAATATTTTTTTTAAGATAAAATGAATTGGAAGAAAGGTTTTGAATTTTACATTTTCAACCACTGTGGTGTATTCTCCCTCTTCAATAAATTCGAAAGTTATGCTGATTTTTACAAGTTTTAATACATTGGCATTCATCAATATTTCCGTTTCTCTTTCTACAACCAAAGTTTGGTATTTGAACGAAAAAGGAATGGCTGCAAAGGTTAATGTTTCGTGAAAAAGATAAGTGTTGTTTCCTAGAGCATCAATTCTTGAAATAATAGGATGTACCGACGTGAATTTTTGCATATCGGTTAGATATTGACTTATAAATTCACTGTTTTTTTTGACTTTAAAAGAGATTTTCATTGATTAAGAGTGGATTATTTGCAAAAAGCCCAATCGATAAAAGGAAAATGATTGATGTCATTATTGCCAACTTCAATATCATCAATATTTTCAACCAATCTAAAGTAAACGAGTTGATTTTTTATTTTAGTTTTAATAGCGCCCTCGCTTTTGGATTTAACTAATACATGGTTTATTGGTTTGTCGTCATATAAAAAAGGGGCTGATAATTCAACCAATAGCCATTCTTTTTCTTTTGCTAATGTCACTCTTTTTAAAACTGTTCCTGTTAATGGAAAAATATCCCCTAATCTATTGTCCTCTCTGAATTTACTGAATGTAAGTTGTTTGCCAACTATACCCGAAATTTGCAAAATCTTGAATAATGCAAAAAATAAAATGCTAATAAAATTAAAACTTATGAATAAATAAGAGTCCTCTTTAGTAAAATAAATTCCATAATTTAATTTTAAAGACTGAGTTAGATCCCACCTGAATAAAACATCTCTAGTGCCCGTAATATCATTGACTGAAAATTTGGTAATTATTATGGTCTGAGCCGCAATCCAAATGTATATAAGTTTGTTGAAGTGTCTGTTTTTTTTGAAGTATAAAACCGTTCCTACGAGTCCAATAACCGATACTAAAACCTTTAATGACAACAAATGATACAAATTGGACGAAATCGTAAACATGCTCATCCCGGCAATAATTAAAGGAAATATAGTTTCTGTTTTAACGTAAGATTCTTGTTTGAGCATTTTTAGAAATTGTTTTAGTTCCGAAATTTAATTATTTACTTCAAATTTGTTTCTCTTTTTTTTAACCATCCATATAATTCAATTTCTTGTTCCCTAAATGTATAAAAATCAGTTTCGCCCACTATCATTTTTTTGGCCATTAAAACATAAACCCATTGTGTGCCATTCTCAATTTTATGAGCTATTGCAATGCCTTTGTCTCCTTTTTTATAAGTGTTTAAAATATTCCCGTTTGTGCCATAAAAAGGATGTAATGTATTGAGTTCGTAGCAGTCATTTCTTAGTTTTGCTTCATCATTTTGAATAATAAAAGGAATTTCTTGTTCAAATTTGTTTATCGGTTTTTCATAATCACTCAAGTAACCTATGGTTCTTGTTAGAGAGAAGTTAGGCCTATTATTTTGGTAATTGACCTTGTAATAATATTCTAAAACTTGTGGGTCTGCACAACAGCCCACGTTGTTAATCGCTAAATTACTCAGTCTGTTTTCGATAAATTCAATTTCAAAAATCACCTGTTTTTTTCGAAATACTTCGGTATAGCTATTGTTTTCGTTGATAAAAATAACAGTCATGTTTTCCTCACCACCTGCAGGACCTTGGTATATAATGTCTTTTTCACCATCGTTGTTTATGTCTATTTGGAAGGTGTATTCCAATATGTCTAGCGGTGAAAATGGTATTTCTTTAAGTTTGAAAATTGGGGCCAAATAAGATTGTAAAAATGCAAGAATTGAACCCGTGTCTCTGTTGTTTTCTAATTCATTGATTATTTTATCATCGTATGGTTTTTGATACTCATAAGTGTTTTTTTGGGAGTACAAGAAATGTTTTTCCTGTTCTATAGAGTCAATGGATTGTAGATTGTTGGAGAGCTTATTTATTGTTGCTGAGCTTTGCTCAGAATTTGGGGTGTTGCAAGAAATGAAAACACAAAACAATAAGCCACAAATTGATAAAAAATAGCTATTAATTATAAATAAACGATTAATTAAATTCCTCTTCGCAGTCATTGCAATAATAGCTTGTATGTTTGTTTGAAAATGGTACCCAAAAAAGTAATGTTAATATAATAATAATGCCTTTTTTTAATTTGTTTTTACGCCCAATGCCAAATTTAATATTCATTGATTGGCATTTAGGACAAATCAATTGTTCTTTTTTGTTTCTAGTATTAAGTAGAAGAATTGCTTTATTTAAATCATTTTGGTTGACCAAAAGTTGAACACCTGATCCCATCATGCCATTTAAGTGTGGCATCAAAGTGGAAACGTGTTCATTCGTTATGATACATTTTATTCCTTCATTATCTAAATAATCATGAATAAAAGTGGCTTCATAAACGTTTTCAACACTTGTTAAGAGTACGAATTGCATTCTATTTGAACTTTTTGTTTAAGAAAAATAAGAGTTGCCAAAGGGCTTGATTTATTCAGAGTATTGGTTAATTAGCCTTACCATTAAGTTGTTTAAAAACTCTACTTGATATTTTCCTACAGAAGCTTCAATGTGATTTTCGCCAATTCCACTATGATTGGTAATAAAAACATAGGTACTATTAGTGCTTATAGAAAAAAATCGCATTAAAAATTCAGTATTTTTGTCGATTCCACTGGCTGTTATTGGAATTATTTTTATACTTTTTTCAGCTGCTTTATAAACCGAATTTTGAATATCCTTAATGACTTCGTTGTTGTAATGAGGTGGAGCATCTAAAAGAAGAAAAAGTAGTTTTGTTTTTGAATTATTTGTCCAGTTTAAATTGACTGCTTTGTCTAAAGCAGAGTGAACAGCCTCAGGAAAATTGCCTCCACCGCCAGCTTTTTGGTCAAGTATGAATTTTTTAGTTTGATTAATATCGCTAGTAAAGTTAGATTCTCGAGTAAGGTATTCATCATTTTCATCACGGTAAAATACAGAAGATGTTAAAACTACAGAATTAGGGTTAGCTAATTTTACGCGAGAGATTACATCAACCAATTCATTTTGGATATATTTTAATTCATCTGACATTGAGCCTGTTGCATCCACAACAAAACACACTTCAATTTTATTTTCAAAATTAATAGGAAAGATAATAAACGAATTTACATCTTCTTTATATGGTTTTACAAGTTTTGATATTTTTTCACCATTGTTTATGTCGATACTTAATTTGGAATAATTAACTGTTTGGTTTTGTTGAAAAAGATTAACCCATAGTTCAGCTTTCCCTTTATTATCTGTCAGTGTACTAAATACAATATTTCCATCGTATTTAAGCTTTACGGAAGCATTAACTATTGGTAAAGAGTCTATTCCTAAAATTTGAACGGAAATTCTGTTGTTAGTGAAAAATGACCAATAGGCAGTCATTTTATTATATGATTCTTTTTGTAAAAGGGAATCCCAAAATGTCCAATTATCTAAATCGTTCCATTCGCCTGCAGTCATAACGCCCGATTGGCTAGAATTGCCATTGTTGCTTGCTCCCCCTCTGTCTGATGATGGTGAAAGTTCAGAATTATCCTCTTTAGTGCAGCTGGTTAATACGGCAATTAGAATAATGAAAATTCCAATAATTTTGTTATTCATTGTTTTAATTTAAATTTTTTGTAAAAATAATCAAATAATGATAAGCTACAAATAAACAATTTTCATTATTCAATAATTATCAAACGAAATTTCCCATTGAAATTAGTTACTAGAGAATCATTATAGCGTTTCATTTTAAGTAAATAATAATAATTGCCTTCCTTAATATTGGTTGGACAAATATTGTCTTTAATCCAGTATTCATTTGGGTTATTTGATTTAAAACAGAGGATTCCTGAATCATTGTACACCTCTATTTTATATTTACTTATATTTTTGTCATTGTTGAAGTTAGGGAATGCTTTTAGTTCAATGGCTTTGTTTTCAAAATGAAAAAACTCTTTATCATAGAATGAGTTTTTAGTATAAACAATCATTTTGCAACTTTTGTCTGTTGAAATGTGAATCTTGGATTTACATGAATTAAAGATAATTACGATGACAATTGAACATATAATATATAATGATTTTAGATTTTGTGTCATGCCTCAAACATATTATGTTATTTGGGTTTTATAGCTTCATCAATATCAGGACTTGCTTCCACGCGTGACATGAAAAAGGAAGTTCCTTTGCTTTTCCAAATTTTGTTAGCCCAAAGTATTCCAAAAATCAGTCCTAAACTACTTAATGCAATACTTGCAATTAATCCGTAATTAGTAGGAAAATTGTAATAAATAATATAACCCAAAATTACTCCTAAAATGGTTGGTGATAAGACTATTTTTAACCAATTGATAATTTCGATGAAGTAAGCGATTGTCTTTATCATAGTTTTTTTTGTTTGGTTTGTTTAGTGTTTTAGTTTATAGTTATTGAATTACGAAAATATATTATAATTGAGAATTTGCAAGAAAAA
The DNA here is from genome assembly GCA_040403495.1 of Bacteroidia bacterium. Taxonomy (GTDB): domain Bacteria; phylum Bacteroidota; class Bacteroidia; order NS11-12g; family UBA955; genus JABMMZ01. The sequence goes on from JBBAKM010000028.1 coordinate 9,751, forward strand.
TATTGTGTAAAATTGAATTAATAGCTTTATTAGATTGGTTTATAAGACAATGGAGTTAAAGTTATTTTTAATTAAATTCAATAATATACGGTTCTACGACAAAACATTCATTTACTTCAAGTCTCTACTTTCTTTTTTCATTGCAAAAAAGAAAGTAGCAAAGAAAAAGCTAGTGCCACAATGAGGCTTTTATTTCCAAAGCTAAATAAATTTTTGAGGGTTTGCTTTTTTTGACCTCTACAGGTGATTTCCTCGAGTCCACTCGAGGAACTTCCTTTGAGGTAACCCAAAAAAATCTAAACACTCAAAAACCACCGCATTGAATGGCACGTTGGAAACCCAAGAAAGATTTTTGATTTTTGATTTTTGTCATGGAGAGGCTCTCGAACCATAGACAAAAAAGACCTTAATAAATCACGTTCCCATGCGCTTGGGTTAAGAAGATTCGACCCATTCGTGTACCTTTATAGGATTTTTGATATTGTAAAACTGTAAACCCTTTAATGATTCTTGACAGGGGATTCTTGGGTTAAGATTGTTTTTGGTTTTTTGTAACGCAATAAACCAATCATCATAAACAAAGAAGACAATATAATTATTTGGGTTATTAATGATTTGTCTATTGGGATGATTTGATGACTAATTGGAATGGACAAAAATAATAGAATCGTGATTAATCCTCTTGGTGCAATAAAAACCATAGGGTCAGTCGGTACTTTTGATAGTTTTAAAACAATGTACCTTACAACAAAAATTCCTGTTGTAATACTTGCCGCTAAAATAATTGTCTTTGAATTCAAAACATCTTTTAGTTCTATCAAAAACCCAAATAGGATGAAAAATAATGCTCGAGTTAAAAAAGCTAATTCAGTTGTAATTTCTTTGAATTTATGTACATCTTTACTGAAATTGATAGGATGAAACAATTGAATCAATTTGATATGCCTCATTTGTTCAATATTGCCAATAAACAAACCGAAAATTAATATAAACAAAAGAGAAGGTAGATGATAAACCTTAGTAATCATATAAATCAATAAAACAAAAATCAACATAGGGATAAATTTGATGTGATGCTTGATTTTGTTAAGGAATCCAGCCAATAACAATGTCGCAGTCAAGGAAATGAGTAGCATTATTATTATTTCTAAGGCAAAATTACCAAAAGTAAGTGTGCCAAAATAGTCATTGAGGGTTACGAAATTAAAAAAGATAACGCCAAAAATATCTGATAAACTACTTTCGTATGTGATGAATTCTCTTTGATTTGACAATAAGTTTCTGGCACTAGGAATGGCTATGGCACTACTAATAACGCCGATAGGGATAGCGTTTTCTAAAGCCAGTTTAAAGGGGATAAATTGATAATAATTTAGGTAAAAGGCAATTCCAAAACTAATCACTAGCAAAGGAATTAGGGCGACTAAAGACGATTTGTAGATTAAAGGAAGTTTTGCTTTGTTTATTTCTAATTCTAAAGAACCTTCTAACACAATCAAAATCAATCCAATGGTTCCCAAAACAGGTAGTATGGGGTTTAAATCAGGGATTACTTGTCCCAATGAACTAGAAACTTGTTTAACAAAGAATCCTAATATTAAAAGAAGAATAACTGAAGGGATTTTTGTCTTAGATGAGGTGATGTCAAAGACATATGCCAATAAAAGCAAAATCGAAAGTGTTATTATAATAGATAAAGACATAACTATGTAGCAAATTTAGAGTAAAAAAGGAGAATAAAATCGGTGATTTTTTGGATTTTCAGTAACAATGTTTAGAGTCAATAATACTGGTTTATCACGTGATTCATACATTTCTTTTTTTTATCATTCGGAAAGATAATGTTTTTTTTTGTATTATTCTGATTGTCTTATTATTACCGTTTTTTGATAAATAATGTAAATTTGCTGATGAAATGAGCGAATGAAACAATATTATTGGTTAATTAAATTGAATGGTTACAATTTTTAATTCATTGGTGTCAATTATTTCATTTAAGTTTCTATCCATAAAAATAACAAAATACAAGGTATTAAATGTTATATCGCTCAAAGAAATATTTTTCCCTTGGTAATGAACTGCCTTTATTTTCCACTCAAATTCATTGTAGTTTTCGATTTGGGAAATTAGATTAACTCTTTTTTCATTTTCATTCTCGTAAATCAAATAATGATGGCCTGAATTGTTAATAAATACGGTGTCATACATGCCATTTTCATAGGGCGCTAATCCACTTCCAGGTTCAAAAAACGGAATTTCATAAGTTGGCTTTCCTGACTTTAGGAGTAATGTGTCCTCCGCATTATCAAGAATGGCAATTTGCGCTGAATAAAACTCTTCTTTTTCTGAGTTGTATTTTTTGCCATAATAATGAATCGAAAATGGGTTTCTTGCAAGGACTAATGAATCGGATTGTTTTGAAATGAGAAAGGTTCTGTTATCCTGATGAAAATAAATATTTTCAATGATTACTTGACCTGAAAGTTGTTGAAAAACTGAGGAAAATACAAAAAACAAAAATACTTGTAATATGCTTTTCAAAATCATAGTCATCGGTAGAATGTTTTTTTAGGATTGTTAATTAATGAATAATTGATAGGAATATTATTCTGAAGTTTTAGTATTGGATTTTTTGGGACTACCTATGCGTTTGATAATCAATCCAAATAAAAGTCCACCTATAGCCCATGTTGGAATGCCAATTAATAGTTTACTCTTGCTTATTTCTTCTTGGGTAATTAAAGGAAACAAGATGGTCATAAAGATGTACATACTTAATCCCCAACTTAATCCAATTTTACGCCAATCAAATTCTGCTTGAGTTAAAATTAGAGGTTGTGAGAATTTAATTTTTTGCTCTTCAAGCCACTGTTTTTTCCAACGGTCTTTAAACCAATACCATATAGGTGCACTAATTACTAAGAATATAAAACTCGTTAGGTTTCTTAAGCAAGGAATTGTGTTGTTGCAATGGTCACAATACAGCCCAAACCAATTTCCATTAGCGGTTTTGTTTTGTGGAGTCCATTTCTGATTGGCATGCAAGGTGCCACAATGAGGACAAGGAATGTGTGTTTTTTCTGACAATGGTTTGTCCGACTCTCTATCAATAAGCATCACTTTAGGAACTCGTTGCCCAAAAATAAGTTCGTTAATAATAATACCTGGATTGATAATCCAAAACAACATCTCTGGATTTTTCCAAGTTTTAATTTTATACTTTGTGTTATCGTATTTCGTGTTCATGTTTTAATGAATTTTAAGCAAATATATTATTTTTATAATTTTAAACATGTAAATAATATTTGATTGCTTGATATTATTTTCATTATTAACAAAAGGTTTTACAAAATTAATTGTCAAATTCTAAGGGGATTGCGCCTAAGTATAGGTGTTTTATTTCGGTTGTTTTGTTGTTAACAATTGGCTTATACAAGTATTCATCATCTTTGTTGAAGTAAAATTGTTTTTCATTTATATATCCCTCATAAGGCGTTGAGACATATATTATGTCACCAATTTCAATTCTAATTCTGATTTTGGTTTTATAAGTTCCTTCATATTTGGGGATTAAAAGTGCAACAAATTCATTGGAATGAATTTTAAGTCCCCAAAAACCATTGCCACAAAAAAATAATTTTCGACCTTCTATTGGTCTCCATTTTTTATTGGAGTCGAGTGCTTCCTGAATAGAAAAGACATGTTGACTTTTGCCTTTAAATAGTTTAGTGTTTGGAGTGTTGTTTACCACATAAACGGGATAGTAACTAAATGTTCTTTCGTCTTCTTGGTTTGTCCAAATGACCGTTTTTTTATAATCGGGAAACAATTCAAAACCATCAGTTTTCAATGAGTCTGATAACCAAAGTTCATTTCTGTCAATAAAATCATTTTTGTAATTGGGATTGTTATTGTAATAATTTGTCATGGAATAGGTGTCACAAAATGCACTTTTACCAATAAAGACAGACATAGACTGATTAATGGAATTTGTGTTAAAGACCTCTATGGGTTTTGTAAAACTGTCTTGAATCAAAACAGGGATTTTAAATGTTTTTTGTGTTTGTATTTCTGTATCAGGTATGACACATGAAAATAACAATAAAGTGAGCCCAAATACGGTTGTGTTTTTCATCGTTTTTGTTAATCTATTTAAGTATTAACGACGGTTTATTTAAAAGTTATATGTTTGCTTAATTTATTTTTTAATATTTTATCAATGTGTTTCAAATAGTTTTCTTTAATAGATTCCGAATGAATAATAGAACTTCCTATAATTAAGGTAGGTCCTCCTATAAGAATTAAAATTGCAAAAAATAGAAATGAGAATAAACCCAAGTAAATAAAATTAAAAAAACATAAAAAACTAATAAATAATGAAAGGTAAAACCCAAAATAGACTCTTTTCCTATTTTGTGGCACTAATATGATTTTTGTTTTATTGTTTTCGATTTCAATGACTTGACCTATAAATTTTAAGTATCTATAATTAATACTAATCTCAAATTTTGTATTGTCAATAAATTCGCCATCTAAATTATTGCTATCAAAAACATTGTATTTTCTATCAAATATTTCATTTAGTTGGAGTAATATTTTATCCATAGGTGAATCATATAAATACTCAATTTTTTTTGGCTTAAAAAAATCTTTAAGGTACTGTTTAATCTGAAATAGGTTCATTGATAATTAAGAAAACTATTTTAATTCATAGTGCAATTGAAGAAATCCTTTTTCAAAATGATTGACCGATTTTAGTTTAAGTTCATGTTAATGATCAGGATTAATTTTTAACTATTTTTTTGAAAATTACCCCACCATCTTGATTCGTTAATTTGATAATGTATAAGCCTTCTGGTAAGCTTGAAATATCAATATTATTTTCATTTGATTTTAGTCTTATTATGCCTTTAATATCAATTATTTCAATTTTATTAAATGTTGATTGATAAATTAATGTAATTTTATTTTGAGCAGGGTTAGGAAATATTTTGATTTCTTTATCTTCGATTTCGTTTATTCCAGTTCTTGTATTAATTCTAATCTCATTAGTGCCATAACAATTTTCAGTACTTCGAATCATGTTTAATGCAATTGCACCTGATGAAAATGTTTTTGTTTCAATGGAGGTAACCAACCCACTGATTAATGATACACCTATAATTTTATTTCCATCACTTAAATAAAATGTCAATGAGCTAGGATCAATGAAAGAACCCACACTTAAATTACTGCTAAAACCAATGCTGTATGGAGAGATAATTTCAACATTACCATTATTAGGATTAATTTTGGAAAGCCTGAAAGTTGTGGAGTCTATAACTTCAATATTGATCATTAAAAGGCTATCATAAACGATAGAGGTGTAGTTTTGACGTGTTATACCGTAGATTGCAGTGTCTATACAACTGTATGAAATATTTTCGAAAATTGCATTTGAAGGCAATTGAATTTTAACTTCACTAAATGTATTACCAGTATATAGATCAATTCCAACCAACGTGTCAACAGCAGAATAATAATAAACCATTTGATAAGGGTCTATCGAATTACCTGCTAAAGTATAAAGATTGCTGTATGATGTATTTCCTGTGATAGTGTATTTTCCGGTTTCTGGATTGATAGTCGCAAATCGTATTTGTGTTGAATCTAAAACATCTAAACTGTCCATGACGGTACTGTCATAATATTTTGAATAAAAATTATTGGGAACCATTCCATAGATGACAGAATCACTTGTGTTGAATCTAAAATTTTGGAATGCGAAAGTAGGGTAGGGGCCAGTAATCGGAACATTATTGATAATATTACCTGTGTTCAAATCAAAGGTTAATAATCTATCTCCACTTGCAATATAGTAATGATTTAAATAGGGATTTATAGTTGCGCCGGTAAGATTGATGCCCATTTTATATTCAGAATTGCCAATATTGGTGACAACGCCAGTTGTGGGATTTATAGAGCCTAGTCTTATGGTTGATGAATCAAATACATCGATATTAGACATGGATAAACTGTCATAAATAGTTGAAATGTAGTTTTTTCTAACGATACCAACATTTTGGGAAAATACATTAGAAAAAAAAATGAAAAGTGAAAAAAAAATGATGTGTTTTTTCATGATTTTTAAACAATTAAATGGGTAAAAAGTTTGTTTTAAATTAATATGATTGTTAAATTAAATAAATCATTCACCCTTTTTCAACTCATAGTGTAATTGAACAAGTCCTTTTTCAAACTGACTGACCGATTTTAGTTTAAGTTCTTGTTCGGGAATTCCTTCTTTAAAAAGTTTAGTTCCGTTTCCAACAATGATTGGAATTATTGAAAGAATGAGTTCGTCAAATAATTTGTCAGTCAAAAGTTGATTGAGAATTTCAGAGCCGCCATCACAAAAAATATTTTTTCCTTCTTTGTTTTTTAATTCCGTTACCAATGATTTTAAGTCTCCATTGTAAAAGTTTATACTCCCTTTATTGGGTCTAGCTTGTCTTGTAATGACATACGATTCCTTGTCTGAATGTGGAAATTCATAACCTTGTCCTGTAACCCAATCGTATGTTTTGCGCCCTACAATAACAGTGTCCACCGATTGTACAAAATCCGCATAACCATAGTCTTGCCCTTCATGCTCTACAATAGAAAGAAAACTGAGGTCATCATTAGGTTTGGCAATGTAACCGTCTAAGGAACAAGAAATGTAAAGGATTAATTTTCTTTTGCTTTTATTCATCGTTTTAAATTAATAGGTAATGTGTTAAATCTCTCTATCTCAGCAAACAAAGTTAATGCTTTTTCAGTTCTTTGTATTGGCTCAATTCGTGACA
>JBBAKM010000028.1:16677-34391 GCA_040403495.1 Bacteroidia bacterium
ATTATTTGTGTCTAAACCAGCAATCATTCCGCTTGGTTTCGTACATTTTAAATTGCGTGTTAATGGGTGCGCCGTGCTTTAAGAATCTGTTAAATTGTGTTCTCGCCGTTGTTGGTGTTATCACCAACAACCAATTTTCAGTATGCTTGCTTGTCGTTGGTGATAACACCAACAACGGCTCAATTATTTGTGTCTAAACCAGCAATCATTCCGCTTGGTTTCGTACATTTTAAATTGGGTGTTAACGGGTGCGCCGTGCTTTAAGAATCTGTTAAATTGTGTTCTCGCTAAGTAGTTAAAGGCACCCATATCCCCTGTGTATTCAGTTTTGTTTTCTGAATTCGCCTCCTCATGAATTTGACAAAGTTTTTCAATAAAGTCAAGCAATAGGGGAGCTATTCCGCCTATTATTCCACAGTTTAAAAGTGTTTCATGTTCATATTTCTTCTCATAGTCTGTATAATCACAAATATTGTTTCTTAGATTTTCGGAATGAGCTATCATCCATTCATTATGAAGAGTTTTGGGTTCATCTCCACAAAATAATGATGTTGGGTTTTCTATGAAATAAGGGCTTGTAAATGGATTGCTAACAAGTACAACATCTGTAATATCGGTAACAAAGACTGCATTGAGTTGATTGATCTGTTTTTGTAGAAAATCCTTGTAGATAAAATACCTGTAAACGTTGGGATTAAATTGTGGGTTGTAGTTTATTTTGACGAATAAAATATTCTCATTTTCATGCCTTTTGCAAGTTTCATCGGTAAAATTATTATGAAAAATAACCCCTTGTAAATTAGCCGCAGTAACAGAATCAGCCCAATTTTTAACCAAATTGTAGTCGTCATCAATAAGCGTCATATTGCGATTAACATCATGAATGCCTGTAATATGACAAGCCATTACAAGGTTCGTGTTAGGTTTGAATAATGGAATATCAACTGCCATGATTAGGCATTCGCAAAATTTGCTTTTTTAAGCGTGGCGCAAATACTGTTTGGAATGTTACGATGGTAAATATAGGTACGTAAGTCTAGTTTTTTAACACGAAATCTTGCAGATGCTTGTTCAAAAAAATCAGCATCGGCGGCGAAACCCGTTTTAAAATCTAAATCTGTAAATACTTTTTTCTGTCCGAATAAGGTGCCAAATAAAACAACATCATCCAAATGAATGAGTTTTGAATGGTCATCTTTGTCAGGCACATAATAATCGTTTTCGGTGTCAACGATGGTTTCTGTGGTTGAACAAATTAAGTCAAGACCTTCTATTTCGCGAAGGCAAGCACTCAAATGATTAGGTTTGTATTCATCGTCGCTGTCCAAAATAGTGATGTATTCTCCCATGCTGTAAAGTACTCCGCGGTTAATTGATTCTGACTGACCACGGTTGCTGTGTCGAATATAAATGATTTTGTCTTCATGCTTTTCAGCGTATTCCAACAAAGATTCACGGTTGTTTTCCTTACTGCCATCGTCAATAATGATAAGTTCAAAATCTTGGAAGTCTTGTTTTAAGACCGAATCAATGGCACTTTTTGTGTAACTGAAGTTGGTATTATAAACGGCCATTAATACCGATATTTTTCTTTGTTTAACCATGGCTGTTTTTTTAGAATAACTACTAAATAATAACTGCTAAAATTGATTTCTGCTTTTAGCTTTTGTCACTTATTTTGAGTTGTCTTTTTATGCTAGATTTAATGCGCTGCAATTAAGCGAATTTTAGCTTAGTAAAGGTTAATTAATTATTATTTGTTTGCAAGCTTTGATTTCTCGTTAAGTTGCTCGAAAACATTGGCTGTTAGAGGATTACTTGGAGGGGTTTTTATTGATGATTACATTTTAACTCGAAAACCCTATATTAATTATTTTTGTGTCTTTATTTTTTGCTCAGTAATGAGGCAATTTCTTCAATATTCTTTTTCTTTTCTACTAATTTATCTCCTGAAATAGATGCTTTTTTTACGCTTAATAAATTGGGGATAGTAAATCTTCCTTTCGAGAGAGAATACAAGTACGTTAAGTCTATAAAGTTTACCAGAATATTTAACCTATAAAACAAAGAAGGCTTTACAATTTCAAACCCTAATTTTTTCAATGTTCTGTCCGAAAAGAAGTAAGAAGTGCCAATAATATTAACCGTTTGAGGGATTTTGTTGCTCTCAATTTGTTGGATGATGTTTAGTAAACCTTCTAATTGATACATCAATATTCGATTTCTCATTTCAATTCCCGGTTTCACTTTTCTCATCACCCATAAATAATCAAAAGTAGTTCCACTGTGTAAATCAATCTGTTTGTCATTTGCCATATATCCTAAAAGCATAGGAGAGTAATAACGATATACACTGATAAGCTTAAAAAATGGAGTAAATGTAAATTGTGCTAAAGGGATATATAATATGAAAAAGAAATAAAATAGGGGCTCTTGGTGACTAAATTCGATTAAAGTTAACAAAGGGGTAAATCCTATAACGAGCAATAGCAGCGCAACAGGCCATTGAAATAATTTGTGTAGTTTGTAAAAGTCATTCATAGATGTGATAGTTTATTAACAAGACTAGAAGTTAGAATTAGTATTCTTCTTCCTTTTCTTCTTCTTTTGCATTTTTGTCTATGGGTTTGGTGAATTTTATACTGTAACCACTCCAAATGGTTAAATTGCCTGAAGCATCCATTAATGAAAATTTAACTTCATAGTTATCGCCATCCTCAAAATGAAATGGACCATAACACATATCACGACCAATTTCCATTTCTCCTTTATTAGACGCAATGTAATAAGTGGTTTTTTTTCTAGTTTCTATACATTTGACTGTTGTTTTTATTAAATACTCTGAGCTGTCTATGACGTTACAGTCGAAAGTAACAAAGATTGTAGGACCACAACCCACATTGTAATAAGTTTTTTTTATTTCTTTAGGAATCGTTTTAAAAATAGGTTTAATAGAATCTTTCCCTTCAGTTACTTTATAAACGATTGGTCCGCTTTTATTAAGTTCTCTGTTCCATCTGACTAATAATTCGTTTTCGGGGAGATTATCGATTATTAGTGTATATTCCATTCCCACTATCAAGTCAGTTTCAGGAACTAGTAATGCTTGTGTCAGTTGGAATTGCCCCACAAGAGTCTCTTTAATATTTAACTTGACTTTGTGGTTTTTGCCAAGCAAATAAATAGGGAATTTATCATTAAGCCCCTTTATAATTATTTGACTTGCAGCATATCCATCTAATACAAAGATAGTATTTTGTTTGATAGACATTCCAATTGGAAAAACTGTCAGTGAATTCCAAGAACAAATAGCCGCAAGGTTGCTAATTGATAATGTTATCGTAATGAGAAGTAGTCGTTTTTTCATGTTTTTTCTTATTGAATTTGTTTTTATGTCTTTCACAGGAAATCATTTCTTTTTCAGATGAATACAGCAGGAGTGAAGCATAATTGGTTTTTATTAAATACTTTTTTGTGTTTGATAATAGTTCTAATTTTTAATTCATTTTAATTCTTCACATTCTTCTCCCCAGCACTCTTCACAAGGTTGTGTAATTATATCAAATTTTGTTTGTTTATCTAATGTAACAAATACATTGTCAGACGTATGCCCATTTGAATAGGTGTTTATCCAACGTCCTAAACTTTTTTCTCTATCGACCCAAATGAATTTGAAGTTTTGATTTTCATAGGACGCTTTGTCTTTAGACCTCAAAAAAATAGTGTCATTGTGTTGATGAGTCTCTAATATTTCAAAATCAGAATCTTCCTGTTCCCCATGAAGTAATAAACTAAAGCGATTGTTTTTCTTGGATATTGTTAACAATAAGTTCCCTGCATTACAAGAGTTAAAAACGATTAACTTACCCTCTTTTTTAGTAAGTCTAACCCACTCCTTAGGAAAGGAATTCAAATCAAATTCTTCATTCTTTGTTTCCATGCATGAAGATACAAGGAAAGAAAATGACAATATTAATATGATTTTCATCTAGTTGATTGTTTTTATATAGTTCAATTGAATACTATTGCTAATGATACGATAGTATTTGAATTAATTTCTATAAGTTTTACTCAACTACAAATTTGGTGAATATTTTGGAAAATATTACAACTAATTATTTTTGCATTTTCCTAATTCAGTTTTCTGTATTCCAGAGGTGTTTGACCTGTTTTGTTTTTAAAGAGTTTATTGAAATATTGCGGATATTCGAATCCTAAATCGTAAGCAATTTCGTTAATATTCTTGTCAGAATTTAAAAGGGAGTCTTTTGCTTTTTCAATAATGTGTAAATGAATGTGTTCTTGAGCATTCTTACCCGTTTCTTTTTTAAGTAAATCGCCCAAATAACTGGGAGATAAATTTACTTTTTCAGCCAAAAATTTAACAGATGGTATTCCAAGTTCTTTAATCAAGCTTTCTTCAAAATATTGGTTTAAAATCCTATCAATTTGTGTGATTATTGATTTGTTGGAGTGACTTCTGGTTATCATTTGTCTGCCATAGTATCTTGAACAATAGTTTAATAGGAGTTCTATAGATGATACAATAATGTGTTGACTGTGAACATCAATATTCTCTTGAAGTTCTGATTCAATTTTTTGTACACACTCAAACAAGGTTTTCTTTTCTTTGTCAGAAAGATGCAGCGCTTCTGAAACCTCGTAATGAAAAAAACTGTAATGCTTTATTTTATCGTTTAATGACGTTGAACGAATTAAGTCAGGATGAAAAAACAATCCCCAACCTAACTTATCTTCCCTTATCACCACTTCATTGTCTATTTCTATCGTTTGCTGTGGCGCAATACATATTAAATTGCCATCTTGAAAATCTATGGTTTTGCGACCGTATTTGATAACGTTTTTGCAATAGTTTTTAAACAATATGGAATAGAAATCGGTTGTGATTTTGGTATTGCTTTCTACTTGTTCTGTTACATTACTAAAGTCAATAATCGTAATTAAAGGATGGTGACTGTTTCCTATGTTAAACAACTTGTTTAAGTCGGTAATACATTGTAAATGAATGGTTTCTTTCATGTTTTTTCAACAATTTCTTTTAAGTATTCCATGTAAATATGCCCCCGTCGCTCTGCAAAAAAATCTAAACTTAATACAATGCTTGCTTGAATAAATAAACCCAATCCAATGCCTCTCCAAAAGGTGTCATTCATAGAGCTATACATTAATACAATCCCTAAAACAATAAGCGCAATTTCAACATATCTATAAATGACAAAATTACTTAAAACTTTGTCCATTCTTGGTATTTCATCTGTTTTAATGTTTTGAGTTTGGTTTTTAATGAACGTTTCAACCCTGACAATGTCTTTTGAACTTCTGTTTACAATGGTATAACCAACAATAAACTCAAGTAGTGCAACTATTAAAAATGGAATTGCGACCCCTTTCCAAAAGGATGATTTTAAAACAAATATAAAATACAAGGCCAATGCAAAAGCAAATAGTCCTATTATGATAAACACATAGCTTTCGCTTTTTTCTCCGTTAAAATATTTAATGATTGGATTCATTTTTCAAGAGGTTTTATAACCCAAATTGTGATTTAATACCCCCAATAAATGTTTCGTCATCATACATTTTGCGATTGGCAATCAGTACTTTAGCATCCTCGCCAGCGGTATATCGCAATTGTTTTTTACCATCTGTAGCGGCCTCCAAAATGACCTCAGCAACTACACTTGCAGGCGATGCATTTTGAGTCATAACCGGCAATGCAGTCATAAGTGCTCCAACAGTTTTTTGATATTCACTCATGGTTTCATCATTGCTGAACACAAAGGATCTACCACCAAAATCAGTCGCAATCATTCCTGGTTCAATTATTTTAACTTGACCGCCAAATTGCTCAACTTCATAGTGAAGTGATTCCGATATTCCCTCAACTGCAAATTTAGTTCCATGGTATAGCGAACCCAATGGGAATGTCATTTTACCGCCAATCGACGAAATATTAATGATAATTCCATTTTGGTTTTTTCTGAAATGAGGTAAAATAGCTTGAGTAACCTCTAAAAGACCAATTACATTGGTGTTGAATTGTCTTGCAATTTGTTCACGACTAAAGGATTCAAGGGGTCCATAAGCGCCATAACCAGCATTATTGAGCAGTACATCAATTGTTCCGAATTTTTGGATGCCTGAATGAAAGGCACTTTGAATAGTGTCAAAATCCAATACATCAAGTTTGGTCACTAAAACATTGTCTAATTGATTTAATTCTGTTTCCTTTTCAGGATTTCTCATCGTCGCAACCACATTCCAACCTTTTGATTGAAATAATTTAGCCGTTTCTTTTCCTATGCCACTGCTTGCTCCTGTTATAAAAATTGTTTGGTTCATTTTTTTGAATTTTAAATAATGATGCAAAGGTGACTTATTATTTAAATTGTAAAATAATACAAATTCAGGTTGTTTGTATTCGTTTTGCGGTTTTTGTAATTTAATCGTTTAGATAAAGGATTAAATTTCGAATAATGTGAATGAAGTAAAGGGATTGGTTGAATTAGTTAGCTATTATTAATACAATTTTTCAAATTGACTGTAATTAATTCTGCCAGAAAAAGGTTTTGATTGGTTATTGCCAATTAGGAATCTCATTTTTGTTTTATAATTGCCGTTAAAAATTGGTGCTAGTGTTATGACACATTCATTTGGTGGAAGTATTATTGAGCTCTCTCCAACACCGCACATGGACTTGTGTATTTCTTGAATTGATTTCCATTTTCCATTGCTGTCAATGGCTTCTATTGTTAAGGGGATATATGTTCCAGAACCAATATTGATAGTATCTTTGTTAGGGTTGATTATCATTAGTGGAAAAAAGTTTGCTACTTTGTTGCTTGTGTCAAATTCAATATCAACTTTACATTGTGTCCAACTTCTATAGTCGTTTTTTTTGTCCCATTCAATGAAATAATCTTTGAATTTATTTAGACGTTCGTTATTTGTAGATTTATTTATGTTTTTTGATTTTTTATAAACAGGAGGAGGTGGCGAACTGAAATAGATTGACTTACTTAAAAAGATTGTGTCTTTTATTTTCCCAATATAATGGAGCGTGTAATTGGATGTCGATAGCCAAGTAGGATTATAATCTTCAATTAAGTTCAAAAATATTCCAATTCTCATTGTGTCAATCACAACAGGAAAAGGTTTTGATGTATTTTCAGGTATTACTCCTTTTTTATTTTCGGTGTAACAACTTGTTAGAATAATCGTACCTATCAGAAATGATAATTGTATTGGCCTCATTTGAAATTAACTTAAAACATTTATCTTTAAAAATCTTAGAAAGAAGGAGTGATTATTAATGTTGGATAAATTTACGGCAAACCCAATTTAAAACGGTAGTTAAATACAAATCTAACCTCTTTAAACTGTTATAAGTCACATATCCTCAATTTACAGACATGAAACTAGAACGATGAAGTTCTGTTTTAATTAATTGTATTTGTATAGACTTAATTTCGTATTTATAAGCCTTTGTTGGGTTGAATTTTTTAATTGATTTGAAAGTAAAACAGATTAAACTATTCTACATTTTAATGAATTTCAAAAAAGTTCTTGAGCTTCCTCTATTGACTTCTATATGATAAATACCTTGAGTTAAATCTTCTGACTCTATTTCTAGGGAGTGTTTACCTTCAAAAAAATGTTGTGCTGATAATTCTTTGTTTAAACTGCCATCTGTGTTAAATATTTTTATTGAAACAAATTGATAATTTGGAACATAAAAAGACAAAATACTTTTTTCAAAACTCGGGTTAGGGTATAAACTAATTTTTTGTTCCATTTCTTCGCTTTCATCTTCTACCGAGGTTAACAAGGGGATGTTTGAACGCAAAAGAACAAATCGATTTGGAGATTCGGTCATAGCATATATTTTGCCATTAGGCGCTTGTCTTACATCTCTAAAACGAGCATACCCATTCATACTTCTTGTGGAGGATACTCTTTTGTCATCTTTCATTTTTAGCCAATGAATATGTGTGCCAGCCAATGCACCAATTAAAATATCAGCTTCATTGTTTGCTTGTCCATTTTTAATAAAAGTCATTCCACTTGGCGCAATAGAGGGAACCCAATAGGTGAGTGGTAGTTCCATGCCCGGAAGTGTGGTGTCGGGTGTTATAGGAGTTCCATTGTAGTTGATGCCAAAAGTAACAGCAGGCCAACCGTAATTGGTGTTTGGTTTAATTAAATTGAGTTCGTCACCACCCCTTGGGCCATGCTCATGTGCGTATATTTCTCCTGTTGCAGGATTCATTGCCATCCCTTGGATATTTCGATTTCCCCAACAATAAATTTCTGGTTTTGTGTTGGCAACACCAACCAATGGATTACTTGCAGGAACCGTTCCATCATCATTGAATCGCAAAACTTTGCCCAAATGGTTGTTCTTGTCTTGCGCATTGTCTTGTGCACCACGATCACCAACCGACATATAAAGATAATTGTTTTTATCGAATACAATGCGACTGCCAAAGTGAGTGCCGGAGTTAAGTATTGGTAAAGCTCTGAACAATTCAGTGAAATTTTGAAGTTGATTGCCAACTAGCGTTCCTCTTCCTAATGCTGTTGTTTGTCCCCCAGTTGCCGCAACTGCATAAGTAAGATATACGAGATTGTTGGTGCTGAAATTTGGATGTAGAGCAATGTCCAATAATCCACCTTGTCCATTTTGTGAGATGGTAGGCACTCCACTTATCTCACTAAGAGTTCCGGTTGAGATTGTGTAACGATAAACTTTTCCTCGTTTTTCAGTAAACAGAACTTCATCGTTATTGATGAATGTAAAACCCCATGGAGCAGCCATATTATTGATAAGTACTTTATCTTCGAATAATTCTGGGGTTTGTGCGTAACCCTTATTTGCAATTAATACAAATAATATGTTAATGATAACCCAATTCATTTTAAATGCGGAATAGAGGTTTGATTTTTTCATTTTATTTATTTTTTGATTGTAACAGTTTAAATTCATTTGTTTATTTCTGTGATTTATTTTGACTTCATATTTAATGATAGTATTGCAAAAATATTAAAATAATAGAACATTTCTGGATTAGTTTTTTAATTTCAAAAAAAATTACAAGCCATAATAAAAGCTCATATTGAGTCCGCCATTGTACAAATAATCGGTTACTGGATCATCACTGATTGCTATTACACCATATCTAAATGTTGGTTCAATTCTCAAATTTATTTTCTCGTTAATTTTATAATCAATTCCAATGCTAATGGTCGGTGACAGATTTACTTTTTTGTAATCGTATGTTGTTGGATTAGAAGTTCTAATAGTGCGGTCAGAGTAGCGATAAACATTGGTTTGTATCTGTTTTAAAAAGATATTAGTCGTTATTCCTGCGCTGCTAAAAAAGCGAACCTTGTTTTCTCCAAAAGTAAAATTGACCTTTAAGGGAAAGTCTAAGTAATGATAGTTGAAAATGAATTTGAAATTATCTGGATTTACAGGGTCAGGAACTAAAGAGACAGCATTATCTAACTTCGTTTGGAATCCTTTGTTAGAATATTGAATGCCGGTCTCAATGCCAATGGATTTTTTGATATTATAACAGACATTCAGTCCAGCAGTATAAGCCACTTTGAAAGTTTCTCTTTGTTTGTTGTTTTTCATAACAATATTGCTTGTAGTACTGTTTTCGTTGTCCTTTAAAGTCCGAAAACAAAGGTCAGGTGAAATGTTAAAGCCTATTTGAACTCTTTTGAAGTCATCAGGAAAGTTGTATTTTGTTTTGTCTAGACTGTATGAGCAAAGTGATTTTAAACTCAGAATTAATACGATAAGAGGTTTTATGGTTTTCAAGAGATTTATAATTTGAAGGTTTTAGTGTGTCAATCTATTTGTCATTAAACAGATGTCGTTGCATTATTTCCAACAAATTTATAAAAATCAATTAAAAAAACAACTAAAAGGGTATTTAACCGAACTGTTTTTATATGTAATTAAGTTTCGCTTATTACAGTTTGTGTTTTTAATTTTGAAAATGGAGAAGGATTTTAAAATCTTCACAAAGTTGTCATAATGATTTTTTGTTCGATTGTTAATTTATATCTTTACCAAAAGAGATATTTTACAATCATTAGCTTACTCTAAACCTATCCAATCGATTAACAATTCGAAGTCTTCTTCTTGCTTGTTGGCTATTAAAAAGCTCAGTTGTTCGATGCTATTAAAATTGAAATTTGGGATATTCAATTTACTGCCTCTGTATTGTGGGTAAAATTCGTTGAGTGCTAACTTGATATTTTCCCATTTTCCTGAAGTGCTAAATTGATGAACGTATGACTCAGACTGTGAATTCAATCCCTTTAAACGAAATTCATAGCGCTTACCATCTCCTTTTATTCGCAATACAATAAACTTCTTTTCATTATCTAGTTTTATCGATGTGTTCAGTTGTATCGATGCAAATCCTCCGTAGTTAGCCAAAGAAACATGTCCTGAGAATTTGCCATTCCCAGTGTCAGTAAGAACCAATGAGCTTTTGGATATTCCACCCATAACTCCATCGTTCACAACCCGCCATTCCTTGATGTTCGTTTGAGTTGAAAAGGAGTAAATTTTATTCACGGTTGAATGAGTGTTTAAACTGAGGGTCAGAAATATTAATAAGTATTTTATCATTTTTATGATTTAAAACCTTTAAAGATTTTATTTAAAACAATGGATTGTGTGCTATTGTTTTTTGATTGTCAAAAGACCTTTGCTTATACTGATTTGTGGGTTGACGTTTCACTTGCTTTTTTTATATATTCATACAGAAAACAAATTACTTGTTAATCTAAGGTGAGTAGGAGCGAAACATGAATTTAAATCCAACGAAACCCAGTCTTTTTATTGCTTCACATTGATGATAAATTGATAGCCTGTCTGAGGATTGAAAATCTTGGATTGATTGCTTGAGTTTTCGTTGCAAGAACAAGTATCGCCGGGAGGGATTATTGATATTTGTATGGTGTCTATCCCGATTGTTGTTCCTGTAAATGTTAGGTATTCTGTGCCACCAGCACCAATGTATCCTAAAGTTTCGTGTATGCTACTTTTGTAATCTCGCTTTTTAAGTTTTATATGCTTGCAATGGCATTCGTTGAGCCAACAATTTTGATAACCTGTCGAGCCATTTTGACGAATTTTTACCGTTATACTTTCTCCTGTTTTTAAATGAAAGGTATCCGATTCTCCATTTTCGTAATAGTTGTAATTGTCTATGGCGATTTTTAAAATAAGTGCAGTTATAAGGAGGCCTAAAACTGCAATTGTGTTTTTAAGTTTTTTATTCATTATTCAAACCATTTTCTACCTCTCAATATCAAATAACTCTATTCAATTAAAGACTTGGCACAACCGCCACGGGTAATATTACCCTCTTGTAGCACAACATCCGAATGAAGGAATTGTGCCGCTGCCCTCGATTCTTTGACTTTAACAGCACTGCGGTGAATCATTTCATTTTCAAATGCATCTAAAACTTCCGTTCTTAATCCAGTTTTTTGCCATTGATTGGTGTTTTTACAATTGATGTAAATGGTTCTAGCTAGCACCAATGCGTCAATTAAGGCTTGATTGGCCCCTTGTCCTTTAAACGGACTCATGGGATGGGCGGCATCTCCAATTAAGGTTATAGAACCGGCATTTTTCAACCATTCTGGATTTAGTAATTCTCTGTCGTAAACAGGGTATCCCGAAATATTAACGACCTCTGTTGTTGCTAAAATTTCTGGAATAGGTGTATGCCATTTTATTCTATTGCAGGCTTCTTCTTTTAATTCAGAGGCACCTTTTGCGCTTAATGTTTTGGCATCTTCTTCGGACATAGGAAAACTTAGTTGCCACATTACTGATTCAGCGTCATAAGGCATCATGTAAATACGCTCGTGACCATTGGCAGTTTGAAAAACCGTAGCCGAATCGAGCAAGTGACTTTGGATATGTTGTAAAGCATTGAGTTTGCAAATGCCTAAAATAACGATACAACCCAAGTAAAGCAGGGGAGTGGTTTCTTCGCCAATGGTGATTTTTCGCACTGCACTTCTTATTCCATCGGCACCCACTACCAAATCTGCGCTAACTTGTTTCATGGTATTGTTGACCATAAAACTCAATTTTACTTTGTTATGGCTTGTTTCTAATTCGGTCAGTTGATGTCCCCATTGCACTTTGGTATGTTCACCCAATTGATTCAGTAATGCCAATCGGAGTTCCTGACGGGCAATGTGTATGTTGTGAATGTTGTTTTTTCGAGGTTTCGCATCGGGGTTTATTTCCATCCACTTGCGCATGCCCCATTCACCCACCACTTTGCCATCAGGATTGTGTACGATGTGTTTAGTAGAAACCACCCCCTTGTGAAGTGTTGTAATTCCCAATCCTGCCATGGCTTTACTGGCTTGTTGTAAGGTTAATCCATATCCTTGCGAACGTGCATCAAAACTATCATCACGTTCGAATAAAGTAAACGGAATACCACGGTGCAAACAAGCTACTGCAAGTGCAACTCCACCAATGCCAGCCCCTATAATAGCGACATGTGGGAAAAGCGATGTGTCGACAGTAGGAGGGGTGACAGCCGGAATAAGTCCCTTGCCATCACAAATCAAACAGTTTTCTAAATGGAATTTTGGCGGAGTAAGTTCAGGTGTTTCACTTGTGTTTGACAAAGAATGGTGAACCTTTTTTACGGATTTTTTAATCGCTCGGTATTTTTTTCCGAGTCCTTTGCATTCCTCACAAACGGTCCAATCAGTCGCCATAAAATTCGCCATTTTTTTAGTATTGCCTATTTTTTAATTGGAGGCAAAAACGTGTGCAAAGATAAAAGTTCTTGTTGGTAGTTTGAAGTAATAATGTTTTTTTGGTGATTGAATAGTTGGGATACCTTAAGAATACTAGATTAACCTATAAAAAGGTCACTAATGGGAATGGTAAGTTGATGGCTAATTTAAGTTAGCGTTAATACTTTAGAGGGCTAAAGTTTGGGTTCCCTTAGGATTGTAGAATGTTAGTTTTGGGGATATGAATCACATGGTAAAATGTGAGAAACAAATGTTTAACAAGAGTATTGAATTGTTTAGATAATCTGTGTTACTAATTTGTAACTTTATAAATTTCAGTAATACAAAGAAGTTTTCCTGTAACGGCATCAAAGTGATAAATTCTATTCAGCATTTTCGACTCGTTACTTCGAGCGATATAAATAAATCCATTTTCCCAGTTTTTTCCAGCTTTGGTTTCCTTAATAAATCTTTTTCCCGGATCTCTATTCAATTTATTACCCTCATCTTTGTATTCAGGCGGCTTTATTCGAGCTATTGAATATACCAAAGCATTACCATAAGGAAGAATCCGTAAACTGTCTTTAGGGAATTTTTTATTGATGATTTTTTGAAACTCGGAAATGGAAAGTAAGTTTTGCTTTTCAATAGGTATTTTATTTTTACCAAATGGATTGTTTTCTATATTTACAAAGTTTCTGTTTTCCTTGATTGTAATTAACATTTTAATTGTAAACGGTACACCTTTTTTTGTAAAACTATAGGTAACAATGGCTTCTTTGCAGCTATCTTGAGGTTTGGTTGAACAAGGTCTGTTTGACACAAAAGAATTGTTATAAAAATAACCTTTTTCACAAGGATTTTGAAGGCAAGTCATTGTGAAGTTTTTGTAAAATCCGGTTTCCCCGAAAATGCTTTTCATGGTACTGTCTGCCAATTGCTTTAGTTGAATGTTATAATCCGTTGCCGATTTAGTCCATTCCTTGTATTTTACATCATCATATTGAAGGTAAAAACTACCATAAGCTATCGGTATGTAACTTTTCTGATTTAAATTTTTTGAAGTCAGAGCTGCTTCAATCCCAAGTTGACTTCCTTTCTTTTTAATGTTCTTCAAGAATTCAATGTATGCAAAATTGATATCACCTTTGCTTTGTTCAAAATCAAGAGGGTCTAAGTCAAAGTAAAAAGTAAATGAACTTGTATCTTTTTGAGGTTTTTCGAAGTTTTTAAAGGCTGTTGAAACCAATACGCCACCTACATAAAAATTAAATCTAATTCCAACCCAAAAGTCTTGGGAGTAATCATAGTCGCCCTTATTGTTTACGTTACTGTTTTCTGCATCTCGCCAAATTTTATTAATTCCTGTAGGGATATGCAATTTACATTTGATAGGTTTCATTAG
Source organism: Bacteroidia bacterium (assembly GCA_040403495.1). Lineage (GTDB taxonomy): Bacteria > Bacteroidota > Bacteroidia > NS11-12g > UBA955 > JABMMZ01. The sequence goes on from JBBAKM010000028.1 coordinate 30,902, forward strand.
TTCCAAAGTGCCGGAATGCGCTTCAATGGCATATTTGGCAAAATATTTTTCATCAGTTACACAATGCAAAAATGCTTGTGTGTAGGCCTTTTCGTTAATAAATACTGGTTCATCACCGGGTTGTGCCAATAGGTTGAATAATTGTGTTATGTATACGAAAAGGAATAAAATTTTATTCATTGGTTTTTTGGTGGTTTTACCTCTTTTACAATGTTTTAAAAATTGGCGATGTTCAAAATGGGATTTGTTATTTTAAAATGTTCAAATTTATTGCAAAAACAAATGTATTTTTATTTCACTTATTCCGCCCCAGGATTAAAATCGACTTGCTGCCATTTGCCATCAATTAATTTAGATGTAATCGTAATTATTTGTTCGCAATTAGGGCAAGCTTGTATTTGCTCTACCATTTCTGTTTTTACGAATTTATTATCAATCCATTCGTATTTGTTTGAAATGCTATACCATATATTTCGCTTTGTATAATTCCTTTCTTCAGTATAGCCTGTCGCAGTTTTATTGGAGAAGTTAAAAGTGAAAGTGCCTGAACTTAAAAATTCATCTTTGATAGCTTTGCCTTTTTCATTGTTATAGATGTAGTAGTCAAATTTTTCGCAGTAATAGCTAGTATTATGAAAAACGACATTGCTATCATGAGCTGTTCTAGTATCAATGTAACCGTCAAAGTTATAATCGGCCTGTTGGATATACTGCTTAGTTTTGGAATCGTAAGTACATAAAGTATCATTCAAACGTCTGCGTCTTGTATCATTTATACTATTGTTAGGATTATGAGGTGTAAGGTAATCTTGCAACTCCCATTCTATCAATAGCCAATCATTATTCCATCGTTTATAAGTTAGTGTTTTATTTGTTTTAGACGGCTGTGGCATTGCATAATCGGCCGTTATTAATTTATATTCTTTTAAATTGAGATATAAATAAGGCGCATTACTCATTAATGTGTCTAAAACATATTTCCGCAAAACATTATCAAAGATATAAAAGTCTATATGTGGTAAAGGCTTACGATGAACAATGCAATAATCCATATTCCTATCTCCGCCTAAATCGAATTCTAGTTTTTGAGAATCAATAGTATTATAAGTAACAAGATATTCATACAAATAGGTGCTATTAAATTGTTCTATATTTTGTTTAAGATAATACTTTTCCATACTCTCATTGCCATTTGCCAGTTTGTAGGCTATAAATGCTTTGAGGCTTGGTATTTCGTCATACATTTCTGCTACTTTTTTGGGGAGTATTGGTTGAGGTGAATTATCATTAGTTTTGATGTTGTTCTTCATTGAATCACTTGTAATCGAAGGTTTCTTTTGTGGTGCATGGTCCATCACCCAACCTTGCTCATCTACATAAATATTTTTCAAAGAATCAAAATGTTGCAAGGCAAATTGATGGGGAAGTATTTTGAAAAATTCGTGTTCAATGGTTTTTGTCGTTTCTCGGTAAATAACACCCGTTTGTATCATTTGAAAAACAATAGAATCATTTTTATATAAAACTGCTGGCGTGTAAAACGTTTCAGATAGCATTGTTTTCGAAGGTAATTCATGACGATATTGGTTCAACATCCTGTCCGAACTTAGAACAATAACAATTGGTTTGTATAAAGAATCGAAATTCCTTAAACCATCTCTTATGCCACATAGTCCCAATAAATTCTCCTTAGAAACGGGTATAATTTGGGTTGCAAATTTTTGCATTTTCTGATTACCGCTTACATCCGTAATTTTTATAAAGAGACTTTCCTTAAATTGATTACTGCTTAATACAACGTAATCGTTTTGGATAAAATCAAAATAGGCCCCATTTTTTATATTTTTTATGTCTTTTCGTTTAGCAAATGATTTGGTGTTGTCTTTGTAAACAGTATAAAGACCATTTCTGTGGGTTTCAATTTTTGTACTATAAGGATTGTCTGTACTTATCAATTCTATTTGTAAATCTTCAACAAATTCACCGTTAAACAGTGGTCGCACTGCTATCAATGCAGTGTTGTCCCACTCGCAATGTTGTGCATTCGAGGGCAACACAAAAGATACAAATGTGATGATAGTGACCCAATATCTGAGTGTTAAGTTTCTCATTAAGATGGTTGTTTGTAATTTGGTTAGTTGAAATTACTAAGGGTTAAGTGTTTATTTATGATAATTTATAAAGCTTTCGGGATTAATTAACTTGATTCTAAGAATCATCTTTCAATTATACACAAAATTGTCAATCGAAGCAAGTCACTTCGCTTGACGAAAAATCGATATTAGTGGCTGTCGTTAATTTCATCGGTTGTTGTTTCTGTGTTTTTTGTGAATAGTAGGATGTTTTCGTAACCAAACTGTCCTTTTCCTATGGTTAAAGTTATTGTATCGTTAACAGAAATTTTCTCCCACTCATTCTTTGTTGGTTGAAATCTTTCCGTTCGTCCGTCAAAGTCAAGTAAAACGTATTTTGTCTTGTAACTATAATTCTCATAATGTTCTCTTACAATAGCATGTGTTATTCTTGTATTGTGTTTTGAAGTTTCCAAATTAAAGTATGCTGTTGTAAAAACAAACAATGCAATAACTCCAAAAAAGTAGCTCAGAACAGCGCTTCCCCTTTTCGACTCTTCATTTTTAAAATACTTAGGTCGAATTCTGTAAATTAAGAATAAAATTATCGCAGACAATAAAAGTCCGTATGCTGAAAATTCTAGTAGAAAAGATTTTGCTCTGATAACATTGTCTAGCAATCTTTCAGCGACTCCTAAAAGTATGAGAGTTGAAATTAAGAAAGTCCAGCCTATGTAGTCTAATAATTTATCTGTGTTCATCAAAAATAGTTTAATGAATTTTGGATTTGGCTATTTTAAGAGAGTTTTTTAATACCAATTGGCTTTTTTTTGTCCTTTGCATAGATGTACTTTCTTTAATAAGATTTAGTGTTTATTAAGTTCAATCGAAGCATTAAATAAGACCAGTTTTTAGACTTTGATACTATTTTTGTTAAAAACGAATTCAACACTTCTTTGTATGCAGCGAAGTATAACTAGATTAAATGAGTTATACGTATGTTTATTGTTGTTTTACTTCAATTTTAAAAAATATCCTCGAAAGGAATAATCAGGGTCTTTTAGTTTCCATATTTGTTTGCAAGATAAGCACTGATACAGATATTCTCCATCATCTTTATTCCTTTTTTTGTCATGCTTAAATTCCAAATTCATCATTTTATTTGAACCTAACTTTTTACATAACTCCATGTCAAAGTCTAACCATTCTTTTTCTGATGGAAATGATTCGTATTCTTTGTCAAAACAGTCGATACACATTACTTTTAATTGTTTCACTTTCGAAAGTTTTACAATTCTAATTATCGAAAATATTTGGCCACTTATGAAAATTAGAAAGAAAATTAATGGAATAATAAATGTAAGGTCAATAGCGTCCTAAATAAATAAAAAAAGAAAGGGTAGTTTTTATCCTCAGAG
>JBBAKM010000029.1:0-34237 GCA_040403495.1 Bacteroidia bacterium
ATTGTGTTTGCTCAACTTTTTTTAATTCTAAAATTTATTTAGGACAGTATTGAAAGAATAAATAAAAATTTAATTGTATTAGTTTGCATTACAATTACAATTGTTTCAAATATTTTTTTCAATAATGTTCTCCAAAAACAATTTATTGTAAATTAAGGGTCGATAATGTATTTTTGTTTAATGATGCTCAAAAAAGGACTGATTATTATTTGTTTAATATTAACTTTTTTAAAAGGGAATTCTGAAACCTATTTTATTAAATCAAATGGAAATGACAACTTAAATGGGTTATCCATCACAAATGCTTGGCAATCAATAAATAAAGTTAATTCATTTGCATTTAAACCCAATGACACTGTATTATTTGAAGGAGGTAGTACATTTCTTGGTAGTGTTTATTTACAATCATTTATAAATGGAACAAAAGGCAAATCTATTGTTATTGGGTCTTATGGAAATAGCAAAGCCACAATTTCATCAAGCAACAATAGTGGATTTTATGCCTACAACAATGAATGTATTACTGTTCAAGATTTGATTTTTGTTGGTTCGGGATATACCAACAACACAACAATAGGCGTTTGTTTTTATTTAGATTCCACTAATAACAAAATTAAGAAAAATATATCAATTAAAAATATTGAAGTTTCTGGTTATAATAAATCTGGAATTAGTATTTTAAGTTGGACATCGGACAATTCTAGAAGTGGTTATCAAAATATTGAAATTTTGAATTGTAAGGTATTTGAAAATGGACTTAGTGGGATTTCCATTTCAGGAGAAATCAATATTAATGATTCTCTATATTCACATAAAAAAGTGCTTATTCGTAATTGTAAAGTATATAATAATCATGGTGTTATTGGTTATAATAGTCACAGTGGAAGTGGAATTGTTGTAGGTCAAGTTGATTCTTGCTTAATAGAATATTGTGAAGCATATGAAAATGGCAAAAACAATACATTTGCATCCGCTGGTCCGGTGGGTATTTGGGCTTGGGATAGTAAAAATGTAATTATTCAACATTGTTATTCTCACCACAACAGAACTCAAACAAAAGATGGAGGAGGTTTTGATTTAGATGGAGGCGTTAGGAATTCTATCATGCAATATAATTACTCTTTTGATAATGATGGACCTGGATTGTTAGTTGCACAATATACTGGCGCAAGACCAATGAAAAACATTTGTGTTAGATACAATATAAGTGAAAAAGATGGCAATGGACTTGGTGCATTAATTTGGAGTGGCGACCCTGCAAACAGTGCAACTGCAGAAAAAATTGATTTTTATAATAACACCTTTTATGTTGATACAATTAAAGACATCAATACCAATTGTGCAATTGGTGTTTACAATAATTATGGCGCAATTAAGAATGTTAGAATTGCAAACAATCTATTTTTAACTAAAAATGGTGTTAATTTTGTAGACCTCAATCCTACTGTCAATTTAAGATTTTACAATAATGTTTATTTTAGTTTTGGAGGTTTATCAAGGTTTAAAGACCAAAATTCAACTTATAATTTATTGAGTAGTTGGAGAAATGCTACCCAACAAGAAAGATACAATAATAAGAATGTAGGATTTCAAAAAAATCCAGATTTAATCAACCCAGGAAATTATGGTAGTTTAACTTCAATAGATTCTTTAAAATATATTTTAGCTTATCGTTACAAAAACAACTCTTCATTTATAAACACTGGATTAGTGATTGATTCTTTGCTTTATTTTAATGATTTAAAACATGATTTTTTCTTTGATGCCATTAATTTCAAAAAGCAATTTTCTCCGGGATCCAATGAAATCCAACAAGTTAAATCCAAATTTACAGTTCAAAATACATGTCAAGGAGCCCCTTTGAATATCTTAAACCAATCTGAAAATGCCTTAAGTTACCAATGGAAAATAAATGACATCAACCAATCATCAGCCCAAACGCCTCAAATTATTGCAGACACTTTTAGGTATTTAAATGTCAAATTAATTGTTAAAGGCCAATGGGGTTATGTCGATTCTTCTTCTTATTTAGTTTTGACAAACAAAAAACCTATTCCCAACTTTAGTTTTATTAACAATTGCATAAATGATACAGTTTTATTTAGAAACCAATCTCAGTTTTTTAACCATTCCATTTGGAAAATTGAAAATCAATCCTTGATAACTCAAAATGATGTTAAATGTAAATTTGATAGTTTGGGAACTTATAACGTCAAGTTAACCGTTAGTAATACCAACAAAAGTTGTATTGATTCAATTGAAAAAAAAGTGACAATTTTCAAAAACCCTTTTGTGAAATTTAATCTTAATAACGGTTGTTCTGATGATTCTATCTTAGTTTTTAATCAACAATTATTTGCAAAAAAAGAGTGGTCTTTAAATGATTCATTGATTTCCATTTCTGATTCAGTGTTTCTTTTAAGCTCAAGTTCAGGTTCTTTTCAAGTAAAACTTAAGGTTTCAGATTCCAACCTATGTCAAAATTCTGAAATTCAAAATTTAATCATATATCCAAAAACTGAATTAAAAATTCAAGTTTCCAATCATTGCTTAGGTCATATCCTTCCAATTTATAACACACCAAATGAACGCGGTGAATCTAAATGGAGTTTTGGTGACCTTTCTTTTTCAGATTCTTTAAATCCAAAGCATTATTTTCAAGATGCCGCACATTATTTTGTTCAATTTGAATTTAAAAATCAATGGCATTGCAAAAGTAAGTTTGAAGATACTGTATTTGTTTACCCAAAATCGAATGCTTCTTTTACAATAATTAAAAATAACAGTTTTTTAAATTTTATAGCAAAAGACACTCAACTTTATCAATATCAATGGAAAATTGATGACATTATTTACTCAAATAATAATCAATTTAAATTGCTTAATATTAATGAGAAAGATATTGAAAAAAAGGTCAGTTTAACAGCATTTAATTTCAATAATTGCTCAGATTCTAGTGTGTATTTTATTACAAAAGACTCAATAACAAACCTTAAATTTTATAAAAATTGGGAAACAAGAATAGCCCCAAATCCTTTTGATTCCAAAATTAAAATATCCTCTAATATAGACAATTATTCCATTCAAATTTTCAATCAAATTGGAATTTTAATGTTTCAAAAACAAGATGTTTTAAATGAAATTGAAATTTATTCTGATGATGTTTTTTTTCAAAAAGGAATTTACTTTGTCGTTATTCAAAAAGATAAATTCTTAAGAACTTTCAAGGTTTTAAAAAATTAAATTAAATACCATTGGATTTTCCATATTCAATCAAATTTGGTTTTCTAAATTGCTTTTTGGAATTATAATATTTAAGGCTTCAGATAAAAATACTAACTTTGTAATTTGAATGATGAAAAAACCATTTTATATATTCTTTTGTTTTTTTTTATTGGGTGGTATAAAATCATACGCTCAAGCCTTACTAAAATTTGATGTTGATACAGCTCAGTTTGGTAAAGTTTATGCTGGAGATACTGTGTTTTATGACTTCGGTTTTACCAATATTGGTAATGAGGATTTAATCATTAAACAAGCATGGCCTGCCTGCGGTTGCACAACTCCTACTTTTACTGAAGGCGCTATCAAACCAGGTGAAAGGGGTGTTATAAAAGTACAATTTAGAAGTGCCGGTTTTGCAGGACAAACCATGGTTAAGCAAATTATTGTGATTAACAATGGGGCAGAAAAATATGCCGTTTTTAAAGTAAAAGTGGTAGATAAAGCGATTGAAGAAGATATATTAAAACATCAAATACAAACAAAATCCGCTGAACCTAAAAAAAAGAAAAAGAAAACTAAATCTGGAAAATTTAAACCTAGCCGTACTCCCGAATTTTAATCCATGAAAAAAATACTAATAACAGGCGCTAATGGTTTGCTGGGGCAAAAATTAGTTGATTTATATCTTCAACATTCTGATAAGCAATTTATCGCTACTGCCAAGGGGCCTTGCAGACATCCTCAAAAGGACAATTTACATTACATTGATTTGGATATCAGTAATGAAGTTCAAGTTATGGAGGTCCTAAGCAATGAACGTCCCGATTGTGTTATCAATACGGCTGCAATGACCAATGTAGATGCTTGTGAAACGGATAAAGAGGGTTGCGATACTTTGAATATTCATGCAGTTCAATACTTGGTAAATGCTTGCAATGAAATCAAGGCTCATTTGATTCATATTTCTACCGATTTTATTTTCGATGGTACCCATGGACCTTTGTCTGAAGAGGAAATTCCCAATCCAATTAGTTATTATGGATTGTCAAAATTAAAGGGGGAACAAATTGTAATAACGCAATCTCATCATTACGCCATATTAAGAACGGTGTTAGTGTACGGAGTGGTTTCCGACATGAGTAGAAGCAATATTGTGTTGTGGGCAAAGGGGGCATTTGAAAAAAAACAAACTTTAAACGTTGTAAACGACCAATACCGAACGCCAACTTTAGCAGAGGATTTGGCAATGGGTTGTTTTTTAGCTGAGTCTAAAAATGCAGAAGGAATATACCATATTTCTGGTAAGGACTTTTTTAGAATTGATGAATTAGTAATGGAAGTGGCCGATTTTTTTGGATTCGACAAAGGGTTAATCAATACTACCGCTTCAACTGTGCTAAATCAAGCTGCCAAAAGACCACCAAAAACGGGATTTATAATAGACAAAGCGCAAAGGGAATTGGGCTATAAACCACATTCTTTTAGAGAAGGTTTAGCGCTTATTCAATCTCAATTAGAACAACGATGAACATGGTTTATGTGTTTTTAGGGGGTGGTATAGGCGCAGTGTTAAGATACGCTTTAACACTTTTGCTTGGGAAATCTGATGGACACCAATTTCCTCTAAATACATTTATAACCAATTTGTTGGGTTGTTTTCTGATTGGACTTTTGTTTAGCTATTTTTTTAAAACCAAGTTATCTGAACCATACACTTTGTTTTGGATTGTGGGAATTTTAGGCGGTTTTACTACATTTTCATCTTTTGGATTAGAGTTTATCAATCTGTTTAGAAATGGTCATGTATACACTGCCTTTTCTTACGCTTTGTTGAGTAATATAGTGGGAATAGCACTTGCTTTCGCAGGAATTCAGTTGGTAAAATAAAATAATTGACTTCAATATAAAAAAACCTTAAATTTGTAAAACATCACCTTATGAAAAAATCTGTCTTTACTTTTTTGTTTGTTTTGCTTGTCCATTCGGCACAGGCTTTACAGATTTTTATACCGATGGATGAAACCCAAAAGGATCATTTGAAGGCTTATGGCATTGCTTTTTATGTGCTTAAATCAGGTGGAGAGGTGGATTGGTTGCTCAACTACCAAGGGGGAAGTTTTATGTTTACGTTCAATGCAGCTCAAGAGAGTGAATGTAAAGTTAGGGGAGTGTCATATCAAATAATAACAGAAGCAAAAGCCAATGGTATTTACGCCGAAATTTCTAATCCCGAGGTAAACATGGAAACCGTAAAGTTGCTGAAAGTTCCCAAAATAGCGGTTTATACTCCCAAAAATAAGCAACCTTGGGATGATGCCGTAACCATGGTAATGGAATATGCCGAAATACCTTACGACAAAGTGTTCGACGACGAAGTTTTGCAAGACAAACTATTGTTGTATGATTGGTTGCACTTACATCACGAGGATTTTACGGGGCAGTACGGAAAGTTTTGGTACAATTACAGAAACACTTCTTGGTATCAGGAGGAGGTAAGGGAGAATGAAGCTTGTGCGGCACGAAATGGGTTTACCAAAGTGTCACAATTAAAACTTGCGGTAGCCAAAAAAATAAGAGATTTTTGTTTGGGAGGCGGTTTTTTATTTGCCATGTGCAGTGCCACCGATACTTATGACATTGCTTTGGCAGCCGATGGTATAGATATTTGCGAAAGTGTATTTGATGGAGATGCCGCTGACCCCGATGCACAAGAAAAATTAAACTTTAACCAAACCTTTGCATTCAAGGATTTTACGTTGGAACGAGGGCCAATGACCTACGAACATGCCAGTATAGACAATACCCACACGCGGTTTGTAAACGAAAGCAGTGATTATTTTACCTTGTTCGATTTTAGTGCAAAGTGGGATGTTGTGCCAGCTATGCTGTGTCAAAACCACACCAACACCATCAAAGGATTTATGGGGCAAACCACTGCGTTTAAGAAGCAATACATTAAAAGTGAAGTTGTCATAATGGGAGATTATGCACCTGCCAACGAAGCCCGCTATATTCATGGGAGCATAGGCAAAGGTACTTGGACTTTTTACAGTGGTCACGACCCCGAAGATTACCAACACATGGTAGGAGAGCCACCCACCAATTTGCAATTGTTCCCCAACAGCCCTGGTTATCGTTTGATATTAAACAATGTGTTGTTCCCAAGTGCTAAAAAGAAAAAATTAAAAACTTAATTACTTAAGGTTTTTACCCTCAGCTAGTTTCAACTTTTCTTTACAATTTTCGTATTTACGTTTGTAGTTTTCTTTGGCTTCACGTTCAGATTTAACCAAGTCATCCAAAGTTTTTATGTTAGCATCTTTTGAACTAATCGTTTCTTTACATTGAGTTATGTAATTGTCGAGTAGGAATACCTCAGAGTTTTCGGATGTAGGAGTGTTAAAATGATTAGGAAGGTCATTTTTTACTAATTCCAAGAAAGAAAGGTTGAAATAATCGGCTATAGCAGGAATGTGTTTAAAATAATTAAGTCTTTCTCCATTTAATATTTTCGAAAACTCACCATTTGAAATCCCTATTGATTTTGCGATATGTTCAATTTTCGTTTGCCTTTCTTTAATAATTTTTTTTATTTTTGGTAAAATCCAGTCGTTTTCGATGTTCATTTGTTGCGAAGTAATGCTATTACAAGTTGCCAGACAATGGTATTATAGTACTAATTTTCCATTTTATTTCCAATTTTTTTCCAAAATGACCCTCAAAATGGAAAAAAAATGGAAAAACTTTGTTCTTTTATTTCAGATTTTTTATGTGTTGATTTGTAAAGATGAGAGGCAAAAAAATAACTGGAAAAACAAATGAATAAAAATTTAGGATCATGGAATAACAGAGCTTCTCAATTAAATCATGGAGGAATGGGTTGGAATTCATGGTGTATGAATACTAATTATAGAACTCCAAGATTTAATGTATGTTTTGTTGTAAGTGCAAACTTTGGTTTATTGGGACATTTCTCTAACAATAACATAGAATCAGTATATTAATTATGAGATTTTTGACACTTATTGTCTTTTTATTTATTTTGTTAAAAGCATCTGCTATTGATAAAGATTCTATCAGATTTACAGCGGTGGATAAAGGAAGTAAATATCTTTCGTTTAGTGCTGGATTAATCTATGTAATAAAGGATGGGAATTATGCAGGACATGCCAATAGATTTAATATTAATCAAGAATATTTTGTAAAGGACAAGGTTTCAATTGCACCATGCTTAATGGTTAATTATTCATACGGAAAGTATAGTTATGACCAAGTCTTTACGTCTTTAAGTTTAATGGGAAGAAAGTATTTTAAAATAAAAAACAATTACTCTTTTTTTGCCTATTCAGCTGTTTCACTTGTAAATGCCACTTCAATAACTAGAGATGAGTCTGAATATAATTATATCAAGGGAGGCATTTCATTTGCAAATGGATTAGGTTTTAGTATTATGCCTTTAAGAAAAAAGAAAAATTGCTTGGGAAGGTTTGGATTTGATGTGAGTTTTAATTTGCTCTCTTTTCATACTTCTGGTGCAACTAGATTCCCTTATTCAACTATGAGTTTAAAATATCGGATAAAATAGTGTCAATAATAACCTGATAAAAAAGTAGTGTTGTGTATATCAACACTACTTTTTTAAAATCAAATTAGATAATATACCTTGAGGGGCTATTGTCATTGAAATGAAAGATATAACTGGAAAAACAAATGAATAAAACAATAATATATTTAGTAATGGCTTGTTTAATTATTTCTTGTAATAATAAACCCAATCAAGTTTCAGTAGATTCTTCAATAAGCGGAATTTGGCGTGTAGATAGTTTTGTGAGGACATCTGAAAATATAAATAATATAGAAGATCTCCTTTTAACTTCGGTTGATTATTCGGGAATGATTTTTAAATTTTAAGAAGAAAAATTGGAAATTTATTCACCAACAATGGAGTTGGAAGAACAAGAGAGTATTCAATTTATTGGAGGTGACTCTATTTTAATTGGAAAGAACAAAGCCCTAATTCAAATTAATGACAATAAGATAGTAATGTGTTTTAATGAAGGGAATTATTATCTGAGTAAAAAAGACCACAACACTCTTGAAAATGATAAAAAATAAAAGTAGTTTTAATTTAATAATGTTGCCTCGAGTCCTAAAAAATGACTTGCGGTACATTTTTTTACATTAATAATCCAAAAGAGACGACCGCTCTCCCAATAGCTATCGGGAGGTATGAGAAAGCATAAAATATAAATGAAAATAAACATAGAAGTCAATAATACAAATTCAAGTATTTCCCAATCTGAGTTAATTGTGAGGTTGTTGTTAATCAATGTGATAATTTGGTTACAACTGCTAAACGCTTACTTTAAAATAGATCATCTTTGGGTTCTTACACTTTTAGTGTTGATTGTGTATCTATTAATAAACAGAAATTGGTTCAAAGGAAACATGAACAAAAAACAAGAAAAAATAGTTGTTATAAATGCAGTCATCAATATAATGATTATAATTGTATACTTAATCTTTTAAATTGGGCCTTTTATTTCCTTAATAACAAAACAAAACATGAAAAACAGTCGAATCATTATAATTTACTTATTGCTCTTTAACTACAACTTAGTAGCCCAGACAGATAAGGAAATTTACAAAAATTTAATTGCAAATAATATATCATTCTATGATATAAAAGATTCGACTGTATTTATTGATCTTTTTTTATACAATAGATTTAGAAATGATACCTTTACTTCCAAAGATGTTTTTTATTTTAAATCGAAAGACAAAAACAATCATCAAATTACATTTTCATCGATTTATTGGCTCAATTACTTAAATAAAAACACATACAGTTACGAAAACAAAAAAAGACTTTTTGAGGAAGAAAAGAAAGTTTTAGATGAAGTTGATTTTGACAAAAACTTACATAACTCTACTTTTTATCCCTTAGGAGAAATCTTGTCTAAAAATAAAGGCGATTTCAACAAAAAAACCTATGGGAAATACACTATATCAAGGGTAAAAGATACTTTTACATTAACCCAAAAATACAAGAAATTAAATAGAACTAGAAAACTTTATTTTAAAGACGATTACAAAATATTTAAGATAGAAGAGTTTAATCACAATGAAAACGACCCAGATGCTTATTCAAGAATTGACTATCATTATTTTAAAAACAACTGCTTTGACAGCTTAAACAAAGCACTTCAATTGGGTCTTTACACCCCGATACCAGAAAAAAAACTTATAACTCCTGTTAAAGATACAATTAGCAAAACAAGCAAAGTAATACATACCTTTGGGTACAACGATGCAGACACATTATTAGTAATTGACACAAACAAATATTATCTGTTTGATTATTGGTACTTGTCATGCAGACCATGTTTGGACATGATGCCTTTTATGAAAAAATTACATGAGAAAATAGACGGTAATAAACTTGTAATTATTGGAGCAAACCCATCAGATAAAAAAGAAAACATTCTTAATTACTTAAACAAAAGAGACTATCATTTTTTGCAACTTGATAAGACTAAAAACATCCCATTTCACAATATAAATTCGCACCCCACGTTAATATTAATGGATGGTAATTTTAATGAAGTAAAGAGGTTCAAAGGTTATGCTAAAGTTTATTCTGATTATGAAATAACTAAGTTTTTAAAGTCATTGGATTTGCTTAAATAAACACTTTATATCATGCAATCAATTAGTCTTGGCAATCAAACAAATGGAATTAAAATTTTTGTTTTATTTCTTGTACAATTACTATTTATCCAATTATGTAATGGGCAAAATGATTTTACACTAACCAAAAACATTCAAAACAAAATAATAGAAAAAAACAAAGGAGTTATCAATGTTTTTTGGCGTTATCGTTTACATAATTCTTCTTATTCGGATACCACTTTGGAATATAATAAATTCTATAACAATACTTTTAATAATTCATTCTACTTTAAGAATACTTATATTGATACAGACACTATTTATATTTCTGAGTTTTTTAATAACAAAAAAACAATTTATTTTAGAAATGATGATGACTCTAATTTAATTTGCAAAGAACTAGTTAAAAATTATGAAAAATACGCATTGAGTAATTATTTGCATTTGTCACACCCTTTAGCCAGAAAAATCACCTATGACACCAATTCATATTCTTACAAAGTTATTCAACTAAATGCAGGTGATTCTATCTACATAACCAAAAAAAATAAAAATGTAGCGTATAAACTATTTGTTGATTCGAATTCGAGAATTAGATTTTATCAAGAAATTATCTATTTTGAAGCCGCTGAATTCCCCATAACTCAAACCGTTACTTTCGATTCATTTTACTATTCGGATTCTATCATTGATATAGAACCTTATTTGAAACTTAAAACTTGTCCTCCTATCCCAAAAAAGAAACCAAGTAAAGTTAAAGAACCTACTCTAGATGAAATGTTTTTAAATAAACGTTTCGATTTTAAACCGTTTGTAAAATACATTGATTCAAACCAAATACTTAACTCAGGAAAAATTACGGTTATTGACTTTAGCTTTTTATCCTGTTTTGGCTGTGTTTTATTACTTAAATCGTATGAAAAAATACTGGATTCATTTTCAAATCAAATGGATGTGATTTTGATAGACCCTGTGGACCCAAGAGGTAAAAATTTAATCATCAACAAAACGCTTAAAGACATCAACATTTATGACAGAATTAAATATTACATCACCTTTGATGACGCCTATGAAACAACCTATAAAAACAAAATAAAGGCCTATCCTACTTTGTTTTTTCTGGACCAAAATGGCATTGTTAGATTCATTAAAGTTGGTATAAATTGGGATGAAAACATATACAATACCTTTAAAAAAGAAATCGAAAGAATAACAGAAATATCAAAATAAAAACAATGAATATTATAATTAATCTATTACACTTTTTTAAACTTTTTCTAAAAACTATAAACATACTATTTGTATTCCTATTTCTTCAAAATAGCTATAGTCAAAGTGAATATAATAAAGTATTAGAAATTCAAAACAAAATTATAGAAAAAAATAAAGGCATCATCAATGTCTCATGGCGCTATAGCCAACATAATTCTGCGTATTTTGATACCTCTTACAATTACAATCATAATTATTATGACTCTAAAAATAACAAACTTTATGCATCAAATATTAATAAATTATTAGATACCCCTTTCTATAATTTATTTATTGGCGATTCTAGTCATTATATTTTTGTTGACAAAATTGGCCAAAACACATATTGTCAAAAAACAGCTACTTTAGAATACTTTAAATCCAATTGGCGAAATGTAATCTTGCATCTTGCACTTCCATATTCAAAAACTATTATTGAAGATACCAATGTTTACAACTATAAAGTCATTAAAACTGATTACGGCGACTCAATTATAGTTTCTGAAAAACAAATAAACAAAGAAAGTGTACAAAAAATCTATTTTATTGATAATCAATATAGAATACAGTATTTTAAAGAAATAATCTCCTTTGAAATTGCGCAGTTTCCAATAACTCAAACAATTATTTATGACTCATTTATATACTCAGATTCTACAATTGACATTGAACCTTTTTTTAAGTTGAAATCATGTTCCCCTCCACCCGAATTTAATTCATATAATATAAAAGAGGTTAATCTTGATGATTTGTTTTTAAATAAGCGATTTGATTTTAAGCCTTTGGCAAAATATTTAGATTCTAATACAATTTTAAATTCCGGAAAAATAACCATTTTAGATTATAGTTATATTTCATGTTTTGGCTGTGTTTTATTGCTTAAATCTTATGAGAAAATACTGGATTCATTCTCAAATCAAATCAGCATAATTTTAATAGACCCAGTTGACCAAAATTCAAAAAAAGCCATTTTAGACAAATCCCTTGTAAAATACAATATATATAATAAAGTTAATTCTTACATCACCTATAATAACGCTAAAGAAATAACATATAATGGTGCCATAAATGCCTATCCTACTTTGTTTTTTCTGGACCAAAATGGCATTGTACGATTCATTAAAGTTGGTGTAAACAGGGATGAAAACATTTACGAGACTTTTAAAAAAGAAATAGAAAGAATAACAAAATTATCAAAATGAAAACCTTAAAATCAACATACGAAAACCTAATTTTGGTTTTACTAATTGGATTGCTTTTTTTACATCAAATCAATGTCATAGACCGATTGATAGTTGTAATGCTTTACGTACCCTTTATCATGTATTACAATCCCTATAAAATTGTAACTCAAGTAGTCAATAAAACAGGATTGATGTCTATTTTATCGAGTCTTGTTGTTTCCATTTCATTGTCTTTTTTAATTACACTTCTTTATATTGGCACAACAAATTCATTGTATTTCATGGTATTTTTTGTTGTCAATCTCTCTTTAGGTTTGTTTTATTTAAGTAAAAACAATTCATTGTCTTACAGTCATTTTCTAATCAATATTTTACTGACTCAAATTAAGTATTTTGTGGTTTCATAACCTCTCTTAATAACAAATCAAATGTATAAATTACTGACTTTCCTATTACTCTTTATTCAAATAAACCTAATTCATGCTCAAACCATTGAGGATGTTAAAAACAAATACCAAAACATACATAAAGTTTCATATAAAGTCAGTAATTTATTTAATATTTCTGATGTATCTCATATCGGTAAACAAGAGCATTTCTATCAAATAGAAAACAGAAAGAAAAATCCCGAAATTAAATGGTTCGATTATGACATCATTAGTATTGATACGTTTTTTAAAGATCTCAGAGGTTATAAATGTTCAGAAAAAATTCAGTACATTCATTTAAAAGATACATTTTATGAGATTTTTAGACTCAAACATTGGGATACTGTTTTATATTGCAACCAAAATCCACCTGCTTTTGATGGGTTTGTTTATTATCAACCTTTTGTGTCCTGTTTTTTTCCTACTAAATCTAGGGTATTAAAAAGGAAAGTGTCTGTTGCCAAAAATGGGGTTAAGTACTTTGATTTAATCAATAAACATTCAGGCATGCAATTGAAGGTGTTTATCAATTCAGACCTTTTGATAGATTCCATTCATAAAAAATTTAGCAATACAAAGATAGACAGAATCTTTTTTGAGTATTACAAAATCAATGATGTGGACCTTAATCCTGCCCCAAACTTTTATCCATTAAGTGTAGAAAATAAATCCCAATACAACCTAAGAGATAAAACAATAAAGAAAAAACTGTTATCCCAATCTGATTCTTCAAAAATTGAGCAATTCAAAACACAATCAGAGAAATATCAGTTACTTGATTTTTGGTTTATAGGTTGTAAGCCTTGTCAAAAAAACTTTCCACAGTTACAAGAACTACAATCTAAATTTTCGAATAATTTAGATGTTATAGCGCTCAATCCAATTGATAAAGAGAGTGACATTCAAAAATTCAAAGAAAAATACAAATTCAACTTCGGTATTCAAAAGGATTCATTGTTGTTGAATGTTTATTACGATGTAACGGCCTATCCCACAACTATCTTAATCAATAGCAAGGGAGAAATACTATACAAACATGTGGGTTATGACCCCTTGTTATATGACAAGGTTAAAGAAATTGTATTAAAACAATAATTGTTTTAACAATTAAATTAAAAAATTAAAATTAAACTTTAATCCTTTTTTACTATTTTTGTTGAATGCAAATATTTAAAAGTTTAATAGAACAGAAAGCCTTTGGTGTTTGCTCTAAAATAGGAGATAAAATGGGCTTGTGCACCAGAAGAATCCGTTTGTTTTTTATTTACACCACCTTTTTAACTTTGGGTTCTCCGTTAATTATTTACATGATTTTAGCTTTTTGGATGAATATCAAAAACTATTATTACGAAAAGCGCACAGCAGTGTGGGACTTATAAGTCTGCAATTTCCTCCACTTTGCAAATTCCACTAATTCTGTATTCTTTACCACTTTTTATTTCTACACATTGAACCCACGTTCTTAGTGTTTTTCCTTTTTTAAACACTCTGCCACTCTCTATCTTAAAAACGGAACCAATTGGCAATGTTTCTAAAAGAAGTTTTTGGTCTTTGTCGTACATTGACAGTACTTTGCTTAGGTTTTGGTCGCTACAGCTACTTGCTGATGGGTCGTGCATGTACGTTTTTAGCGCACGTGCAACATCATCAGGCAATTGGTGGTGGCTAATTAAGGGTTCTAAAAGCAGTTTAAACTCGTGTTTCCATTCTTTACCGTGAGGATCTATCTTGTTTCTGAATTTTTCAAAGGCCACTAAGTGCGCCACTTCATGCAAAAAAGTGGTGATAAATGCATAGGGATTTAAGTTCTTGTTAACGGAAATTCGGTGGTTTTTTTCGTTTTTAAATGGCGCTCTATAATCGCCATACTTGCTGATTCGGGGTTTGCTTAATCTAAGTTGAATTTTATACTGAATAAGCAGTTCCACTACATAATTTTCAGTACCTAGGGGAAGAAAAGGTTTTATTTTTTCGGTTAATTCTGCCTTAGTCAACGCTATAGTTTTTTATTTTTTTTCTGTGAGCCAAGCTTCATAGATGCTCTCAAGCTCCTGATACCAACTTGTTCCAAATTGTCTAATTAAAGGCTCTTTCAAAAATTTAAAAACCGGAACTTTTAACTCATCACCTAAGGCGCAAGCAGCACTACAAATATCCCATTTGTGATAGTTGAGTGTTGTATATAGCCCAACTTTACCCAAACGAATAGGATATAAATGACAGCTGATAGGTTTAGCGGTTTCTATGGCTTTTTCTTTGTAGGCTTTTTCTATTCCACAACTTAGGCAACCATCATTGCGATAAGCAAAAATACACTCCCCCGTAGGGTGACAAGTAGTGGCATATTCTATGAAATCGTCTCCTTCATAAAAGCCTTCTTTCTCAAAAAGTTTGGTGCTTTGCTCATTTAAATAAGGGGCTAAGTTGTGCCATTCCTTTTGGTAAGCATTGATTTCCTCAATCTCAAGTGGTGCACCTCTGTTGCCTTCAATACAACAAGCACCTTTGCATTTACTTAAATTGCAAACAAAATTGGTGTCGAAAATCTCTGTGGAAATAAGCGTATCTCCAAGCTCAATGATCATTTTCTGTTTAAATATTTTTGATAGCCATCGTGTTCCAATTGTGTGGCTTTCTCTAATACATTTTCTTCAAGTTTTCTAGAGTACTTATTTAAGTTATTTGCAATGTTAGAATTATTAATTGCTAAAATTTTAGCAGCAAATAAACCTGCATTTTTAGCCCCATCTATTGCCATAGCTGCAACAGGAATTCCAGGAGGCATTTGAACAATACTGTATAATGAATCCACTCCACTCAATACATTTAATCTAATTGGGACACCGATAACAGGTAATTCTGTTAAACTAGCGGTCATTCCCGGTAAATGTGCAGCACCACCTGCACCTGCTATAATGCATTTATAGCCATTTTGTTTTGCATTTTGTGCCTCTGAATACATTCGCTTAGGTGTGCGATGAGCACTTACTATACTTATTTTAAAGGTTGCGCCTAATTCTTCAAGTATTACTGCGGCCTCTTTCATAACAGGTAAATCGCTGTCTGAACCCATAATTATTAATACATCTGCCATATTTTTTTATCTATCGTTTTTTTTAACTTTTTGTCAAATTCTATAACGCTTTCATTCCTATGTTGTTTTGTACAAAGGTAGCTTTTTCTTTTACTTCTTGTATCGTTGCTCCCAAAACAGTAATGTGACCCATTTTGCGGTGCGGTTTGCTTGTACTTTTGTTGTACAAATGAATGTATATGCCCTCTGTTGAAAGTATTTGATCTAAGCCTGTTAATTCGTATTTCCCATTAACACCCTCAGCACCAAGTAAATTTAACATTGCTGCCGGTTGAATAAGTTGGGTAGACCCCAATGGCATTTTCAGTAAAATACGATTTAACTGTTCATACTGACTGGTATAACATGCCTCTATTGTGTGGTGGCCACTGTTGTGTGGTCGTGGAGCAATTTCATTGACATACAATTCATTGTTTTTGTCTAAAAACATTTCAATAGCAAAAAGACCAACTCCATTTAATTTTTCAACACATTTTATAGCTAATTCTTTTGCCTTTTGTTCTATCTCCTCAGAAATATTGGCTGGTGAAAATAAAAACTCAACCAAATTAGTCTTAGGATTGAATTCCATTTCTACGGAAGGGAAAGTGTCAATTTCTCCCTGTTCATTTCGAGCAACAATGATGGCAATTTCAATTGCATTGGGAACAAAAGTTTCTATAACACAAGGTTCATCAAACGGAATACACAAAGGATTATTGGCGATTTCTTGTTTAGAAAGTAACTCAACCCCCTTGCCGTCGTATCCACCCTTACGTAATTTTATAGCAACCTTTTCGCTGTTAAAGGTCTTTACTTTTTCAGCACAATCTGCTCTATTGTCTGCCAACAAATAAGGCGCAGTTGCAATTTGATGAGTACTAAAAAAATCTTTTTGTAAGCCTTTGTCTTGAATAATTTGCAACAACTGTGGAGATGGTATGATGCGTTTACCTGAAGCTTCTAATTCAAGTAAAGTTTGGGTGTCAATATGTTCAATCTCGTAAGTGATTACATCACAGCGTTCTGCCAATTGTTTTATTTTTTCAGAATCATACAAATGACCCACAATATGTTCGTTTGCAATTTGTTGTGCAGGTGCATTATCGGTTTCTAGTATTGTGTAATGAATATTCCATGGTTTCCCTGCCTCAATGAGCATTTTGCCCAACTGACCACCACCTATAATTCCGATTTTAATTGTTGAAGGAAGCATTTTAATGTGCCTGCAAAAATAGTAATTTATCACTCAGTATCAATTCTTCTATGTAATTCTTTCCATAGATATTCTCAAATGAGTCAATTTTTTGAGTGTTAAAGTAGTTGTAAAAGGATTTTTTTTCTTTTTGGTCTATCATTCCCGCCCTTGTCCACTTGTTCTTTTTTATTCCTACATCCGTAAATACCCGTTTCCCTTTTTTCATGGCTGTATACAATGTGCCCGATTGAATAGTGTCATGATTGATGAAATCAATGGGATAATTAAACCCTTTTTTATATAAAATTTGATTTTGTATAAGTGGCTGATTGCTCCAAATAAAAAGGTCCTTGGGGTGTTCCAAAGTTATTTTTACTTGAGTTTGGGAGTTGTTCGTGTTAAATACATAATGTATAAGTATCCCAAAGGTAAAATTCCATACAAAAACAAGAACTAAAATATATCGGATTAGCCCTTGTGCCTGAATTTGGAATTTATTGAGCAATAAGGCTATAATTATAAAAGGCAGCATAACCATAAACTCAACATTCCCATCAGATAAAAAAGCAAACAATAAGTGAAAAATAAAAGCCAAAATAAGGCCCCATTTTACATGTGGGAATGCTGTAGAGGTTTTAGTGAATTGATAAGTTGAGCGGTTTGACCATGTTTTTACGCCAAAATAAAAAGCAAGTAAAATTAGAAAAATAAAGAATTCAAAATAAGTAACAATGAAAATCATCATTTCGCCATGTAATTGTAAAAAAGTTCGGAAAAAATTTACAAATGTCAGAATAAACGAAATTGGTTTTACTTGAATAGAAGCATGTCCTCCCTGATATTCGCCCAATATATAAGTTAAAAAAGAGTCCTGTGTAGAGTGTATCAAAAACACCAAAACGTAGACAATAGGAATGATAGCAAAGGGGGTTGTAAATTTTAATTTTTCTTTGACCGATGAATCGGAAAAATAAAGCCCAAATACAAAGGCCAAACCCCACCACAAATGGACCTGATGGAACAAAATACTAAGAGCGGCAAATAATCCTGACAACAGCCATTTTGATTTGTTAAAGTAGAGGTTGGTAGAGAGTAAAGAGAGAAATAAAGGAATGATATAGGTTTCAGCTTCTATGGAATAACGCCAGAATCCGAAACAAACGCCACAGAGTAAACTGAGTAATAGTGCTTGATTTTTTGGGGAATTAAGTTTAAGAAAAATAGAATAGATGCAAAATAAAGAAGCAGTGGCAACAAGGCTATTCAATATATTTAGACTGCTTATGGCTTCAATTTGCGGAATAAAAAACGAGATTAGTTGATGCCAAATAAAGCCTGTGAAATTGTAAAGAAGGTGATGATTCATCAATAAATCTTCTTGATGTTTAACGCATGCCGCATAATACCAAGCATCAATATGAGGATTAGGATTGGGGAATAATATAAAGAGTAAGCCAAGTCCTAAAAACCACCAAAATATCGGTATGGAAACAGATTTAAGAATTTTGTGATGATATTTGATTGTTTAACTGATGTTTTACGGTAGAGATAGTTTCAATAAGATTGCTATTGTCTTCCACGCCATTGCCAATAACAAGTAAATCGGCACCGGCAATATAGGCATCCACAGCATTTTGGGCGTTTTTAATACCACCACCAATGACAAGAGGGATTTGGGTGTGTTTTTTTACTTTTTGGATAAGTTCCGCCGGTATTGCGTTCAATGCGCCGCTGCCTGCATCCATATAGGTGCATTTAAAGCCAAGTAGTTGTCCTGCTAGGGCAGTTGCGGTTGCAATATCGGGTTTGTCGGAAGGAATAGGTTTGGTGTTGCTAATATAAGAGACACTGGTTTCGCGACCTCCATCAATAAGAATGTATGCTGTGGGCACCACATCCAAATTACTTCGAATTAATAATGGGGCAGCATTTACGTGTTTGCCAATCAAATATTCTGGATTTCTGCCACTAAGCAAAGACAAGAATAAAATACCATCTGCTTCGGGGGCAATCATCATTTCATTTCCGGGAAATAAATAAACAAAACCAGAATAATGTTGTTTAATACTTAGGATGGTATTTTGTAAATTACTACTGCTCAAAAGGCTACCACCTACTAAAATAAAATCCACCTGATTTTGCTCACAAAGTTGTGCAATATTTGAGACACTTTCGTTGTTTTTGTCAGGGTCTATCAACACTGCAAGCGCTTTTTTGTGGTCGATTTGACAAGTTATTAGTTTTGTTGTAAATTGGGACATGAAAACCTTTAGAAGTTATTAAATACGGAGGGTAAAAGTAACACATTTTTTTAAAAAACAAGTAAAATTACACTTAATTTTTGTTTTCAACATAGCAAAAATAACATCAGTAAAGGGTTTTGCATTTTATGTGGAAAAGTCCATTTTAAATTGTCCATTGAATAAGATTAGTTTTGAAGGACTTCTTTGCAGAAAATGCATCGAAGTCTTTTTAATTTAAAACCAATAGATTACAAAAAATAAACCATATAGCGTATGCAGCAAAACCTTGACCAAATGAAAAAAGGCCTCAAATTTGAGAGGCTAAACACCAAAGAGGGCGTTTCCCCTTTTGACTTATTCCAATACGAATACCGTACATCGGCCATTAAGAATCCAAATGGTGATGTGGTGTTTGAAATGAAAAATGTAGAAGTGCCTGCTTCATGGAGTCAGGTGGCTACAGATATTCTAGCACAAAAGTATTTTAGAAAAGCAGGTGTGCCTTTAGAAGATGGTTCACTAGGAAGTGAGACTAGTGTGAAACAAGTGGCTCATCGTTTGGCTGATTGCTGGAGACAATGGGGTGAAAAACACAATTACTTTGCTTCAGCTAATGATGCTCAAGTGTTTTATGAAGAATTGGTTTTCTCTATAATAGCTCAACAATCTGCACCTAATTCTCCTCAATGGTTTAACACAGGATTACATTCTGCATATGGTATTACAGGTAATCCTCAAGGGCATTATTACGTAGATCCTGATACTGAGAAATTAATGCGTTCAACTTCTGCATACGAACGCCCTCAGCCTCATGCATGTTTTATTTTATCTGTTGATGATGATTTGGTAAATGAAGGTGGTATCATGGATTTATGGGTTCGTGAAGCACGTATTTTTAAATATGGTTCTGGTGTGGGTACCAATTTCTCTAGAATTAGAGGTAATGGTGAAAAATTATCAGGTGGAGGAACTTCTTCAGGTTTAATGTCATTCTTGAAAATAGGTGACAGAGCTGCTGGTGCAATCAAATCTGGTGGAACAACAAGAAGAGCTGCTAAAATGGTTTGTCTAGACTTAGACCATCCTGAGATAATGTCTTTCGTTAATTGGAAGAAAGAAGAAGAGAAAAAAGTAGCTGCTTTAATAGATGCAGGTTACCCAAGCGATTATGAAGGTGAAGCATACGCAACAGTGTCTGGTCAAAATTCAAATAACTCAGTTCGTATTCCTAATAAATTCTTTGAAGCACTAAAACAAGATACCAATTGGCAACTAATTGGTCGTGCTAAAGGAAATGTAATGAAAGAAATTCCTGCAAGAGAAGTTTGGGATGCAATTGGTGACGCTGCTTGGGCATGTGCTGACCCAGGAGTGCAATACGATGATACTATCAATGAATGGCATACTTGCCCAGAAGGTGGTCGTATCAATGCTTCTAACCCTTGTTCTGAATACATGTTCTTAGACAATACTGCTTGTAATTTGGCTTCTTTGAACTTGATGAAGTTTTTTGATGCTGATAAATTAGAGTTTGATATTGCTTCTTATGAATATGCGATTCGTTTGTGGACTGTAGTTTTGGAGGTGTCTGTATTAATGGCTCAATTCCCAAGTAAAGAAGTAGCTCAATTGAGTTACGAATACCGTACTTTAGGTCTTGGATATGCTAACTTAGGTGCTTTATTAATGGTATCTGGTATTCCTTACGACAGTCCAAAAGCTTCTGCTATCTGTGGTTCATTGACTGCAATATTAACAGGACAATCATACGCTACAAGTGCTGAAATGGCCGCTGTAAAAGGACCATTCAAAATGTATGAGAAAAACAAAAAACACATGTTGCGCGTTATCCGCAACCACCGCTATGCAGCATACAATACACCACTGGCTTACGAAGGATTAAGTATTCCTGCAGTAGGTATCGATCCTCAATACTGCCCTGAAGATTTATTGAGATCAGCTTGTAATGCATGGGACAAAGCTTTAATGCTAGGTGAAAAATTTGGTTACCGCAATGCCCAATCTACAGTAATAGCTCCTACAGGAACTATTGGATTAGTGATGGATTGTGATACTACTGGTATCGAGCCTGATTTCGCACTTGTTAAATTTAAAAAATTAAGTGGTGGTGGTTATTTTAAAATCATCAACCAAGCAGTTCCTTCTGCCCTTAAAACATTAGGTTACACTCAAGAAGAGTCTGATGCTATTATCAATTTTGCTAAAGGACACGCCACTTTAAAAGGTGCTCCATTTATCAATCATGAAACATTGATGGCAAAAGGATTTTCTGCAGAAGATATTCAAGTAGTAGAAGCTCAATTGGAACGTGCTTTCGATATTGACTTCGTATTTAATATTGCTACTTTAGGTGAAACAATGTTGCAAAAATTAGGATTTACGCCTGCACAATACAATGACGTTAACTTTAATTTGTTACACGCTTTAGGCTTTAAATATGCTGATATTGAAAAAGCGAATGAATTCGTAACTGGAACAATGTCTATAGAAGGTGCTCCTTACTTAAAAGAAGAACACTATCCTGTGTTTGATACTGCAAACAAATGTGGTAAAAACGGAACCCGTTTCTTACATGCACATTCTCATATTCGTATGATGGCAGCAGCACAACCATTCATTTCTGGTGCTATTTCAAAAACAATCAACTTGCCAAACGAAGCTTCAGTAGAAGATATCAAATCATGCTACGAACTAAGTTGGAAATTAGGTATCAAAGCGAATGCACTATACAGAGATGGTTGTAAATTGTCTCAACCATTGTCAAACAAATCTGACAAAAAAGTAGATGTAACCGAAGATGCTGTAAGCGACCAAGTAGACGTAGTAGAAAAAGCAGTTGGTATCAATGCCACAACTAGAGTTGAAGACTTAACACCAGAAATAGTGTTAGAAGCAGCTCGATTGATTATCAACAATAGCAATAACCCATCTTTCAAACAACAATTATCAAATATTGCGACTCGTAAAGTATTGCCAAACAAACGCAAAGGCTTTACTCAAAAATCTAAAATTGATGGTAATACAGTGTTTGTAAGAACAGGTGAATACGAAGATGGAACATTGGGTGAAATATTTGTAGATATGCACAAAGAAGGCGCTAGTTTCCGTTCATTAATGAACTGTTTTGCTATCGCGGTTTCTATTGGTCTTCAATATGGCGTTCCATTGGAAGAGTATTATGACAAATTTACATTCAGCAGATTTGAACCAAGCGGAATGGTAGAAGGTCATGACAACATCAAATCATCAACTTCTGTTGTAGATTTTATCTTCAGATTATTAGGATTTGAATACCTAAACAGACAAGAACAATTGCATATTAAACCAAAAATTGTAGATGAAATCAGTCCAATTGATGCTTCATACAACTTGGCGCAAAATGAAATTCAAATGACTACAACTTCTTCAATTACTGAAACTAACTTGTCTTCAGTAGTAAAAAAAGAAGTGAAACAAGAAGTAAAACAAGTGGTTAAAGCTAATTTACCACCAAGTATGGGTGATGCACCTGCATGCAAAAGCTGTGGTAATATTACAGTTCGCTCAGGCACATGTTACACTTGCTTAACTTGTGGAACTACGAGCGGTTGTAGTTAATAGATACTTGAAAACTTGATACAAAAAAAGCGACTTTCTCTTGGAAGTCGCTTTTTTTATGGAGTCGAAGTGGCAGATTCAATCAATTATTTTTCAGCTCCATACTATGACTTTAGTTTTCAATTTCGTCTCATTAAAATTGATGGGTTAATAATAAAAACTAATAAATTGCGTTCAAATTTTAATAACAAAATGAATCAACAATTTAACTATAAAAATGTGCTTCTGTTTACGTTGATAATTTTTGTTAACTTAACTTTTGTTACAAGTGCCTTTTCTCAAAAACCTCAATTAATTATTCCTAATCAAAGTCATTTGTATAATGGCATAGAAAATCAATGTTTTATTAAGGTATTTGACAATAAACAATACATTTTGAAATCATTAGATACCGAAAGAGTAATAATTAAACATATTCAGGACAGGGAATACAATATTGATGTAAAATATCACACTTCAAAAACTACCTCAATAGTAATTGGTCTTAAAAATAAGAATAGAATTGATTGGATTGATACTGTCAGTTTTGAAGTAAAACAGCTGGAAAAACCTAGGGTATTTATAGACAGTCTTGAAATTCCTTTTACTTATGGAGACAAAATCAATATTAGTTTTTTGCCGAATAAAATCAAGTTGTTTTGTTCTTATGGAAATAACTATTTGGATGAACAGCAAAATTATAAAATCTTTAAGTTTAGATTGTTGCTGTTAACAAAAGATAATGGCCTGTTTGAATTAAACTCTAATTCGGATTCTTTGACAAACAAACAACTTAGTATTATTAAATCTAAATTACAGCCAAATATTATATTGCTTTTTGATGGCATTTATGTTACAAATAAAAACAACAACACCAAACTTTTAAATCCATTAGTGCTCAATTACCAAGAAACGGAAAAGTATAATATGCAATTTAATTGCGATTATTTAGTGCAAGGTTATGTGAGAAGAAATGGTAAACTTTATAATTACAATACCAATCAGCTGAATTTGTTTTACCAAGTTAGTGATACTTTGATTAAGGACAGTATATGGAAATTTTCAACAATAGATAAAAGTAAAGGTGAGTTTGTTTGTAATCAAATGGACAGTTTTGCTAATAACAAAAAAATTAAGTCCTACTTTTTAAATTTTAAGAAGCTAAGTGAAGTTAAATACATCAATGATTCTATGGCAGAAATGCGTAATTATTATGAAAATGGGGTATTACACCAAAAGGGCATGGTTTTATTGGAGACTGATTATCGTAAATATACTTATGATTCTTATTATCTGGAGCATTGTGAAGAAGACTGGTGTTGTAGTCCAAGTGATTTTATCCAAGATACCATCTATTCAAATCATTTAGATGACATGGAAAGTACAACTTTCCCTATTGGAAATTGGAAAATATATGGTAAAAATGGTAAACTGCTTATTGATATGAATTTTACGACCAAAGAAATAGAAGAAAACTATTTAAATAGGAGAAAGTACTTTCAAATGATACCAAAAGGGGATTGCTTAATTTATGACAAAGAGGGTAATTTAATTAATAAAATAAACTATTAAGATTTTTTTTTAAGGAGATAACTCCCTCATATACTATACTATCAATCCAGCCGATTCTTTAAATAACCAATACAATACGATTGAAACCAAAGTTATAAATAACATAGCAATGGGAACAACCCATGTTTTTTTGTTGCCGTATAGTGTGGCTAATCCCAAATAAATAAGCAATAGTGGCCAAAACTTTAAAACCACATTCCAATTGATGTTCAATAAATCGAAATTGCGAAGTAATAAAACCACGCCCAATATCGATAATAAAAGTCCCGCTGTAAAATTCTGATTTTTCATATTAATTGTTTTTATTTTTCTTTTTGTTAAATAGCAATCCTAAACCAATCATGATGAGTATTACGGGCCATAACTTTTGTATTTTTAAATAAGGAATTAAATTATTTAATAGCAATAATACCCCGCCAGAAATTAATAATAACCCAAATACCAAGCTAGTACTATCTGTAGATTGTATTTCATTGATTTGGTTTCCCGCATCTGAAGCATTGATTGTTTCTGTATAAATAGTCTCGCTTTTTGTTGCAATTGGTTCAGAGGGAAGTACAATCCACAAAATAATATAGATAAAAATACTGCTTCCACCAGCAAAGAGTAATGCCAAGAATGCAAATCTAAATAAAATAGGGTCTGAATAGAAATATTGACCTAAGCCACTGCATATTCCTGCAATAACTTTATCGTCTTTTTTACGCCATAATTTTTGTGGATTCATAACACAAACATACAAAAGCCTTGGTTTAAATATTGAAATTGATGAAAAAAATCGATAAAAACTTAATAATCAACTTTAAAAGAAATGCTATTATTTTTTTGCAAGCCGCTTCTATTTAATAGTTTGATATTATTTTTGTGCCATCATGTCGAAACAAATCATAGAATGTGTGCCTAACTTTAGTGAAGGGCAAAATCCTGAAATAATCAATCAAATTACCCAAGTAATAGAGAGCGTAGAAGGTGTAAAATTATTGCACGTTGATATGGGTAAAGCGACTAACAGAACAGTTGTTACTTTTGCCGGTTCTCCACTACAGGTAGTTGAAGCTGCTTTCCTTGGTATTCAAAAAGCTGCCGAATTAATTGACATGAGAACACACAAAGGTGAACATCCTCGCATGGGTGCAACTGATGTTTGTCCATTTGTGCCTGTTTCGGGAATAAGCATGGAAGAGTGTGCCAAATGGGCCATTGTTTTAGCCGAAAAAGTAGGAAATGAACTAAAAATACCTGTTTATTTATATGAAGAGGCTCAACCGAATAAAAACCGTTCTAACTTGTCAGTGATTCGTGGAGGAGAATACGAGGGATTTGCCGAAAAAATAAAACTTCCTGAATGGAAACCTGATTTTGGGCCTAGTGAGTTGCCTGCCAAACATGGCGCAACCGTTATTGGTGCTCGTGATTTTTTGATAGCTTACAATGTGAATTTAAATACCAAATCTACCCGTATTGCCAATAGAATTGCGTTTGATGTAAGAGAAGCAGGAAGGGTGAAAAGAGAAGGAAATCCTTATTCAGGGAAAGTAGTGAAAGATGAAAATGGAGAAGATGTAAGAATTCCGGGGACATTAAAATCAGTAAAAGCTATTGGTTGGTATATAGAAGAGTATGGTTTAGCGCAAATAAGCATGAACTTAACCAATTACAAAATTACATCGGTCCACAAAGCTTTTGATGAGGTTTGCGCCAAAGCCAATGAGCGAGGTGTAAGAGTTACAGGGAGTGAATTGGTAGGATTAGTTCCATTACAACCCCTGTTAGAGGCTGGTAAATATTACTTAGAAAAACAAGGCAGAAGTGTTGGGGTAAGCGAAGAAGAATTGATTCATATAGCAGTTGAATCTTTGGGCCTCAACCAATTAAGTCCTTTCAATCCGCAAGAACGAATTATAGAATACGTTTTACAACAACAAAATAAAACTGCGCTTATCGATTTAACAATCAAACAATTTGCCAACGAAACGGCAAGCGAAAGTCCTGCTCCGGGTGGTGGGTCAGTAAGTGCATTGTGCGGAACGATAGGCATCAGTTTAGGGGCTATGGTAGCCAATTTAAGTGCAGATAAAAGAGGTTGGGAACATCGTACCGCTGAATTCTCTGCTTGGGCAGAAAAAGCGCAAGCATTGAAACAGCAATTGTTGTCTTTTATTGATGAAGATACTCAGGCATTTAATGCAATAATGTCTGCGATGCAATTGCCAAAATCAACTGAAGAGGAAAAAAACAGTCGAAAAGTAGCTATCGAAAATGCATCAGTATACGCAACTGAAGTGCCATTAAAAACCATGAAAGTAGCTTTTCAATGTATTGACATTCTTCGTCAAATGGTGGAACAAGGCAATCAGAACAGTATAACCGACGCAGGTGTAGGCTTATTGTGCATTAAAACCGCAGTAAGAGGGGCTTATTTTAATGTTATGATTAATGCTAAGGGTTTGTCTAACAAACAACAAGCTACTGCATTTGCCGAAGAAGCCAAACAACTGTTAAAGGAAAATCACACCCAAATAGATGCCATACTTCAACGTGTTGAAGAGGCCATAGCTTTTTAGAATCAACAATGGACATAGAGCAATTTAGAAACTATTGCCTTTCCAAACCTGGAGTAACAGAGGAATGTCCTTTTGGGCCTGATACATTGGTGTTCAAAGTGATGGGCAAAGTATTTGCATTGTGTAGTTTAAACGATTTTCAGAGCATCAATTTAAAATGCAATCCCGAAAAAGCCATTGAATTAAGAGAAGAATTTCCACAAATAAAACCAGGATACCACATGAACAAAACCCATTGGAATACGGTTTACATCGAGGGTTTATCATCCACATTATTAAAAGAACTAATAGACCACAGCTATGAATTGGTTAAAAGCGGATTGACCAAACAACAGAAAAAAGAATTGGAGGGATTGTAAAGCGCTGTTTTAAAAAATAGATCCGAAAGGATGAAAGATTAATGGAAATCAACCCAAAACTGCCATTTTCTTGCAGGTGCTGTTACTTGCTGTTTTTCTCATATTTTTTCGAAATTCTAGAATATTTATAAATTGTCGGTACTAAATATGAAGTGTCCTTTCTCATTACATAATTTTCTAAACTGTAAGTTCTAATATCGTAAAAAACTTTTGAGTCATCAATGATTGTTTCGAAGGAAAGTATATCACTCGTAGAAAAAATCAAACTATCACTATAGAAAAGAAAATACCACAGTGGAGCAATTGAAACTGTGTATAGCTCTGCTTTAGATGTTTTTCCTATTTTTATTTTTTCAATTTTCACTTTCCCATTAACGTTGTCTTCTGAATTATAGTCATCGGGAACGAAACTCCTTATATCATAGTTGGTCAATTTCGAAATTACTTTTAATCGGTTAAAATCTAAGTTGTTCACTAAAATAGGAGTTTCGATAAACTTCTGCCCATTGAAGTATACTTTACTCCTTATCCCATCCTTACTGTCATAAGTAAAAGTTAAGTATCCGAAACTTGATTCTTTGGAATTATCAATGTTATATCCACATGCCCTAAATACTATTTCATATTTTTCTCCTATGCGCTTATAAATCTCAATATTTCGTCCGCAAGACCCCATAGGACCACCACAGACCAATTCAGAAGCAAAAACAAAACATTCTTTATCTTCAAGAATATTTAGGTCAAAGTATTCAGTATTTTGATTCGTGAATTTATTCTTGTAAACTTCCTCACATAAGGACAACACGATTTTAGTGAATTCATTATCTATAACCTTTTCTGTTGACTCAGTTTTTTTATCCTTATCTCTCGCTATTTCTTCATTCTTAGTTCGAGAGTTGGGTCTGCACGAGCAGAGAATAAGAAAACTTAATATTATTAGATTCTGTCTGTTCATAATTGAAGGTAAAGTCTGTCTGTCCGTGGGTCATAAGTTACTTTTATTGGTTGATTACTTAATGGTAAAAATAAACAGTCAATCTTTCTTGAAATTGTCTTATAGCCGAATTCATAGTTCAATTCATCTTTACCCTTTTCAAATAGACAAGTCCCTTCTTTACAATTAATCGTGTCTTTGCATATTTCAATTTGACTGAAAGTAAGTTGGTAAACATTCGGTGACATAGCACTTCTACAACCTGTTTTCAAAGTGTCTTTAGTTGTAGAGTTAACAAGTATTCCAGTTTCGCCAAGTGTCCCCAAATATGTCTTTTTATTGTCCTGTTCTTTAATACTGAAAATTACTGACCCGATAATAAATTTTCCTGTCTCGTCAGCGATGTTAAATCCGCCACAACACTCGTTGTAATAAAACTTGAAATGTCCTGCCTTGTTGATGTTACATACGATTGTGTCCACTTTTGAATTGTTTCTTTGCCTGTATAAAATAGTGTCTAAAATATTGTCTGTCTTAATTGTAATGGGCATTGAGCCGTAATGAAGTGTCTGCCCATTAATTCTCCATTCTGCTTCCATAATTTTGTCGTAAATATCTTTTCTTGTCTCACCAAAGAAGCGAGTTGTGTCAGCCGAAAAGGTAGTTGTCTGTCCGAATAGAACAGTTGGAGTAATTGTCAATATGAAGATAATGTTTTTCAATGTGTCGTCTTTTTAAAATGCCCTATAACGTTTTGTAGATTTGCGAAGGTGGGGATTTCGGATCACCAAACCATCAACCAAGTACAAATGTTTCTTTAAAGTTCTAATGTTCATTTTATCACTGTCGCCCCGCTTTTGGCAAGGTGCTGTTATGCGGTCGGCTTTCTATCCTGCGGTTAAGAAAATTTCTTGTACTCCTTTGCTTTTATAGCATTGAATCCTTTTTATCAAACAATCCAAGTCAGTCAGAATTTGTCCCTCTTTAAAATACGAATTCCAAGGATTAGGGTTTGCATCTATTTCGTCTTGTTGCCTTCTCATTGTTTCAAGAAATTCAGCCGTAGCCTTATCACCGAATTCTTTTTTCATGTTCTGAATTTCTTGCTTAGTCAAAGTAAATGGCTTGTCAAACCATATATAAGTAATTTTATCACAAACAGAATTATCTCGCTGAATTTTGTCTCTAAACGACAAAGCTAAGTCCAATAGGAAGTCTGTTTTTTGAATATTTTCATTTATGTAATCCTCTGAAGGTTCATCCCATGTGTAAACCAACTTTGTCATTGGTGTCAAGTCCAGCCCATAATAGTTGCCACTTTTGAAAAGGATACTGTCTTCGCCATACATTTCTCCGCTATTTACAAAGTTGTAAAATACTCTGTCAATAAAATTATAGCAATCAAAATTGTCTTTGGTTTGGTTTGAATGAACTCCAATATTAAATCCCATGTTTTAACTGTTTTACTGTTGGTCTTTAAGCTGACCGCTAACTTACTTATATGAAATCTTTTTTCTTCAAAATGTTCCCAAAAACATACGTTTTCGTAATATAGGAGGAACTTTTTTAGTGTTTTAGATATTCCCGTTTTTTTCAGTTTTGTTTTACAAATTAACCCCTTTCCCCCCAAACCACCAAAATGATTTTTAACATTTAACCATTCACAATGTGAAATATCTTTAAAATGCATCATCATGACCAACAACGGCACAAATATTTTTAATTTAGTGATTTTTGACTTTTGATTTTTTGAAGCCGTTGTTGGTCTCGGCTAAGCCGAGACCAACAACGGCACAACATTTAACCATTCGCAATGTGAAATATCTTAAAAGGCATCATCATGACCATCAATGGCATAAATATTTTTGATTTAGTGATTTTTGACTTTTGATTTTAGTTCCGAATTCTCGGAATAAGAATTTTTAACATTAACCATGGCCAACAACGGCACAAACAAATTCCGACAAATAAAATCCTATAAAAAAATCAAAATAAGTATTAAAATTGAAACATGAAAAAAGCATTTTTATTTCCGGGTCAAGGAGCACAATTTGTAGGGATGGGAAAAGATTTATACGATCACTATCCAGAAGCTAAAGCTTTGTTTGAAAAAGCAAACGAGATATTAGGTTTCCGTATTACAGATGAAATGTTTAACGGAACAGATGAGGGTTTAAAACAAACCAATATCACTCAACCTGCCATTTTTTTACATTCAGTTATCGCAGCCAAATGTTTGGGAAATAATTTTGCTCCCGACATGGTGGCAGGTCACAGTTTAGGTGAATTTTCGGCTTTGGTTGCCAATGGAACCCTCACTTTTGAGGATGGTTTAAAATTAGTATATCAACGCGCCATGGCTATGCAAGAGGCTTGTCAATTGAAACCTAGCACAATGGCGGCTGTGTTGGGATTAGAGGACAGTAAAGTTGAAGAAATTTGTGCTTCTATAACAAGCGGTATTGTAGTGCCTGCTAATTATAACTGTCCAGGACAATTGGTTATTTCAGGGGAAATTGAAGCAGTAAATGAAGCTTGCGAAAAACTTAAGGCAGCTGGAGCAAAACGTGCTTTAGTGTTACAAGTTGGAGGCGCTTTTCATTCGCCATTAATGAAACCTGCTGAAGAAAAATTAGCTATTGCCATACAAAATACAAAATTCAGTCAAGGTTCTTGTCCTATTTATCAAAATGTGACAGCTCAAGCTGAAGTAGATCCAGAACAAATAAAAGCGAACTTATTAAAACAACTGACTGCTCCCGTAAAATGGACGCAATGTGTTCAAGCTATGGTAACAGATGGGGCAGTGCGTTTTGAAGAATGTGGTCCTGGAAAAGTGTTACAAGGCTTGGTTAAGAAAATAGCGCCAAGCTCTGAAATTGCTTAATCCTCTTCTACAATATTAGCGTCTTTTTGTAAAGATTTAATCACTCTTTTTTTGGTGTATTTATTTCTGATGATGATGTAAGTGCTACACAAGCCTACTACCACTATAAACAAGATGCTCAGTTGGGCAGAAAGTTTGTTTTGAAGGGGTAACGAAATAACAATAATCGAGATAAATGCTTGAACCATAGCATAAATAATAGAAATATTAACATGCTTGTATTTGCCTACATGGACTAGTTTTTTGAATAAGAAATCTCTGTGAGGTACAAAAATATTTTCTCTTAAAAGGAGTTTGAAAATAACAGTAAGCGCCGCATCTATTCCTATAACAACAAACAATAGAAGGTAGGCATAATTACCTGTCGCAAATATTAAATTGACCATCAGGTAAAAAATAACAAACGCAATAGAAATACTGCCTACATCGCCAGCAAATGCAACGGCTTTGTTCCTTAAATTGAAAAACAAAAAGATAGAAACGCCAATGATTAATGTGTATATAAATTCGTTGGTAATAAAGGTAATTTCATGCCCTGTAGCATCATAAGTGTGATTGTTCAACCACCAAAAACTAACCAAAATAACCAAAGAATTTAAACCTAGCATACCATTAATGCCATCCATAAAGTTAAAAGCATTTAATACGCCTATACCAAAAATAACAGAGGCAATAATCAAAGGCAGTTTATCGGTTGTAATGTATTCAAAAGGAAGGTCAATGGCTAATAAAATGAGTGCAAAAAGTTGAAAGATAAGTCTTATGAAATGTTTTACAAAAACGATGTCATCTATAAAGCTTATTAAAGACATCATAATTAAGCCTATGATAAAGTAAGAACTTAAGGTGTAAGGGTAAACGATACTGTATAAAAACAAGCTCAATAAAACAAAAATACCATAGCCCGTAATGGTTCTGTTGTTGTGCGAACTTCTGCCAACTGGATGGTCGTACAGATTAAGTTTGGCAGCTACTTTTAAATAAGCAAAAGCCATTATTAACATTCCAAGTGGGGCTATTAAAAAATAGTATAGTTTTAACATATAATTGATTGAGAGTTACGGATTACGATTGATACATTTTTTCTATCCATTGACTGTATCTTTCTTCTATAACTTTTCTTTTTTGTTTGAGTGTTACGGTTAGTTCTCCGCTTTCTATACTGAAAGGATTTCTTTTAATAATAAAGCTTCGAATTCGGGCGTAATTTGAAAGGTGCAAAGATAGCTTTTTTATGTCCTCTTCAATCCATTTTTTTAATTGTTCGTCCTCTATGATATCCGCATCACCATTGAAGTTTAGGTTATTTAAACCAACGAAATCTTTTAATTTTTCTTCTTTAGGAATAATAATGGCTGTTACGTATTCTCTTTGGTCACCTATAATAAAGATTTGCTCTATTTTATCACTCTGTAAATAAGTGTTTTCGATAGGTGTAGGATAAATATTTTTACCCAAACTGGTTTTAAGCATGTTTTTATATCGGTCTGTAATTTTAATATAACCTTTATGAAACTTACCAATATCGCCTGTATGAAACCAACCTTCTTCGTCCATAACTAATGCTGTTTCTTTAGGATTGTTGTAGTATCCTAACATAATATTTGGACCTTTGCACAATATTTCACCCTCTTCACATTCAAAATCTTCTTTGAAACTATCATAAGTTTGGATAGTAATCATTTCTTTGGTTTCTATATTTTGGATAGCCACTTGTTGTCTTGGTGCTACTCTTCCGCTTGTGCCGTGAATTTGTCTGTGAAATTCGTTTACTGTAACAAATGGAGAGGTTTCTGTAAGTCCATAACCTTGTTGGCAACGGATGCCCACATTACCAAAAAATTCACCAATATGTTGTGGTAAAGCACCACCACCCGAAACCAATAATTTCAATCTGCCACCTAACTTTGCTTTTATCTTACTGAATACTAATTTCTCAGCAATACTGTGTTTTAGTTTTAATAATGGTCCAATGGATTTCTTATTCTCGGTATTTAAACGAACTTGTTCTCCTACAGACAAACACCAATTAAATATTTTCAGTGTAAGTCCACCTTTTGCTTCTGCATTTCCTCTGATTCTGCCCTCTAATCGTTCCAACAAACGAGGAACACAAGTCATAATAGAAGGTTGGGCTTCCATAAAGTTTTGAGCAACTTTTTCTATGCTTTCAGCAAAAGCTATTTGAGCACCAATGTAAGTTGGTAAGTAGTATCCGGCCATTCTTTCATAAACGTGACTTAATGGTAAAAAGGATAGAAAACGGTCGCTACTGTTGATACTTGGGCACAATTCATAAGCGTCATAACAGTTGCTCATAAAGTTGTAATGACTCAACATGGTCCCTTTGGGAACGCCTGTAGTTCCGCTAGTATATATCAATGCCGCCAAATCATTGTGTTGAATGGTTGGTAAAATGGCCTCAATTTCAGTTTTATAAGTAGAGACTAATTTTTTGGCCTCTTCTTTAAGATGTTGAACGGTTATGTATTTTTCTTGATTGGCAGATTTATCGTCATAAGCCAAAAACACATGCTGAATGTCAGGACATTTTTGTTCAACTTTTAAGAATTTTTTGAATAAAAATGGATTGCCTAACAATACCGCTTTACTGTTGCTATCATTAAGGATAAATGCAGTTTCTTCTGGCGTTAAAGTGGGGTAAATAGAAACATTGACAGCCCCTATTTTTTGTAAAGCTTGGTCAAGGTATATAAATTCAGGACAATTGTCTAAACAAATAGCAACTTTGTCGTTTTTGCGAATGCCAATGTGATAAAGATAACTGGCCCAAAGTTCGATATTTTCGAGGGCGGTTTGGTAAGTGATTGACTCATATTCTTTACCGTTTTTTTCCATAAGGAAAACATGGTCAGGCTTGTGGATGTTATTTGCAGAGTTTAGAAAGAATTCGTGGAGTGAACCAAAATTTGGATCTTTTACTGTCATAAATTTAATGTATATTTATTTTGCGAAGTTATTTGAAAATATTTCTTTTCAATACTGTCCTAAATAAATTTTAGAATTAAAAAAAGTTGAGCAAACACAAT
>JBBAKM010000030.1:0-32767 GCA_040403495.1 Bacteroidia bacterium
GAAATATAAATAAGTAAACTTTTACGCACTTGTGGATTTTAACCAACTCATTGACAGCGAAGCCATGTAATGCCAATAAAAATTGACAGAGATCAGTTTCCTGCTGCGTTGCAATAACCTACCTTTGCAATCTAAATTCTGCAATTTCAACACATGGCTATTTTTATATTTTTTGTTCTTCATTGGTATTTATCTCTTTTCGGACAAACGTTTTTCCTTCACCGCTATTCAGCTCATAAAATGTTTACTTTAACCAAAGGTTGGGAAAAGTTTTGGTATATTTTTTCATGGGTTACACAAGGTTCATCATACTTGAATGCAAGGGCTTATGCAATTTTACACCGTATGCACCATGCATACAGCGATACTGAAAAAGATCCGCATTCACCAGTATTTTTTAAAGAAGTATTTACCATGATGATGTATACCCGCAAAGTATACAATGGTGTGTTACATGGAACAATGGAGGTAGAAGAAAAATTTGACCGCAACTTTCCGGTATATCCCAAAATTGACCGCATTGCCGATGCCTGGTATACGCGTATTGCATTTGGCCTAGGTTATGTTGCCTTTTATATTGTTTTTGCTACCCATTGGTGGATGTACTTATTGCTGCCTGTACATTTTTTAATGGGACCTGTGCATGGAGCAATTGTGAATTGGGCAGGACATAAATATGGGTACACCAACTACAACGAAGGTGATCATTCCAAAAATACATTGGTATTCGACTTTTTGATGTTGGGCGAATTGTTCCAAAACAATCATCATCATGCAGGTTCCAAACCAAACTTTGCCGCTAAATGGTGGGAGTTTGATCCGGTTTATCCGATAATGCGCTTGTTCCACAAAATTGGCATAATCAAATTGCAACCTTCTGTTGTAAACAATAAATAGAATCGTCCATATCATTTTGGTTCATTACTTTTGCCACCAATGAACCATTACCTCAAAACCGATTTGGATGATACCATTTGTGCCCTTGCAACTGCAGGAGGTATAGGTGCTATAGGTGTTATACGTATTAGTGGGAGCAATACACTTCCGCTTGTAAACAGCATTTTTAAAGGAAAAAACCTTGAACAAGCTGATTCACACACGTTGCATTTTGGGAAAATAATACAAGATGATATTGTTCTTGACGAGGTGTTAGCTTCGGTTTTTAAAAATCCAAAATCCTATACCGGAGAAGATACTATTGAGTTAAGCTGTCATGGTTCTCCATATATTCTTCAAAAAATACTGGAGTTGTTAGTACAAAAAGGTGCTCGTTTAGCCAAACCAGGGGAATTTACCTTGCGTGCCTTTCTCAATAAAAAGTTAGACCTTTCGCAAGCCGAAGCTGTTGCTGATTTAATTGCCGCAGATAGTGCCGCATCTCATCAAACCGCTATGCAACAGATGCGTGGCGGGTACTCACAACAAATACAAAACCTTCGCGAAAAGCTTATCAACTTTGCCTCCCTTATTGAGTTGGAACTAGATTTTGCAGAGGAAGATGTAGAATTTGCAAGCAAAAGCGAACTCTTTCAACTTGTGCAAAACATACACTCTTTATTGCAATCATTATTGCAATCCTTTCAATATGGAAATGTATTAAAAAATGGTGTACCAACAGTGATTGCCGGAAGACCCAACGCAGGAAAGTCGACATTGCTTAACGCTCTATTAAAAGAAGAAAGAGCCATTGTAAGCAATATTGCCGGAACCACACGCGATACCATAGAAGAATCGTTTGTGGTAGATGGCGTATCCTTTCGATTGATTGATACAGCAGGTATTCGCCACTCCAATGATACCATTGAAAGTATTGGAATTGAACGAACTTTCGAGGCCATGCAAAAAGCCACACTCATCTTGTATATTTTTGATGCCAGCCAAACAACTCCTGAGGAATTACAAGTAGAGCTCTCACAAATTCCAAATGGCAACCACCTTATCATTCCTATAGGAAATAAAATAGATCTTCTTGCAACACCCAACAACCTATCAACCTATCAACCTATCAACGACTCTGAAATTACATATATATCTTCACTCAACAAACATGGTATTGATCAATTGATAGAACGACTCCAAAACTTCATCCAAACAAACAAAAATGGAAACGATATTGTGGTAAGCAACTTGCGTCATTTCGAGGCACTGCAACAAGCTTCTAATGCGTTGGAGCAAGTGTTGCAAGCCATTAATTTGCAAATGAGTGGAGAGTTGTTATCACTGGACATTCGCAAAGCCATTTTTCATTTAGGAGAAATCACAGGAGAAATCACGACAGAAGATTTATTGGGTAATATTTTTAGTAAGTTTTGTATCGGAAAGTAATTTACTTTCTTTTGTTTGTTAAGTGCCTGTTTTTGTTGAGTTTCAGTACACTTTTCTTTCTCTTTTTTGTTGCCCAACTCTTCTTTTTTACTTATATTTGTTGCCCAGTTGTTGCCCAATTGGCTATTTTGTTGCCCACATATCAGTTTGATGGAAGTCAGGCGAAATAATGCACCAAGTAGCACCACCCAGCAACATACTGCAACAAATAGCAACAAATGAGTAGTACAATTAAACTTCCCAAATTCTGTAATCATTGTGGTAAGGCTTTCATAGCCCAAAAGACCACAACGAAGTATTGTGGCCATAAATGCAACAGTGCAGCCTACAAGAAAACCAAACGAGAAGAAAAAGTAAACGCAGAATTTAAGAACCAACAAAGCAAAATTGTTTCCCCTTCTCCAGTAGTTGCTACTGAAACCCTATCCAATCCGATAGCAGGTAATCACACTAATTTAAGAGACAAAGAATTTTTAAGCATACTGGAAGTGGCTACCCTTTTGGGTGCAAGCAGATGGACCATTCAGCGGATGATAAAAAGTAATCGTTTGCCGGTGGCAAAGCTGGGCAGTCGTACCATCATCAAAAGGGCTTCAATTGATAATTTATTTAACTGATAAGAAAATGAAAGTAACATTAAGACAACGGCTCAAAGGCGATAAAATAAGCCTTTATTTAGAGTACTACTCCAACGGCAAACGCCAGTATGAGTATTTGAATTTGTATCTAACACCCGACCCCGAAAAAGGGAAGCTCACCAATGCAGTAAAAGAAGAAAATAAAAAGATACAGGCATTGGCTGAAACCATTCGCAGTAAAAGGCATTTGGAAATACAAAACAGCACTTATGATTTCCACGATAAGGAGAAGCTAAAAACGTACTTCATTATGTATATGGAGGCATTGGCTGAAAAGAGAAAAGACAGCAAAGGGAATTATGGCAATTGGGATAGTACCATAAAGCACTTGAAAAAGTATTGCCCAAGAGATATACAATTTAACCAAATCAATAAAGCCTTTGTTGATGGCTTCAGGGATTACCTGTTGAAAGAAGCCAGTACCAAAACCAAAAAGGCAATTTCAACCAATACCAAATACAGCTATTTTAATAAGTTCAGAGCAGCACTCAAACAAGCTGTGAGGGATGGCATACTAAAAACCAACCCTGCCGAAATGGTAGAAGGCTTGCCACAAGGCGAACCAGTAAGAGAGTTTTTAACCCTCGATGAATTAAAGACCTTAGCCAAAACCGAATGTAAAAACGAGTTGATGAAAAAGGCTTTTATTTTTGCTTGTCTTACAGGTTTACGTTTCAGCGATATTCAGAAATTGAAATGGAGTGAAATGCAACAATCAACAGAGTTAGGGCATTACATCCGTTTCGTACAGCAAAAAACAAAAGGATCTGAAACATTGCCCATATCTGATGAAGCCTATAATTTATTAGGAGAAAAAGGAAAGCCAGCCGACCCGGTATTTCCCGATTTGATTTACTCCGATAGTCGCAATGCTGATTTATACAGATGGATGATAAAAGCAGGAATTGAAAAGCACATCACATTCCACTGTGCAAGGCACACCTACGCCACGTTGCAGCTTACTTTAGGTACTGATATTTTCACAGTATCAAAATTGCTTGGACACAGGCATTTAAAAACAACACAGATTTATGCTAATGTAATTGATGAAAAGAAAACAGTAGCAGCTAACAAAATAAATATTGGCTTATAATGGAAATAAAAATATTGAATAGCATTTTGTTCAAAGAACTTATGCCCTGGACTTTTGATGCCAAAGGCACAAAAGCCATCAACGAGAAAATAAAAAAGGTAGGCAGCAAAGAACCCACCACAGAAGCCGAGTTGGTGCAACAGCTTCAAATATTGTTGGCTGATTATTCCGACCTCTCCAAATGGCTTACAAAGCAAAATACAAAGGGTACAAGCACTTTGAAAAACCATTGCTACGCAATAGATTTTCCAGCTTACAGCGATGCAGTAAGCAAGTTTTATAATGCCGTTATCAGCCTTGAAACACTTCGTGTTTACAATGCTTTTAATACCAAGATGCAGAAGTACAGCAAAAAGGTTGATATAGTCTATCACACCACCATTGCATTAAAGAACATCAAAGCACTTACAGTAAATACATTTAAGGAGATTAAGGAAAGAGGATTTGAGGAAGCAGCTACCGAGCAAAGCTCGTTACCTCATTTTGTATTGCAGTTATTAAGGCAACACCTTACTATTTTATTTTTTGATATTCAGGAGGTGAGCAAAGCCAGTATTGACAGCCCCACCAGTATTGAAGATTTTTATTTGTTGGATTTGAATTTACCAAAGGCATTAATACAAGAGTTGAAACCATTAACCCCTGCGGATATTGATTTCAAAGGTCAAGAGGTATTAAACTTTGGCTTTAAAGATGATTTTGAAAAGTTGAAATCAGTTGTAAATCAATTGTGCCACCAAGTAGAATTTTTGAATGAAGATGTTACCAGTGCAGATGAATTATTGAAAGTATTAATCTCAAAAAGCATATTTCCAAATTCTGTGAAAATCCAAATCAATTGCGAAACCAAGAACTTTAGATACATCGTCAATAAATTCAAACCTTACTTTCATAATCTCACTTTAGCCAATATTGAAAAATCGCAATTGTTCTATTCTAAAAGCGACAATCTAATTACAGCCAATAATCTTTCAGCAAGTAATAATAAGAACGCAGTTGAGCCGAAAGAAAAAGCAACTATTGATAAAATCTTCAAACAAATGCAATAAAAAACATTAAGATTATTATGAATAGTGATTAAGGGAATAACCCCTTAACCTTTGCCCCTGCTGCATTGTAGAGTTTTGTTCCATCAAATTTTAAAAAATAAAAAGATGGCAACAGAAAATTTAATTCTCGACAAGCTCACAGAAATTGCAAACAAATTAGATGAGCAAAACTTACTGCAAAAAACAGTATTAAACTTCAACGAGGCTTGCACATTCCTTGATGTAAGCCCCTCACATTTGTACAAACTTACAAGTACAAAGAGTATTCCCCATTTCTGTCCCCAGGGAAAGAAACTCTATTTCAAGCGTTCCGAGTTAGACGACTGGTTGCAGCGTAACCGTCAATCATCAACCGATGAAATTGATGCTATGGCTACCGAGTACATACTCAAGAACAAACGCAAATAGAATTTTTTAACCGATAAGAAAGAAAAGAAATGGCATCAAGTACCATATTTAAAAACTTTACTATCCCGGTAGAAAAAAAATCTCTACTGCTGATAGGTAAAGACATTATTTCCGACAAGTACAAAACGGAAGTAGAAGAAATCCGCAATCTTATTGCACAGGGCAATAAGGAGGCAGCTAATGAAAAAAAGAAAACTTTATTAGCTTTTACGCCTTCGGCTGTATTCAGCGAAAAAAGGCAATTGCCTTTTCTTGAAATGTACAGTGGCTTTGTGCATTTAGATTTTGACAAACTCACACAGGAACAGTTGCAAACTGCGTTTGCAATCATTAGTAAAATCTCCTACACATCACTTTGCTTCATCAGTCCAAGTGGCAACGGCTTAAAAGTATTTGTTGAGGTAAGCACCGAACTGGAACACCACGACATTGCTTATTTGCAAGTGCAGAAGTATTATGAAGATGCCACAGGACTAAAGGCAGACCCAAGCTGCAAAGATGTTACAAGGCTTTGTTTTATGAGCCACGACCCCAACGCATACCGAACCATCCAAAACGAGAAATTCATTGTGGCTTTGCCCCAATTCATTCAAGAACAACAATCGCAAACGCCTTCGGCTATTGCTCCAGTTGTTCCAATAGTTCAGGCAGAACCCGAAGACCTCAACATTACATTTTTATTCAATCAACAAATTCAATTCACAAACCAAAAAGCATCATACACCGATGGAAACAGAAATAATTTTATTTATCTGCTTGCTTCTAATTGCAACAGAGTTGGTTTATCGCAATCCGATACTGAAATACTATGTACACAGCATTTTGATTTATCTGAAAGAGAAATTAAGACTGCCGTAAATAGTGCCTATTCACACCACACCCAAGAACACAAGAAGTTTGAACCAAAGCAAAAGGCAACGGATCAAGAGGAAACACAGCCCGAAGAACAAATGCCTACTTTGCCCGATGCTGTGTTTGACACAATACCAGAGTTTTTAAAACACATTACAGGTGTAGCTACCACCAAAGAAGAAAGGGATATTTTATTGTTAGGTTCATTGGTTACTTTAAGTGTGGCATTTCCTAAACTCATTGGTAAGTATGGCGACAATCCAGTAAATACAAATCTGTTCATTTTCATTTCTGCCAAAGCATCAGCAGGGAAAGGCATTTTAATTCATTGCCGAAAATTGGTTGAACCCATACACTTAGCATTAAGAAACCAAGCCAAGATAATGAAGCAACAGTTTGAGGTGGATATGCAAGAGTACAACGCAAACAAGGGTAAAGATGCCAACACCGAAAAACCACAGAAACCACCTCAAAAAATGTTGTTCATTCCTGCCAATAACAGTGCAACAGGCTTTTTAGAAATATTGGGCGATAGCGATAAAAGAGGGCTTATTTTTGAAACAGAGGGTGATACCCTTGCCAAAGCATTTAAAAGCGATTATGGAGACTTTAGCGATGGTTTTCGCAATGCTTTTCAACACGAACCTATCTCATATTATCGCAGAACAGACAAGGAATATGTTGAAATTGACAGACCTTGTTTATCAGCTTTACTTTCAGGTACTCCCAAGCAAATTACAACCCTCATTCCAAATGCTGAAAATGGTTTGTTCAGCCGTTTTATGTTCTATGTAATGAATATGAAATTGATTTGGAAAGATGTGTTTGCCTCTAAAACCGAGAACGGTTTAGATGTGCATTTTGAAAGGCTGGGCAACGAGTTTTACAGTTTGTACCAAACTTTACA
The DNA here is from genome assembly GCA_040403495.1 of Bacteroidia bacterium. Classification (GTDB taxonomy): domain Bacteria; phylum Bacteroidota; class Bacteroidia; order NS11-12g; family UBA955; genus JABMMZ01. The sequence goes on from JBBAKM010000030.1 coordinate 7,273, forward strand.
AGCCAACCCCGATTTACACTTTTCTTTGACCCCATCACAGCAATTGCAGTTCAATCAATTCTTTGAGAAAATGCAAACCCTGTATGTCAATATCCAAGAAGAGGAGATTATAAGTTCAGTAAGGCGTTTGGGCTTAATTGCCTTCCGTATAATGATGATTTTTTCAGCACTCCGAATTATGGAAGATGGAAACATAGAACAGACCATTTATTGCAACGATACCGACTTTCAAAACACGTTGGATATGATTACCATTCTGGTAAAGCATAGCAGTTATGTATATTCTCAAATAGCCCAGGAAACCTACAAGCCAAAACCCAAGCACAAGAAAGAGCAGTTTTTAGAAAACCTGCCTTACCATTTCAACCGCCAAACCTATGTAGCCACAGCCCTAAGTTTGGGCATTACCGACAAGTCAGCACAACGCTACATCAAGGAGTTTAAAGATGCTGATATTATCCAGTACGATGGTCACGACCAGTACACCAACCCCAACGCCAAAAATCCTCAATAGTTCCTATTTGAGGATTTAAGGATATGAGGTTTTGCGGAATTGGAGCAAAATGAATTGAAATCCGCCTTTCCTCAAATCCTCATTTCCCCATTTGTTCTAATACAATAGTCAAACTATCCCCTTACCTCTATTGTTGGTAAGTCAGTCTAAAGGCTTACATTTTTCTTTTGTTTGTCATATTATATCCGTACATTTGCCTTTGTTTAGTCAAAGCATAACTTTACTATCATGGGCAAAAAGTCATTACAGATACAGCAGTTGAACACCAAAATGCTGGCTTACGCCAGTTTGCAAAAGGTAGCTCCACCTCCTACAGGATGGATAAAAGCCATACGCAATGCCATTGGCATGAGTATGTTACAATTAGGCAACCGCCTTTCTATTACCAAACAAAGTGTGCAGGATATTGAACGCAGGGAAAAAGACGGATCTATTACCATAAAAGCACTACGAGAGGCAGCAAGGGCATTGGATATGCAATTGGTTTATGGCTTTGTTCCAAATGATGGTTCTTTAGAATTATTGATTGAACGCAAGGCTAAAGAACTGGCTACACAAATAGTAATGCGAACAAACAATACCATGAAACTGGAAGACCAGGAGAACACCAAACAACGAATTGAAAAAGCAATACAGGAAAGAACCACTATTATAAAAACAGAAATGCCTAAAACTTTATGGGATTAGATTTAGATTATATAGATGGGCAAACACCACTGGACGAAGACGAGAAAGAAGGGTTGCTAATTGAAACCATTGCCACCCGTGGCGAATTAGACGAGTTTGAGCAACAGAATATTGAACAGGCAGTTTTGTGGTCCCTTAGCCGTTCTTTTAAACCCGATGCAGTATTTACCGAAGAATTTTTAAAAGCATTGCATAAACGCATGTATGGCAATGTGTGGGCATGGGCAGGAGAATTTCGCAAAACCAATAAGAACATTGGCGTGGACAAATGGCAGATACCAACAGAACTAAGAACATTACTGGATGATGTAAAATTCTGGTATGCCAACAATACTTATAGCCCAGACGAATGTACCATTCGTTTTAAGCACCGTTTGGTAAGCATACACTGTTTTCCCAATGGTAATGGCAGGCATAGCCGCCTAATAGCAGATATTGTGATTGAGAAAATATACAAGCAATTGCATTACAGTTGGGGTGCAGCTAATTTAGTGCAGCAGGGCGACCAACGCACTACTTACCTCAATGCAATTAGGGCAGCAGACGCAGGGGACATTCAACCCTTAATAAACTTTGCAAAGTCATAATAGCAAAGAAAGGAGTAACACACTAATTATTGGAGTGTAATCCGCCATTCCTCAAATCCTCATTTCCCCACTTTCTCAAATCTTTTTGACGTACTACTTTTTTTAGTAAGTCTTTGCTTTTGTTTTCTTATATTTGCCAATATTTGTCAAGACAATATTATTATAATGGCAACACAGTTTGGTGAACGAATTAGAGAACTAAGAACGAAGCAAAATTTGTTGCTGCGGCAGCTTGCTTCCCAGTTGGATGTGGACACTTCTATTATTAGCAAAGTAGAACGAGGCGACAGGCAATTAAAGAAAGAGCAAATCCCATTATTAGCCCAAATACTCAAAGCTGATGTAGAAGAATTGCAAACCCTTTGGCTTGCCGACCAATTGTATAATATGGTTCAAGGCGAACCAATGGCAGATGAAGCGTTAAAATCAGTAACTAAACAAATAAAGAAAAAGTAATGCTTCATTATATCATCCAAGAAAAGAAAAACAAATGGTTGCAGTCTGACGACTGCACCATTAGTGATTTGATAAAGTATATCCGTGACAAAGGACAGTTGCGTGATACGCAAATTGAAGCGATTGAAACTTACTTGTTTCTAAAAATACAAGGACAGAATAAACCACTTTGGCAATTATTTTCAGAAGGCTTTTTTACCAACGGCACAGACTTATCAAAACTGAATATTAATCAAAAGGCAAGAGATTTTTTAACCGCCAATAAAGATGCTTTTGCACTGTATGACTTTGCAAGAACAAAAAACGGTAACGGTTCTTTACTTCCTGAATTGGAAAAACTAATCGTTGACAAACCAACTGAATTAGATTACGACACTATTATAAAAAGCATTTTCTACAATGTAAGTTATGCCGACTATTTAATGAGTTTGCCAATGGGTGCAGGTAAAACTTTTTTGATGGCGGCTTTCATTTATTTGGACTTGTATTTTGCCGACAACGAACCAGAGAACAAAGCATTTGCACATAATTTTTTAGTGCTTATTCCTTCGGGTTTAAAATCTTCTATCGTTCCAAGTTTAAAGACAATTGAAAATTACGACCCTTCTTGGGTATTGCCCGAACCATCAGCAAGCAAACTGAAAAAACTATTGAAGTTTGATGTTTTGGACGAGCAGAAATCAGCGAAGAAAAGTAACAAGGCAAGAAATCCAAATGCACAAAAAGTAAACGCCTGTTTGCCTAATCCATTCGGACAAGTGTTTGTAGTAAATGCGGAGAAAGTGATTTTAGAAAGTTTCAAATTCAATGCTCAAACAGAATTGGAACTGGAAGAAGAAGAAAAAGACACAAGCAACGATTTAAAAAGATTGTTCGGGCAAATTCCGAACTTGACAATCCTGATAGATGAAGTACACCACGCTGCAACCGATGATATTAAATTACGGCAAGCCGTAAATTATTGGCACAGCAAAGGGAACATTACAACCGTTTTAGGTTTTTCAGGAACGCCCTATTTGCAAGGTGCTGAAACCATTAAAGCAGGTGATTACGCTTTTAAATTTTCGCAAATAACCAACACGGTTTATTATTATCCGTTGGTAACAGCAATTAAAAAATTCCTGAAAACACCAACAGTAAAAATCGGACAAAACCTTGACCGTTTTCAAATAATTAAAAAAGGAATTGAGGACTTTGATACACTATACAAGAAAACTGTTTATGAAAATGGTGCTATTGCTAAAATAGCAATCTATTGCAGTAACATTGAGGTTTTAGAAGAAGAAGTTTATCCGTTTCTGACAAGCGAATTGAAAATCAATCCTGCCGAGATATTAAAATTTCACGGAGGAAATAAAAAATACACTTTGCCAAAAGAGAATGAATTAGAGTTCCGTTCCTTGGATTTGTCAATTTCAAAAAAGCGTTACATTCTTTTAGTTCAAGTAGGCAAAGAAGGTTGGGACTGTCCAAGTTTAACAGGCGTAATTCTTTCGCAAAAAGGCGACAGCCCACAAAATATGGTGCTACAAACATCTTGCAGATGTTTACGCCAAGTGGATAAAGGGAAAGATGAAACCGCTTTAATTTGGTTGAATAAAGACAATGCCGATACACTGAACAAACAGTTAAAGCAAGAACAGAACAGCAGCATTGACGAACTGAACAGCACCAAACGAATAGGGAAAGCCGAAATGGTGGAACGCCACAGCCGTATGGAATATTTGCAATTGCCGAAAGTGGAATTTTATCAAATGAAAGTTACCTATCAAAGTATTGATGAAGAAGAAACAGCAAACACAAAAGCCAAGTTAAAAGCCATCATTAAAAAGATGGAAGATTACAAGGCTTCTGCCTTAATCAGCACCAGCGAAATATCAAACATTGATACTGGAACTATTGACATCATTAACGAAACAGGAATTGCATTTGCAAATTACAACCAATGGCTTTTTGAAATAAGCCGTCAAAGTTTTGGGTTGATTTCAGAAACACAATTGCATCAATACGATGCAGAACTAAACGAAATTTTTGAAACCGTTTCTTTTGAAAAAGACGGAAACCGATTTTTTAATGAGTTGTTTGATTTGCATTATATACAATCAAAAATTCGTGTTGCGTTTAGTATCAAAAGAGAATTACAAACAGACACAGAAGTAATTCCAAAACAAGCGGAATTATTGATTGCAGAACGCTTGACCGATGTAGAGAAAAATCCTAAACTCTATCCAAACGAAGCTGACACAAACAAAATTCTTGAGTTAGATAAAACAAATGCAGATATAGAATTTGACTGGGCAGAAGTTGAAAAGGCTTATCAGGTAATGAAGGAAACAATGATAAGTCAAGGAATGGAAAAGTGGGTTCCTGAATATGAAACTTTCAAATCCGATAAAGATTATTCTCTACCAATAAAATCTAAAAATAATACATTCCATTATTTACCTTACAATTTTGGTGCAAGCGGTAGTAGTGGTTTTGAAATGCAAGCCATACAAGAAACATTGCGTTTAGCGGAATTTAAGACGAAGGATTTGGAAATTTACTACAACGGTGATAATTATCTGACGCAATTTAAAATTGATTGCTTTGCAAAAAATAATTCAAAGCGTTGGAATAAAGTTGGAGAATACACAACTGACTTTCTCATTATTAAAAGAACTGAGAAAGAAAAAATTCACAAGGTTTTAATGATTGAAACAAAGGGTGAAGGTTTTAGCAATAATCCTGACTTTGTGAAAAAGAAAAACTTTGTTGAAACAGAGTTTTTAAAACTCAACCAAGAAAAATTCGGCTACAAACGTTTTGATTTCCTTTACTTGGAAGACAGTAATAACATTGCAGCCAACATTACAAAATTGAACAACAAGTTAAACCAGTTTTTTAACGATTAAGATATGCCAATAAAATACATTCCATACTACCCGAACACGGTTGAAGGACAAGCGATATTAGACAACATTACCAGAACACAACGAGTGTTGCGTTACCGTGAAAACGACAAAGTTTACGACCGCATAAAAAGAGGTATGCCATACTACGAAGTAGAACCATTGGAAACAATAGGTAAACCTTCTGAAAATTTGGTTATACGTGGCGAATGTATTTCGGCTTGTGCCTATTTGAAAGAACAAGGTATTAAGGTTGATTTGGTTTGTATTGATCCACCTTTTGCCAGTGGTGCAGACTATGCGAAGAATATTTATTTAAGAAGAAATCCAAAAATAGCTGCAAAAATAGCAGAAGCTGAACAGCAAATGGACTTGGAAGAGTTGAAAGCATTTGAAGAAAAAATGTATGGTGACATTTGGAAGAAAGAAGATTATCTCAATTGGCTATATGAAAACCTGCTGGCTATAAAAAGTATTATGAGTGAAAACGCTGGCATTTTTCTGCATCTCGACACCAAAATTGGACACTATGCAAAAATTTTGATGGATGAAGTTTTTGGCGAAGAAGGATTTATCAATGAAATAATTTGGCATTATAACAAGTTTGCAGGAAAGGCAACTGGATTTCATTCTAATCACGATGTAATTTTTTTCTATTCAAATTCAGACACACCGAAATTCAATAAAATTCGAGTTCCAGTTGATAAGCAAAGAAAGCAAACTGCAAGAGTTTGGGATTCTGACTTAAAAAAGGCAGTTCAAAAGAAAGATGAAAATGGTGAGTTAATATACTACGACCAAACAGATAAAGGAGTTGACGATACTTGGATGGACGTTCCATTGGTAAACCCAATGGCAAAGGAGAGGTTTGATATTGATTATGCAACACAAAAGCCCGAAGCATTATTGCAGAGATTAATAAATGCAGGTAGCGATGAAGGAATGGTTGTTGCAGATTTCTTTGGAGGTAGTGGAGTAACAGCAAAAGCTGCAAGTGATTTAAAAAGAAAATTTATTCACGTTGATATTGGTATCAATAGCATTCAAACTGTTAGAGATAGATTGAAAGAGAGCAAAGCCAATTTTCAAATTGTAGAAATAAAAGATGGAGTTAATTTATTTCGCAATCCACAACAAACTATGGATAAGTTGGCAACACTCATTCCAGGCTTACAAAAGGGAGTAAAAGGAATTAGTAATTTTTGGTTTGGTGCAGTCACAAAAAGCAAAGAAGGTATTGTGCCAGTTTATGTGCCCAATTTACTCAATACACAAGAAAAAGTTTTGGACATTCCGACTATTAACAACATCATCAATCAGGAACTATCAAACTTAGAAGTCAACGCCAAAAAAGTAATTGTGTATTACATAGACATTGACGACCAAAAGGCATTGGAGAAATTTATAAAAGACAACAACGCCACAGAAATAGAGGTTGAATTAAAAGACCTTAAAAATCTATTGCACGATGTAGTAATTGAGGACATTATAGATTTTAAAACTACTAAAACAAAAGACAGTTACGCAACAGAAATAAACAAATTCATTAGCGACCGTCTAATTCAGAAAATAGGAGAGTTTAACCAAAAAGGCAATTTACAATCTATTGCCGCAGGGAAAACTTTCAATCCAATCAACATCAGCGAAGAAGGTTTAGAACTCATAGAACTAATTGCCCTTGACTGCGAAAACACCGAAGGGCAATGGCATAGCACAACCGAAATTAAAATTGACAGGCTCGGTTATGTAATTACTAACGGAGTAAAATCAAAAAACTTTTGGGACGGCAAAATCACAAGCGACAAAAAACCTTTGAGAATAAAAGTTAGAAATATTAGTGGAGATGAAACGATTAAAGTAATTCAATAAAAATGGCAGAAACTCCTTTAAAAAACCAAATCATCGAATGGCTGAAAAATCAGTATTACTGGTTGCAATATTCAGGTAATGAATTATTGGAAGGAGCCGAATTAAATGATGCCTTCGTAAACAAGACATTCAATTATTTTAAAGAAGATCTGGAATTAACGGAACTTGCTGTTGTAAGAACGCCAATTGTATTTAATGAAGTTGCAGCAGTATCAGCAGCAACGAGTAAATTAAAATTACTTTCCATAAATAACATAGAAAATGTAAACGCCTTACTTGCTGGTCAAGAAATTGCCATTAACGAAAACCTTACTCTAATTTATGGCGACAACGGTGCAGGTAAATCAGGATACATACGATTACTTAATAACGCTTTCAATTCAAGAGGCGACAAAAATATTTTAGGTAATGTTTATGATACAAAAGCAACTGGTAAACCAAAATGCAATTTTGTTTTTCAATCTGATGCTGCCCCATATTCAAAGGTATTTCCAACAGATTTAAATTGTGTTGAATTTTCGCAGTTTGCTGTTTTCGACACACAATGCATAAAAGTTCATTTGGACGGAGACAATCAATTGAATTTTACCCCTAGTGGATTTGAATTTTTTGATAGAGTGTTGCAATTATTTGAAGCAGTAAAGAATAAATTAGCGACAGAAATACAGGCTAATAAACCAACCAATAATTTTCTTATTCATTTTCAGAATGAAAATGCAATTAAAATCCAAATTTCTGCGTTGGGTGCTCAATCCAATGAAGAAGAACTTAAAAAGTTAGGAACATTCACAGAAGATGATGCGAAAAACTTAGAGGAGATTACGGCTAAAATAGCAGCCCTTAAAGCATTAAATATAAAAGAACAAATTGCAGCTTTTGAAAAACTACTCAAAGACCTTTCAGAATTTATACAAAAGCAGCAAGCAATTCTTGCTTGTTTAACCGAAGATAAAATAAAGTATTACAATGATTTAATTAAGTGTTTTCATTCCCTGCAAGAACTTTCAAAGGCTGAAGGAATAAAAAGTTTGGAGCAATATGAAATTGATTTAGTTGGCAGTCCGCAATGGCGAGAATTTATTGTTGCGGCAAAAAATTACACAACAGCAATTGAGCAAACGAGAGATGGAAATGTATTATATCCATCTGATAAAGACCATTGCGTTTTTTGTTTGCAACCATTGAATGACAAAGAAAATGCTCTTATAAATACGTATTGGTTATTTCTAAAAAGTGAAGCGGAAAAGGAACTCAACAGAACAGTTCAGAAAATAAAAGATGCAATAGAAGAACTCAAAGGGTTAGTTCCTGTCAAGTTTGATGATACAACAAGTTTATATGTTTATCTTAACTCAACACAACCAGTTTTAACAGCTAAATGGAAAGAAATAGTAATCAACTCGGAAAAAGTTAGGCAAAATTTAATTTCCAATTTAGAAAACTTGAATAATGCCCTGCAAGTATCAACATTCGTTGACAACACAAATGAGTTTGACAAAGTAGTAGCAATCATAAAGGCAGAAATAGATGCTTTGTTCGCAAAGAAACCTGACCAAGAAATTGCAACGCTTACATTTCAAATGCTTTTCCTAATGGATAAAAGTTTGGTTAGTAAACTTTTACCTGATATTTTAAAATTCATTTCAGCCCACAAATGGGCAGCAAAAGCAGAACAGACAGTTTCGGCTTTCAGAACAAATTCTATTACCGCATTGCAAGGCAATTTATTTTCACAGCATATAACAAATAACTATGCGACTACTTTCAGCGATGAGTGTAGGATTTTAAAAGCACCAAACGTTGTAGAAATATCACAGCATAACGCAAAGGCAGCGACTTATAGAAAATTATTAGTAGCAAAACAATCAGCAAGTCAAATTTTAAGTGAAGGCGAACAAAGAGCCATTTCATTAGCTGACTTTCTTACAGAAGTTCAGCTAAATCCAAATAATGCAGGTGTAATTTTTGACGACCCTGTTACATCGCTTGACCATAAACGCAGAGCGATTATTGCAAAAAGATTAGTAGAATTATCAGCAACGAAACAGGTTGTGATATTTACTCACGACATTTCATTTTTCGCAAAGCTCACAAGCTATGCGGACAAAACAACTGGATTGAAAGTTACAAAGACTTCAATAAGAAAATTTGGAAATGCAGTAGGAATTATAAAACCTGATTTACCTTGGATTGCTCAAAAAGTCACAGCAAGAATTGGATTTTTGCGAAATGAATTGGTAAAGTTGAAGAAATTGGAGAAAGAGGGAGACGAAGACCAGTATAATATGCAGGTGAAAGGTTGGTATGGTTTCTTGCGTGAAGCTTGGGAAAGAAGTATTGAAGAAAGATTATTTAAAGGTGCAATAGAAAGGTTCTCAGGAGAAGTTCACACAAGACCATTAGAACAAATCGAAGTTACTCCCGAATTAATAAAAATGATAGATGAAGGAATGACCCAATCTTCTAATTGGGTTCACGACCAAGCAATGGGATTAAACCCACCAATTCCAGACACGGCAAAGGCTGAAAGCGATTTGAATTATTTAGATGAATTTGCTCAAAAATGTAAACCGTTGAAATGAATAAGTAAAATTTAGATTAATCAATGCAAGATAAAAATCAAAATAACGACATCATATTTTACACCACCCCAGCGGGTAATGTGAAAATAGAAGTAGTTTTTAACAACGAAACCTTTTGGCTTACGCAAAAGGCAATGGCAGAATTATTTGGGGTAAAAGTGCCAGCCATTAGTAAGCACTTAACCAATATTTTTGAAACCAACGAGTTAGAGGAAAATTCAGTTATTTCCATTTTGGAAACAACTGCCACCGATGGCAAAAACTACAAAACATCCTATTACAGTTTAGATGCCATTATAGCCGTAGGCTACAGGGTAAATTCAATCAATGCCACCCAGTTCCGTATTTGGGCTACCAAAACCCTTAGAGAGTTCATTATCAAAGGCTTTGTGTTAGACGATGAACGCCTTAAACAAGGCAAACGCTTTGGCAAAGATTACTTTGATGAACTCTTAGAACGCATCAGAGAAATAAGAGCCAGTGAAAGACGCTTTTACCTCAAAATTACAGACATATACGAGCAATGCAGCATTGACTACAATAAAGAGGCAGAAATTACACAGAAGTTCTTTAAAACAGTTCAAAACAAATTGCATTGGGCTATTACAGGCAAAACAGCAGCCGAACTAATAGCACAAAGAGCCGATGCCAATAAACCCAATATGGGTTTAACCACTTGGAAAAATGCACCCACTGGTAAAGTATTAAAAGGCGATATAGGAACAGCAAAAAACTATATGCAGGAAAAAGAAATCAAAGAGTTGGAACGTATCGTTACAATGTATTTAGATTTTGCAGAACTGCAAGCTGAAAGACAAATACCAATGAAAATGGCAGACTGGGTAACAAGGTTAGATGCTTTCTTACAATTCAACGAATATCAAATACTGAAGGATGCAGGGAAAGTAAGTCACGAAGTAGCAATGAAATTGGTAGAAAAAGAATATGCAAAATTCAGGGTAATACAAGACCAAAACTTTGTAAGTGATTTTGAAAACGAAGTAAAAAAAATAACTAAACCCACCAAATCTGATAAAAAGAAAAAGTAGTCAATGCAGCAAATTCAATTAAATATCATTCCATTTACACCAGTAGCAAGTAAAGGTACTTTCTCATTCTATGGTGAGAAGCAAAAAGGCTTTGCACCTATTTACTGGGGTAAAATTATGGAAACCTTCCCCGAAGGCAGAGAAGCAAAGTATAAGAATTACTATACTGATTTCCAAGCACCACGAGAAGAAGCAATTACCAAAGAAATAAAGTTTGCTGATGCAATAAACTTTTCACTCCATTATTTCCGCCATTTGGTATTTAATTATTTCAAAAGCATTGAAGGTGCAATTGTGTTTCCGAATTATGTAGATGATATTGAAGTATGGTTTAAAGACCCATTGCACAAAAACAAAGTATATCAGCTTTACAATAATTTCACAATCAAAGTCCAGTTCAACCAAGTTACTGCAAACGGTTATGAATTTGTAGTAGCATACAATGGCACTTCTAAAATATTGCACAAAAGCATTTCCGAAATAGCAGATTTTGATACCACCAAATACAACCTTGTCAATTGTAATGGCACAGTGTATAAGTATGAGAAGATGCCAGAAGATTTAAGGCAGAACCAAGAAACACTATATCCAATTTTAAGCAATACACTAAAGAAAGAATTTATCATTGAGAAAGAGGAACTGAAAAAAGAAAACCGTTTCCCAATCTACTTAAAGCATTTAGAGTACTTCTATAATACCTATCTCAATACAGATGCTTTTAAAGCAATGTTCAAGCTGAATAAAGATGGTTTCTACAAAGTACCCAACAACAAAGTATTTGAAACACACCAGAACTCAAACCTACTGGAGTTTAAAGGAGGTAAAACAGAAGTAAACCCAGGTTATGGTATTTGGAAACACAAACCATTAAAAGCATTTACCGAAGACCACGTTAAACTGTTTTTCATTTATCATAAAGACGATGGTGAATACATAAAAGACACTTTGTATGATTACTTTATAAACGGTTGGCATAAGCCTGTAAATAAGGTAGAAAAACATTTAGCAAACCTTCAAAATTACATCAATCAAACCCTAAGCATTGATAAGTCTAAAAGAATTGTATTTGAAAACAAGGAAACTATTTTTGAAGAAGTAGCCGAGCAATTAAAAGAGTTTAACGATACCAGTTCAAGATTTGTGGCCATATACATTAGCCCAATATCAAAAACAGAAAAAGACCACCCACAGCACTTTGCTTATTACAAAATCAAAGAACTGTTATTGAACAAAGGCATATCATCACAGGTGCTTTACAAAGAGCATTTAAGCAAAGAGGATTTCTACTACTTCATACCTAATATTTATGTGGCTTTATTGGCTAAAATAGGCGGTATTCCGTGGCGTTTGGCAAGAGTAAAGGAAGATGAAATAATTATTGGTGTAGGAGCATTTAAGCCACAAGGTTCAGCCCACAGGTTTGTAGGCAGTGCCTTTTGTTTCAGTAATGAAGGAGTGTTTGAAAACTTTGACTGTTTTAGAGAAGATGAAACCGATTTATTGGCAGGATCAATAAGTAATGCAGTTGAGAAATTCATAGAGAAGAACCAAACAGCCAAAAGAGTAATAATCCATTTTTACAAAGAAATATCCGATAAGAAGGAGTTACAACCCATACTTAAAATGTTGGACAATTTGGGTGAAAAGGATTTGCCAGTAATAGTAGTAACCATCAATAAGACCGATAGCAAAGAGTTATTAGGTTTTGATTTGGGCAGTCCGGGTAAAATGCCTCGTAGTGGTAGATATGTAAAAGTTGGCTACAATTCATACTTGCTATTCAACAATACACGATATGCAGAAGATAGTAAGCTATTCCCGAAAGATTACCATTTCCCTATCAAGGTTTCAATAACCGCCACAAAAGAAGAATTGGTAGAAGATGTAGAAGTAGTAAGAGAACTGATAGACCAAGTATATCAGTTCAGCCGAATGTATTGGAAAAGCATCAGCCAACAGAATTTACCAGTAACAACCAAGTACCCCGAAATGGTGGCAGAAATTTACCCTCACTTTCAAGAGGATAATTTACCCGACTTTGGCAAAAGCAATTTGTGGTTTCTATAAAATAAAATTGCTTCTATGAACCAGAGAGAAATTTGGAAGAAATATATTACGGCACAATCTAAAATTTTAGAGCATAAATCTAAACCTATTGGAATTGATACCTCAAAAGCAGTTCAGTTGGACGGTTTGAAACTGCACCTTTCCATTGACCAGGAAATTTTCAAACAAGTATTTAAAAAGGAAGTTGAACAAATTTTTAAAGTCAAAGACTTTGATTTTTCCAGTGGGTATATTCAAACAAGCGTTGATAATACAACAAATATCAAAGAGGAACAGCTTACCAACCTAAAAGAGTTAGCTGAAATCTGTTACATTGACTTTAACGATAATCCAGTAATCGAGGGCGTAGTCACAGCAGCGAGTAACAATTCAAAAGAAGAATTAAAAGACATAATTGGAGAGCTTCCAACAACTGTTAATTTCATAAAATTAGGGCAACTCCATTTAACAACGGAAGAATGGAAAAAAGCAAGTGCTATAAGAGGAATAAAATTTAGTAAAAAGGTAACTGCAAGGTTCAATATAAAGCCTTCCATAAAGTTCATAACTGAAACAATATTTGGAAAACAATTCTTTCTTGAGGATTATAATGATTTAGCTACATCTGAAGAATTGCCCAATGAAGTATTTGAGTATCTAAAATCAAATTTGAATCTAAGTTTAAAGCAAATAATGATCTTAATAAAATTTGACATTATTGAAGACAAGGACCCCTTAGAAGAAGCAAATACATTTTTTAGAGAAAACACAAATTATCATCCACATAAAACTTTCGATAATCATTTATTGATAAGATTAGAGAAAAGAAAACTGAAAAAAATTGGTCAAAACTCTTTTGATGATGCTAAGTATGATATTCTAAGGATTCTCGATACAAACTTTCAAAACAACAAATATAAGATTGAGTATAAATTTTTTTATTCCTTTGATAATGGTGCAAAGTACAATGCATTTTATGACAGTTTTCTTGAAAGCAATCAAACTCAATTTCAGCTTAATTTTCAATCCAAAGAGGAAAGCGATTTATTTAGACTTGACAATACTTTTGATGCTATTTACTTTGACTTTGAAACAGAGGATGAATTAAATGAGAAGTTAAATAAAATTAAGGCTATTCCTTACTTAGATATTTACGACAGAGGAGAAAATCACAAATACAAATTCAACATAAAATTTGATAATGGCTTACAAGAATTGCAGGCTAACTTGAAAGGTTTTGTTCCAGACCTAAATACAAAATTAATTTCAAATGGCGAGAAGCTAATATTCAGGCACTTTTATCAAACAGGGAATAAAACAGAAGTTCTTTCAAGATTAATAAATCAGTTAGACGACTATTTTACTGGCTCTGAAAATTTCAGTTATACTATACACGACACTTTTCAAGAAAAATACCTTTGCGAAGAAAACTTTGAATTAAAGGTTGAACAAGAAGAAGAAAAGTTATCAAACCTTTTAAGGGAGGATTTTTATTTCGGAACTACCCAAGAGAAGTTCTATTTAGGTAAATTACAAAAAGTAGATTATCCCGATTTATATTTTAAAGTAGATGAAGACAAACTTCAAGAGGTAGAAGAAAACATCAAACAAGAAAAAATAAAGGCAATTTTTCCAGAATTAAAAGGAGAAAAGGATAAAATAAAACGATTAGAAGATACAGTTTTTAAACTTGACGATGAGAAATCTCGATTACCTAATGATAATGCTAAAGTATTTCTATATGACTCATCAAAGGCTAAAAAAATTGAAAACATTGAGTATTTATTAAACAAAACAAGTGTTGAGTGGCAGGATTTTGAAAGCAATCTTTTTTCAGAATCATTGAATGAATCTCAAAGACAAGCTATTTACAAATCGCTTTATGCCGAAGAATTAGCTTTAATACAAGGTCCTCCTGGTACTGGAAAATCAACAGCAATAGCTGAAATAATTTGGCAACACATAAGAGTGGCTCAAAAGGAGAAAAAGAAAACAAAAATACTTTTGACTTCTGAAACAAATCTTGCAGTTGATAATGCCATTGACAGATTAAAAAACAACCAAAACAACATTGTAAAACCTATTCGTTTCGGTAACACAGAAAATTTAGAATCGGAAGGATATTTTTATTCACTTGAAGCTATAAAGAATTGGGAGAAAAGCAATGCAACGCAAAATAATACTGTTTCTCATTGGGTCGCCAATATTGTAAATCGTATTACACAACAAGAAGATGAACAAATAAATTCTGCATTAAATAATTGGAAAACATATTTACAGAACCCAACCAGCGAAACTAAAAAGCTATTTGCAGATAAATACTTAGAATATGTAAACCTGATTGGTGCAACTGGTAGTTCCATTGGTAAACTAAACTCTGAAAACAAATGGACATCATTTTTTCGTTCATATCTAAATGTTTTCAATAAAGAAAGCTATGAAAAAAATGATTTTAAAAGTTGTAATCGCACAGAAATAAATTTTGATACTATTATTATGGATGAAGCAAGTAAAGCGACACCACCTGAACTTGCTTTGCCTGTTTTATATGGAAAGAAATCCATTATCGTAGGCGACCACAGACAATTACCGCCAATGATTGACGGTGAAGAAATCAAAGATATACTTGTTTCAATAGGTGAAAAGGCATTAGCCAAAGCACTTTCGCAGAAGGAATTTGAAACATCACAATTTGAAAGATTATTTACACATATTGATGAAAGCATAAAGGGAACTTTTGATACCCAGTATCGAATGCACCCTGCTATCAATGATGTAATAGCACAATTTTATACAGAAGATAGTGAAAAGGGATTGCGATGTGGTCTACCGCCTGATGAAGCATATCACAATTCATTTGTCAAATGGGATTCAAGGTATCACGGTTTAAAATACGAAAACCTCATTACACCCGAAACTCATACAATTTGGATAAACGTAAATACACCAGAAATTCAAGAAGGAACATCAAGAGTGAATTTTGGAGAAATTGATGCGATTGACAAAATTCTCCAAGTACTTAAAAACAGCGAAGGTAAAAGTGAGTTTGATAATTGGCTTTCCAATAAATCCCAAGAAGAAAAACAAATCGGCCTTATTAGCTTCTATGGAAAACAAATAAATTATATAGAACAAATGCTTGTACAAAATCATACTGACTTGTATAAGGGGAAGGGGAAAATTAATGACAAAGAAAATTTAATACGATTAAGCACTGTTGATAGATTTCAAGGAATGGAAAGAAACATCATTATTGTTTCGATGGTCCGTAGCAATAAAATTGCAGCTTTTCAAGGCCAACAACCAGATTATAACTTATACCCTGTTTTGGGTTATCCAGCACAAGTAAGTTTAGGTTTCGCTGAATCTCCCAACAGATTAAATGTTGCTTTATCAAGGGCAAAACGTTTGCTAATTGTAGTTGGCAACAGTGAGCATTTTTGCCAAAAAGCCATTTATAACAATGTATATGACAAAATGCAAAAAATAATTAGTGCCGAAGAATTACAAAAAGCAGTAGTACAGAATGGATAGCATTAAAAAAACATATACATCATTTCCATTTGAATGGTCGGTTAAATCTTCTTCTTACAAAATAAGGTACAGAAAGGCTTTTGACATCAATGTAATTGACGAGACATTTTGTTCAATCATCAATGCGAAAGGGAATAACATTGAATTTTCAGAATTATGTTATCTATTAGGTTTTAATTTACAAGACCTGGCAGAAACAGATATATTCAACATTTATCTGAAAGGGCTTACAGAATATAATTTAATTGAAATAGACAAAGAAGTAATCCTTCTAACTGATTTTGGTCAAGATGCTCTACAAAGCAAATTAAAATACAAGTATTATTTTGCAGCAACCGAACTATTAGAAAACCAAACTGCCACAGGTGAAAGTTTAGATTTTTCATTCAAAAGTCTGTTCGACATAGAAAATAGTCTATCTCACGAAAGAGAAATCACAAAAGAAATATTTGACAATCCTCAATTAAAGCAAAAACTTCAATTACAGCTTTTCGGTAGCGACATTTATAAAGGCGAAATTATTGATTTGTACCAAACGGATCAATACATTAGTTACAAGAGCATTTCATTAGAATGTGAACCTTTTGAAATTGACAATTTATTTCAACTTACCATTTACAAAGGAGGGATAAACAAACCCGATATTCAATTACTAATTGACTTGCCCGAAAATGAAGAACTTAAAAGCAAGTTGATACGGAGAGGAATGTATCATCACATTCTTTCAGAGACTAATTCCATTAGTGTAAAAGACATTGAAACATATATTGACTTATGGAATTGGAAAGAACTTGCAGAGAATCCCAAAACAGATTGGAACAATAAAAACGTTTTCAAACTTTTTCTTGAAAATGGGGATGGTAGTGTTTGGAGTAACATTTCCGAAAAAGCACCTGTTGAAAGTATCAAATCAGTAATTCATCTTTATCCAGAATATTGGAGCTGGAGTAAGTTAACAGAGAGATTTGATGATAATTTCATAAATGAACACATTGAAAACTACAATTGGGATTTTGAAGAAATTTCATACAAAGAAACAGAGTTTGTAATATCGCTACTTTCTAATCCTGCTCTTAAAGTCTGTGATTGGGACTGGAATTATTTGTCGAAAAATCTACCTGATAAATTTATTGAAGAACACATTGAAGATTTCGCTTGGGATTTCTACGAAATAACGGTTAGTAAAAATGAAGTTTTCAAAAACATATTTATCAAATACAAGGATAACCTTGATACTCTCATTTCAAAGAATTGGAATTGGCGATTTATTTCAGAAGAAATCAATCTTAATTTTCTTCACAAAAACATTTCAGCATTTGCAAGTAAATTAGATTGGCACATTGTTTTAAATCGCTTCTTCAATAACGCTGAAATAATTGCCAAATGCTTGAAGGAAGAATCTTTTAAGTCACTTTTAAAACAGTATTTGCCCGACAACTTCGTTGTAGCTCACCAAAAATATCTATGGTCAACAAGCCTAATTGATTTCTTTGAACAGCAAAATCTGATACAATGGGAAAGTAAAGCATACATCAATGGTTTTGATACCAACGAAAATGTAGAATGGGATAATACAAGTTTTGAAAAATATCATAGTCGTATAACGACAGAAATAGGTTTTTTAAATGTAAGCAAACAAATTTCAGATTACAGTTTGTTTGAAGAATTTCCTGATTTTGCTTGGAATTGGGAAGGGGTATCAAAAAACAAGAATTTAATAAACAACCTGACTTTTATTGAAAAGGCTTTTATTGGAGAGTTTTCTTTTTCAAACAATCTACCCTGGTCAGAAATTTTATCGCAATCAAATTTTGATGTTTCGTTTTGGAACAAAAACTTAGAAGCGTTTAACAATGCAACAAACAACGACAAACAATCTCAGTTTTGGGTTTCTCTGACACAAAAAGAAGAACAAGAATACATTTTTGAAAACAGCCATTTTCCTTGGGATTGGACATTCATTACAGAGAATAGCACAGAAGAAACAATTCTGGATAGTTTTGATGATAAAGATTTATTTGAAAAATGGGATTGGCAAATTGCAACCCGAAAACTAAACAAAGAAACCATTCTTGAAAACATAGATGTATTATCTACTTTTATTGATTGGGTATATTTAATAAATGAAGTTTATAGAGATGAAATAGTATTTGAAAATCAGGAACTTAAAATAGCTTATAGATTATCTCATTTACAATCCGAAAACCGAAAATTAATTTGGCATCTACTTACGACAAAATATCCATTTAGTATTTTGTTCCCTATTATAAATGCAACTTATCAATTTGATGTTTTTGAATGGGATTGGACTTATATCTCAAATAACATACATTTTCCAACTGATTTTGGGACATTAAACCGTTTCAAAGAGAAAATCAACTGGTCGGTTTTATCTGGAAACAATGCTATTCAACAAAAATTTAATCCTAAAAGCTGGAATAGTGGCAAAGAATGGTTCAGCAATATTGACCGCTACCTGCAAAAATTTGACAACAACTGGGATTGGAAAGTTTTATCTCAAAACAGAAATATAAATTACAACAGACTACTATTACAAAAGTATAAAGGTGAAAATTGGGATTGGGATTACTTAACCGAGTTTGGCGGTTTTCTTTTGCAGCAAAAAAGGGACAACGAAAAGTATTTGGAACAAATTTTAAAACAGTTTCCAAAAATTAAGTTTGAAATACTATCAAATAGGAAGGACATCATTATTGATAGCGATTTGATTCTTTCTACTAAAGACAAAAACTGGGATTGGCAAATTTTGTCGGAAAATAAGAAAGCTGAAATTTCAATTGAACTTATACTTGAACTTAAAAACAAAAATTGGAACTGGAAAGCTATCTCTCAACGAAAAAAGATAGATTTTACAAATGAGACGTTTCTACAATTATTAGATAAAGATTGGGATTGGGAATATTTATCCAATGATACCAATATTGAATTTAATGCTGAATTTATTGAAAGAACCAAATCAAAACCTTGGAATTGGAAAAAAGTTTCCCGGCACAAATCTTTTGTACCAACTATTGAGCTATTATCACTAACTAAAGATTTTGATTTAGATTGGGAATACCTTTCAAAACATTCTGGTTTAAATCCAACCAAAGAACTACTTGCCAAATTTGAAAACAAATGGGATTGGCATAGCATTACGGAAAACCCCCAAATCAATTATACTGATATTGCTTTCATTGAACGTTTTGCAGACAAATGGAATTGGCGTTTTATTTGTGAATCGGGTAAACTTCTATTAAACAGCCAGGTATTAAGTCAATTCAAAGACCATTTAGAATGGGATTTGATTTCATCTGACAATAATATAGATTTTACGGTAGAAATTATTCAAGAGTTTAAGCCCTTTTGGAATTGGACAACACTTAAAAACAATAAACGAGTTGAAGAACTATTAGGCAATTATGTTAACAATGAAATAAATAATTCCTCAACATTGAATTTTATTGACAGAATTGAGCAACAATGGTCTAAATGGAAAGGAAGCATCTATCACTTTTCACATATTGACAATGCTGTTGAAATAATTAAAAACAGAAAAATACAAAGCAGAAATAAAGCAACTATAAAGGGTGATGCAGCTGGTAACGTAGTGCATTTGAGAAATGATGCTCACGATTATGCCAGATTCTATTTCAGACCGCATACACCAACTCAGTTTTATAATGAATTTTTAGGAAAAAATACATCAGACGGTTATGATAGTAAAAACTACGGCTGGGTTTCTTGGTATGAAAAAG
Source organism: Bacteroidia bacterium (assembly GCA_040403495.1). Taxonomy (GTDB): domain Bacteria; phylum Bacteroidota; class Bacteroidia; order NS11-12g; family UBA955; genus JABMMZ01. The sequence continues at coordinate 27,246 of JBBAKM010000030.1, forward strand.
CAAGAGGTTTAGGATTCCCTAAATGTCCTATCCCAATCTTTTTCAGATTTTCACTTCAAGAAGTTTTGTTTAAAGATGAAGAGCAATGTTGTATCAGCAATGGAAATATGCAAACTGGTTCAACGCAATTTGGTAGTATAGCGAAAATGATAAATAAATTCGGTTTTGAGGATTTGTATTATACCCCACAACAGTATGCAACAAAAGAAGACTACAATAGATACAGAAACTATGCTCAGCAAGAATTTTTAGTTAAAGATGAGCTTTCTTTTAATGATCTGAGCGATTTTGAAATAGTGTGTCCGTCTGCATCAGACAGAGATTTACTTTTAAATTTAATAGGTAGTGAGCATAAGGATATTTTTACACACATTGTAGTAGATAGCAGTTACTACAACAATGAAAATCCAAGAGTAAGAATTGATGAGGAAGAAACAGAATTGCACATTAGTACATCCTTTAAAGGAAGCGGTTATTTTGTTTTGAATGGCACATCTGACCTGCGTGAAATGGAGATACTTTCTGGTGATGTAAATAAAATAGATAAAGGCAAAATTGTTTTTAACTCTTATGTATCACTTGGAAATGTAAATCAGAAAATTAACTTGAATTTCATTGATGAATCAGGCAGAAGTTGGTTCGTTTATGCGAAATAAAATCAATGTTCAATTATAAATTTGTATAACATTATAGAGAAATAAAATGGCAGTAAAGCACATAAAAGGGAATATATTTAATAGTAAGTGTCAAACCATTGTAAACACAGTAAATTGTGTTGGTGTAATGGGTAAAGGAATTGCTTTTGTGCATAGACTTCGCTATCCAAAAATGTATGAAGAATACAAAGACTATTGTAATAAAAAACTAATAAAAACCGGTTCTTTGTGGCTTTATACAAAACAAGAAAATGCTCCTTGGATTTTAAGTTTTCCAACAAAGTTTCATTGGAAATATCCAAGTAAGATGGAGTGGATTGAACAAGGTTTACAAAAGTTTGTAGATACTTACGAAATAAAAGGAATTACTTCAATTGCTTTTCCTTTACTTGGAACACACAATGGTGGTTTAGACACAAACGAAGTTAGATTACTAATGGACCAGTATTTGAATAAATGCTCAATTGATATTGAAATTTATGACTATGATCCAAATGCTCAAGACGATTTGTTTGCTTCTTTTAAAGCAAAATGGTTATCATTAGACGAAAAGACAATTAAAATAGAAACAGGCATACAACCTCAATACGCAAGAAAAATATCTGAGATTATCCAAAACGGAGAAGCAAATTCAATGATTGCTTTAGCAAATTATGATGGCATTGGAGAAAAGACATTAGAAAAGGCTTTTGGTTTTATTTTAAATAATTCGCTACCTAAATAACTTCACATCTCCCCCCAACCCACCGCACAGAAAAGACGGCTTAGTGCTTTGCCAATACACAAGGCAAACGCTTCAAAGCACTCTATGGTATTGCAGTCAGTTTTTAACTGTCATATTTTTTGTGGCTATGCTCCCCAAGCATTTGGTACATTGCCTGTTCCGCTTTGCTCCACAGCCAAAGAGCCAAGCAAACACACAGCATAGCAACAAAAAAACGCTACACTCCAACCACCACCACCGTTCCGCTTATGCCAGTATAAAAACTGCCTGAAGCTAAATAACATAATGTGGCATTATGTGTTCGCTACGCACAGCCTTTTGCCATCGCTTATGCAAGCATCCAACCGCACAGGCTGTCACATAATAACATTATGTTAAATAGCCAATACCATAGCCATTTTGATAAAATGGAAGCCGTCTTTTCTCCCAACGCACAGCCCCCCAAAGCCACACACCCCAACCACCCTTTTCAGCGGTGCAGAAAAAAATAAAGCATTAGTTGTTGATGGCAATGTGCAATAAAAGGTTCATTCATTCCAGTTCCATTTCGTTACAGCGTTTCGCTTCGCTACACTACCTTCCACTACATTACACTTCCATTCATTTCACCATTTATTTTGCACCGCACAGCAAGAGTATTCCCTCATTCCATATTGCAAAACCAACCCTTTGCTTTCCGTGTCTTGGCTTTTGCTTTGCCTACGCTACAATGTTTTTTGTGTTGAAATAATTTACAAAAAACGCAATCACACACAAGCAAAAGCTACAAGCCACTCCAAGCACCTCCGCACTTTTTACAACATTCCATTCAGTCATACACTTGCTTTTTCCCTACGCTACCACAGTATGGTATGCTTTATTTTTTCTGCGACATATAGCCCCAATCCAACGCACTAAAGACATTTCGTTTTTTGAATAGTGATTTTGATTTAAGCCAATCGGTTTTTATCAGTGAAATTTTTATTGAAATCCTGAATACAGTTTTGAAAAGAGGATAAAAAAATAAAAATAAAAAGTGCAGCAAAATTAGGTGGCTCACACAAGCCCACGCTGATAAAAAAACCAAAAGACTACGGCATAATGAAAGGCAAATAATCTTTTATTTTTTATTGGTATTTGCCTTTCACCCTTCGGGACTTATTCCGTTTCCTTTTGGTTTTTTAGCCCCGCCACCTATCAGAATGCTTTCTTTTTTTTTCTGTTTTTTTTCTTTGTCAAATTATATATGTGTTGCGGAGCGTAAGCGAAGCACAGCACAGGCAAGGGCAAAAGCAGATACAAACTTAAAAGCAAGTATTATGCACAGTCCAAAAATTCACACATTCAATCCAAAAAATCAAACAAGCGATTTTGATGTTTACATTTTATGCAAAGGTTTAAATAGTGGCAAACCACTTGAAAAGCCTTGCCCCAATTGCTTTGTAATTGCCTGCAAAAATTCAGATGATATGGATTTTTACAAAACCCTTTCTTTCGGCTTATGGAAAGCAAAGCATTTTCATCAGTTCCTTACTGGTTCAGTTATTCCATTTATCCGTATCAGTGATTTTAAAAGCACCATTAAGGCACAAGCCGAAGCAGTCAGCAAAGATAAATATGCCTTTGTGCAAGATGTCCATAAAGTAAAGCTGATAGAACGAAAAGAAAAGCAGATGTACGAAACATTGGCACTCTTAGCCGATGTAAAAAAAGCAATGATGTACAGGCATTTTAAAAGGTAGCCTTAGTGGCTGCCATAACCTGGGGAAATGCTTTTGCACCATAAAAAATTTATATGCAAAAATAGCAAGGGGGGCAGACGCACAAAGCCAACACTAAAAAAACCAAAAGACTACGGCATAAACACAAAGCCAACGCACAAGGCTATCATTTATTCCGTTTCCTTTTGGTTTTTTTATCCCCCTTGCTGAGAGAAGCATATAAATTATTTCATTATGCAAAATCATCCACGTATTTCAGCAGGCAGCCAGTTAGGCATTTGTTCTTTTACTCCGCAGGTTCTCCATCAGCACTTGCAGCTTTCACCTTTTGCTTATCAGCGTTACATCCGCAGGTCTCGGTTAGCCCATCAGCCAGTTTTTGGCATCAAGGTTTATCAGCTTCCTTGTGGTTGTTTCGTTTGGTGCTATCCATCAGGTGTTCGTGAGCTTTCAGCATTGCCCTTTTAGGGCTTTGCTATTGCTTTAAAACAAGAAGCCCCACCACAAGGGCAGGGCTTCTATTTAACCGATAAGAAAGAAAGCTATTAGGCTAATTCAACAATGTTTAACACGTTGTAAGCACCATTTTTTAACGGGTATTGAATACCGTTTACCTCTTGGAAAAACTCTATTGTCAAGAAATAAAGTTTTGTACCTGCACCTGCTGGAACACCGGCAGGAAGTAAATTGATAGGAGTGTTAGTACCATCAATTGGCAAATTTTGCACAGGGCTGTATTCAATTGCACTCACATTGTTTACAAAATCCACATCAGCAAACGCAGATTTAAAACTAACGTGGGTTGCTCCAGTAGGGTAGTAAATATCATTGATAGGAGTGAATGCAGGAAAAGCAATATCACCAGTACCAGTGTTTACAGTGAACGGAGCAAATACAACACTACCCAAAGTTGCACTATCATTGAAATCAAAACCTTTCAACAAGGCTTGTGCCATCGGGTCCGCAATTCCGATACCTACATTTCTTTCACCTCTTGGAGAAGTGGTATCGTAGTTTTTAATCAGTGTCATAATTTGAGTTAAACGACTTGTAACACGGTTGTCACTTGCGTTCATCATCAAATTACGAACAGCATTGCGGAGTAATTTTCCAGCACTTGCAGAGCTTCCAAATTCGCTACCGTTTTCACGGGTACGTTGGAAGTTAGGATCATTGGCTATTCTGTCACCAGATACACCACTTTTTGTTTTCACAAGATGTCCATCCTGTGTTTTGTAGAAGGTAAGGTTATCCAATGTACCTTCTATTTTTAGTAAGCCTTTTAATCTTGCCATTTTGTTATTTATTTAAATTGTTAGTAATTACTTTTTTGTTACGATACAGCCTTTACAAAACCTGTATCTGTTTCTTGCATTATACTTTCTGAATAGCCAGGGCGGACAAACTTTTTCAGCCCCACATTCCCAAAGTCCTTTTCTTTCGCTTGATGCTTTCCGCATCAAATCTTCAAGCCTTGCATCAGTATCAAAATTGATGTTGTGCCAAGCCCAACCATTTGCAATAAGTATTTCATCCAGTCTTTGCCCATCCACATATACCATTGCCAATTCTCTACCATACACATCAGTTTTCAATACTTCAAACCTCACCACCTTACCAAGTATCAAGGCTTTTACATTAAGCCAAGAGTTAAAACCCCAGTGTTGATTTAGTTCGGGAGCATCAACATTTAATAACCTTATTGTATGCTCCTTTGCAGTCGTTTTAAGAACGTATGTATCGCCATCCTTAACTTTCATCACCCTTGCTTCTTCTTGCGAAAAAGCGGCTGTAAAAGCCGTTAAAAACAAAACCGATACAATTATTTTCTTCATCACGATACAAAACTATAACGCTTTATAAGGCTCTACAAATAACCACTTCCGACATTTCCGTTATTGCCACATTATTCCAACAAACACACTTTTACCACTCACAAAAACATATTATCTTTGCAATGTTTACTTTATACCTGATGTATGGATAGAGTATGAAAAGAGTAATTTAAAAATGAATAGACTGTGTATTTATCCGAAAGACATTCAGATAATCACAGGCAAAAGCGACAGATATGGTAGATACCTTATTAAGAGGATTAAAGAGTACTTCAACAAGCAGCAACACCAAGTTGTTACCGTTGAAGAGTTCTGCCAGTATATGGGCTTACAATTGGAAGCAGTTGTTAGTCAATTAAGATAGTGTAAAAACTTATCTTCGCTTATTGCTTATGATAAGGACAAACACACTCTACACTAAACAACATTTTTTCTTTTCTTTGTACTGTACTTGCACTTGTTTTAGTGGGTTTTGTTGCCCAGTTGTTGCCCAAATAAATACGCAACCTCTGAAAGCCTTTATTAATAAGGGTTTACATTTTCACTTAACAATTTGTATCGGAAAGTAATTTACTTTCTTTTGTTTGTTAAGTGCCTGTTTTTGTTG
>JBBAKM010000030.1:32867-34027 GCA_040403495.1 Bacteroidia bacterium
CCTTTATTAATAAGGGTTTACATTTTCACTTAACAATTTGTATCGGAAAGTAATTAAAATAACTTCTTAGCAATCGGTTTTTACGAACAGGAGCCAAACGCGCCTCAAATCTAAATGTGGGCAATTATTTTTGTAACTATCGACAATGATTTTTCCAATGAAAACATTACAGTTGAATATCATGAAGTTGTTTGGCTCATTATGCTTCGTAAAACAGATTTGAGTTATGTATGCTTAATCAATAAAAACACATTGGCGTGTTGCATTACAACAAAGTATTCCGAAACATAGCTAAAAAATTAAGGCTAATGATGGGAATAAAATCGATTTGATGATTGGTCAACCAAGGTATAAACGAACCTTGGATGAAAGTGAACAAATTTTGAGAAAACTATTACAGTCTAATGGATTTCTTCCCTAACATGACAAGTCCGTTGCCGATGATATTTATCCCTTTTTTGGCATGCGCAAAACGACTTTCTATAATGACCATTGGCGTGTTATATAAAAAGAAAAATACCTATTGAAGCAGATGGTATCTACACTGTCTTTAAAATAAAATAAGGTTCCCATGTGGAGGATGAATGCAAATGGTATAGTTCTTGTAACTAATCAAATTTTTAAATCTACATTTATTTAACTAACATTAACACACTTCATCATGCAAACCAAATCATTACTCATTTTAATAGCCTTTGGAGCCTCATTAGCTCTGAGCGCACAAACCAAATATACCTTTCCAAAAGGTCACTCCAAAAAAGCCCCTAAGGGTTACAACAAAACGACCAACGAATATTTACATCAAACAACAGCTAATTTTTATTGGGATGATTTAGATGCTAATTGGGTGCCATCTGATAGCCAGATTACCCAATATGATTCCAAAGGAAATACCTTACAGGTTGAAAGTCGTTATAATGGAAACTTTGGTAACCTAACCAAATATACTTATGATGCCAACGATAGACAAATTGGAGCTTACAGCTTTAATTGGAACTCCATGACCTCTAAATGGGATTCAAGCAGTAAGGCTTTCACCTCTTATGATGCACAAGGAACAGAACTTGAGTACATTTACTACGGTTTTGATTGGCTAGCAAAAGATTGGGCAAGAGGTTATGGATACAAAAACCAAAATGTATATGACGGAACAGGCAAAT
>JBBAKM010000031.1:0-32604 GCA_040403495.1 Bacteroidia bacterium
AAATTAATGGTTTTTTGTCTAATTTTAATACGTACTGTTTTTGGGGGAGCTTACAGAGTTAAAGTTCAATAAAGAGGATATTCAATCTACGGATAACGAGATACTCACCAAACTAAACCATTACAATAAAAATAATTCAATCATTTATTCTAATATTAAAGGTGTTTCCTTTTTACAGCCCCAATTGATGAATATTTCAGAAATAAGTTACAATGGAACTAATGTCAAAGCAACTTACAAGGTATTGACTAACAAAAAAAGTGAGGTTTTCTCTGCAATCCACCATAAGCAATTCTCGCACCTCAGAACTCTACATAACACCTCACTATCGTTCAACATAGGATTAGATACCATTTGTTTAATTCATCAAAATTCTGTGTATTACAGTGTAAATAACAAATTATACCACTATCAATTAGAGTTTATAAAAAATAGTCCAAGCAACAATGAGTTTAAAGATGTTTTTTTAGACAATAGTAAAGTATTCATCACCAGTGATAATATTGTATTTGAACTTATAAAACCTAACAAATTAAAGCCTTTTATTTACTTGCCATCAAAAATAACCGCAACATGTTTAATGAAGGACAAAAAATACTGGTTAATAGGAACAACTGATGAAGGTATTTTTAAGTACAATAGTCAGAACAAAACATTTATTGCCTTAGAGTATTTTGTAAATAAAGACATAAGAAGGATTAAATACGATAGTTTGCTCAACAAGTATTGGGTATTTACTTATGGTTCAGGGATATATTGGTTGGATAAAAATTTGAAAGCATCACCCTTTCAAAGAGACAAGAACGGTTACCTGGATTTTGCCCATTATTATCTTAAGGATACCTTGGAGAATTATTGGATTGTAAGCAATAATGGATTGTTTAGGTATGAAAAAAAGGAAATAATTAAACGCAATACCCAATCAAGTTTCAAAATTCATTATCAGTATTTTAGTGATGAAAACAGAGTAAGTGAAAATGAGTTTAATGGCGGATTTTATAATTCAGGATTAATTCTGCCAAATGGTCATTTGGCATTTTCAAGCAAAGAAGGTATAGTAACCATAAATCCCTACCAATTACAAAAGGAGGAAACCCGATCACCCATCGTTATTGACGAAATTTTGTTCAATGAATCAGTTGTAAAAGTAAATTCATTTTACACTTTTAAGGAGGGATATTTTAGCTTCGAACTCACAGCCTCAAGTCCTAATTTCAATTTTGGAATATCCTCTAACATAGAATATAAAATTCCTGAATTAAACATTAACTGGGAGTCGTTGGAAGATCACAAATTAAAGTTGTACTCCCTTAAAAGAGGGGAATACAATATATATTTAAGAAAAACAGGTTCATTAGACACTAGAAGTTATAAAATCATTACCATAAAAGTCCTGCCTCCATGGTATGCTACGAATATTGCTTTTGTAATTTATTTCTTTTCAGGTCTGACAGCATTTATCATTACAAGTAGAATTATATCAAGAAATAAAAAAGAAAAAATTAAATCAGATTTACAGCTTATAGAAAGTGAATTGAAAGCACTAAGAACTCAAATCAACCCTCATTATTTAAGCAATTCACTCATTGGACTTCAAAACTCAATTATGGATGGTAATTATGAGAAATCTATAAAATTCATTTCAACATTTAGTAAGGTAATGAGAAATATGCTCTTTAATTCCGAAAAAAGTATAACGCCTCTAGAAAATGAAATTAATATTATAAGAGATTATGTGGCATTAGAAAATATCAATAGAGACCAGTTTGTTCAATTTCATGTTCACAAAGAATTTAGCACTTTTCATAAACTATCAGACATACAAATTCCAACCAATGTATTACAACCATTAATAGAAAATGCTTTTATTCATGGTTTTACTGACTATTTAAACCGCAGTTTATTTATACAGATTAATATAAATATCTCTTACGATAATCTTCTAATAGAGATTATTGACAATGGAATTGGTTATAAACCATCGGAACTCAAAAAAGATTCTTATGGCTTCAAAAATTTAAAACTTGTGATTCAGCAATTACAAGTTAAATTTAACAAAACACTGAAATTCGAAATAGCCAATAGAACAGATTCGCAAGGTACTATTGTCCACTTAACTTTACCACTAATTACAAATGACAATAATAAAAAACAAGCTAAAAGTAGTCATTATTGATGACAACAAACAAAGCATTAAGTTTATTGAGAACTTGCTCGAAAAATATTACGGTAACAGATTTAATGTAGAATGCAGCTACACGAACCCTTTACTAGCTTACCAATATGTTGAAAAAAACACGATTGATTTAGTTTTTATAGATGTACTAATGCCCAAAATGACTGGAATAGAATTTATTCAATTAATGAATACAGGTCGTAAAACTCAATTTATTATTATGTCAAATTTTACTGAATATGGATTGCCTGCCCTTAAGTTGAAGGTGTTTGATTATTTGCTAAAACCTATAGACATTGATGAATTTAAAAATTGTATAGACTTTTTTTTAAGTCAAGTTGACAAAGCTGAATTTGATGAATTCCATAATCCTAATCAAATAGAAAAAAAGATTCTGGTACATACGCACGAAAAGACATTGTTGCTCGAAGTAAAAAAAATACTAAGAATAGAATCAGACGGCAGTTATTGCATTTTTTATAACGAAGGTGATGAGAAAAAATGTCACGCCTCCAAAAATCTGAAATTCTTTGAGGAAAAATTAATCAACAACTGTTTTTTTAGATTAAACAGATCCAATATTGTCAATGTTTCTAAAATAGTGGAAATACAAAAAAGCTTTGGTGATGGAATTATCGTTTTTAGCGATGACAGTAAAATGAATATTTCAAGGGTAGATAAAGGCGAACTTCTTAAGTACATGAAAAATCAAAGTCAATTGTTCTTTGATTAAACATTCATTACATTTTTCCCTACAAGTTTCAAAAAAAGAAAGGTCGGTTTTGATAAAAATCCGTAAATAAATAGGATTTAGCCTCCACAGGAATCGCAACCTTCTAACGTCCTCAGAATACAAGATTCCAAAAATCCCACTAGGGTAAAAAAGCCTGGTTTTGATAAAGCGGTTCAGCTGTTATTGAAATGATGTTAATTTTTTCAAATAGGGCCGACCTTTCTATGTGCAAAGGTAAGGATTTTAACTTTTCGTTTCACTATTTTTCTTTAACAAAACTGCTGAAATTCCAAATGAAATTAACATCAATAAGGTGCCTGTAAAATAGGGCATAGCATACCATACCATGTACAAAACACCCGAAAACAATGGTCCTATGGTGCGCGCTAATGAACCCAAACTCTGCATGGCGCCAAGGACTGTTCCTTGCTGATTGGCAGGCGCCTGCTTGCTTACAATCGCATTAGCGGCCGGCATTATCAATCCATTGGACAATGCAATGGTCGTAATAGCCAATAACTCTATAGGGATAAACAATTCTGCAGATACAATAGGCATGGTAAATAAGCCAATACTCATCAACAAAGACCCTAATAATAACATTCTTTTTTCGCCTAAATATTTAACAAATAAGCCTATCAACCCACCCTGTACCAACACCGAACACAAACCAATAAAACCAAAGATATAACCTACTTGCTTGTCGTTGTAACCATAATGCTGTTTCCATAACAATGGTGAAGCTATTTGCATCATGCTGAATGCCGCAATAAACAAACCATTTATCATAAAGATTAATCGAATGGTTTTGTTGTTTAATGCCAACTTAATTTGACTAAATACCACTTTCAATGATTGCTTGGTGTGTTGCTTGTGATGGTTACTCTCCGGAAGGGAAATAAATGCAAATACAAAGTTGATTAAACACAAGGCTGATGTAAAATAACCAATGGAAGCAATGCCGTAATGCTCTTTTAAAAATCCACCAATGGGCGGTCCAAAAATAAAGCCTAAACCAAAAGCAGCACCTATTAATCCCATGTTTTTGGCACGTCGCTCGGCAGGTGATATATCTGCTACATAAGCTTGTGCGGCCGAAAAATTACCTGAACCCAAACCCGCCAATACCCTTGATAATATTAAGATGTAAATGGAGGTGACAAACGAAAAGGTAATGTAGGCCACAAAGGTGATAACAATACTAATCAAAATAACAGGACGGCGGCCTTTCCTGTCGCTTAAGCTGCCCCAATATGGCGCAAACAGAAATTGCATAAAAGGCGCTAATGCCGCAACAATACCAACCATGTATTCTGGTTTCCCCAAGTCACTAACAACCAAACTTGGTAATATTGGAATAACAATACCAAATCCCAATAAATCAATAAAAATAGTTAAAAATATAATGGAAAGCTGCTTTTTTAACATGTAATTATTTGGTCAATGGCGTAAAAAAGTCAACTGTATCTATTTCAGATTTTACTTTTTTAAGTTGTATGTAGGTAAGGGAATTGTTTTTTAAGCTTGATAAATTAAAGTCGCTTTTGCTAGCATAGTATAGCTGCCCGCTGTAATCGGTTGCAATGATAAACTGACACTCCGAAGGACTAAAGGAAAGATTGCCCACCGCAATTTTAAAAGTGGTAGCATAGCGTTTGTCTATAAGGTACAAGTCTTTGACATCTATAGGTAAGCCCGATTCGTCGGTATATTGCGCTATTAAGTGAGTGCTAAACTCGGGTTCCTTGCTGTATAACAATGAAAAACTGCCCAACTGCTGTATCTTTAATTCTGTGGTTTGATTGGCTTTTTCTAATTGTTTTATTTTCTGATTTTCGTAGTCTACAAACTCTTGATAACGCAACAAGTTTAAAGCATCAAATTCTTTCGCTCTTTTTTCTCTTACTTGCTCGTATTTTTTGTAAGCTTTGGCAAAGGCTCTAATTTGTTTTTTCTTTGTTTTTAAATCTTCGGTATCCGTAATCCAAGCCTCTAAGGTTTTAAATCCATTGATGGTTTTTAAGGTAATTACACAATATTCTTTGCCCAATTTCCAATTGATTTTTACATCGTAATAATGCGCATTTTTAATGTAATCGTTGTTGAAAGCACGTTTGTCACTTGGGTCTATTTTTACATTAAAGTTAATGGAACGCAATACCCTTAATTCTGGAATAATAAGTTCTTTGGTTTTGTCTATTATCTTAAAATATTGACGGTCAACGGTTCTTTTTTTAGGAATTACTTTTTGAATTTTAACCAGTACTTTTCCCTTTTTTACTCTGTAACCAGTTAGTTGCCCTTTTTTGTTGTAATCCTTAGTCCAAGTTCGGTCTAGGTCGGTAAAGTAGGTTTGCTTTTTAAAGATTAACTGATTGTTATTGTGTTCATCGCTAAGCCAATAATGCTTACCACTGTGAAAGCGGGTTTCAAATTTTGAAGTGTCTATCAGGTGATAGGGAGCAGTTTGTAAATCATTCTCTATTTTATAAAAATCAATAGGCGTGAAGGTAGAACCAAAAACCTGTTGGTATAATTGAAGATTTTGCCAAGAGTTGGACTCGTAATCATAGAAATGTATTTGCGCACTGTCTGTGGACACTGGCAGTTGCAATTTGATGGATTGTCCTTCTTTTAAATAAATATTTTGCTTTTCACTAGTGGCATTAATATTTACCAAAAATTTAGAGTTAAATTGTTCGTTTTTGTTTTTTAAAACGACACCTGCAAAGGTTAATTCAATAGGCGTTTGTAATTGCTGAATTTGAATGTATACAGGGTCTTTTACAAATTGTTCTTCGGTGTTCACAAAACTCTCTGCAGGAACAATAATTTTCAGTCCTGATTTGGAATATAAAATACTGTGGAGATTAGGATTTATTTTAAAAACTTCATGTTTATTTTTAATCGCTTCGTAGGGAGGGTTAAACTCAGGTGTAATTGGAAAAGTAGGGGTAAACGGTTTGTTGTATTGTGTAATTTTGGCTGTACCATCAACATTACTTTCTACTTCGTTTTGAGTCATAAACAATTCACCATTGTATATTTTTTTCAAATGGGCAATTTCAAATTCATTGAGCTGTTCTTTGTTTGACAAATAGCTGATGGCAATGCCTGAAAACAAATCATTGGCAAGCGCATATTGAATGCTTACTTTCTCTTCGAGCAATTCATCAATCCCTTTGTTGGTAAACACAGATAAGTTGTCATAAAGGGTCAATTTGGGAAGGGTAATATACGTAGTTATACGCTTGGGTAAATCGGTAACACGGTCCAAACTTAGTCCAAGTACTTGCAACTGTGTTTGGTTTTGAATGGCATCAAGTACCGCATCTATGTGCGTAGGAAGTAAGTCGGCTATTAAGTGAAATTCCTTGAGTGGTGCCAGTTTTTTTAATGGAGAAAAATCCTCAGGTCTGCCTTCCAAATAGAGATAAAGATGAGAAAGTTTGTTGAGGTTTTTAAGGAAAATAAGTTGATTAAGTTCATCCTCTTTTACACTCAAATGCAGGATTTCAATTGGTAATTCATTGGCAAAAGTAGCCGCTGTAAGGTCGCCTGTATAATCCTTGAGTTGTAATAATTTAAGATCATAAAAATCATCTAATTTCTCAATAATTTGAGGCAATTGGTATGTTTGATTGATTTTTAATGCTTCAATAAAGTTAAATTTCGAAGCATTTTTCAGAAAATAGGAAACATCATTTTCGTTGTTCAATTCCAAATGGTCAAAGCGGTATTTCTCGACATCCTTCAGCGAGAAAAAATCCGAACTTTGGGCATTTATTACTGAAATAAAACCAATCAGAAACCAAATTTTTGCTAACTTATATATCATGCAATGCCTATGTACTTAAATTGTATTTTGTAGTTTTTTTGTAAAAGACTTTTAAAACCCTCTACCATGGGCAAAGGTATTTTAATTTCAGCACAAAATAAATCCTGATTTTCAATAACGTGAATGAGGCCATTAAATTGTTTACAAGCCTTATAGATTTCTTGTTCAAGTCCATATTCACAACAGATTTCATATTTCTCAAAAATCAATTTTACCGATTTTTCACAGATTGCCAAACACTCGTCTGCTGCCTTGCCATAAGCTTCTATTAAGCCCGAAACACCCAATAATGTACCGCCAAAATATCGAACCACAACTACCAAAATATTGGTAAGGTCATGTTTTTGAATCTGTCTTAAAATAGGTTTACCAGCAGTATTGGCTGGTTCTCCATCATCGTTTGTTCTATAATTTTGCTTATCAAAATTAAGCACATAAGCATAACAGTGGTGCGAGGCATCGGGATAGGTTTGCTTAAGTTTTTGGATTTCCTTTTTAGCCTCTTCTTCATTTTTTATAGGTATAGCAAAAGCCATAAAACGACTCCCTTTGCTTTTGTAAACAGAAGTTTGGGGGGCAGTAATAATGGAGTATGTGTTTAGAGCAAACAAGGATTTTGTTGCAAATGTAAGGAGAATATAAAAAAGGGCGCAGAATGCGCCCTTTTTTCTGTATTTGTTTTTTAAAGTTTTATTTAATTTAAATCATTAAATAATCTAGTTTATTACTTTATATTCAATTGAGTACTTGTAAGTAGTGCCAGCTAGTTTTTGATAAGATCTTAAGTGCATGATTTCATTATCGATTTTAATTATTTCTAACACCTCAGCTTTTTTACTTCGATATATAGTATCATTTGAAATCATCCAATCTGTAGTGAAAATTTGTGCTTCGTTGGGGTCGCATTTTATTTCACCAACATTGTAATCTAAGTTACCATTAGTGTAGTAAAAATCATAATTATCTTTTTGGCAAGGTTCGAAGGTTTCATAAAAATTACTATCGCCAAATAATGGAGGACTACAATGAAAGGCTGTCATTTGCCATTTTTTATTGACAATTAGTTCTGAAAAGGTAGGTTTTTTTCTATTATTGGTTCTTGTGTTTTTTTGCATGCTACAAAAAACAGTGAAAACAAAACGTTTAGTATTATTATTTTTTTCATTTTTTGGGTAAGGTTTTAAGATTAATATTATCTAATAAATTAAACTGACCATCTTTCATGTTAATGACCTTTAAGAAGTTATTCTTTTTATCTAAAATTAGTGCGCCAGTAAAGTTTATTGTTTCCATGTTTTCATATTTTTTTAAAATTTCTAAGGTTTGTTTTTCAAAATTGATTCTATAAATGTAAAAAATCTTATTTTTTGATTTCCATTTATCCATCAATAAATATACATCGCCATTATATTCTACAAAATCTTCCAAATATATAGAATCGCTTAAATGAGGTGACAAACGCAAGGTCTTATTTTTACTGTTATCAATCATTACATTGCTGTATTTATACATGGCAAATTGATTGACAAAAGCATTGGCACCAATGTGCTTCTCAAGAAACTCCACATTGGTTAATTTCAGTTTTTTAACGCGAAAGTTAGAGTCTAATTGGTAATAGTAAAATTGACTTGAATCTTTATGTTTTTTAAAAACAAGTGTAGGTCTGTCATCGTAAGTAGTTATATTTAATGATAAAGATTTTTCATCAAATGAACCTTCGCTTATTTGTTTTATTCGAGTTAGTTCTAATTGATTGTTTTTTTCTATAAACTCTGCAACAAAAAAATTATAACTAAGTTCAACCACATTGTTATTTTTTGTTAATTCTTTTTTATTCAGCATTTTATCATATCCCAAAAAAGTAAATACTAAATATACTTTTCCATTGTGATATGCATAACTAGTTATAGATGACTCTGCACCTAATTCTTCAGGAAGTGTCTCTTGATAAAACTTTCTATTGGATAAAAAATCATTATTATTTATGATACGTTTGCTTATCGATTTATAAATAAATTGATCATCGATTTTATATTGATTGGCATTTCCAGTTTGAGCATTAAAAGTAAAAATTTTGGAACTTAAAGCCGAATAAAAGATAAATTCATCTGCAATTCTATAATATCTAAACATGCCATAAAAATTATCTTTGATGGTGTCGTTAATATTTTTTAAATACCAATCTGCTGGTTTTTGAACATTTGCTTTTGCTAAATTGTTTATTTCATCAACATAATCTGGT
The DNA here is from genome assembly GCA_040403495.1 of Bacteroidia bacterium. Taxonomy (GTDB): domain Bacteria; phylum Bacteroidota; class Bacteroidia; order NS11-12g; family UBA955; genus JABMMZ01. Next base: position 8,990 of record JBBAKM010000031.1, read on the forward strand.
AAATCTTGCATCATAAACTCAGAAATCAAACTATCACCATCATAAATTTTCATTTGTGTTTTATAGTCTTTAATCAAAGAATTGTATTTATCATCATCTATTGAACTTGCTTTTGTGTTGAGCTTTAAGTAATTGTTTAAAAAATAATCAGCTGTTCGGTTATCTACACCACCCAAAAATATTTTTTGGTCAATACTTGAGTCCAATTGATTGATGTATTTGTAAGCTAATTTACAAGCATGGCAATCATTAGGATTTACAGCCATTTCGCATCGCAGTTGAGAATGGACATTAAATAAGATGGACCAGAATATAATTAGTAAATGGAATTTCATATTAATGCTGTTTTTTATAATTTCGTTTTCTACAATGTTAATTAAAATAATCTTTAATTTTAGTCAAACGTTTTTTCAATTAAAATATTATATTTTTTTGTCTTCTAAAAAGGCTTCAGACTTTGCCTACCTAATTGCGCTTTCAGTTTTACAAACCTATGTAATAATAAAATAATAAAATATTAAAATATTAAAAGAATTAAAGAATGAAAGAATAAAGTTCTGATTTTTACTTAATTATTTTTTAAATTTAGAATGATTTAAAATAATAAAAATGCCTTTTTTTTAATATTTTAACCAGAATAAATAAATTTGTGTCCTATTTTCACCCTCCTAATACCTCCAAATACCTTTTTAAAGCTTCTCGCTCTACCTCGGCAACAAATTCATAAAACAACTCTTTATTGCTTGTTACTTGGGCAGTTTCTAAGCAGTTGTAATAGTTTAATCGGTTTGCATCGTCTCCTTTGATGTTTGCTATCACATAACCGTGTTTTAACAATATCAAATTCATTATTAAACGCGATGTGCGGCCATTGCCATCTATAAACGGATGAATAGTAACCAACCTTTCGCTTAGTTCCGCTGCTAATATAATGGGGTGCAATGTTTTGGCGTTTAAGCGATACCAAATCATTAGGTCTTCCATTGCTTTGGCAACTAAATAGGGCTGAGGAGGCAAGTGTTTGCTGCCTTTTATCATCACTTGCACGTTTCTGTATTTTCCAGCATTTTCAGTGTCTATGCCACGTAATATTAAATTGTGAAGTTGTAAAATATCCCTCTCCTTTAGTTCCGTGTTTTTTTCTACCAAATGTTTCAAATACTCAACAGCTTCTTTGTGATTAATAGCCTCCAAATGCTCGCGCATACTCTTGCCAGAAATGGTTATACCCTCATTAATTACCAAATCTGTTTCTCTTAAAGTTAAGGTATTGCCCTCTATTCTGTTGCTTTCAAAAGTATATTCTAATTCAAGCGCTTGGGCTATTCTGTAACTATCCATGTGGCGAAACTGTGTAAGTTTCTTTTTTAGTATATCTATTTCTTTTAAAATTTTTGAAAGCGACTTGGATACTGAACGACTGTTTTCTTTGAGTACAAACTTAACTTTTTCTTCGGCTAGTTGCATCGCTTTTAATGCCAAATCATCATTGCCTATTTCATACAGAATAACTTCACTCATCCACTCTATCAATAGTTTTTCTGTATCTATTTCTAGAATTTCTGCCAGTTTTATCACTTGTTCTTTGGTAGGTTTTCTTCCTCCACTTTCCCATTTACTAACTAATGCGGGGTCAACTGACATAGCAATAGCCACCTCTTTTATTTTAAGATTTTTAGATTCTCTTGCATTTTTTAATTGAGTTTTCATTGATGACAAAAAATAACATGACAAAAATAGTCATTTATTCTGGATAAAAAAAACTATTTCAAAGTTAAATAAATAGCCAAAACCGCCATTATAATACCAATCAACTTTCTATAATTAATCTGTTCTTTAAACAATACAAGTGCTAATAAAAACGATAATAGCATTACTGCGGTATTGTTTATCATGTAAAATAAATTAGAAGGTAACAAACCGGAACCTAATGCCAATATTAAAAAATACACTGAAAAGTAATTGGGAATACCTAATAAAAAACCAAAAAATAGGCTACGGGTATGAGTTAAAATAGCCCTATTTGTTATTGCTATAAATACAACAGAACTGAAAAGTGCTCCAGTAAAAATAATGGCAATACCTGTGGCTAATGAAGCTTGCTTTTGTACAAATGAACTTTGAATAATATTCAATAAGGTGTCTATTAATCCTGAACTAAAAAAAATGAAAATGGGGATTAAAAGTTGTGTCCTGCTGATGTGGTCACGAGGATTGTAAGAAATTAAAACAACGGAGATTAATGCCATTATAAAACCAAAAATTTGAAACAGATGAAAGGGTTCATTCAAAAAAAGTGTTCCAAATAAAACAGGAATGACCAATGACATTTTGGTGCTAGCTCCTGTTATTCCAACACCAATGTGTGTCGATGAATACCCCATTGCATAAAATGTAAAGAAAAATAAAATTCCCAATCCCAAACATTGAATAATGTCTGCAGTACTATAAAAATCTAATGAAAACCCTTTATTGATAAAATAAGCTGTAACAATACAACTAACATAATTTCCCAATATAACCATTAGTAAATAGACAGACTGTCGGCTCAACCACTTAAATCCAATAAAGAGTAATGAGGATAAAAAAACAGATAACAGAAGGAAAATCATGAACAACAAACCTAAGATATTTTTTAAAGTTATGGAAGAGATTTTTAACCCATAATTTTTTTATTTGATAGTCAACACAATAAAAAATATCAAAATATTTATAATAACTTGACTTTTTACAGCGTTGTAGTTTTTAAATAATCCATAACAAATGCAAAGTATTCTACATACCCCTTAAAACAACATTAAAATGAAGTATTATTCAGCCGGACTAATTAGTCTAAATTGTATTATGGTTTGTTCTCTGTATTCCCAAAGACAATCTATAAAGTACAATTTTTTTGATTTCACCATGGACAGTTCACGCAGTAGGATAGCCCAACTAAGTGTACCAAGTCAGGGTGAATCGGTTGTGATTAGCAATAGCCTAATTTCAGATTATGTTGGTAATACCAGAATGTCAATCAATAATTCCATTATCTCTAATCAAATGGATTCTTCCATGGCTATCAACGCCTTGTTTAATGGAATTGGTAATTTTTCTGCAGACATAGAAACGCCCTTGTTTTACAGAATTATTCGACCACTATCTAGTGATTTTTTTGGAATAAGTGTTAATCCCAGAGCCAATACTTTACTCAATACAGGTCAAGTTTTTGAGAAAAGCACCCTTAATGGCGATTTAGGACTGAATTTTATAATGAAAATATCGGGTGATTTAGGAAATATAGCTGCTAAATTAATTTTTAGAAACGCTATTTCTTATGGTAATCAGCAATTTATAGAGCGCTTGTACGAGGTAAAAGCCCGTTCGTTCTTTTATAATAACCTACAAATCAGATTAAGGGCGTTTAATAATATTTTTATCATCAATGCACCCTTATACCTAAAACCACTCAATGCCAAACGGATAAATGGTTTGCCGGTTTATGCTGGATTAGGTTTTGTATTTTGATAAACCAATAGTTCGTCTGTCTCTAAATCACTTATTGCCGCATTAAATTCAGGAATCTCTGGCGCTAATTGACCACCATTAAGGATGAGTTGCTTGGATTTGAAAACCCTAATTTCATCATACAAACCCGCACTAATAAAACTATTTAACAAGCGTTGCCCACCTTCTATTACAATACTCTGAATAGATTTTTGGTACAAACATTCAACAATAGAATCTGGATTTTTATTGGCAATTTTTAAGAATTCTACTTCACCCTCTTTGCTGTCTTTCTTGCCATTCAATAGGTAAGTTTTTTGAGACTGATCATAAAAATGTAAAGGCAGGTTTTGTGATTTCAAATCGAAGTCAATAGCCACTCGAATAGGATTTTTACCAATAGCCAAACGACTGTTTAGTTGGGGATTGTCTGTAAGCAAAGTTTCAGTTCCTATTACAAATGCATCTTCTTGGGTGCGCCATTGATGAAGCATTAGTTGGGCTTTATGTCCACTAATCTGTTTGGTGTCAGGGTGACTCATATAGCCATCTTTAGACATTGCCCATTTCAAAATAATATAAGGGCGCTTTCGGGTGTGATAGGTAATAAACCGTTTATTCAGTTCAATTGCTTCATTTTCTAGAATTCCCACCTCAACTTCAATGCCTGCAGCTTTAAGTAAAGCAACTCCCTTACCCGCAACAAGTGGATTGGGGTCCAAACAGGCGATAACTACTTTTTTAACCCCATGTTGTATAAGTAGATTGGCACATGGAGGTGTTTTGCCATAGTGACTGCAAGGTTCTAGTGTAACATAAACGGTTGACTCACGAAGTAAAGAAAGGTCAGTAACAGCATTGATTGCATTGACTTCGGCGTGTGGTCCACCATATTGTTGGTGATAACCTTCACCAATAATGTGTTCATTGTGCACTATAACACAACCAACCATTGGATTCGGCGACACAAACCCAAAGCCTTTTTGAGCAAGGTTGAGCGCCAACTGAAGGTATGTTTGATGGGAATTAATAGGGCAAAAATAACAATTCTTATTTGTATTTTAGAATAATGGTGTATTCGTGTAATGGTGTATTGGTGTAATGGTAGGGGCGTCAGGCATGACGCCCAATTATTTCAATCCACATATGATGATTGAAAATTATAATGTTTTATTCAGCATCTAATCCACCATTGTGAAACACTCTTTCGATTACTAAAGGTCTCATTATCTGTGTAATTTACTGCTGCTTTTTCTTTAAATGACTTTTCAGACGGGTTTGTAAAAATAAATTACATTTAGTATGTTTGCAGTTAAATATAGTACATTTGTCATAAAATATTATCTTTTGTAAAATTAATAAAAAAATAAAATTAAACACTAAAAACACTCTAAATGAAAGCCTTAAGAATAAAAAAATTATTTTGTTGTAATCTACTCCCCAAAAAACGATACTTGTTTTTTTGTTTCTTATTAGTTGCTGTTTTTACTTCTGGTTGTCACCCGAAAGACAATGCTTTTCGTATTCCTAAGTTTATTCCAACTACTTGTGTTATTTCTAATATTAATTGTGGGTTGTTTTAAATGAAAAAAAGAGAATTTGACCAATTATTTGGAATAAGTAACTTGATAAATGAAGAAAGAATTCGTTTTGTTAAACGAATTGAAACTTCAATATTTAACGTGTTTGCACAAAACAGTCAATGGGAGGAAGGGGTTAAATTATTTAAACAAATGTGTGAGCAAATGGGTGAAAATCTCAATCAATATGAGTTTTCGCAAACTCAAATTCCAAACCTAAAACTGATAAGCAAAAAGGATTTTAATGCCACTGTTAAATTGGTTGAAAAAGTGTATCACGCGGTTTCTGACAATCATAATAAACAAATATTTATCTCAAGGTTTGTAAATGATGCCCTCAATAGAACTAATTTGAATATTGGCGTAGAATGGAAAGATGGTTTTTTTTATCCCACCAATGACCGTTTTTTAGATGAAAAATTACTCGAAAGTTGCCCAATAATTTTAGAAAACTATCCTAAACAAGAACAGCTATTTTACCAATCATTTGAACATTATAAAGTTAATAAATATGCAGAAGCAGTCCAAAAAGCTGTAAATACTTACGAATCTATTTGTATGGAAATACTAAACAATAATTTAAGTTTGGATGATAACAAAGATGATTTACTCCGAATTTTACAGTTTTCTAATTATTGGCACAAAATTTTTATTAATTACCTAAAGTATGCCACAGAATATAAAAAATATTCAGAAACACAACCCAATGATTTGAAACCTGATGTGGTAAAAGGTTTTTTATATCTTACCTGTTTAATTATGCGTGCTACTCTTAAGTCTTCCATCAAATCTTAAGGGATAAATATAGGATTTTAAATAAATGTATTACTTTTGTCCATTATGGATTTAAGAGAATTGAATGCTAGAGACGCGCAAATTATCAATCGTCACCCGTGGGAACTTGCTCGTCTTCAGGTAGCCAATGATTTGTTTCACCAATACAAACCCCAAAAAATTAATGCGGTGCTCGACTTAGGTTGTGGCGATAGTTTCTTTATTAGTCAGTTTTATCAGCTCAATCAATTAAATGTGCCTCACTTTGGGGTTGATATTAATTTTGATGACACCATGTTGCAATCTCTCAATAATGAAAATCCAGCAACTCGTTTTTTTAAATCTTTGGATGACTTACAAGCACATTATACCGGAACCATTGATGTTGTTTTTTTAATGGATGTTATCGAACACATCGAATTTGATATTGACTTTATGAAAATGGTTTGTTCTTATCCATTTATTACCAAAGAAACTGTTTTTATTATAACAGTTCCTGCTTTCCAATCCTTGTTCTGTTCGCACGACGTGTTTTTGGGCCATTACAGAAGATATAACAACGCATTACTTCGCAATAATCTCCAAACTGCGAATATGAATGTGGTAAAAGTGTCTTACTTTTTTACCCTTTTATTGTTGCCAAGATTAATACAAAAAACTAAAGAATCTTTAATATCCGCCAAAGAAACAACTGGTTTAGTGGAATGGAAAGGCAGTCGCTCCAAAACCAATTTGATTACTAAAATTTTACTTTTGGATTATTTTGTCTCTAAGTTTTTTTCTAAAATAGGCATAAAATTACCAGGATTATCCAACTTTGCCATATGCAAACCATCGGCATCATAATACCGTGTTACAATGAAGCCAGAAGACTAGATACAAACTATCTAATCGAATTTTTAACGCTTCACCCCCACATCAAAGTGGTGCTTGTAAACGACGGAAGTGTTGACAATACCAAACAAGTTATTGAAAATACAGCCTCACAATTACCTCAACAAATTACAGCTTATAGTTGTCCTAAAAATGGAGGAAAAGCCGAAGCTGTGAGACAAGGAATGTTGCTTTTAAAATCAGAAACTCAACTCCAATGGGTTGGCTATTTTGATGCCGACTTCTCAACGGAGTTAAATGAAATTGATTATTTCTTAAACTATATCCCCAAAAACATCAATTTTGATATGTTGATTGGCTCCCGAATCAACAGACTCGGCAGTACAATCGTTCGCAACGAATTGCGACATTACATAAGCAGAATTATAGGTACCCTAACTTCTAGATTACTGAAATTACATGTGTATGACACCCAATGTGGCGCCAAGTTAATTGCACACAAACACATTTCTCTTTTGTTCGACAAACCATTTATTAGTACGTGGATGTTTGACGTGGAATTGTTTGCTAGATTAATAAATTTTCAGGGGCACGACTTATGCAAACAACACATCATAGAAGTACCCCTCAGAAAATGGGTTGAAAAAGGTGATTCCAAAATTTCATGGACCTATACCTTAAAGTTACCGTTCGAATTGTTGAAAATAAAAAATTCCTATTTTTAACACATTGACTTCCATCAAAGAAGCATACCACTCTGCCCTCAATTCCCTTTCTCAATTTTATTCTGTTGAGGAAAGTAAAGCTATTGTAAACAGGTTGTTTGATGATGGATTTAATTTGACTTCTAAAGAGTTATTGCTAAACCCCAATATTCCATTTAATCACGAACAGCAGTTAAGGGATTATATTATACGTTTGTGTGTTTATGAGCCTGTTCAACATGTTTTGGGTTTTGAATGGTTTGGTGGCCTCAAAATTAAAGTGAATCCACATGTGCTAATTCCACGACCAGAAACTGAGGAATTGGTAAATTGGATTGTATCGACCGAGGTAGACAATATAAATGCAATTGCCGACTTGTGCACCGGTAGTGGATGTATTGCCTTGTTGCTCAAAAAACATTTTAAAGAAACCAAACTAATTGCAGTAGATGTGTCGGAAAATGCACTTTCTATAGCCCAAGAAAATGCTGAATTAAATCAACTAAATGTGGAATTTTTAAAGCAAGATGTGTTAAACAGTGTATTCACTCACAAAGTGGACATTGTGGTTAGTAATCCTCCCTATATCATAGCAGAAGAGGCTGCATTAATGCACAGCAATGTATTGCAATATGAACCTCATTTGGCCTTGTTTGTTGATGATAAAGATGGTTTGTTGTTTTATAAAAAAATAATTGAGCAGTTTGTTGGGCAATCGTGCCGAATTTATTTCGAATTGAATCCCTTGACAGCATTTGAGCTCAAAACCTTTTGTGAGTCACGAGGATTAATGTGCCAATTGAAACAAGACATGCAAGGAAAATGGCGCTTTGCACAAATTGTTATGATGGCTAATAGTTAATTCACTTCTGTACATACTAAAATTTAAGGTCAAAGTATTTTTGAGGAAAATAGGTGTTCCATGGTAGTTTTGAATTAGCCTTAATCATTTCTAAAATTATTGATTAAATTCAATTATTTTTGTCTCGACTATATGCATTCATTTCAAATAAACAGATACAAAGCCGAAGCGCCTGTGATGGCGACCTTTTTTTTATTCGCTTTAATTTGTAGTTTGTATTTTTATCCTTCTCTTTATTGGTTTGCTTTTCTCATATTCCCACTTTTATTTGTTGCCTATGTGCTTTTAAGAATGGCTAAATTTGGGTTTTTTAAACGCCAAACATTTTTTGTTATGGACGAAGAAGGGATTAAGTACTGCTTTCATTTGTATCAAAAGCCCTTGTTTTTAAAATGGGATTTGGTTGACAAAGTGAATTATCAAATGTATGAAACCAATTTTAAACTCAAAGAATCAGGAGAAATTATCAGCATTAATATGGGTTATTTTCAAAATCCTGATGATATTGTAGAAATAAAAAGAATCATTAGTTCACACTGCCAAGAAATGTAGATGATTGCTACGGCAATATCAAAATAGGCGTATTAACTTCTGTGTAATTAAAAATTTCCTCTATTTCTTGATTGTTTAATGCAATACAACCCAAAGTCCAATTGGTTTTCCAATGGTTTTTAGGATCTTGATTGTCCCACCACAACCCATGTATAAAAATATCACCTCCCGGATTAACACCCATCTGTCTGGCATTGGCTTTGTCTGCCTCGTTTGGATACGAAATTTTAAGTGATTTATACCCTCTGCTTTTAGGATTTTTAAAAGTAATTTTGTACAAACCTTCCGGTGTTTTTAAGTCACCTTGTTGTGTTTTATGTCCTACAGGCTGTCCACCCAATGATATTCTGAAAACCTTAACAGTATCACCAAAGTAAGCGTATAATTTTTGTTTACGTTTTGATACCTTGAATGATTTAATGGTTGAAGTAATACTAATTTTTCTGTTTTCCTCAGCAACCCCCAATGGTTTAGTTCTGAATCTTTGAATAGTATCAACATGCTTTTTCTTTGAACTGTGAGGTACAATTTTAGGTGGATCTATCTCAATACACCCTAAAGTAAGTATGGCTACTATCATTAAAAGCGTTTTCATAATAATACTTTAACGCAAGAATCGTGCGCAATATTGTGCTTGTTTTTTTACTATTTATTTTTGGAAAATAGTGCCAACAATAGCATCGTTAATAGGGCATTCACTCCCAACAATTCAAAACCGAAACGATAGCCCTTTGGATCGCCAAAAACTTGAGTGTCTAAAACATAAATAAAGACCATCATAAATAGTGTAATCCAAACAGGTATGGCATCGTTAATTATTCGCTTACTCATGATACCAAAAAAGAACAATCCCAACAAAGGTCCATAAGTGTAGCCTGCAATTTTAAACAATGAGCCAACCACAGTGTCGCTGTTTATTTCATTAAAAAGAAGGACAGCTACAAAGGTTAAAAAAGACATGCCAATATGTGTGGCTTTGCGCAACCAAATTTGTTTGGAAGATTCGTATTTTTCAATGTTTAAAAAGTCTACACAAAATGAAGTCGTTAAAGCCGCCAAAGCAGAATCGGCACTTGAATAAGCTGCTGCAATTAATCCTAACAAGAAAACAATTCCCAAGGTTAATCCCAAACCACTTTGCATGGCTATCGTAGCAAATAAAGCATCTGATTTTCCGCCTTTGCTTTCCCACATAGCTTTAATTTCAGGAAAGGTATCGATGTAGGTAAACAATGCTACTCCTAATATCAAAAAGAACACATTTACAACGACCAAAACCAATGAAAAAGAAACCATGTTTTTTTGTGCGTCTTTGATGTTTTTGCACGACAAGTTTTTCTGCATCATGTCTTGGTCTACACCTGTCATGGCTAGGGTAATAAACATGCCACCTAGAACACTTTTTAGCCAATAATTACTGGCCAAAAAATCTGAGGTTTGGAACCATCTACTGTAACCTTTGGCTTGCCCTTTCTCTAACATATCGAGCATTGATAAATCCATCGCATTTAAAATTAGATAGATAGCCATTCCCAAAGAAACCAACATAAACAAGGTCTGTAAGGTGTCTGTCCAAATAATGGTTTTAATGCCCCCCTTAAAAGTGTAAAGCCAAATGAGTGTAATGGAAACAAGTACGCTGACCCAAAAAGGATAGCCATAAACACCAAATAAAAAGATTTGAAGAATATGTGCCACCAAATACAAACGCAAAGAAGAGCCTATCAAGCGCGAAACTAAAAAGTAAAATGCACCTGTACGATAAGTGGTCATTCCAAACCGTATTTTTAAGTATTCATAAATGCTTGTGAGTTGGTATTTGTAATAAATAGGCAACAAAACATAGGCAATAATGAGGTATCCCAACACGTAGCCCAAAGCCACCTGCATATAAAACATACCTTCTTTGCCAACAGTACCCGGAATGGACAAAAAAGTAACTCCAGAAAGCGAAGAACCAATCATGCCAAAAGCAATAAGCATCCAATGGTTATTGCGGTTGCCAGTAAAAAAAGTATCGTTATCATTTTTTCTACCAGTCCAAAAAGATATTAAAATCAGCATAGCAAAATACACTGACATCACAATAAGTATTATTTGAGGAGTCATTTGATTGTTTATTGCAATGATAATGAATCTGATAATAGTGTCTTAATTATTTTTTGCACAATACATGTTTAAGAATTAGTAGTTAGGTTTAAGGGACTAGGAATTAGCCGTGCCTAGGCTCAGCCTAGGGAATAAGGGATGACGAATTAGACGTATTTAATCCAGCCACGTAGTGGCGACACATTAATAAAATCCAATAACCAAATGCCACCCAGCCACGTAGTGGCGAAATATTAATAGAACCCAACAACCAAATGCCACCCAGCCACGTAGTGGCGAAATATTAATAGAATCCAATAACCAAATGCCACCCAGCCACGTAATGGCGACATATTAATAGAATCCAATAATCAAATACAACCGAGCCACATAGAGGCGAAATATTAATAGAATCCAATAATCAAATACAACCGAGCCACATAGAGGCGAAATATTAATAGAATCCAATAACCAAATGCCACCCAGCCACGTAGTGGCGAAATAATAATAAAATCCAATAACCAAATGCAACCTAGCCACGTAGTGGCGAAATAATAATAAAATCCAATAACCAAATGCAACCTAGCCACGTAGTGGCGAAATATTAATAGAACCCAATAACCAAATACCACCCAGCCACGTAGTGGCGACACATTAACCTCACGCTGAACAGCGTGAAACCAATAACCATGAAATCAAATATTCGGATAATTTGTAAATTATAATATCATTTTATCATATAATATGATTTATATGTTTGCATAAAAGATGTATATTTGCATTAATAATATTAAAAATTACACCCATGTTTACTCGAAAAATATACCCGGAATTAGAAAATCACATGACTAAAAAACAAGTAACTGTGATTACTGGTATGCGAAGAGTTGGTAAATCTACTGCGTTGAAATACCTTATAAAACAAGCTCAAACAGAGAACAAAGTTTACTTGGATTTAGAACGCATAGAAAACCAAAACCTATTTGCTCAAAACTCCTATTCGGATATAGAACGGTCGATAGAATTGTTAGGCTTTGACTTTTCAAAACCTGGAATAATTGCTATTGATGAAATTCAAATGTCTAAAAACAGCAGTTCCGTTATTAAAAGTTTGTATGATACCTATGGCATCAAGTTTATTGTTACAGGCTCTAGTTCGTTTTACATTAAAAATCATTTTTCAGAAAGTTTAGCAGGTAGGAAAAAAATATTTGAAATGTTTCCTTTGGATTTTGAGGAATTTTTAATCTTCAAAAATCAAAAGCCTAAGAATTTACAAAAAGAAAAATGGAAATCTTTTTTACCTACATTTTACAACCTTTACAAACCATTTTATGAAGAGTATATTCAGTTTGGTGGGTTTCCTGAGGTGGTTTTAGCAGAAACAGCACAAGAAAAAACAGATTATTTGAAAGATGTGTTAAACGCTCACATTGAATTAGACATTAAATTGTTGGGTGATGTCAATTCTTCGGATGATTTATACAAACTCATATTTTTATTAGCCAACAGGGTGGGCAGCAAGGTGGATTATTCTAAAATAGGAAGTTTATTGGGCATTAACCGTTTGAAAGTGAAAGAATATATTTTATTGTTAGAACACACCTTTTTAATCAAAAACATCAAACCATTTACCAAAGGTATAGACAAAGAAATTACCAAACAAACCAAAGTGTTTTTTACAGATACAGGTTTGTTGCAAATATGCGGACAGTTGTCATCAGGTTCGATATTTGAAAACGCTATTGCCTCACAATTATGCCAAATAGGGGAAGTGAATTATTACGAAAAAAGTTCAGGTACAGAGATTGATTTTATTTTAGACAAAAAAACCGCCATAGAAGCGAAAGAAACACCATCCGATTTTGATTTTAAAACCTTACAAAGAAGAGCAGCACCATTAGGCATTACACACTGTTTGTTAATAGGCAGAAACCCATCGGCAGCAGCCTATCATGATTTTGTTTGGGGCGGGAATGTGGTGTGAAAATGAGAATAATATTATATTTTTGAAATTTGGGAGTTAAGAAAATAAACAATAACAATAAACACCATTAACAATATGCCAAACGGAACATACATAAAAGCCGATTTTAGAGCTCATTTAGAGCTATTAAAACCTCAAGGGTTTACATTAAATTCAGATGAAATTTTTGAGAAGACAATAAATAATGGAAAAATATTTTTGTATATCGCATCAACAGAATATTTTCCACATAGCGTAAGCTTAGGCCTAGTAAATATTGGAATAAGATTTACTAATGTGGAAACCCTATTTAAACAAGCTTGTAACGGTACTAGCAATGCGATTTACTCAGCAGATGATGATGATGTAACCTTTGGATGTGGTTTTGGGAAATCAGTAATTGGCGAAGCAAATTTTAGGTCTCTTTTTGATAACGAAGTAGAAGACGACCTCTCTTTTCAAAAAATTAGACATTTACTACAACAAATGATAGATGCAGCCCTTGCCTGGGCAAATCAAAATGATACGTTACAAAAAGCTTATGATAATGCGGAAGCATTAACCTTAGATGCTCGTTCTAATCTATACTCGCAGCCTTTTCCAAATAAATATCTTATCATTAAAAAGTTGTTGAATAAAACCGATTTTCAAGATTATTTTGATGAATTAATTGATTTTTATACTAATGATGAGCCAGATACAAACGAGGTTTTATTTCTTAATGCTCAAAAAACCATATTAGACGCCTTATGATTGCTCCCAGCCACGTAGTGGCGAAATAATAATAGGAACCCAACAACCAAATGCCACCCAGCCACGCAGTGGCGAAATAATAATAGAAACCAAATGCAACCCAACCCCAGCCACGTAGTGGCGATATCATAATAAAATTAAAATGGCAAATACCTATACCCAAATATATCTTCAAATAGTGTTTTCAGTAAAAGGACGTCAAAATCTCATACATAAAAATTGGAAAGATGAATTGCACAAATACATCTGCGGTGTTGTGAATGGAAAAGACCAAAAGGTATATGCAATTGGAGGCGTTGCAGACCATATTCATATACTTGTTAGCATAAAGCCAACAATTTTAATTTCCGATTTAGTTAGAGATATTAAAGCCAATTCATCAAAATGGATAAATGACAATCATTATATAATTGGTAAATTTCAATGGCAAGATGGGGGTCAATATCATCGGCTTTTCCAGTTAATAGGCAGAAACCCATCGGCATCAGCCTATCATGATTTTGTTTGGGGCGGGAATGTGGTGTGAAAATGAGAAGAATATTATATTTTTGAAATTTGGGAGTTAAGAAAATGAATTATAACTATAAAAACCATTAACAATATGCCAGGAGAAACATACATAAAATCAGATTATAGAGCTCATTTAGAGCTATTAAAACCAGATGGATTTACATTAAATTCAGATGAGATTTTTGAAAAAACAATAACTAATGGGAAAATATATATAGTATGCTCAGGAAATGAATATTTTCCTCATAGTTTTGTGTTTAATACAATTTCAGCTCGCATTAGATTCACTAATGTAGAAGACAAATTCGCACAAGCCTGCACAGCCACTAGCAATGCATTCTATACAGCAGATGCTGATGACTTTACTTTTACAAATGGTTTTGGAACAGAATTAAGTGATGCCGAATACAGATCATTATTTGACAACGAAGTAGAAGATGACCATTCGTTTCAAATAGTTCGCCCTTTACTGGAGCGAATGATAAATAAAGCTTTAGAATGGGTAGTTAAATATGATACCTTAGATAAAGCGTATGCCGAAGCAGAATTATTGACTTTTGATGAACGTTCTGATATATATTCACAGCCCTTTCCAGCAAAATATATGATTGTTAAAAAACTGCTTAATAAATCGGATTATTCATCTTATGCAACAACAGCTATAGCAAATGCCACAAATAGAGGGCGAACAGAAAGAGTTACATTTTTAACAGCTCTTAAAACAATATTAGACGCCTTATGATTGCTCCCAGCCACGTAGTGGCGACATATTATTAGAATCCAACAACCAAATACCACCCAGCCACGTAGTGGCGAAATAATAATAGCCACGTAGTGGCGACACATTAACCTCACGCTGAACAGCGTGAAACCCATTAACCATTAAACCTCCCGATAGCTATCGGGACCAATAACCAACTACACGGCAATAGTATTTTAAAAATTCTAACCTCAAAATCCAAAATTATCACCGCAAATCTCACGTCAATGAGCATTAAATAATCCTGAAAAACAATTCAACAATTTAGAATTATTTAGATAGATTTGTATATGTCTTTAAAAATTAGAAACTATGTTTTTTTGCTTTTTGGAATTTGTGTTTTTACGGAAACCAATGCACAGGATGAATCTAAATTGAATAAATGGTTCAAAAAACACCAATTCACTGTGAGTGCGGGATACATGAGAGCGGATTTTAAAAAACAAGATTTGTTGGTAGTTTCCCCTGTTTATAACCATTCTATTCGTTTTTTTGATGTGGAAGCAGAGGACATTACTTATTTCGAAAATATTAAAACACTGCAATTCACAGCAACCCAGCACAGAGTTAGCTTTTCAGCTAATTTTAAATACAATTTCCAGTTGTCATTAAATATTTCACATATCAATTATGGCGCCATTACATCCAATACCTACCGAGCGCAAGGTAAATGGGAAGGCAAACACATCAACGACCGTGTGTTAATGAGCGATTATGTCAAAGGTTTGTACCATACCAACGGTTTGAATTTATGGAATATTTCTGCCCAAAAAATGATTCCAATTTACAAGAAACGAGAAAATATAAATGTGATTTTCAATTTAGGAGTTCATTTGGGCGCAACGGTTACGAGTAGTGAAATTGAAATCAAAGACACGGTTGGGTCTAATTATTTATATTACACTCCCGGCAATAATTTGGCAGGCTATCATTTGGGAACCAATAGTTCTATGAATGTGGTTTTATATAAACATTATGTAGTTCAAGCCTTTTGGGATTGGTCGTTTGCCAATGTTTTAAAGGCGAAGTTTGATGACGGCTATGTCAAACAAAAAATATACACCAATTATTTTGGAGTAACTTTAGGTTATAGGTTTTAAAAAAATAATATCTTTGTAAAATGACAGAACCGATTAAACCCATTTTTGACAAACGAATTTTTTGGGATGTTGATTTCGAGAAAATAGATTACGAAGCCAAAGCCAATTGGGTTATCGTAAGGGTTTTTGAAAGAGGTGATGTGCAAGACATTCGAAATTGTAGAAGATTTTATGGAGATGAGAGAGTAAGTGAGGCCTTATTAAATGCGAAGTTTTTAATGTTAAAAACCCTTTACTTAGCGAGTGCAATAGTTGAAAAACCAATAGAAGATTTTAAATGTTACAAAAACAGACAGTTGAACCCAGCACTTTTTCCTTACTAAGTCAATTAATGAATTTAGAGGTTCTTTCAACTTATAATTTAGTTGGCGGAACTGGATTGTCACTTAAATTAGGACATCGAATTTCCATAGACATTGATTTATTCTCTAAAGAAAAGATAGAAAATGAAGTAATTATTAACTGTTTATCTGAAACTTTTCAAAACAAATTTGTATTAATAAGTTCGAATAAAGTTGGAATTTTTTGTAAAATTAACAACATAAAAGTAGATTTAATCCATTATAATTTTGACTTGATTAATCCAATTGAAGAGTTTGAGGATGTAAGAATTGTTAGTAGTGAAGACATAGCTGCTATGAAAATTCAAGCTATATTGGGTAGAGGAGTCAAAAAAGACTTTTATGATTTATATGAATTATTAAATCAATTTTCTTTGACAGAAATTATTCAATTCCATAAATTAAAATACCCCTTACAAACATTAAATATAACCATTCCACAAGCCATCACTTATTTTGAGGAGGCAGATGAAAGCGAAGACCCCATTAGCCTCAGAAATGAAACTTGGGATGAGGTTAAAAAAGGGCTTCGAAAAGTCGTTAATGAATATTTGAAATAGCTTCATGGGTATATTTTTTTTAAATCCCCCCCCTTTATTTGTTATATTCAAAAAAATAAATTTGTAAGTTTGTAAAATCGATTAAAATTTAAAACTATGCCTGAAAACAACACCCCAAGCAGTTGCCTGCCCCAAGAACCCTTAATGAAATTTGACAATGCCGGACAAGCTCCAATTATCAAATACAATTTACCCGAAACCCAAAGTTTTGTTGCCAATGTATATCTACCTATTTTATCTGGTATTGATAATGTCAATAAATTTCAAACCGATTATAAAGATGCGCCCTCCACAAACTATTACACTGCTGTTGCTGCGAGTAATGCAACACCACAAGTATTAGCCGCCAACATTGCTAATGTGTTTGTTGGGGCTGTTTCAAATAATTTAACTGTTTCAACCAACGAATCAATAAATACCAGTATTGTTCCTTTAGTTAGTTTAGACCAAGCACTTGTCTCTAATTTAACTGAATCCAATCCAAACACCAATGCCTTGGTGCAAAATGTAAAAATTGCAGGCATAGAAACCATACATATTGCTGAAGTGGCAAAAACAGCCATGCCAATATTAGAACGCAATTTGGCTGGGCAAGATGTTCTTAGATTTGTTCCTAAACCTTCTTCTTGTCGACCACAAATTACAATGGTAGAACATTACAGAACAAACACATTTTTGGGCAATTATGGTGTAGGCAGAACAGTAAAAGCCTTTTCTTTACTGCCAGGCGAAAAATCTACCATTTCTATAAAAACTTTTAAAAGTTTATTATCTGTAAAAAAAGATGCTCAAAATGTGTTGGACAGTTTTACGGAGGAAAGTGCGAAAGACTTTGAAAGCCTAGCAGAACAAGAAACCAGCGCCAATACCAAAAAAGAAGAAAAGAAAGACAGCCAAATTGGAGGAGGAGTAAATTTTAGCATACCTGGTGTGCCTATTGGGGGTAATGTTACTACCGACCATAAAAGTTCTGTAAACAGCATGCGAGAAGAAAGTGTAAAAGCTTTAAACAGAACCATCAGCAAACAAACCCAAAAAAGTGTAGCCAACCGCAAAATAGAAGTAAATACTGAAAGCACAACAACTGAAACCAGCAGCACCGAGGAAAGCACAACTAGAGTCATAGAAAATTTAAATAAAAGTCGTACCCTCAACTTTGTGTTTAGACAACTAAACCAAGAGTTAATTACCATTATTTATTTAGATGATGTTACTTTTGTATTTAGTAATGGTTATGAAGAAAAGAAAATAACCTGTAAAATTGATGGATTATACCAAATGTTAACCGAAGTATTAACACCTGCTGATGTAAATACTACGTATCAAGAAATTATAAACCAGTTGGGCAATGTGTATGATTTTGAAAACCACAAACGAAGCTTTTTGGTAAAATACCAAGATGTTATTCATGATTTTTACACAGCAGAAGCAGGCACAAGTTGGAATGTACCGCCAAATACTCCGGTGCCTGGTGTGCCACCAAGTATCCCTACACCACCAGGTGTACCACCACCAGCAATTATAAACAACCGCATTAATTTCAAGAAAAATCCAAGTTTAGAAAGCACCTATACCACAGATGATGGTAAGCAATTTACTGTACGAGGCATAATAAAAAATGTAACCCACCGCGTATTGCCTACCGATAGCTTAATAGTAGATGCATTATTGGGTGGTGGCGAGGCATTAGATTGCTTTAACCAAAAACTACAAGATGCAGCAGCTATAAGCGCAAGCCTTGAAAACCAAGAAAAAGAACAAGCCATAGCTATAATTAATAGTATAACTGCACCAGCAGATAAGGCAGCAAATTATAAAAAAGTATTTGGCACATGCTGTGATGTGGCGCAAAGTGGATGTAGTTGTAATTGTGGCAATAATACTAATCCTCAATAAATTCTATGGCTAATAAATTAATGAATCCTTGGAGGAAGGGAGGAGAATTATATCCTGATGAAGTTTTAGATTCTTCTAAAATCTTACAAAATAATACTATAGTTAACCCGAATAATAAAGACAAATGTACGACTGTCCATGATTTAGCAAAAAAAACAAGACCAGGATGGATGGCAGATAAGCATTATAATTTTGCATTAAATATTTGTACTAAAATTATTAAATCAGCAAATCTAAAGAATTGCACGAGTGTTGGAAATTTCTTCTTATGTGCATTTTCTGCCAATGAAACAGCTTTTGGAACAAATCTTGGTTCAACTAAATACAATAATTATTGGGGTTTAAGAACTGATAATGGTACAAAAGACGAAGATTTATCAAGTTATACATTTGAAGAAGCATTTGAGAAGTTTTGGAATTTACTTTTAAGAAAATGGCCAAATTTTATATCTTTATTAACGAAAGATTCATATACTATTGAATCACGAGATATAATAAAACAAGGACCATATTATTTTACTGGAGAAGAAGTAAATCAATGTTTAAATTCAGGTAGATATGGGGGGAATGGATATAGTGGAACGCCAAAAATTATTAAGGATGGTTATTCTTGCTATAATGCTGAATTTTATAGTAAAGGCAAAAATTATGGACCTAAAATTATAGAATTAATGAATGGTTTTATCTATAAGTCATTTATTCAAACTGCAAAAGAACAATATGCTTTACATAATGCAGGTTGTATTGAGTTAAATCAAGTGTTCAATTCAAATTCACATTATTTCGATATTATTACAACTAATTATGATTTAATCAAAGGAAAAAATTATGGTCGTTACATGTCTGAAGTTTCAGATACTGAACAAACTTCGACACCACAAATAACAAGACCAACAACTGGACTAGCAAATAGAATAATAATACCAAATGAAAAAAATGTTACAATACCTGCATTTGATTAAAGTTCTTTTTTTTATCATACTTTTAAGCTGTAACTCAAAAAGTAAAAAAGTAGATATTGAAGATAAAATTTTGCAATCAAAAAGTATTTTTAGAAATAAACTAAAATCTAATAATCTTAAAGATTTATACTATATAAAGGTAGATACTTTTAATCAATATTTTTACAGTTATCTTTACAAAAATGATAGTATTATTGTAATGGATACTGTGCATTTTAGTATTTTTAATTCGTTGGATTTTTCTTATGTGCCAATTACAATAATTGAGGATGAAGATTCTTTATATGATTTATTTAATCTTAATAATAATTTATTTGTATTTAGAAGTATGTATTTTAAGAATTCTTTGTATAAAACGATTCAAAACAAGACAGAACCTTCAAAAATTATGACATATTTGCAAAAACCAATGAAGATTATAGTTTTTGAAAATAAAAAAATAGTGTCGTTTGTAGGTGAAGGAGGTAATGACCTTATCGGAAATAAATTTAGAAATGATTCGTTGGTTATTGAATACAATAATTTTGATTTTAAAGAAAAACATTTTTATTATGACACTATACCAAAATGAAAGCAAGATGAGTATAAATAATTTTTAAAGACGATGAATGTTAAGTTTTTTTTCCATTAAGTTTAATATTTCTTTTATCAAATTGCACTTATATTGTGAAAAATGAGAATTTAATTGATAAACAAAATCATAGAATTATTATAAACACACTAAAATATAAAAATTTACCATACGCTACACTTTCAAATGATACTTCTTCATATACAGATTTTCATGAATCTTTCTCTTTGAAATTGAATGATACAATTAATAATTTATCTAAATTATATAAATATTTTGGTGGCATGTGCGGACCGCCTAAACTATTTAAGAATGAAACCAATTTAGATTTTGTTTTAGATTTTGTTTGCAATGGAGGTGTACAAAACTTTGTTTACTTTAAAGTTGATAATTTACAAAGTAATAAAATTCAGATAGATTTAAAGAATATTTATACAATTGAATTACCAAAGTATTATGACCTTCCAGTAAACAAGGATACTAGTAAAGTTCTTTATGTGAATTATATATCTACTAGTCCTAAAATTTTATTTTCAGATACATTTGAAATTATAAACCAAACTAATATAAATACAAAAAACTATTATTTGGAATCAACTAAGTCATGGAATTTTACAAAATTGAATCAAGAAGAAAAATTTATATTGTATTTAGATAGTAGTAATTCTGTTGCACCCTTGTTGTAAACCACCCCAAAAACAGACAAATTTAATTCAGAAAAAATCATTACTTTAAACAATTGACTTAATCTCTTTCCTTTGCAGAATTTAAAATATAGCTTTTAGCATTTAATACCGATTATGCTTTCAATATAGTCTAATCAAATGACTTAACAGATGGACTATTTTCAAGCTATATCGACATTTACAATTCTAAAATTATAAAATAGTTTGGACTATTTTATAATTATAATTAGTATAATTGTAAAAAAAATGTGCCATTCAAACTATCATAAACTATTTTTGTTTAATATATTATAGCATGAAACTAACCATTTTTATACTATTTACTTTTGTGTTGTTTTCATGTTCTAATGTAAATCAACAACAAACTACTATTACAAAAAAAGTTAACGATACAATGAATAATCAATTGACAGAAGAGGATTGGAAACAAAAATTAAGTCCCGAAGAATACCGTGTGTTGCGTGAAAAAGGAACCGAAAGACCCTTTAGTGGCGAATTTGAAACCCATTGGGATTCTGGTATTTATGTGTGTAAAGGCTGTGGTAGTGAGTTGTTTGAAAGCAAAACCAAATTTGATGCAGGGTGTGGATGGCCCAGTTTTTATCAATCTATAGATAAGTCGAAAGTAAAGGAAGTGGTAGACCATTCGCATGGAATGACCCGTATTGAAGTGGTTTGTGCAAATTGTGAAGGCCATTTAGGGCATGTATTCCCTGATGGACATGGAACCCCAACCGGCTTGAGGTATTGTATTAACTCAGTGAGTTTGGGTTTCAAAAAGAAACCATAATTTGTTTTAAACAACTTAATCATTTCTCTTAATTTTGTATCGTGCCTTTTGAATTCAATGAAATAGATTCTCCTGAAAAACTCAAATCATTAAATGAATCTCAGTTAAATGATTATGCCGCATGGTTACGCCAGTTTTTGATTCAACAAATAACCGAAAATGGTGGTCATTTTGCTGCCAATTTAGGCGTAGTAGAACTCAGTATAGTACTACATTATTCATTTAATACTCCTAAGGACATTTTAATTTGGGACGTAGGTCACCAAGCGTATGCTCATAAAATTTTAACCGAAAGGAAATCTACATTTGAAACCCTCCGTAAATTAAACGGCATTAGCGGTTTTCCCAAAATGAGTGAGAGTAAGTACGATGCATTTGGTACAGCCCACAGCTCTACTTCTATCTCCGCCGCTTTAGGTTATGCCGAAGCTGCCAAATTGCAAAATATCAGTAGACAACATATTGCCGTAATTGGTGATGGTGCTTTAAGTGCTGGTCAGGCTTTTGAGGCACTCAATAACGCAGGTTTAAGTCAAACCAATATCACTATCATCATCAATGACAACCATATTGGTATCGATCCTAGTCAAGGTGCATTAGGAGAATATTTAGAGGAGCTTAACAACAAGCCCGAAAACTTTTTTACAGATTTAGGCTTCCAATATTTTGGACCTATCAATGGTCACGATATTCACGAAATGAACCAATTGTTCCTGTCTGTATTAAATAACAATGCACCTAAAATAATACATGTAAAAACCATAAAAGGAAAAGGACATGTGGAGGCTGAAGCAGAACAAACCAAGTGGCACAGTGTATCTAAGTTTGACAAGCTAGCTGGTAAGGAAACAACTTCAAATTCTAAAAATGCCAAGTATCAAGATATTTTTGGTAGAACTTTACTACAATTGGCCGAATCTAACCCCAATATTTTAGCAGTTACCCCTGCCATGATTTCAGGTAGTTCTTTGCATTTTATGCAGGAAAAATTTCCCAATAGAGTATTTGACGTAGGTATAGCAGAGCAACATGCCATAACTTTTGCAGCTGGTTTGGCAGCCAGTGGAATGGTGCCTGTGTGTTGCTTGTATGCCACTTTTTTACAAAGGGGTTATGACCAACTCATTCACGATGTAGCACTTCAAAACTTACCCGTTGTTTTTGCGATAGACCGTGCCGGTTTGGTAGGCGAAGATGGTCCCACTCACCACGGTGTTTTTGATATTTCTTCTTTACAAGCTATTCCAAACTTAACCATCATATCACCGAGCAACCAAAAGGATTTAAAAGACGCTTTATTTACGTGCACCCAAAATCCAAATGGTCCTGTGGTAATCAGATACCCCCGAGGACAATCGAATGAACCTTATTTAAATGATGTTTTAGAGACTTTTGAGATAGGGAAGGGTAAGAATGTAGTAAAGGGAAAAAACACAGCTGTAATAAGCTATGGAACAATGGTCAATAATTGCCTAAAAGCGGTTCAAAGAACAAATGCTTCTCTTTATGATTTAAAAACCATTAAACCATTAGACACGGCATTATTGACTCAGATTTTTGCTGACTACCAAAATGTGTTAGTTGTAGAAGAAACACAGCAAATAGGGGGTATAGGCAGCACATTGTCTATGATGGCTCATGCATTAAACTTCCAAGGCACTTTTAAAATATTAGCTATTCACGACCATTTTGTAACGCATGCAAGTCCTGCGGAATTATATGAATTGGAACAGTTAGATGAAAAAAGTATTGAAAAAGAGATTATGAAATATTTTTCAGAATAAAACCCAGCCACGTAGTGGCGAAATAATAATAGAATCCAACAACCAAATGCCACCCA
>JBBAKM010000032.1:0-30781 GCA_040403495.1 Bacteroidia bacterium
TTGGTCCTGCGGCATTAATAACAGCAGAAAGCGTGTTTGGTAAAACTCTTATTGCTTTAGTAATTGAATCTTTACAACCATATACATTGGTAATTACTAACTTAACATTGAATAAACCGGCACTAGCATAAGTTTTAATAGGAGAATTGGCTATAACAGAGGATAAATCACCAAAATGCCATACAGATTTGGTAAAAAACCCTGTACTTGTATTGGTAAACGGTATGGGGGCATTGACACAGACCGAGTCGGGTGCTGTAAAATTGGCTTGCGGAAATCCGGGAACTGTTACGGAGATGGTTTTTACACAAACGCCATTAACAGTAAGTGTAACGTTATATGTGCCTGTGGTTAATACAATCGAAGTATTAGCAGAGGTGCTAAATACAGGGTTACTATTGATATTCCAAGCATAAGAAGGCGTTGGATAGCCTGATAAAATTTTAGTTGTGTTTACTAAATTTAAGAGCATACTTCCCGAACCATTTAAACAAGTAAATGAAGTGTAAAAATTAGGAATGTATTTAATGGTATCAACTCGCATTTTACAAATAGTACAAGAATCCAATTGGCTTGTATCAGGAACATTAACACAAAATCTAACACGGTAGTAGCCTGGTTCAGGGAAAGTATGAGTAGCAGTATTCCCAAAGACAATATTGGGACTGCCATAAGGGTCATCAAAATTATAGAATGGACTGCTTGCGCCACTGGTGTATGTGCCTGAAAAACTATCTTTATTACACCCTTGTTTGATGATAGCAAAATCAACTAAATAATTAGGGTCAGGAATACACCTTGTGCATGTAGTATCTATTAAAATGGTATTACTCGTTCCTGTACAACCAAAAGAATTAGTGGCTACAACATAATAGGTGCCTATGACATTTGAAGTATAAGAAGGTCCTGTTGCAAGAAATGTAGAGGGCGAACGGTACCATTGATAAGTTGTGGCTATGGCTGGGGCAGCAACAAACATAGATACATTGCCGACAGTGCCACAAAAAATATTAGGGTCAGGGGTCGAAATATTGACAATTGGTTTAGGATTTATAACTATTGTAGAAGCGGCAGTAGCACTTCCTGTGCAAGAACCACTGTAATTGGCAGTAACAATAACATTATAAGTACCTGGACTGTTAAATACATGCGTAACAGGAGAGCCAGAACCCGTTCCACCATTACCAAAATTCCAAGTAAAAGTTGCACCTGGAGAGCTACTACTCATTGTTACGGTAGCGCCCTGACATGCAGAAGCTGGAACAGTAATAGTAGGTGTTGGAGGTGCCGTCACATTAACCGAGAAGAAAGTAGTATGACTAACACCACAAACATTTCTTACTAAAGTTAAAAGAGCGGTTCCTGTCCAATTATTCCATTGCACATCAATATTTGGAGAATAGTTTCCTGAAGTTACACTTCCTGCCGCAGTTGGTGTTATAGACCACACAAAACTAGTTCCAGGAGAATTGGTTGAATAAGCATTAGAGATTGCTGACTTAGAGCATGCAGAACTTGCGCCAATAATATTGGCAGGAGACAATGGTAAAACAGAATTGACATTGTAATTTATAGCGCTTGACTGACAGCCAGTAGCAGGGTCAATTTGATAGAGTGATAAACTGTATGGTCCCGATGCTCCCCATAATACCGAAACAAAAGGGCCACTAGAAGTTGTTGGTGTTCCTCCTGTAATATTCCACATAAGGGTAAGTTGACTTGAACTTGCAAAACCCAAGTAAGTGTATGGCGTGTTTGGACAAACCAAATTAGGCCCAACAATAGAATCGGGAGGCGAAGGGATTGGATTGACTTTTAAATTGAAACTTTGAGGAGCATTACAATAATTTCCACTTAAGTCATTGGCTGTAATGGTAAAATTACCGGGACCCCAAACCCATAATGGATTATAAAATAAAGAAGCCGCTTGTGTACTTGTAGCCAAAGGAGATGGATTGCCTGCTTGCGTAATTACCCATTGGATATTTCCGGAGGCTGCGGTGATGTGCGAACCCCCTAAAGTGGACTGGTCGCAAATTTCACTAGGATAAAACAATGACAATTGTGGGCGCTTGCTTATGGTAAGAGTAGCAACACCTCCGCAAGATAATGCAGGTACAGCACCCGGAGTAGTATGGAAATAATTGGCAGTAATTTGGCCACTGGTAAAACTAGCTTGATTAAAGCAAACTTCTATTTCGTGAACATTTACAGAATCAGAAATAATGGTAACACCTGCAGGAACTTGCCACACGATACTGTCTACCGGTATAGTACATGATAGAGAATATTTTTCACAAGTAAATTCACAAACCAAAGATTTACCACTAATTGTAGCAGAAGGCGTAATAATTGGCACAACTACAGTTGTAGGAGAGGCACACATTGAAGAACATCCTAATGTTTGTAACGTTAAATAGCCTGGGCCTGAACTCCCCCAAGTAACAGTTACAGAAGCATTGGTGGAACTACCAATAATACTTCCGTTTATAACAGTCCAATTATAGGTAGGACAAATAGCGTTTGTGGAATATGTAACAGTTGTGCCTGGACAAACGGTGCTTACACATTCTATGTCTGGCCCGGGTAATGTACTTACATCAACATTGATAAAAGCAGTGTCTTTGCAATGACATTCATTTTCAACTATCAACATAACAGTGTAACTTCCCGCTGCGGCATAAGCATGCGATGTGTTTCCGGGACTACTTCCGTTTAATATGGTTGTATTTCCATCACCCCACACCCAAGTATAGAGCCACAAAGGACTTCCTCCGCCAGTATTGGACGTATTGATAAATTGTATGGCTTGATTAAGACAAGCATTAACTACCCCTGAAACTGCTGCTGGCATGGTCGTAAATGAAGCGTTGGGTTTAGCTACAATCACTACACAAAGTTCGTTGGTGCCTACACAACCATTAATGTCAGTTTCAGTTACTGTTACATTGCCATTACCCACACCTGTCCAATAGACTTGTATGGTGTTGCTTATGCTAGGTATAACAGTTGCACTTCCCGCAATAGTCCATGAATAGGTGCTTCCTGCATGAAAGGGAGTAGAATAGGTTACCCAAGTGGAATCACAAACACTTAAACATTCATCACCATCCCTTTTGGGGCCTTGACCAGAGTTTCCGTCCCTTTTTATAGAATCCTTTTCGCCACAAGAAGCAGCAAATGAGGGTAGAATAAATGGTTTAGGTGCAGCATAAATAAGCACATTTTGGGTAACAGAACACACTACTTGGTTCAAGTTGTTTCGAACAATTAAGGTTACTTGCCCACTTCCAGAATTGGCCCAAGCTACAGAAATAGATGAACCAGATCCAATAGAAACGCCACCAAAAGCATTCCATTGGTATGTGTATCCAACTCCCGTGACTACAGAGGTGTAAGATTCTACAGCATTTTCACAGACAGAAGTGTCTCCTGAGATAGAACACGTTTGAGCTTGTGTTGAATAACTAATTAAAAATACATTGATAAATGTAAAGATTAATCGATAGATTTTTTTTGTAATGGCTTGTATCATAGACAATTTACTTAGTACAAACATAACACTATTAATTAAACAATCCCCTAAATAATTAAAATTTAATGACATATTTGTGACAATTTAACGGTAAATTTATTTTTTGATAATCAAATTCTTCTCTTTAATATTGAGGATGCGTTATATTATTCTACTTGCATTTGCATTGATTGTCGCTGAAAGTCGTGCCCAATCGACATCAAACAAATTGTTTTTAAACAAGGATTTTCAAGTTACGACCACAACAAGTGATGTATTTTATAGAGTCAATCAAACCATAATAAGTGAAAGTCCTAAAATATGGATTGATTCTATTTTTAACAATAATTCGGCTGACAGTATAACGCTTGTTAGAGTCAATAAATACGAAGTTTCAGGAAATGACACTTTACTTAATGGTATTAAAAAAAGTCTTTTAAATTCTCAAAATAACAGTCAAGGAATGGGTCAGGAAAAAGAAGAGGTAATTAAATATGTTCCACCATCTACAGTACCTAAATTAAAGGATGGTATGGAGCTTCATAGTTTTGTATCTGAGAATTTGAAATACCCTAAAGTAGCTTTAGACAATGAACAAGAATGTGTAGTAATTGTAATCTTTGTAATAGAAGTTGATGGATCTGTTACTATATTAGAGACAAACAATTGTAGCTACGAATTGCTCATTAATGAAGCAAAAAGGATTATAAATCTATCAAGTGGAAAGTGGATACCTTCGGAAAAAAATGGGACGCCAGTAAGAATCAAAGCAAAGATTCCTATTACATTCTCACTCGACTAATTTCTTTTCAATTAAGTTTTTCATTCCCTATAAATTTGAATTCTTTTCTGATGGCTTTTCAATGAGAACCAAGATACCTCCGTTGTCGGTATGACAGCCATAAAAGATTCTGAGACTTGTGCCGAACTAGATTCTGAATAACGATTTAACCAATAAAGAACCGTCATGCTGGAAAAAGCCATGCGCTGATTGTGCCTTGTGCTTTTATTCAGCATCTTTTTGTCGATATATTCATGATACTGAGAACAGACATGAACTTAATTTAGGATTTATTACGGAGACAATCAAACAATCCCCTAAATAATTAAAAATTAATGAAATATTTGTGACAATAAAATGGTTAATTAATGTTTTGATAATCAAATTCTTCTCTTTAATATTGAGGATGCGTTATATTATTCTACTTGCATTTGCATTGATTGTCGCTGAAAGTCGTGCCCAATCGACATCAAACAAATTGTTTTTAAACAAGGATTTTCAAGTTACGACCACAACAAGTGATGTATTTTATAGAGTCAATCAAACCATAATAAGTGAAAGTCCTAAAATATGGATTGATTCTATTTTTAACAATAATTCGGCTGACAGTATAACGCTTGTTAGAGTCAATAAATACGAAGTTTCAGGAAATGACACTTTACTTAATGGTATTAAAAAAAGTCTTTTAAATTCTCAAAATAACAGTCAAGGAATGGGTCAGGAAAAAGAAATAGGCACAATAGAATGTGAATTATTTAGAACTAAATTTCCTTTTTTTAAAAAAAATGATACTGATTTAAATGATTTTTTAATAGAAAACATCGTATATCCAGAAGATGCTCGAAAAAAGGGATTAGAGTGCGAGGTTATATTAACTTTTGTTGTAGAAAAAGATATGAGTATTTCTGATATACAAGCAAGTAATTGTGATAATGCAAGTATGGTAAAAGAAGCGATTAGAGTAATTGGTTTAACGAGTGGTTATTGGATTCCTGGAGAATTTAGCGGAAAAATATCTAGAATAAAGGTTAAGATTCCTATTACATTCTCACTCGAGTAATGTTATTTCAATTAAGATTACATTCCCTATAAATTTGAATAATTTTCTGATGGCTTTTTAATGAGAACCGATATCCCTCCGTTGTCGGTATGACAGCCATAAAAGATTCTGAGACTTGTGCTAAACTAGATTCTGAATAAATTTTGAGGACAAAATTTTCCAGAATGACTTTACTCTATAATCGGAAGACGCCAAGCATGGCGTCTTTTCCAATAACACCTCACGCTGCCCGACATGAATCTATTATGATTTCGCCACGACGTGGCTATAACAGACGCCAAGCATGGCGTCTCTACTATTAACAAATAACCTTTAACAAATAAGCATTTCCCGACAGCTTTTGAATCAGAACCAAGATACCTCCGTTGTCGGTATGACAGCCATAAAAGATTCTGAAACCTGTGCTGAATTAGATTCTGAATAAATTTTGAGGACAAAATTTTCCAGAATGACTATCGGACAACTAAACAACTAAACGAATAAACACCTAAACCCTAAACTCCTTCAACCATTTAAACCCTTTAAACCTCAAAGTGCACGTCGTGAAACACCTAAAAAATACCGCACAAAAAAAAGGGTTGAATAATCAACCCTTTTTCTAAATATTGTTAATGAAGATTAATCTTTGGTTTTAACCATTCCTTTATTTGTGGAATAGATAATTTTAAGCGCATTTGCTTCTCTTAAACCTTGTTTTACATCTTGTACTATACCCATTTTAATGTCTCTGTCTGCTTTGATAGAAACAGTAAACAATGGCATTAAGTTACTTGGTAATCTTTTTTTCTCTTCTTCAACCCAAACTGGAATGGATCTTGGGTCTTTGAAAGCATCGTTTAATTGTAAACGAGTAGATGTTCCATATATTTCAGGTTGTTTCGGTTTACCTATGTATAAGTAAGTTACCACTTGTTTGTTTTCAAGTGTTGTAACCTCAGTTGCTACAGGAACAGAAATTTTAACTTTTATCTCATCGTCTTTCATTTTGGTTACAACCATGAAGAAAAATAATAACATAAATACGATATCTGGTAAAGAGGCCGTATTAATATTCTGTGAATCTGAGCTACCGCTTTTTTTGAATTTTGCCATTAGTCTTTTTTAATTTTATTATTCATTACCAGTTTTGAATGCATCTTCTGGTTCAGCTTCTGAAATTTTTTGCGGATATTTTTTAGCAACTTCTTGTTGTTGTTTACTTCCTTTTCTCAATTCAGCGTAGGTAGAACCATAGGTATTCAATGCATATTCATCACGCAATTCATTATAAGCACGTTTCAACTCGTTTTGAACCATGATGTAAACACCATAAGAGGTGCCTTTGTCATTTTTCAATGAAATAACAGCCTTGTCAGGGTTTTCACTTAAATTAGGGTCTACGCCATTATTGGTGATAAATCGCTTAGTATTTTCCGTTAAATCCTCAATGTTCATCCAATTATTTTCGACAAGTAATTGATTGTTTGAGTTGATTAAAACCTCATAAATATTCCTAGCTTTAATGGTAGGAGGATCCGGTTGGTTCTCGTCTAATTTCGGCGGAAGTTTAATTGGAATACCTTTGTCACTGTCAATACTTGTGGTTACCAAAAAGAAAATAAGAAGTAAGAAGGCTATATCAGCCATCGAACCTGCATTAATTTCTGGTAATTTTCTTGAAGTTCTAGCCATGGTTTAGAATCTTTTAATAAAGTCTCTGATTGAAGCAAAGAATGTCAACGCTACTGCACCAACTAAAATGATATATGTTGCAATAATGCTACCACCAATAATTCTTGAGTAAAATACAGTATCTACTCCAAACTCAGCCCAATTTGGCTGCAATACAGCACTGTCTGAAAAGTATCCGATTATGATAAGAACTGTTAAAATTCCTAAACCAACCATAAACATCATTGCAGATTTGGGTTTTTGCATTAAACTTTTTACAGCTAAAGCAACTGAAGATAAAAGAGTAACTACCAGCAATATGTACATAAGAATCATTCCTAGTCCTACTGGGCCACCAACATCATTTTTACCAGCAAGTAATATCATCATTGTAAAAATGACGGATAATCCAATGGTAATAGCGTAAAAAATATTTTTACTCAGTTTGTTCATATTGTTTATTTTACAATTTTATTTTTGATTAACATATCAGTTAATGAGATAGAAGCATCTTCCATTTCGTTAGCGATACTGTCAATTTTAGACAATAATAAGTTATAGAAAATTTGAAGAATAATCGCAACAATCAAACCAGCAACTGTTGTTAACAATGCCACTTTAATACCACTCGCAACAATTGTTGGAGAAATATCACCTGCTGCTGCAATCATATCAAATGCGAAAATCATACCGACAACCGTTCCTAAGAAACCTAACATCGGAGCTAATGCAATGAACAATGAAATCCAAACCATTCCTTTTTCTAATTGTCCCATTTGAACTGAACCATATGATTGAACGGCTGCATCTACTTTTTCAATACCTTCGTCAACTCTATCTAAACCTTGATAATAAATACTAGCGATTGGGCCTTTTGTGTTTCTGCACTCTTCTTTTGCAGCTTCAACACCTTTTGTACGTAAAAGTTCTTCAACTCTACTTACAAATTTTTGTGTGTTAATGCCCATTAAGAATAATGAGATAATACGTTCTATAACGATAGCTAAACCAATTAGCATACAAATTAATACTGGTGCCATCCAAATTGGATCACCCTCGATGAATTTGTTTTTGATTACTTGATGTCCAGATGGTGCTTCTGCTTTTTTCTCTTCTTTTGCAGGAGCTTCTGGAGTTACTTCTGTAGTTTTAGCACCAGTATCAGTTGTGGTTTCTTCTGTGGCAGGTGCAGGTGGTGTTTGAGCCATTAATGAACTCATGTTACTGCTAAACAAGCTAATTCCAAGAATTAAGGCGAATAATTTTTTCATTTTTTTTTATTTTCTATTAATGAGACTGCAAAAATATTAAAATATTCCACAATCTAAATTAAATATTAGTTAAATCTTTCTTTTTTTTCATCTTTTTAACGATAATTTTTATTTCTACCATACAAATTCGTTAATTTGTGACATACTTATGACAAAATCTACTGTTAAATATTTTTGTAAGAATTGTGGATACTCTGCTACAAAATGGTTAGGAAAATGTCCCTCTTGTGAGGAATGGAATAGTTTTACAGAGGAAATTGTCAATAAAACCGACCATTCTAAAAAATTATGGAACAAATCGGAAAGTGGTGCTCCCACCAAAGCCATTCAAATGCAGGAAATTGAAAAAGGTTCTGAAACCAGAACGCTTTTGCCCGATAGTGAACTAAATCGTGTGCTTGGCGGTGGTCTCGTTTCTGGTTCTATTACGCTTATTGGTGGTGAACCGGGAATTGGAAAATCAACCCTTCTGCTGCAATTGGCACTCAAAATAAATCAACAAGTCTTATACATCAGTGGTGAAGAAAGTGAATCGCAGTTAAAAATGCGTGCCGAACGTATTGGTATCACAAACCAAAACTGCTATGTTATGTGTGAAACATCACTCGAAAATCTCATTTCCTTTTTGCAAAAAAGCAGTCCTGAGCTATTAATCGTGGATTCTGTGCAAACACTCTCAAGCGATTCTATCGATTCTCCTCCCGGAAGTATCAGTCAAATAAAATATGCCACAGCAGAACTGCTTCGTTTTGCCAAGTCAACCGGTATTCCAGTATTTTTAATCGGTCATATCAACAAGGACGGCAATATTGCGGGTCCTAAGGTTTTGGAACACATGGTGGACACTGTTTTGCAATTTGAAGGCGACCGCCATTACAATTACAGAATATTACGTACGCTGAAAAACAGATTTGGTTCGGCAAGCGAAATAGGCATATACGAAATGCGTGGGGATGGACTTCGTGAAATCGAAAATCCTTCGGAAATTTTGATTTCTGAGCGTGAAGAATTATTGAGTGGTATTACCATCAGTTGTGCCGTAGAAGGTATTCGCCCCATCTTGTTAGAAACCCAATCTTTGGTTAGTTCTGCTGTTTATGGAACCCCTCAGCGTACTAGTAATGGTTTCGATTTAAGGAGGTTAAGTATGCTTTTGGCCGTTCTCGAAAAACGATGTGGTTTCCAATTGGGAGTAAAAGACGTGTTTGTAAATATTGCAGGGGGAATGAAACTCGAAGATCCCGGATTGGATTTGGGAATCGTTGCCGCTGTTTTATCATCTTACCAAAATGTACCAATCAATTCTCATATCGCTTTTTCGGCAGAAATTGGTTTAAGTGGCGAAGTTAGAGCGGTTTCTAGAATCGAACAAAGGGTTTCTGAAGCCCAAAAATTAGGGTTCAAAGAAATAATGATTTCAAAGTACAACAAAGGTATCGATCTGAAATCTTACCAAATAAAAATTATCCAAATAGGAAAAGTAGAAGAAGCTTTTGAATACCTTTTTGGTTAATAAAAAAGGGATTTAATGTTTAGTTAAATCCCTTTTTTCAAACAGGTATAATAGAATTCTTTAGGGGTTTTAGTACCCGAAAATTTCTTCTAAAGTCAACGATTTGAATTCGCCATATTGACGTAAATCGGCTTCTTTTATTTTGTCTTTTGAGCCAACAATCGCCATCGACCATTTTGCGTTCTTAACAGCTTGTTCATGCAGTTGCTTAATGTCATTGAAGGTCATTTTTTGAATAGATTCATAAACCATTTTTCTGTAGTCATAATCAATTCCCATGTCAATAGCACTCAAATACCTGAAGAATAAATTGGTTTTGTTGATACGCTCGGCTTCTATTGAACTTAAAATAGAGGCTTTTGCTTGGTTGAAACTTTCTTCATTTTCAGGCATATTGCTCAATAAACCATTCATGGTTTTAATGGCATCGTGTAATTTGTCTGCTTGCGTTCCTACATAAGCTATCAATAAGTCGTTTTTCCCTTTTTCCATCGATTGATTGTAGTAGGCATAAGTAGAATATGCCAAGGCGCGAGATTCTCTTATTTCCTGAAAAACAACACTGCTCATGCCGCCACCAAAATATTCATTGAACGCTCTAATTGCAGGAACTTGACTGATGTTAAACTCACCCAAAGAGCTGCGCCAATTGATTTCGGCTTGTACCATTTCATAATGAGTAAAGTACACCATGTTTTTGGTTTGCACTTGTGGTTTAAAAACAATAGCCGGTGGAATAACAAGAAACTGTTTTGGCACAACATGAAGTTGAGTAATGGTTTGGGCTGCCATCGTTTTTTCCTCAGGACCGTAGTAGAAAATGTGGTGTTTGTATTGGTTCAAACTTTTAATAATACTGATTAGTTCAGGTGCAGTAATTGCATTTAACTCAGCATTATTAAGTAAGTAAGTTCTAGGATTGTTTTTGCCGTAAAGGGCATAAGTACTCAATGCTGAAGCAATCGATCTTTTGTTGAGTTTTTCGTCTTCTCTAGATTTTTTAATGCTTTCTATGTAATCTTTTAAAGCTTGATTGTCTCCTTTAGCATTGCTCAATAAATGCTCGAATAAGGTTAAAGCTTCTTTAAAGTTTTGTTGAGGTCCGCTTAAGTAAATGTAACTTCTTTTGTCGCCTGCAGAAACGCCATAATTACAAGCCAATTGGTAAAACTTTTTACTGATTTCATCTGCTTTGTATTTGTCGGTTCCTATGTATTGCAAATACTCAATTGCTAAAGGCATTTTTTTGTTGTTAAAACGTCCCATGTCTAACACATAATACAATGTAAACAACTGATTGTCTTCATTCTTTTTGTAATAAAAATCTAGATCAGCAATTTTTTCTTTTTGTAAACTTTGTTGGTAATCTACAAAAACAGGAAGCATAGAATCCGCTTCTTCGCTCAATAAATCATTGACAAATAAAGACGTTTTATCTCTATTTAGCGCGACTTCGGTAATGGCTGGTTTTTCTATTTTTGCAATTTGAGGCTTTTCACCTGTACGTTTGTATATAACGGTATAACCATTGTTGTAATATTCATTGGCAAAGTCCATTATTTCCTGTTTGGTTACCAAGCTCATTTTGTAATTGTCATTCAACACATCTATCCATTTGCGGTCGGTAACAAAAGCGTCTAATAAGGAGTAGGCAACACTTTCATACTGTTCATATTGCTTAATTTCGTCAACCATGTTATTGGTAATAATCCCTTTTAGTAATTCATCATCAAATTCACCTTTTTTAATTTTTTCAATTTGTGATAAAATCAGTTCTCTTAATTCCTCCAATGACTGACCTTGTTTGGGAGAACCATAAAATAAGTGAACAGAATAATCTTTCATAAACTCTGGCGAACATCCTGCATTCAATGCTTTTTGTTGTTTCACCAAGTTCAAATCTATCAAACCAGCTTTACTATTGCTTAGCAATAAATCTATCACTCTTACCATCAATGCTTCTCTGCTCGAAATACCGTCAAAGCGCCATCCCATCACCAAGCTTGCTTCATCTGGGCCAGTAATTGAAATACTGTCAGGGCGACCTCTTGGATATTCTATTTCAGGTTTAAATTCAGGAATAGGTGCAGGTTTCATGTATGAAAAGTGGTGGTCAATCATTTCTATCAATTCATCAGGATTAAAATCACCAACCATTATAATTGCCATGTTATTAGGCACATAGTAAGTATTGTAGTATTCTCTGATTTTTACCAAAGAAGGGTTTTTTAAATGTTCTACAGTTCCAATGGTTGTTTGAGTACCATAAGGGTGCTTGCGAAATAAACTTGCAAACAAGCCTTCATACACTTTACTCATGTCGTTGTCCAATGAAATATTTTTTTCTTCGTAAACAGCTTCTAGTTCGGTGTGAAATAATCTGAATACTGGTTGACGGTATCTTTCAGCCTCCAATTGTACCCATTGGTGTATTCTGTTAGAAGGGATATTGTTAACATACACTGTTTGTTCAACGCTGGTAAAAGCATTGGTCCCTTGTGCACCTATAGATTGACAAACCTTGTCGTATTCATTGGCAATACTGAATTGTGAAGCAATGCTACTGATACTGTCTATTTGTCTGTAAATAGAAGTTCTCAATTTTTCATCTTTCGTTTGATTGTATTTTTCGTAAAGTTGGTCTATTTGTTTTAAATAAACGCTTTCTTTGGCATAATCTTGAGTGCCATATTGGTCGGTACCTTTAAATAAAAGGTGTTCCAAGTAATGGGCTAATCCGGTATTGTCGGCAGGGTCATTTTTGCTACCTGCTTTTACGGCAATAAGTGTTTGAACACGTGGTTGTTCTTTGTTTACAGATAAAATAACAGTAAGTCCGTTGGGAAGGACATACCATCTTGCACCAGTTGGGTCGTTTGCCACTTTGGTATAGGTGTATTTTCCGTTCGTTGTTTTACCGTATGTTGAGTAGCGGGTTTGTGAATTGACTTGAAAACCAAGCAATACAAAGCAGATTAATAAAAATTTGTTCATTTTGATGAATAAAAAGGATTTCAAAAATAGATAAAAAATAAGGTTTTGAAAATAAATTTACAGATAAATACGCTTGTTTATCTAAAATAGCAGAAGATTACTTACAGTTGTTTTACCATTTTTGAGTGAGGAATTCCCACTTCTGTAAATTCGCTTCCTACGATTGTATAATTGAGTTTCAGGTAAAAGGGGACAGCCGTTTGTCGGGCGTTGAGTTCCATTGTTTTATAGCCATTGTCACGAGCCCATTTTTCGGCATACATAACCATTTCTTTGCCCACACCCATACCTTGGAATTCATTTTTAACGGCAACCTGTCTCATTTTTAGGGTATGGTCAGCGCTGTTTTTTAATAACAGTACTCCTGCCAATTGGGTATTAAGATAACAACCTATGTGCACCTGAGAAGATTCTTGTTCCAACTCCTCATTGGTAAAATCCAAACCTAAGGGAGTTCTCAGTATTTCCCTTCTCAGCTGAATAGAGAAATTTTGTTCGGGACCACCAAAGGAGAGTATTTCGCAACGCATGGATATGTTATATAAATGAAAAAGCAAATTTAAGGGAAAATAGTAAAATTTGTTTGGAATCAATTTTATACCAATGATGATTAAGGAAAGTTGATTTTAAAAAACATATAAACAAACCTTTACTAAATAGTCAAATAAAAATCTATTGTTATTTCATCGTTTTTTTGCACTTTTGAAACTTCAATTACATTAATTCGTCGCATGAAAAAAAATTTATTGACTCTGTTTTGTCTGGCCCTTAGTCTTTCTTTGTTTGCCCAAGATACCATTCGTAATAAAAAAAATGGTTCTTACTTTTTTACCAAATTAGCTGATTGGGAATCAACCGATGTGCAAGACCAAAATAGAACAAGCACATGTTGGAGTTTTTCTTCCTTGTCTTTTTTCGAAAGTGAATTGATAAGAATGGGGAAGGGTAAGCACAACTTAAGTGAAATGTTCGTGGTAAGAAATGCTTACATCGGAAAAGCGGACATGTATGTGCGCATGATGGGCTTACACAATTTCGGTCCAGGTGGTGCTTTCCACGACTTGCCTTGGGTTATTCGTCGTTATGGTATAGTGCCCGAAGAAGCTTACAAAGGTTTGAACTACGGAATAGATAAACACAATCATGCCGAATTAGATGCAGTGTTGAAAGGGATTGTTGATGCTGTAAAAGACAATCCACAAGGCAAACTTACCAATGCTTGGAAAGGTGCTTTTATGGGGGCTGTTGATGCCTATTTGGGTAAAGTGCCCGAAAAATTTACTTACCAAGGTAAAGAATACACGCCCATTTCTTTCTCTAATGCTTTGGGATTAAATATGGACGATTATGTGTCCTTGACTTCGTTCAATCACCATCCTTTTTACTCACAATTTGCTATTGAGGTTCAAGACAATTGGGCCATGGTGCAAAGTTATAATATCCCATTAGATGAATTACAACAAGTGGCAGTTCATGCACTGAACAAAGGCTTCACTTGGGCTTGGGGTGCCGATGTGAGTGAAAAAGGATTCTCTTTCAAAAATGGTTTGGCCATAGTTCCTATGCACGATTCTTTGATAGCGCAACATGGCAAAGACAGCAAAGGATTTAATAATCCGGGTGCTGACAGAACAGGGGCGGCTTTCAACCAACCGATGCCCGAAAAAGACATTACCCAAGCGTTAAGACAAGAAGCGTTTGATAATTACCAAACCACTGACGACCACGGTATGCACGCCACAGGTTTGTACACCGACCAATTGGGGAATAACTATTTTAAAATTAAAAACAGTTGGGGTAAAGCCAATGAGTGTGATGGTTATTTTTATTGTTCTATGCCTTATTTTAGATACAAAACCATCAATATCTATTTACACAAAAGCGCTTTGCCTAAAGAGTTGGCTAAAAAATTGGGTATTAATCAATAATTGATTGAGCCATGAGGTTTTCTGCCTGTTCTTCTGAACAATCGTTGGAATTGCTAGCCAGTTTGGCGCACCGCATTTGGAATGATTATTACCCGCCTATTATTGGTCAAGCTCAGGTGGACTATATGCTCAATGCCTTTTATAGTTATGCTGCACTCCAAGAGCAAATAAAGGAGGGACAACAGTTTTTTATCATCGAAGAGGAGCAACAAGCCATTGGTTTTTTCTCAGTAAGTGCCAAATCGGAAAAGGAGGTGTTTATCAATAAATTTTACATTCAAACGATGCTACATGGCAAGGGATACGGCGCCAAAGTAATGGGTGAGATTAAGGAAAAGTTCAAGGGCAGTCGTTTGTCACTAACGGTAAACAGACAAAACTACAAAGCGATTAATTTTTACTTCAAAGAAGGATTCAAAATCAAAGAAGTCGCCGATTTTGACATCGGTAATGGGTATGTTATGAACGATTTTGTAATAGTTTTTGAATCCTAGTTGGTTGTGGTTTTTTAGTAAAAGTATTTACGAAAAAAATAATTGTTGTTATCATTCTAAAAATGAAATAGTTGATAAATAAAAAGACACTTATTGTGTGTAATGCATTGATTTAGATCTAATTAAATTTGTTTAATAGTCAAAAAGATCAAATATTTGTTCATTAAAATGAATGTAAATTTTGAAAAATCAATAAATACAACTGTTGAATGGTTGACCCCACCAGAATTAGTTAAAAGTTTAGGTGAATTTGATTTAGATCCATGTACGCCATTAAATCCTCCATTTGTTCATGCAAATTTAAATTACAATATAAAAGATGATGGGTTGTCAAAAGAATGGTTGGGGAGAATTTATATGAATCCTCCCTATGGAAAAGGGATGGAAAAGTGGATAGAAAAATTAAAAATTCATGGCAATGGAATTGCGCTAATTTTTGCAAGAACAGAAACTAAATGTTTTTTTAACCATATTTGGGATGATGCAGATGCTGTATTGTTTGTTAAAGGTCGAATTAAATTTTACAATTTAGAGGGTAAACAAATGGGAACACCAGGTGCACCAAGTATCTTTATTGCATATGGCAAATTCAACGCAATGGCATTAGAAAAATCTGGAATAGCAGGAAGGTTTATAAAGTTAAAGTAATTCATGTAGAATAAATTCTGCAACATTATATTCAGCATCAATAATCCAAGTATTTTCTTTCAAAAGTTTAATGATTGCTTCATTTTCATTCGATACATTTTCAACAAAACCTAAAACCTGAGGATTCTCAACTTCAAATGCTGCGTTAGGCGCAATTGTTATTCCTTCTGGTGTTAACACAATGTATTTTTTCATTCTTTTACTTTTTTATATTTCCCTTTTCCAATAAATTCAATTATGCCTTTATCTCTAAGTATTTGAAGTTGCTGCCTAATTTTATCTTTAATGAAATTATTGTTAGGGTATTTTTCTCTTAATCTATTTTCAAATTGATAAATCTCATTTAAACTAAAATCATTATTTTTAATTGAATCTACACAATTAAGTATATCAATAATCCAACCTTTTACTTCCGATGTTTTATCTCTCAGAAACAATGTTTTGTTAAAAGCATTGGTAACGATATTTTGGTCGATAATTTTGGTGTCTTTCACTAAAAAAATCTTGCCTGATTCTGGTATATTAGAAATGTTAATATTACAACCAATCCACCCTTTTCTTTTAGCATTACCAGATAGTGGGTTTCTTTTGATGATAATTTCATTAGTAAAGAATTGTTTAGGAATTATAAGAAAATTCTCCACTTTTAATGCTTTAGAATATGTTAGAAAGAAGAAATTTGGATTTTGATTAGAATTAATCCTTTCTATCATAGTTGAGTATGCGCCATCCGTGATATTTTTAGTGATATTTCCACTTTTACTTTTTAATTCAAATTCCTCTTTGCAACGTTTGCAATGAAAATCTGCAACAGGTCGATTATTTTCAAAGTCAATTAAAGGTATGTCACCGCAATTTGGACAATATGAATTTTCTTTAACCCAATTTTCAGTTAATATTCTTGCAATCTGTGAGTTACTTTTATAACCTTTGGATAACTCTTTATTAAAGTATAAATTCATTTTGACGATTAGTTGATTTAAAGAAATATCTTTTTACATTCTAGAATTATTTAAACATCCAAAATAAAATAGCTCCGCTTCCTACAAATGGTTCAATGTAAGTAAATTTTTTATTAATGATATCTTTAGGTAATACCTTTTCAATTTCATCAATTAACTGGGTTTTTCCTCCTGCCCATTTCAAAAAAGGTCTTGCAATTTTTCTATTTTTAATATCTGATTGTATTTTATTAAACATTCTTCTTAGTTTCGATTCAAACATAAACATATTTCAAGCAATTTTCAAATGAATTTTATTTCTGAGGCTCGGTTGAGGGTTCTGTCTTTTACAATATTTCTTTCCATCTAGCGTTAGTATAACAATGAAAGTAGAACTACATGGATTTTTAAATTTTATACGCCATGAACTACAAACTTCTGTTTTTTTCGATGCCAATCGTGGTCATTGTACTTTCAAGTGCTTTTGTCACTAACCATTCGCACGAATATACCCTGTCTGAGGCGCTTGCCAAAAAGCTGATTTCGGTTCAGTTTTATAACAATACCAAATCTTCCCACTATGGGCAACCTATTCAATTGCAAGTAACGAACCTAAAGAATTATCCTGTCAAAATTAAAGTAGAAAAGGGGAGTTTGATAGAGCCTGATTTGCCGCAATACCAAACCATTATTATAAGCAACGATGTTCAAATGCCTTTGGCTGCACTTCAAGAAAAAAGTAGTCAGTTGCTGTATGGATTTTGTGTTGAATCGCACGATGCCGCGCCGGGGAGTAAAAAAATAAGCTATCAGTTGGGCAAAAAAGCTGAAACTAAAGTGTGTTCTATGGTCGATTTTATCTCAAAGGAAGATTTGCAAGGGACTTACGAAGGGCAAAATGCACTGTGGGTTTTGGTCAACAATCAAGCTTTGGAGAATGTAATAGGTTTTGATACGGTAAGCACTCGAAAACTTCACAAGTTTATGTCTAAATTAACTGGAAAGCCAATGCCTCCTCCACCTTCTAAGAATGATTATAAACGCAATTATTACGCTAGTGATTACCGTCCCAAAATTCAGATTAGAGGGAATGTGGAATTGCAGGGTCCACGAAGTTGTAAAGTTAGAATTGGTCTATTCGACACTGCTAATATTTGTGTAAGGGAACTTTATGTCAACAATGCTTTGCCCAAAGGGCATCAAAAATTAAGTTACGGTTTTGATGCTTCTGAATACCAAAATAGATTTTACTACATCAAAACAATGGTGGATGATGTGATTGTTTTTCACAGCCGTTATGATTTAAAAACTGGAAAAATTTGGATGGTGGAAAGGCGTTTTTAAGTACATCGGTAATGGCATTTTGGGTGTCATAGACTTTAATGCATATTTCTGTAAGCCACCCTTAAACCCTGATTAAGTATTAGAACTTCGTAATGAGAGTTAAATGTAAAAAAATCAGTTTCTTAAATTTTGAAAAGCATCCACATAGGCGGATGGTTAAAAAAGTTAAGATACAACTGATTTAAAGAGATTTAGCTCGTAATAGATTTTACTTCACAAATTGTTTGTTTTATTTGCGTTCAGTGATTTTCAATTCTAATGCTTAATTTGGGTTACACATAAGCGTTCATATCCTTATATTTGCAGCATGAATTTTGAAAATTCGCTTGCTTTTGCACAGAAGTTAGACAGTAGTGACAGTCTTCAATCCTTTAGAGAAAAGTATTTTATCCCTCAAGTTAACGGGAAAGAAGCCCTTTATTTTACAGGTAATTCCTTAGGATTACAACCCAAGTCGGTATTGTCTGCGTTACAAACGGAGTTGGAAGATTGGAAAAATTTGGGTGTCGAAGGGCATTTTCATGGCAAAAATCCTTGGTTTCACTACCACAAGTTTTTGACCAATGGCGCTGCTTTAGTAGTCGGGGCCAAACCCATCGAAGTGGTGGTAATGAATCAACTGACCTCTAATCTTCATTTTTTATTTGTTAGTTTTTACCGCCCAACACAACAAAGGTTTAAAATAATAATGGAAGCGGGTGCATTTCCAAGCGACATGTATTTGGTGGAATCTCAGGTAAAGTTTCATGGGTTCAATCCAAGTGATGCTATTGTTGAGGTTAAGCCGCGTGAAGGAGAATACACGCTTCGTCATCAGGATATTTTGGACACTATCGAAGCGCACAAAAACGAACTTGCTTTGGTGTTTTTTAGTGGGGTTCAGTATTACAGTGGTCAGGTGTTTAATATCAAAGAAATTACAGAAAAGGGACATGCTTGCGGTGCCGTTGTAGGGTTCGATTTGGCGCATGCTGCCGGTAATATTGAGTTAAAGTTGAACGAATGGAATGTGGATTTTGCGGCTTGGTGCAGTTACAAATATTTAAACTCTGGCCCAGGCGGAGTGGCAGGTGCATTTGTTCACGAAAAACACGCTACAGATTCCAGTTTACCTCGATTTGCAGGTTGGTGGGGACACGATGAACAAGAGCGATTCAAAATGTTAAAAGGGTTTGTTCCCGAAGAAGGCGCAGCAGGTTGGCAACTGAGCAATGCCCCTGTTTTTAGCATGGCTGTTCACCGCGAAGCACTGAATTTGTTTGAAGCTGCGGGAATGTCTGCATTGACAGAAAAAGGTAAAAACTTAAATGCCTATTTGCAATTTGTAATAGAAGAGGCGATGAAACACAATGCCTTATTGAATTTTAAAATTATAACACCTCCTTATCCCGAAAGAGGTTGTCAAATCAGTTTGTTGACAGATGATAATGGCAAAATGATTTTTGATTATTTAACCCAAAATGGGGTGATTGCCGATTGGCGAAATCCAAATGTTATCCGTTTAGCACCCGTTCCAATGTATAATACTTACCAAGATATTTACACATTTGGAGCCTTATTAATGAATTATAAATAAATGACCATATACAAAGAACTTGCGCTTACCGCAAAGGAACCGTTTGATGAAAATGTAGATATTATCTCTGCTTATTTGGGTGAATTTGGTTTTGAAGGCTCTGCTGAAGACGAAATTATTAAAGCCTATATCGCAGAGGAATTGATGGGCGATGATGAAATTGTTATTTTAGTGGAACAATTGATAGAAAAAAACTTGATTGAACCAACGTACACCATTGAACTAATAGCACCTAAAAATTGGAATGAAGAATGGGAGAAAAATTATTTTCAACCTATTTTAATTGGTGACCAATGTTTGATTAAAAGTAGTTTTCACCAAACAGATATTAAGGCCAATTATGAAATAGTAATTGACCCAAAAATGAGTTTTGGAACGGGTCATCACGAAACCACAAGCATGATGGCTGAATTTTTATTGGAGCTCCCAATGAAAGACAAAACAGTGCTTGACATGGGAACTGGAACGGGAATACTAGCGATATTGGCAAGTATGTTGGGTTGTAGCAAAGTTATTGGGATTGACAATGACAGTTGGTGTTATGAAAATGCCCAAGAGAATTTAGAAAAAAACAAGATACACAATGCCGAAATTATACTAGGGGATGCAGGTTTACTTAAATCATATCCTGCTACTTTTGACATTGTAATTGCAAACATTAACAGACACATTTTGATTTCAGATATTAAATACTATGTCAAAGCCATGAAGAAAAACAGTATCTTGTTATTGAGTGGTTTTTACAAAGAAGATTTTGATGCGATAGATGCTGTATGTCAACAAAATAATTGTGTGTTTGTAAACAGCAAAACAAAAAACAATTGGATGAGTGCCGCTTTTAAGAAAAACGAAGATGAAATTAGTAAATAGAATAGCCATTATTACAGGTGTAAGTAAAGGCATAGGAGAATCGCTGTGCAAACAATTGCTTACAGAAGGTTGTGTTGTAATAGGATTGGGAAGAAATAACAATGCCATTCAACATGAAAATTACCAATTTATACCCACCGATGTTCGCAATGTGAGCGAGGTCAATGCAGCTATAGAACAGGTGTTGTCAACCAGACATGGTAAAA
Organism: Bacteroidia bacterium; assembly: GCA_040403495.1. Taxonomy (GTDB): domain Bacteria; phylum Bacteroidota; class Bacteroidia; order NS11-12g; family UBA955; genus JABMMZ01. The sequence goes on from JBBAKM010000032.1 coordinate 20,791, forward strand.
TAGATATTTTAATTAACAATGCCGGTTTGGGATACTTTGGCAACGTAGAAGATTTGCCGCTTGAACAATGGGATGAAATGTTTCAAACCAATATCAACGGCATGTTTTATTGCACACGCAAAGTGGTGCCTGTAATGAAAGCCAATGGGGTAGGACATATTATCAATATTTCGAGCACGGCCGGTTTGGAAGGAATGCCTATGGTTAGTGCCTATTGTGCTACAAAATGGGCAGTAAAAGGGTTCAGTGAAAGTTTGTGGAAAGAGCTTAGAGGTTTCAAAATCAAGGTGACTTGTGTTTATCCAGGCAGTGTAAAAACGGATTTTTTCAGAAACAGTCCTTCTATTCAGCCACATGACTACATGTTGATGCCCGATGATGTTGCGGCCATGATTGTGTATTCATTAAAAACACCCGACAATTTCCATCAAGTAAATTTGGAAGTAAGACCATTGCAACCCAAAGGTCCTAAATCTGTACAATAAAATTCCTATTTTAGAGTTCTTATTGTTTTAAAATAAAAATGATTAACTTTGTTTAAAATATGAAATTCTGGACGAAACTCTGTGTTATTTTGATTTCTTTGGTTTTAATGGAATCGTGTCGCAAGGACGATGCTGTTTTAAAATCTGCAGGAACACTTGGTTTTTCAAAAGATACCGTATTTTTTGACACTGTTTTCACTCGCTTGCCGAATACCGCTTATCCTAGGTCAATCAACAAAAGATTTATGATAAGAAACCCTTACAAAGAAACCGTTTTTGTAAATGTAAGGGTCATGGGTGGCAGTGCTTCATCCTACCGTTTCAATGTGGACGGACGATTTGGGAAAGAAATAACAGATATTGAAATATTGCCCAAAGACAGTGCTTGGGTGTTTGTGGAATGTACGTTAGAACCCAATCAATTAACACAACCTGCCTTAGTGCGCGACAGTATTGAATTCGAAACCAATGGCAACAGACAGTATGTGCAATTGGCTGCTTATGGTTGGGACGCTTATTATTTCAATGATACCTTATTTGAACAAGATGTTACATTATCAAAAACGGATAAACCATACGTGATAGTCAATACCTGTTTTGTAGATGAGGGTGTTACAATGACAATTGGTCCTGGGGTTCACATATACAGTACTGCAAATTCGGTGTTTGTAAGCAATCCCAATAGAATTATCAATGTTAGTGCAATCAATGTGTTAGGGACATTGAAAGTAAATGGAACTGCCGATAATCCTGTTATTTTTGAAGGGGACAGATTAGATGTAAAATTCAAAGACCTTCCAGGACAATGGAGAGGTATTCGTTTTTTTAGAGGGAGCGTAAACAACGAAATACGTCATTCAGTTATAAAAAACGCAACCATTGGTGTGTGGGTAGATTCCTTGTCGGAAAACACACAAGAGAATCTCAAAATATACAATACCATTATCAAAAACATCAGTGCTTATGGCGTGTTAGGACTAACTGCACAAATTTATATGGAAAATAGTGTGGTTGCCAATTGCGGTGCCAACACAGTGCTAGGTTATTGGGGAGGATATTACACTTTCAGACATTGCACCTTTTATGCAGGAGGGGGCAGAAGAGACCCACATTTGATTTTCAATAATCAATTGCGCAATGACAAAAATGAAGTGACTAGAACATTCCCTATAGGATATGCTTTTTTGAATAGCATTATTTGGGGGCCTAATCAAACAGAAATTGGTTTTGACATAAGCACGACTGTAGTTCCTGATTTTGCAGTATTTAGGTCGAGCATTATACGTTCCAAAACAGCCTTTGGTGGAAACGATTTGTTGTTCAATACCGATCCATTGTTTAAGCAAATTGGAACATCCGATTTCAAATTAAACGCAGGTTCACCAGCTATTAACAAAGCCAATGTCAATTTCTCTGTTTCTGCCGATTTGGATGGAAAAGTAAGAGACAGTGAGCCAGATATTGGTGCTTACGAATTTTAATATTTAAAGATGAAAATAAAACTACTTATAATTGCCGCTTTTTTAGTCGTTACAAATCCAATAAAAGCACAAAGTAAAATGTGTATGTGTAGCGCAGATTCAGGCATTTTTTTTCCGCAATACGAAATTGGACTTAGCTCAAACATCATGTTTGAATATCCCTTGAGCAAAACAATTGTCAATGGGATTATGGTCAAAAAACAATTCCCAAAATTCATATTGAGAGCTGGTGTTAATCAAAACAGCGGTCCCTTTGATTTTAAAGTGACTGGAAATACCTTTGGAAGCAGAGACAGTGGCTCATTTAAGTTAACAACTCTAAGAGTGGGGATTGAAAAAGTATTTTTCCCAAGTAAATTATCCCCTTATGCTGCAGGTGACCTTTTTTATGCAAAATCTTCGTCAGAGGGAGTCTTTGCTGATTGGGGAGGGATTAGAGGAACCTATTTGGAAAGGTCCTACAATAATGTGTCAAACAGAATCGGAATTATGCCCTCATTTGGAATTAAATACAGACCAATATCACAATTGTCAATAGGGATAGAAACTAACTTCTCGATTTATTTTTATAACAACAAATTTACTGACTTAACTAACAACAATACCAATAATACAACCGGTATCAATGGGGCTATTGTTCGTTCAGCCTTGTTTACAATCAACTACCATTTATTCGAAAAATAAGTTAGATTGTAAACGTATTATCGCTTTATCTTGTCTAAGACAACAAACTCAAAATCATAAAGATGTTTTTCGTCTTTGGGGTGATGTTCCGAGTAGGATTGTTGCCATTCCTCGGGGTTCCATTCAGGGAAAAAAGTATCTGCATTGTCAAACACATGGTTCACAATAGTAATGTATAAACAATCGGCTATTTGAATCAATTCGCGATACACTTGTCCACCCCCAATAATCATCAATTCTTCGGTGTTTTCAGGAAGTGCTTTTATGGCTTCTTCGATAGAAAAGACATGTATAAAACCCTCAATGATGTCCTCGTTTTTGGAAGAAATAACCAAATTCAAACGGTTAGGCAAGGGCTTGCCTAGAGAGTTCATGGTGTTTCGGCCCATCAACATGGGTTTACCTTTGGTATGTTTCACAAACCATTTAAAATCATCGGGTAAGTGCCACATCAATTGGTTGGCTGCCCCTATGGCAAAGTGTTTGTCGATGGCAGCTATAAGCGATATTTTCATAGTTAATCTTTAAAAAAATGTTTCCCTTGGGTGTTAATGACACCACGTTTTTGGTTTAAAATAATCATGGCATAGCCATTTTTAAAAGCAGAAGCCCCGTCGTAACGGTGGGGTATCAAAAGTCTGCAATTAGAGTTCATGTAGCCCCATTTTCCTTCCTTGTCTCTAACGGGAATCAGGCCATTGCCTATTTCACCCACTTGGGTAGGTTTGGTTTGGAATTGCCCCATCACATAAAAGTTTTTATCCATAATTCTTAAATCAGGCATGTACATTCCCAAAATACCCAAATACAAAGAATCACCTATGTGTTTGGCATAAGAAAATAAGGGAGAAAATCGTTTTTGTCTGTCGAGGAAGTAGTAATCCCAACCTATGTCATTTCTGTTTTTAATCACACATTTGCCATCTCTGAATTCTTTTTCTATGGTAATGTATTCGGAATAATCAAAACTATCGTTAATAAAGTCACGCATAATGACTTGACCGTTACTGTCAATAAATTGGAGAACGTAAGTCATGTCATAAGGGGCAATTTTGCTTCTGGTTTTTACATAAACTGGCGCTATTCCCTCCGAGAAAATACCCGCAGGAATGATGCTATCAGGTAAAGATAATGTTTTGCCTTGTTTGTCTATGTAAAAGTATTTGCCCTTGCTTATACCCAACAAAAATCCAGACTGAAATTTTTGGGAACTGGTGTCAAAATTAGGAGGTCTAACCCAATCGCCATTTCTGTTGATGATGCCAAGCTTTTTATTGACAGAAACAACGGCCAGACCCTCCGAAAAACTCTCCAAGGCATCGTAAGTTTTGTTGAAAACGGACAGTCCCAAAGTGTTTATGTAATAGGATTTGAATTTGGTGTTTTGAACATGACAAAGGCCTTCGCTAAATTCCCCATGAAATCGATAAGCTTCTGTTATTATCTTGCCTGTAGAGTTGATGCCGTAAAAAAGAGTGTCAATTTTTATGAAAGCAAAATCTTCGGTAAAAAATTCGGTTTCTTCGTATTGTGGTTCAATGATAATGTTGCCAGCCGTGTCGCTGTAACCCCATTTATCATTGACCCTGTATGGAATAAGTTGAGCCCAAGATGCAGTGAGGGAAAAAGAACAAATGATGTAAAGTAGAATATTTTTCATGAGCTTAATAGACACATTAGTTACAAATTTAGTGCCTTATTGTTTAATATCCGAACAAACTTCTATTAAAACACCATTGGTGCTTTTGGGGTGTGCAAAGGCAATTGATTTACTATCGGCGCCATTTTTAGGTGCCTCGTGTATCATTTCTATGCCTTCTATTTTCAAACGTTTGATTTCCTCAGCGGCATCATCAACGCCAAAAGCAATGTGGTGAATACCCTCGCCTTTTTTTTCAATAAATTTAGCAATGGCACTTTCAGGTTTTGTAGCTTGAAGCAATTCAATTTTAGTGTCACCAACCATAAAAAAACTGGTAATAACGCCTTCACTTTCCACTTCTTCGGTTTTATAAGGTTGCGTATTTAAAAGTTTGGAAAATAATAGATTAGACGCTTCAATGTCTTTAACCGCTATGCCAATATGTTCAATTTTATTCATTTAAAAATATAAAGACAAAAGTATGTAATAATTTCGTTTTATTTGCGTTTGTAAAAAATCTATGTTCAAACATTTTATTGTATTCGTGTTTTGTATATCCAACTCGCTTATTGCACAATACAGATGTGAAATCGGCGTAGATCCAAATGACTGTAGTAGTTGTAAGCCAATTTACAAGTATATTAATGACATAGATTCTTCACTAAATCCTAAAATTTACATGGCTGATGTGGATGAAAGAACTGCTAATTTTTTTATCAATGATTATTTGAAAATAAAGAACGTAAGTAATGAGATTAACGAAACTAAATACAATGAACTATACAGAAACTTAAGACCACTTGTTAAAGTTTACAATAAGGATAGTTTAATAATGGAGTTTGAAACTAGGGATTTGCCATATTTTATTGATAGTATAAATTCTTTAAAATCAAAGGTTCATATTTTAAATAATGAACTTGATATGGTTAAAAATATTGAGGTTTTAAATGATTCAGCTAAAAACCTATTTGGTTTTTATAGATTTAGGAATTATGATAATGTGTTGTCTATTTATTCTGAAATTTCAAAAAAGTTGTTAGTTCATGATTTTAACTCTGGTATCTGTAATGTATTTGATATAAATGATAGTTTTATTTACAATCAACTAATTACTAAAATAAAATTTAGCGAAAAATTTGAGCAATATAGAAAATTTTACAGAAAGGAAATGTCGGAAATATTACCTGACGGACAAATTGTTGACTGGTTGAAAATAAATGGAAAAGTATATCTATCATTTGTGATAAACAAATATGATAATATGTTAAATCAAGAACAATTAAAAGAAAATAACTTTGAAGTGTTGTTGTCTTACAATTATTATATTGGCGAGTTTAGTATTTTGAACAATAAATTGGTTTTAGAAAATGTAAAGCTTATTTCAGAAAAAGGATTTAATCAATTTAAGTTAAATTTAAATATATCGATATATAATAACAGACCCATTCTTCTTTTTTATGATAAAGTTGATACAATGATTTTTAAGGCCTATTTACTAGATTCCAACTTTGAAATAGTTAATTATCCAAAGATAAATAACAAGTATCTACACAAGCAACTCGTTGCAAACACATATCAAAATCAATTTACTACCTTTAAATACAACAATATTATTACAGACCATTTAAAAGGTAAATTTGTAAAACTCTCTCCATATACAAATGATTCAATTCATAATGTTGACTTTATTGAAATAAATAACGATGTCTATGTTTTAATGAAGAATTTTAGAAAAAAATTGGGATACCTCTACAAAGTTAATTTTGACAAACAGAATTTACAAAATCTGAAAATTTATCAGAATTATGATACAAAGACTTTTGAAGGTTGCTTAATTTACGATAAAACAAAAGGTATTTTATATGTTGTAAATATGCACAAAGGCAATTTTAGAGTTTTAGATAAAATTGAATTAAAAACCCCAATAAAAAAATGAAAAAAATATTAGTATTTTCCTTACTTCTTTTGGTAGTACAAGCATGTACAAAAGAAAAAGTGACAGAACCAGCCAAAAATGATAATCCAGTTTCTTTAGAAAGTATCCTAATGCAAAAGCGTTGGCAGCTAGTTGCTTGGAAATCAAGTCCTGCTTTTTTTGGTGATACCGATTTATATGTAACAAGTCCTCCATGTGAAAAAGATAATTATTATGAGTTCAAAAAAGACAGTATTTTTAATTTTCACTACAACACATTAAAATGTGATCCAAGCGAAAAAGATTATATTCAAAATAAATGGTTTGTAAAAGGAGATTCTATAAGTATGTGGGGAACCTCATACTATATTATTTCATTCGACAACAATACACTAAAAACAAAAGGGTCGCAAAAATTTGGTCCAACAGTATACGTTTATAACTATACCTACAAATCCATGGAATAGATATTTTTTGCTGAGATTGGCTTAAAATTCTTAAACTAATTTAATGATTTTGAAAATTATATATTGAGTTGTTTTTAAATTTAGTTTGATGTTACGCGCAATATGCTTCGATTATTACAAAATCTCATGTTTAGGTTTTTGTAACTTCAATCAAACGTTAATTAAAAAAACTGGTAATAACGCCTTCACTTTCCACTTCTTCGGTTTTATAAGGTTGCGTATTTAAAAGTTTGGAAAATAATAGATTAGACGCTTCAATGTCTTTAACCGCTATGCCAATATGTTCAATTTTATTCATTTAAAAATATAAAGACAAAAGTATGTAATAATTTCGTTTTATTTGCGTTTGTAAAAAATCTATGTTCAAACATTTTATTGTTTTCGTGTTTTGTTTTTTTGTTGTATCTCATTTAAAGTCTCAATATATCATATACGGCTATGTTCAAGATTCTAGCTCATTTGAGAAGTTAATAGGAACGAATGTTAAAATTCTCAATGGAAGTTCAGGGACTATTAGCAACAATTATGGTTATTTTAGTCTGAAAGCCAATAAGGACACCGTCATTTTAAGTATTTCACACATTGGATATAAACAAACATATATTTCTATTAACAAAAATACGCCTATGCCTATCACCATTCCTGTAGTTCAGGAAGGCGTGATGTTTGATAATGTGACCTTCAAATTAAAGAAAGAATCAAAAATGGTGGAAGATGTGCAGATGAGTACCATCAATATTTCATCAAATCAAATAAAGATGTTACCACGGTTTATGGGGGAAACAGATTTGATAAAAGCCATACAACTGATGCCGGGTATAAAAGGAGGTTCTGAGGGAAGTTCAGGTTTGTATGTAAGAGGTGGAGGGGCCGACCAAAATTTAATCCTATTGGATGGGGCTATGGTTTATAATCCTTCACATTTATTCGGTTTTTTCTCCGTTTTTAACACCGATGCCATCAACAATGTGCAATTGCTAAAAGGGGGTTTCCCTGCAAGATATGGCGGACGATTAAGCAGTGTTTTGGACATCACCATGAAAGATGGGAATATGAAAAAATTTAAAGGAGAGGGAAGTATAGGCGCTTTGGCAAGTAAATTCACATTTGAAGGGCCAATTGTCAAAGACAAAGTGTCTTTTATGGTGTCAGCACGTCGAACTTATTTGGATTTAATATTACAACCTATATTAAGATCAAGTTCAGGTAATCCAAATTTAAAACAAGGTTACTTTTTCTCCGATTTTAATGCCAAATTAAATTGGAAATTAAATTCCAAAAACAGATTGTATTTAAGTTTTTACAACGGTATCGATAAGTTTTATCAAGAAAATAAACCCTATTCTTATTTGTATGATGGTAATGTAATTAAAGAACAAAGTTTGGCGCGTAATCAATGGGGAAATCAATTGGCAACGCTAAAGTTTAACCAAATTGTCAATAAAAATTTATTTATAAATACACAGCTCAACCTGACTAAGTATTTTTATGAAATAGATGAGTCAATATCCAACAGTGAGCAAACCGATACAGGCTTAACAGAACAATACAATTTCAATGGATTTGGGAGTCGTATTAATGACATTACACTGAAAAGCGATGCTGAGTACAACCAAGGAAGGCATTACCTAAGATTTGGTTTGTCGGCCATTCACCATCAATTTGTGCCGGGGCAAAGTAAAATTGTTTATAGAAAGACAGGAGAGCGAAGTATAGATACTGCCTTTGGAAGTGGTAGAACAAATTCATTGGAAATGAGTGCTTATGTGGAAGATGATTTCGATTGGTCGACCCGATTAAAAGTAAATTATGGGTTGCATTTTAATCTTTACAACTACAAAAAGAGTTTTTTCCCAACGATACAACCCCGAATGGCAGTTCGCTACCTCATAAACAAAACACTTTCATTAAAAGGTTCATTTGCCAACATGTCACAAAATATTCATTTACTGACTAATAATACCATTGGTTTGCCCAATGATTTGTGGGTTCCTGCTACCAATTTAATAAAACCTATGCGGTCGAACCAAGTAGCAATGGGCGTTGCCAAAACCTTAGGGAAGTATGAGTTTACGTTTGAAACCTATTATAAAACAATGAAAAATGTAATTGAGTTCAAGGAAGGGGCCTCCTTTTTGAATGTCAATAATTCGTGGGAGAATAAAGTGGCTGTGGGTAATGGCGAAGCCTACGGATTTGAGTTTTTAGCACAAAGAAAATCAGGGAATTTTACAGGATGGGTTGGTTACACGCTTTCGTGGGTAAAACGCACCATTCCTGAATTAAACTTTGGAAAAGAGTTTTATTACAAATACGATAGCAGACATGATTTTTCTTTTGTTTTGAATTACAAAGAGAATGAAAAATGGGACTACGGATTAGTTTGGGTATACAGAACAGGCAATGCACTTACCATGCCTACAGGGGCTTATCCTGGAACAGTAGGTTCAGGTCTTGGTTTTGGTAATGTTTATACCTATTCAGGTAGAAATAATTTTCGATTTGCCGATTATCACCGTTTAGATTTAAGTGTTACCCGACATTACAAGAAAAAATGGGGGATGATAGATTTGAATTTTAGTGTGTATAATGCCTACAGCAGAATAAATCCATTTTATTACAGAATAGGCACAGATTTTAAAGGGAATAAGCAAATAACCAGAGTGGGTTTGTTCCCGATTTTACCATCCGTTAACCTTGGTTTTAAATTTTAAAAAATATGAGATATTTAGTTTTAATTTTAGTTGTTTTAGTGTTTTCTTCCTGCGAAAAAACAGAGAAAATAGAAGATTACCCAGCCCATAAAAGTTTGTTGGTGTCCAATTGCATTTTCGACCAAAATATGGGTTTCCAATTTACACTTTCCAAAAGTTTATCACCTTTGGACAATGCCCCATTCAAGCAGTTGGTTCATCCAAGGGCGTTCGTAAAATTGTATGAAAATGATATTTTGATTGACTCTTTTGGGTATCAAGTGGGTAATGTTTTAGGAAGCGGTCAATTACCTAAGCCAAATTTTAAATACCGTTTTGAAGCCTTTTTTCCTGGTTTTGCAAAAGTATCTGGTGAAGACATCATGCCAGAAATTATAGACATAGTGGATGTTAAAACAAGCAAAATAGTTAAGAATTATGACTTTTCAAATGCTTTAACTTTAGACATGGACTTGATATTAAGTAATACACACCAAAACAATGATTACATTATTTTGGAATTCAACAGACTGGTAGATATTGATACCAATGGTGCTTCTTATTTTTATGAAGACCTTACTGGCTTGAAGTTAAATAATGCAACATTAGAATATGAACACTTCG
>JBBAKM010000033.1:0-29994 GCA_040403495.1 Bacteroidia bacterium
CTTCAAATGAAAATTCATCTTCACTTGAAATTCTTTTTTTCTTTTAATGTTAAAAGAAACAAAAACCACCACCCAATCAAAAATTCCGTTTTTGTGGCTGCAATCTCGGCTGCCTATCCTCAAAAGGAAATCCCGCAAAAAGGCGGGACTTCATGGCTGTTCCGAGGCTTCGGAACACAGCCGCACGGTAGCGTGTTTGGTTAAGGTTTTTTTGTCTATGGTTCGAGAGCCTCACCATGACAAAAATCTAAAATCCTATAAGGGGTTTCCATCGTGCCATTCAATGCGGTGGTTTTTGTGGGTTTAGATTTTTTTGGGTTACCTCAAAGGAAGTTCCTCGAGTGGACTCGATAAAATCACCTGTAGAGGTCAAAAAAAGCAAGCCCTCAAAAATTTATTTAGCTCTGTAAATAAAAGCCTCATTGTGGCACTAGCTTTTTCTTTGGGTAGCTTCGCTGCTCCCGAAGTACTGCGGGATTCGTGGTCTTTCTTTTTTGCAATGACCCTTCGACTATGCTCAGGATGACATAAAGAAAGTAGAGACTAAATGTAAAAGAGAAATTATGTAGTAAAACCGAATATTATTGAATTTTATTAGCCAATGAGCTGTGGGGAAGAGATGTCTTCTTCGTCGACATGACAGCAGGAAATAATCCCGATAACTATCGGGAATTAGTCCCCATAGCTATCGGGAAAAAGTTTTTATATGAGACACCTTGCGAGGAATCTGTAAATCATGGTTAATAGTTTCCCGCTGTTCAACTTGAGATTAATTGTTCTTAAAATCTAAAATCAAAAATTACAAATGCTACTATAAAAAGTACTCTAAAATCACAAATAATGTTACAATATGATTATTTGTTTAATAAACAGAATAAAGTTTAATATTTGTTTTTATGATTTTTTTTGCCTAAAAAACCTCCTTTTTTTTGAAATTAATCTTCATTTTTGATATTTTTAGTTGTCTAAAATAGAGGTTTCACTAAAAATAAGAGTAGTTTCACTATAAATTCAATGGCATTCATTCGGTTGAAAAATACAGCTATTAGTTAGACTCTAATTTTGCACAAAAAAACAACTATCATTCTAAGCGTGATTATTAAGAAAAATAATAGATTAAAAATGAAAGAATCAATCAAGATACTAACGGTCCTTTTCATAGTCATAATATTTAATCTATTTTCTTAAACATGTTCATTGTGATTGTTCAATTTTTTTGATTCTAAAGTTTGTAAAGGACTTAAACAAAGTAAAAATGAATAAAAACGAAAAAAATATAAAAAAAATAATATCAATACCTGAATTTGTAGGTGTTTACAAAAAACTATTAAATTTTTCGTTTTTTCATTTTGTAGCATTATTCATTTTTATAATGTTGAATACCAGCTCTATTGCGCAAGACAGCATAGTGGTGAAAGGCAGATTTGTAGGAAATACAAAATACGCCAAGGTATTAATGAAAAAATTTGGTGTTGGGAGCTTTCCGGTTGGAGGTGCTGCTATAAGGAAAGACAGTTTTACAATTTCTTTGCCTTCAAATATTGAAACTGGTGTTTATCGTTTTGAATATGCTATGTCTGAAAGTGGGCAGTATCTTGATTTAATCATCAATGGTACTGAAAAAGAAATTGTTTTTTCACTCAAAGCTAATGATGAAAATGCCGCACCTGATATTATAGCTTCTAATGAAAATAAACTTTGGTACAATTATAAAGCACAAACCAATGAACAATTATTAAAAATAGATTTGCTCAATCAGTTTATTTATGCTTATCCCAATAGTGAATCAGCAGTTGTAAAAGCAGCAATGCAAGAATGGGAACAGGAAAAAGCATTGTATTTAAAAAACTTCAATGAATTTAAAGAGGCCATGCGAGGGACTTGGGCTTATGAAATGGTGGTCAATAGACCTTTTTATTTTACCAATCCAAAGGATGATCCACGCATTCAAGACTATGAAAGGCGCGAACATTTTTGGGATGGGTTCAATACCAACAATACTAAATTGTTAAATACGCCTCTATATACCGAGCATATTTTAAATTTTTTACGCTATTGGATGAATCCGAACATGAATTTTAGTGCTGAAGAAAAAACCAATGGTTTTAAACGCAGTGTTGATGTAATGATGAGGCAATTTTCTGGTAATGAACAAATCCATGAGTTTACATACAAATATCTAACTTTAGGATTTAAGGAAATTGGCGAGGAGGAGGTACTTCAATACTTAGATGAAAATTACAAAGAATTGGCAAGTCGCTGTTTCGATAATTTCGAGAAAACTGAATTCGACAAACGCATGCAAGGCTATTCCGCAATGAAAGTAGGAAATTTAGCACCTGATTTTAAAATAAATAGGGTTAGTTCGCCGGCTTTAGCCGAGGGTAATAAAGTTAGTAATTTGTATAAGCTGAAAGCCAACAAAACCATAGTTGTATTTTGGAGCAGTTCATGTCCATATTGTTTGGAAGAAATGCCTAAATTAAATGAGTGGGCAGGAACACAAAAAGAGATACAAATTGTAGCGGTAAGTTTGGATACCGATCCCCAATTACATCAAGAAACCATCAAACAGTTTTCGAATATACTTCATAGTTGCGATTATAAAGGTTGGGACACTGAGGCTGCGATTAAATACTATATAGCAGCTACCCCAACATTTATTGTATTGGATAGTGACAAAAAAGTGATTGGGAAGTACAGTGGATTTGAACAAGTGAAAAAATCTATTATACAATAAAATAATGGTGAATGAAGAAGAATTTGATAAAATGATTAATAATACAAATAGGAATTTATTTAAAAGAAATTTGATTTTGAAGTTTGCTAGTGATTATGAAGACATACAAATTGAAAAAATGAATGTAGTTCTTGTATTTAAAGATGATAAGTTATTAAAATACATGCTATTGCCTAAAAGTATTTACAGACGCTATTACTTGCGATTGTTAACGAAATTTACAGAAGAAACTATACCAATCAAAAGAAAAGACAAAGATGAAATTAAGAGTATGTTGAAAGTGATATATGGGGATGAAAATTTATTTTATTTAATACCTTAATTCACCATTTATAGAAATTGCTTGACCCTAAGATATTTTAATTTTAAAAAATAACACTTATTAATGAACTAAAAACAGATGTATAATTTAATAATAATAAATAAAAATATAGAAGAAGCTGAAAGATTAAAAGCTAAGATTTCTGACCAACACTATGTAAAAGGTATATTCCCAAGTTTAGAGAGATTTGTTGAAATATTACCTCATAAAATAAATCATTATATCACTATATATTGTAATGGCAGTTTAGAAAATTTTATTCCTTATGTTAATTCAAGATTCATTGTGTTTAATGATTTAGAAGACGATAAGCTGCTATTTAATGCCATACAAATGGGGGTTACAAACTTTGTACACAAATCTCAAAAAATTAGTGAATTGCTAGATGTAATAGAGTTAGTAAGCATGGGAGGATGTTATGTGAGTAATTCTATTATACACAAGTTTTTTAATTACATTCAAAATGTCAATAAAATCATATTAGGAAAAGAAAGAAATAAATATGACTCACTTTCAAAGAGAGAATACATGGTTTTTGAACAGTTATTGAGTGGAATTTCTTATAAGGAGATTTCCAACAACCTAAATGTGTCAATAGACACTACAAGAAAACATATTAGTAAAATATACAAAAAATTAGATATACATAGTAAAGGAGAGCTTTATAACCTGCATTATAATGTAGCGTTAAAATCAAAAAATAACAATCTTACATATAATTAATAAATCATAAAAAATGGATATAACAGAAAAAAAACAAAAGAAAATCGACATGCCTTTTTACAATATTTGCATAGTCGATAAATCCCTTATTTATGCTTTAGGGTTAAAAAAAAGCATAGAAAAAAGCTTACATAAAAATGCAGAATTATTGATTATTCATTACAATAGTTTTGATGAGATTATTGATTCTAATATCGCCCCGATTGATATCATTTTTATCGATTATAACGATATGTTTTTACCCAATTTTAATTCGTTTTTTTTGAAATTAAAAAAGAACAATCCTAACTTGAAGTTAATTGTATCATCAGTTGAATTGTTAAATATTGATTTTATAAAATTGTATTCTTATAATATTAATGGATTGTTTTCAAAAGGTTTGAATATTAAGGCTTTTAACATTTATTTCAAACGTGTATTAACACATTCAACATACATTGACAACTATTCGATTGTTAGGGCGATTGAACAAGAAAGGAAACAAAAAATAAGATATTACTACAAGTCCGTTTCTTTACAAAACTTGGATTTAATTCAAAGTCGATATATGCACTTTATGCCCTATACATTAGATAAAAGTGCATTGTCATATCAAGAAGTGAAAATGATTATTTAATCAAAAAAAATAAAAAACACCAACAATCAAACATATTAAATATCAAAAATTATGAAAAAAATAACAATCACTTTAGCTTTACTCGTATTCGCTTTTTTACAATCACACGCTCAAATCATATTTCACAGTGAAAGTTTGATAGGCGCTTCAGGGACAAATACGACTAGTCCTTCCGTTAACAGACCGTTAGGCCTTGTACAAAATGATTTAATTCTCGTTATCATACATTTTGACAATCGACCTACAACCCAACCTTCTAGTTCTGGCTTTACTCAAATAGTTTCAGCTGCAGGAGGTGCTGCAAATGATCCAGCCGCAGTTTATGCCTTTTATAAAATTGCAGGTTCTTCTGAACCTGCCTCGTACACTTTTACTACTACAGGGAGTCAAAACCACCGTATACAAGCAATAAGGGTTACAGGTCACAACACAAGTTCGCCTATAGGTTCAACATCGAGTGTCCGACCGGGGACAGCTGCTACATCGGTAACCATACCGGGGGTAACCACAACAAACCAATCTAGCGTTTTAGTTTCAGCTTTTACTGCGCCAGTTGATGTTGTAGCTTCAGGTGAATTAAAGGATTTTAATGTTCCTCATTACATGGGAAGATTATATCGTGGTAATGGTACAACAAGTGTACCTTCTTATGCAGCAGCTAGAGAAATAATTAATGTTCCCGGGGCAACAGGAACTAGGGTGTATTCATGGTCATCGTCTGAAAGAGCAGCTGCCATTATGTTTGTTATAAATCCGAGTACCAGTAGTATTGATATAGATGGAGATGGCGTACAAAATTATTTGGATATAGACAGTGACAATGATGGAATTACAGATGCAAGTGAAGGTTATTCAACCGCTGCATCTTCTTTAAGTTTCTCATCATTGGTGTCTGCAAGTTTCGCAAACGGCACCTATGGAACAGGAAATTCACAATATACTTGGTCGAAAGCCAGTAATTTTAATGGGAGTTCTTATATAACTACTTTTACTGCTCCTCCTCAAGTTTCAACAGATGGTTTTCGTTTAGGAGATTTTGGGTCGAGTGGAGGCTCTACAGATTACAGTATTAACTTTAGTGCCAATGTGACTAATCTTCAATTTTCCTTTTCAGATTGGGATGGTGGAAATTTATCAAATGGGTACGAATTTATTATAGTTGATGTTTATGATATTGGAAACAATTTATTAGATGCACATGATTATGTAGATTGGATGGGGAGTAATGTGCAAGCAAGTTCAACCGTAGCCAATAGATTTAATGGTGTTGAATATAATGTAGATTTATCAGAAACAGACAGGAAAGGAACACTCAGTTTTGATTTTAGATCGAATGTAATTGACAGAATTAAAATAACGTATGGCACTTTGGATGCATCTCTCCGATTTCAAGAACCAATTTTTACAGTAGTAACAGAGAGAAATACAGATGGCGATGGTTTGCCCGACCATAGAGACTTAGATAGTGATAACGATGCTTGTCATGATGCTATAGAAGGGAGTTCAAATTTGATTCAAAGTCAATTATTAACCAATGGAAGAATTGACATAGCCAATCAAGGAGGAGTAAGTTCGACAGGCATATCAACATTGGTAGGGACAGGGCAAGCTATAGGTTCAAGTAGGGTTGCAACAAAGCTCATAGTAAGTTCGCCTCCATCTTCATTTACTGTTAATACTGCCGGTCAGCCGGCTTCATTTAGTATAGTGACACAGGCATCAAATAATTCCTCATGGTCAGGTACAGTAAACAGTAGAGTGCCAGTATATGGGACCTTAGGTAATGCCAATTCACAAACGGTTTACAGATGGTATTTGGGAGACCCAAATTCAGGTGGAACTGCACTTTCAAATAATACTATTTACAGCGGTGTAACAACATCTACATTGAATATCAGTAATACTACGGGATTAATGAATAATGAATATTATGTTCTTGTTACCCATACCAACAACCCATGTATTAGAGAGTCTTTGGGCTCGTCACTGGTACCGCTTCCAGTAAAATACACAAAATTAAGTGCAACGTGTACAACAGATGCTGTTCTTGTTGAGTGGGAAACCAATCAAGAAATAAACAACAGTCATTTTGAAGTTTTGAAAAAATATAATGATGATTGGATAGTGAAAGGCATAGTGAAAGGAGAGGGCAATGGCAATCAAATGGTAAGTTATTCTTATCTTGATACAGAACCCATAGAAGAGGAAGTAGGCTATTATAAAATTAAACAAGTTGATTATGATGCTAATTATAGTTTTTCAAATATTGTTTATGCCAATTGTTCAATTGGGTTGGTAAGAGAAGCGAAAATTTATCCAATTCCTTTTTCAAATCAATTGTTTATTGAGTTGTCTTCAGTAAGTAATGCTATGGATTGTGAAATCTATAATGCGGAAGGCAAATTAGTATTTAAGAAAAATTTGAATGGTTTTAATATGATTCCAACAAATGATTTTAAACCAGGGGTCTATGTCGTTAAACTTCAAAATGAAATAAATAATAAAACATACAAAATAATAAAAGAATAGTAAGTGTAAATAAGTTGGCTGTAATTATAAAAACACCCTTAATCAATTAATGAAATCAAATATCATGACAAAATCATACAAATTAATTTTAATGCTGTTAATAGCATTAACAGTTTATGGTTGTAAAGCTGTAAAAATAATTCCTGACATCCCAGTAATAGGAAATTTGCCGACAAAACCAGAGCGGTTAACATCTGAAATAAGTATTCCTTTTGAAGTTGACATAAATTCAATCAACGAATACATAAATCAAAAATTGCCAAGTGGTCAAATTGAAAGTGGTAGTGGAAATTCAGGTAATACAACCAGATTCAATTATCAAATTTACAGGAATAAACCTGTTGTTTTTAGTGCTCAAGGTGACGAATTAATTTTTAAAGTTCCCATTGATATTCAAGCACGTGGAAGTTACACTGCATGCTTAGGATTTTGGAGAAATGGTGATTGTTGTTCTACGCCAAATCCTTTTGGAAGTGGCTGTGCAACTCCAGGTGTTAGACAAACTGAACACGGTGACGCATCTCCTACAGTGGATATTGAATTAAGAGTAAAGCTTTCAATAAGAGAAGATTATACAATAAATGCTACTACTTATCTTAAAGGAAATATAAGCGGAAATACGCATTTACATATTGACTTAATTGGAAATCTTATCAGAATAAATATTGACATCAAAGACAAGCTTGAAAAACCACTTCAAAAATTTATTAATGATTACCAGAAAGAGATTGACAAAAAAGTTGAAGAAATTGTAAAAAAATATGACATAAAAAAAGAATTGACAAAATATTGGACTCAAGTTGGTGAACCAATAAAGTTGGGCGACTTTTGGTTAAAATCGGAACCGAAAAAAATTATTTTTGAAAATTTAAATGCTCAAAACAACAAACTTCGTTTAGCCGTTGGCCTAGTTTCCAAATTAGAAATAGTTTCAGAAAAACCATCAGTTATAAATAATCCATTGCCTAATCTCACTTTGAACCAAAATACCGAAGGACAGTTTAATATTAATATACCTATTAATATTAGCTTTAATTCGTTAGAAATATTAGCAAATAGAGAGATAGCTGGAAAGTTGTATGAAAAGAATGGTATTAAAGTCAAATTTAATAGTGTTGAATTAAAAGGTGTAAGATTGTCAAATACTAGCTTGCTGCTAATAAAAGTTAATGTTAAAGGTAAAGCAAAATCAAAAAGATTTAATGGTGATTTGTATTTTACTGCACTACCTGCAATAGATACTATAAATAAATTGGTATTTATAGAAGATTTTAGAATTGAACCTAATACTAATAGCTTTTTAATAAACAAAGGACTTCCTTATTTAATTGACAATTTTTATTACGAAGAACTAAAAAATAAACTTAAATATTCATATCAATCCGATTACAAGAAATACTTTGATTTGATAAATGAACAATTAAAAAATATAGAAATTGACAACCTAATAATTAATGGCAACCTTGAACAAATGAATATGCCGGGATTCTATATTGACCAAGAAAGTTTAGATTTATTGTTGATTGCAAAAGGCAAATTAAAAACAACAATAAAGATAGAATAACTACTGATAATAGCTCCTAACCAAAAGTGGCTGTTCGGTGGTGAAATCAAGCTCTGTGTTTCTATCAAAATACCCTCATTGGTTTAGTTTCGAAATGTAGTATTTGTAAAAGTTCTACAAAAAAAATAAAATGGATAAAGAAGCCAGAAAATCTAAAATTAGAATATGAATGGGTAAAAAAATGGGAAGAATCCAATAGTTGAATTCTTCACATTTTTTTATTCACTTTTATTCAATGTTATAAAAGAAATATTTAGATATAATATGTTAATTTAATAGGCAATTATTTAGTACAATATTCTTATAACTATTGTATTAATGTGTGTTTTTTGAAATAATTATTAATTTAATGGTAAATAATTAACCATTTTATTGTAAAATTATACTATTTTTGAACGGTGTAAATAAATAAGATTACTATTTTGATTGAAATAAACATGGATAGCTTAATTAATAAGTTTATTCATTTATTATGTCAGGAAAATATGCTTGATTTATAGTTTTCACTTTTTAAAGAATTAAAAAAATATGATTTTTATAATTAACCCTGTTTTCAAATTTGCCTTGGGGTAAGTATTCGCTTATTTATATTTATGTTAAAAGGAATCTTTGTTTTATTATTTTCAATTGATGCAATATATGCTCAGAATGAAGGTTTTATTATTAAAAATTTTAATACAGATAATGGTTTGCCAAGCAATAATATATCCCATTGTACATTTGATAAAAATGGATTTCTTTGGATTGCGACTCAATCTGGTTTAACCCGATTTGATGGAACAAAATTTAAGACCTTTAATATTTTTAATACACCTTTCATAAAAAATAACCGTTTTATGGAATTTCAGTATGAATCAGATTCAACTTTATTAGTAATGTCTTCTCAACCTCAATTGTTTAGAATTAATGAAAAGTCAGAACTAAAATACTTAGATGGTTTATCTCGTTGGAAAAATATTTTAACAGAAAATGAAAAAAAAGCTACTCAGAATAAAAAGGATAAACCTCTTTATTTCTTTAAAATCTCCAATCAATTATACTTTGTATCTAATTCCCAAAAAATATACTCATTAAAAAATGAAAAAATTCAGTTTATATGTGATTTAAGTAAATTAATAACTTATAAATTTGATTTTAAGGGTATCACACTAAGTTCCTTCTATGATAATATTTCATTGTCTATAAAGGATTCAGTTTATTTAATGGAGTTTAATGGTAATAAAGTTTTGTTAAAGAATTTGGGATTGTCTTTAAAAGGTGTTAATGGTTTAGTCTGCTTTTTTCATGATAAAGTCAACAATACGTTCTATTTGCATTCGACAAACAAAGGTCTTTTTATCGTTAATAAAAATAAATTTGAAAATTTGAGAATTAAAAATTCCAATGAAAGCGTTTTAAGAGTAAGTTTAATCAATAATAATATTTTAACAGTTCAATACAACGAAATGTTAAATAAAAAATACCCTGAAATAGTTGAAAATAAAAGTCTTTTTTTTAATATCAGTCCTGACACAATATGTTATTTTCATAATGATGGTATTGTACTTTACTCAAATGGAAAATACAATTATAAAAAAATTGAAAAAGCTTCTAATGTCAAAAAAAATGATTTAATTTATGATGCTTATCCTACTAAAAAAGGATACACCGTTTTGTCTAAAACTCAAATATTGTATTTAACAAAAGACAATCGGTTAAAATTAGTGTTTAATTCACCTGATTTATTAATGGAATATGCATGTCAATCGAACAAAACCAATAATTGGCTTATTGCATTTTATAACGGTGATGTTAAATATTATAATTCCGAAAAAAAAACAATCAAAATAATTCCGTATTTGTCAAATAAGTCTGTTCGTTTTATTAAATATGATACAAGTTTAAATTGTTTTTGGATTTTTACCTACGGAATGGGTGTTTATTTAATGGATAATAATTTAAATATAACTGCACTAGGCGTAGATAAAAATGAATATTTAAACTATGGACATTATTATTTAATAGATTCTATGAAATACTATTGGATTCCAACCAATAATGGACTTTTTAGGTTTAAACAATCTGAAATAATAAAAAAAATAGGAGGCAATTATAAAGGTTTAAATTTCAGTTATTATTCAAAAGAACAAGGTATTATGAACAATGAATTTAATGGTCGTTTTTTAAATTCAGGTGTTGTATTGCCCAATGGAAATTTTGCTATGTCAAATGTTGATGGTATTATAACATTTAATCCATACAGCTTCAAAGAGGATCTGTCTTATTCACCACTATTGATAGATGATATTATTATATTTAATGATACAAGTTTGGGCTCTATTAATCAATTATCTATTAAAGAAGGTTTTGTAAATTTAAAGCTTGTTTTAGCACAAGCAAATATAGGTGATGAATACTCAGAAGGTATAGAATACAAAATTTCAGAAGATTTTTCTAATTGGCTGAAACTGGAATCAAATATTCTAGAATTAAGTTCTTTAAAGAAAGGAGTTTACAATTTTTGTTTTAGAAATACTGGAGAAAGTAATGTCAATAATTATGTGTATTTTAAATTAACGGTATTACCTCTGTGGTACAATTCTAATTGGGCTTACGCCGTTTATTTTATTTCATTAGGTCTATTGTTATATTTAATCATCCTATCTTTTTTTAGAATTAAACAAAAGAAACAAAAAAATGAACTTATACTAATGGAAAGTGAATTAAAAGCATTACGAGCGCAAATTAATCCTCATTATATCAGTAATTCATTGATGAGTTTACAAAGTTTAATTTTAAAAAATGATAAATTTCAGGCAATGGAAGCGATGAGTATGTATGGAAAAGTAATGCGTGGTATTTTAAATGATTCAGAAAAGCCATTTGTGTCTTTACAAACTGAAATATCAACGCTCAAGGATTATATAAATTTAGAAGCGATGCTATTTTATGAAAAAGCGGATTTTACTATCAAATATGAAAGTATAGATTCTGTTTTATTACATTTGATAGAAGTACCATCAATGCTTATTCAACCCTATGTCGAAAATGCAATTAACCACGGTTTAATGCCAAAGAAAACAGGACCATTTCAGTTAGTTATTCATTTTGAGTTTAATGAAAAATTAATTTGTGTGATTCAAGACAATGGAATTGGAAGAACTTTACAGTCTAATAATTTGAAAAGAGCATCTAAAGGAAATTTAAATATTGAGAACAGGATTAAGCTGTATGGAAAGATTTTTAAACAATCCTTATCTATTGAAATTATAGATTTAAAAAATGAAAACAATGAACCATGTGGAACTAAAGTGATTATTCAGTTACCATACTATTTAAATTAAATAATATTATCCCCCAATGAAAAAATTAAGTGCAATTATTATCGATGATTCCAAAAGTGTAATAGAAACTTTAACGCTTATGATAAAGGAATATTTTAGTGATATTGTAGAAATACAAGGAGCCTACTCCTCACCAATAGAAGGCCTAAAACAAGTTATTGAAAATGAGCCAGATATTTTGTTTTTAGATGTTGAAATGCCTAATATGACAGGTTTTGATTTAACGAACTTACTACCCAAAAGATTAGAAACAAAAATAATAATTATTACTGGTCATGAGAAATATGCTATTTTATCTTTTAAACATTCTGTTTTTGATTTTGTACTGAAACCTATTTCTATCATTGAATTGAAATTAGCGATTGAAAAAGTAAGATTAAATAAGATAAAAAATGAAGCAAATGTATTGGATAGTGTTCTTATGGTGAATAGTCATGACAAAGTTTTGTTTCTAGATTATAAATATATAAGTAGGTTAGAAGCCGAAAGTTCATATACTGATATTTACTATGAGGATAAAAAAAATAGAGCAACAAAAACATTTAAACACTTTGAGAATTTACTACCTAGTCATCTGTTTTTTAAGGTAAATAGAGGTTCTTTAATTAATATTAATTTTGTTAGTGAAATAGTAAAGCAAGATGGTGAAAGTTATATCATAATGAGAGACAAAACAAAAATAAAACTACCAAAAGGCAAGCAAAATGAAATTGCAAAAAGTATAGTGGATAAAATGAATAAAATTATTCGTTAAATTAAAATCGAATACTCAAACCAACCTGATGTTGATTGAATTGCGACGATGAATGCAGGTTCCAATTCTTTTTTCGTTGCATCGCCAATGGCTTGTCAATATTGAATTGATAAAAATGGGCATCTATTGCGGCATCTACTATATTGATTAAATAAACGCCAGAAAATGCAATAATACTGTAATCGCGATTTGTGCGCGCTATGTTCCTTTGTGCTTGTAACACCTCACGGTCTACTTTACTATACTTAGCCTCCGGAACAGTATTGGGGTCGTTGTCGTACAAGACATTGAGTGCTTGCTGTAATTCGCGCACTTTTTGACGATTGTCTAATAAAAAATAACCTGTTACACCTAAACCTACATATACAATTGGAATTTTCCAGTATTTTTTGTTGTATGCTTGTCCCAAACCGGGAAGTATAGCACTGTAAATGGACGCTTTGTGTGGTGAATGTTTTTTTTCTTCAGTACTTTTGAAAGTTTGAGAAAGGGAATGGGAATGGTGGTATTTGATGGTGTCTAATGACCACGCATTCAATAGGCAAAAATTGAAAAAAAATAAAAGGACAAATTTATTCATCGACGTTTAACGCAGTCAAAATTCGTTCCAAATCTACGTATTGATTAAAAGGAATGACCAATTCGCCTTTACTCCCTTTATTCTTAACGCTGATTTTTGTTTTCAATTTTTTATTTAAATAGTCGAGTTTCAATTTAAGTGCATCGTCTATGTCAAAAGCATTAGCTTTAGGTTTTGCACCTGAAGATGCACTTGATCCAGACGCTTTATCGTTTTTAGCCAATTTAGCCAATTCTTCTGCATTTCTAACACTTAAGTTGTCATTGATAATTCGGCTGTAAAGGTTAATTTGTTCAATAGCTTCGTCAACCGCAAGAATGGCTTTTGCGTGACCCATTGAAATTTTATTGGCTTGAAGTGCCAATTGGATTTCCTCAGGTAATTTAAGTAATCTAAGGTAGTTGCTTACTGTACTTCTGTCTTTTCCAACACGCTCGCCCAGTTCATCTTGTTTCAACTGACATTCATCCAACAATCTTTTGTAACTTAATGAAACCTCCATAGGATTTAAGTTTTCACGTTGTATGTTTTCAATCAATGCCATTTCGAGCATTTCTTGGTCATTGGCAATTCTTACATAAGCAGGAATTTTATCAAGACCGGCTAATATCGAAGCTCTAGTTCTGCGTTCACCACTTATCAGTTGGAACTTGTCATAACCCATTTTACGAACCGTAACGGGTTGTATTAATCCATGTATTTTAATGGATTCCGACAATTCTTCTAATGCTTTTTGTTCAAATTCTGTTCTAGGCTGAAATGGATTGGCTTCAATCTGACTGATTTTAATAAAGTTTACACCACCACCAGCACGGTACTCGTCTGATACAGTAATATCGGTATCGGCATTATTAAGTAATGCTGATAATCCTTTTCCTAATCCACCTTTTTTCTTGATATTTAATTCTTCTTTCGCCATTCTTTAATGAGTTGTCTGCTTGTTTTATGAAATTACTTTTTCGCTGTTTTCTAATTTAGTTAAACCATTTTTTTGTAAGATTTCTCTTGCTAAGTTAAGGTAAGTTGTAGACCCCTTACTTGTTATATCGTGTGATAAAACTGGGATACCAAAACTTGGCGCCTCACTTAATTTGGTATTTCTAGGGATGATGGTATCAAACACCATGTTTTGGAAGTGCATTTTTACATCTTCAACCACCTGATTGCTCAGTCTAAGGCGTGAATCATACATGGTTAGTAGTATGCCTTCAATGGCTAAGTTTTTATTCAATTCTTTTTGAACGATACGAATGGTATTTAACAACTTACCTAATCCTTCTAATGCAAAATACTCACACTGAACAGGAATAATGATAGAATCGGCAGCACACAGTGAGTTTGTTGTAATTAAACCCAAAGAAGGCGAACAGTCTATAATAATGAATTCATATTCTTTTTTAAGAGGTTCAAAGGCTTTTTTCATGACTTTTTCTCTGTTAGGCAAGTCAATCATTTCCAACTCAGCACCCACTAAATTGATATTAGAAGGAAGTAAGTCAAGGAATTTTAAGTCTGTTTTTAGAATAACTTCCGAAGCAGGGCGTTCATTGATAAGGCAATCATACAAACCTACTTTCACATTTTGTGGGTCGAACCCAATACCAGAAGAGGAGTTTGCTTGTGGGTCGGCATCAACAAGCAGCGTTTTGAATTCAAGAACAGCCAAACTAGCTGCAAGGTTAATAGCAGTAGTGGTTTTACCGACACCGCCTTTTTGATTGGCTATTGTTATTATTTTTCCCATGTTATATTTCTATTGCTTCGTTGATGTGTAGTAGTGTCAGTTTAATATTTTCATTTTCAAAAGCTTGTTCGGCTGTTGAATGATTGATTTTGATGTAAGGAAACGTGTCAAAATGCATTCCGATAATGTGTTTGCAATTTAAGAGTTTTGAGGCTTTTACGGCATCATAGATATCCATAGTAAAATTGCTACCAAGTGGTAAAAAAGCAAAATTTAAGTTATAGCGTTCGGCAATCAATTTCATGTCCATTGTTAAAGCAGTATCACCGCTGTAATAAAAACAATGGTTAGGGCAGCTGCAAACAAAGCCTGCTGGATTTCCGCCATAGCTACCATCTGGAAAAGAGCTAGAGTGAACGGCATTAACCATTTGAACTGTTCCGAAGTCGAATTCCCAAGTGCCACCAATGTTCATAGGGTGTGTTTTGGTATGACCATTAGAAACGGCCCATTCGGTAATTTCCCAACACGAAACAATAGTTGAATCGTTGTTTTGGGCAATTTCAAGCGCATCGTAAATATGGTCTTGGTGGGCATGACTGATAAAAATATAGTCGGCTTTTATTGATTTTATATCAATCTCCTTCGCCAATTCATTGGGAGTAATAAAGGGGTCAAACAAAAGGTTCATTCCGTTTATTTCAATAGCAAAACAAGAATGGCCAAAGTATTTAATATTCATTTTTACAGCGAGTTTTCAACTTTCAAAAATAAGATTAACTCGAATAATCCATTTGCTTTATTCTTTCAATTTTTCCCCATTGTCAATGGATAAGTCGTGGTGAAATTGTGGATAAGTTAATTAAGTTGAATGGGAGTGGTACTTTTTGTGATTTTGTGTTTGAAGGATTTTATAAAAAAGATTTGAAAGAGTTGGTTTTTTTGCCTAATCTTTTGCATCATTAAAATTTAGTTTCAATATTTGATATAAATTGTATTCACTATTCTATAAGAAACCGTTTTATTTTTAAAATTGAATATCATTAATATCAAAAAAAAAGACAGATTAATTAAAATCTGTCTTTTGGGGTAATCAATGGGGCTCGAACCCACGACCCTCGGTACCACAAACCGATGCTCTAACCAACTGAGCTATGACTACCGTTTTTTGGGATTGCAAATATATAAAAAAAATACATATTCAAAAAAAGATTTTAAAAAGGATATCCAATGCCGACATTAAGTAATCCAAATTTGCTAAAATACTGGTTTCTAGCAAAATTTTTAATCACCCATCGCTCTGTGCCTACAAACTCTGGATTGTGGATTTGAAATCCATAGTCTAAACGGAATAAAAAGAACTGAAAATCGATTCTAGCGCCAATTCCTGCATTCGCGGCAATGTCTTTGTAGGATTGGTTTATTTTGAATAGTTTGTCTGGATTTACGTTGTTCTCGTTTCTCAATATCCAAATATTGCCCGCATCGGTAAAAAAGGCGCCTTCTAATTTGTTTTTAATTAAATCAAATCGGTATTCAATACTTCCTTGTATCACAAAATCACCTGCTCTGTCTATTCTGAAATTATTGGTGTTGGGAAAATAAACCCCCGGACCAATGGTTCGTGGTCGCCAACCTCTCAAACTATTAGCTCCACCTATAAAATACAATTTATCAAACGCCACTTCTTTCTGATTGGAATAAGGGTAGGTGGCACCTATATTTAACCGAAATCCAAGGGATGAATTTTCGTTCAATTTGGTGCTACACCTCGCATCAATCTCTGTTTTGGCATATTGGAAATAATTAACATTGAACAATTGGTATGCAGTGTCTGCATTATTTTGATTGTCTAAAATGCGTCTAGCCAAACGGTGAATATTGCCGCCTAATTCTATCACATTGGCACGAACAATGAAAAAACTTCTACTTTTAGTTGTGTTTTTATTAGTAAAAAAGAAATTTAAACTGCTCGACGTAATCAAGTTGTTTTGAAAAATACGGGTTATAAATGCACTGTCATTGCGCCCAAATAAGTTTACATCGGTTAAGTTGTTTCTACTAAAGGATATTTCAGCGATGTTCAAATACCATGTAAAACGATTCGATTGTATTTGGTATTGATAAGTTAATGGCAATATTTTTCGGGTATAGTCGGGGTTCAACTCATACAAAAATGACACATTGAAGTTGGTTTTAACTGATTTAACATTTTTCCATCTTTCTATTGGTCGCATAAACGATGATTTGGGAATAGTTAAACTGGCATTAAAGCTTTGTTGTACCGCCAAGTTGGTATAGAATAGCTGATTACTTGTTACATCGCGGTAAAACTGTGTTTCCATTCTGGTATTTGAACTGATTTCAAACAACTCCGCATTGCGAAATAAGTTGCGATGCGCCCATATCAAACTGTTGGCAATACCATAAGAATTGGAACTCAAACTGCTGTTTTGAATTCTGTTTAATTGAGATACAATTCCTTGCGGTTCAACAGAAAACGTCTGTCTTAGATTGGTTCTTAGTGTAACTTGTACATTCAATGAATTTACAGTATCCAAGGGATTGGGTAAAAAAGTGATATCAATAAATTTAAAAATACTTAACTCACTCAGTTTGGCGTAAGAAATTTCAAGTTCGTTTTCACTGAACAATGAGTCTTTTTTTATCGTAATATTTTTTGCAATGACATAAGGTTTTAAGGGGTATCCATTGAAATTGAACGATATACCGTTGAAATAAATAGTAGATTCAGGTTTTTGTGTTTCTTCATCATTTTCAAATACCACATTGATTGCATTGATTTTCTTTTTTATAAATCTGTCACCATTTGCTTTATTGGAAACATTTATCACAATATCCACCTGATTCACTTTTTTAATAGTATCCAATTCAAAATCAAAATAATCTTTGTTAAAGTCGAAATAGCCACTGTTTCTGAGTAGTTCAGTCATTCTATTGCGTTCTTGCGAAATGACTTCAATGTCCAGATTGTTGCCTGAATCAAGCAAAGAAAATTTCATGTTTTGGTTTAGCAATTGGTCAATTTCAGCATCATCGGCAAACAACATTACTTTGCGAATGGTAAAGGCATTGTTAGGATTGATAAAATAGGTGACTATGGCTTTTTTCTTTTTGTAAACCACTTGGTGTTCAATTTCACAATTCAGGTATCCTTTGTTAATTAAGTATTTTTTTAGATTGACTTTGGTTTTTTGTATTTCGTTGGTGTCGAGTAGGATAGGAGCTTCGCCAATTTTTCGAAGATACTTGCGCCACTTAGTGCTGTCGTTTTTTTCGGGATGATTTTTGCTGCTGCCAATATTATAGAGGCTTAAGTAAAATTTCCCTAATATCAATATTTTACGATTGGGCTTGTGTTTTACATAAATAGCTTGGTCTCTGTCCAATATACTGATGACTTTATTAAAGACATTATTATCAGTTACAGTCGTTTTAATTTTATTTTTTTCTAACAAATGTTTGTCTTGGGGAACTAATTTGGTAGATTTGCAAGCATTCATTAACAATATAAATAGCAATCCCCAAGCCCAAAAGCCATGTTTAGTAAAACTGCCATTCAATTTATTAAAAGTCTTCAAGATAAAAAACAGAGACAAAAATATGACCAATTTGTGGTAGAAGGTGAAAAAAGTATTGCCGAATTGTTGAAAAGCTCTTACAAAATTGTAAAATTAGTAGCCATAAATTCGTGGATAGTTGAAAATCAGTTGTTTATAAAAGGATTGGAGTGTATTGAAGTGACTGAAGAAGAATTAAAAAAAATATCTTTTCATCAAGCGCCACAAAGGGTTTTGGCGGTCGTAAAAATACCTCAATTTAATCAACAATTGTCGGCCGATGAGTACACTTTGGCTTTAGATGAAATCCAAGATCCAGGTAATTTGGGCACAATAATCAGGATTGCCGATTGGTATGGGATTAAAAAATTGATTTGTAGTAAAGGGTGTACCGATGTTTACAATCCCAAGTGTATAAGCGCAACAATGGGGAGTTTTTTGCGGGTTGAGGTGGTTTATGCCGATATTATTCAACTAGCAGAACAGTATCAACTACCCCTAATAGTTACGAGTTTCGATGGTGAAAACGTACATACATTCCAAACCAAGCAAAAGGGAATGATAGTAATAGGCAATGAGGGACATGGCGTGAGTAAAGAGATAATGCAAAGGGCCACCTACAAACTCACTATTCCTAAAGTTGGGGGCGCAGAATCTTTAAATGCGGCTGTAAGTACCGCTATTGTGTTGGATAATTTGGTGAGGTAGGAATGGCGTAAATAATTAATTGATTAGATTAACAGATCTCTGCTTTTCTTTGTTCGACCATTGAACTTTATATATTTTACCATCTATTTGGTCTAATAACAAAAAGTAATTTAATTGATTTGTCCTTTGAATAGTAAATCTTCCTTTTTGCTCATGTTCAATACTTACCAAAGGAGAAGAGTTTAGAACAGTTTCGCAACAACTTGATTTATCCATGTATAATTGAATTTGCCACATTTTCCCATTTCTTGAATCAAGTTTAATGAAAATAGATTCATCATTAGTGGGGAAAATTGAATAATTAAAAGGTTCTATTATAGTGGGTGAATTGCTTAATGTGTCACTTTTACTTTGTTGATTTTGAGCAAAAATAGAAGAGCTTAGAAAATAAAGCCATGTTAAAAATAGTATATATTTCATCTTAATAGTTTAATCATTAGATTTATTTTCAAATTTCATTCCAAATTTCATTAAAATTCAATCTTGCTTTTTTTATCAAAAAGGTAAAGGCAAATTACAAGATAAATTCTAAACAGAATTTTAAAAATACTTGCATTATATAATTTTAATAATACATTTGTCTTTTAAAAAAGAATAGATATGAGTTTATTATTACAAATTTTACAAACACAAACGGCACCTGCTGCAAATAGTTTAACCAATGTTTTTTTGCCTGTTGCTTTGTCTGTTATTATGTTAGGATTAGGTTTATCGTTAACCTTAGATGATTTTAAAAGAATTGTAAAATATCCTAAAGCGGTATTTATAGGTTTGGTTTGTCAAATGTTATTGTTGCCTGTGGTTTGTTTTTTTATTGCCAAAGGATTTGGCTTAGAGCCTGCACTTGCAGTGGGATTAATGCTTTTGGCGGCTTCTCCCGGAGGACCAACTGCCAATTTATTTAGCCATTTAGCTAAAGGGGATGTAGCTTTAAATATTACTCTAACTGCTATGAACAGTTTAATTACTCTCCTAACCTTGCCGTTTATAGTTAACTTTTCTATTCAATATTTTATGCAAACAGATATGGCAGTACCGATGCAGTTTTCCAAAATAGTTGAAGTATTTGCGATTGTGTTAATTCCGGTTTCAATAGGCATGGTTATAAAAGCACAAAAACCAATGGTTTCGCAAAAATTAGACAAGCCTGTTAAAATATTGTCGGCCTTATTTTTAGCCTTAATTATTGTGGGTGCTGTTTTGAAAGAGAAAGAAAATGTTGCATTGTATTTTCAGCAAGTCGGAGTTGCGGCATTGTTGTTCAATATTCTAAGTATGGCCATAGGATATTACATTCCTCAGTTGTTCAAAATAAACCACAAACAATCTGTGGCAATAGGAATGGAAATTGGGATACACAATGGTACTATGGCGATATACATTGCCTTTAATGTTCTAAATAACAGTGCAATGAGTATTCCTCCCGCTATTTACAGTTTGATGATGTTCTTTACTGCTGCACTTTTTGGTTATTTAGTAAACAAAAGAAAAGTAGCAAAACAGGCTATAAATTAGAACTTAGGGAATATTTTTATTTGTTTATGATGAAAAAAATTGAGTTGGTTTTTGTGATATTGTCATTAGTGTCAATCGTTCTTAATTTGCTTTTAATCCCTTTTGGTAACCTTTTTTTACTTGTTACGTTCTCTTTCCTTGCATTATTTTACATGAATTTTAGTTTTGCTTTTTTTAATGGTATTCAGTTAAGAAATATATTCAAAAAAGAGGCTTATAAAGATACTAATGCATTAAGGATTATTGGGGCTATAGGAACAGGAATAGCATTGTCACAAACTATTATTGGACTTATTTTTAAGTTTAATGAATGGCCGGGAGCATTTGTAATGATGAGTGTTGGTTTATCAGGTCTTACAGTCGTGACAATAGTTGGTTTGATTCAGTTTTTAAAAAATAAAATAGATTATTACAGATTAATATTCAAAAGAATAGCCTTGTTTGGAGGTCTTACTTTTTTATTGTTATTATTACCTTCAAGCCTAATTTTTGAGTTTAAATATCGAAATTATCCTGATTTCATCCACGCACGTAAACAATCAATTGACAATCCCGGAAACAAAGAGCTTTATGATAAAGCAGAAGCAGAGAGACGTAAGGTTTTTAATCAGTAAGTTTTGAAGTGATGGATTAAACTTTACGAATAAGTTTTTTTGTATTCAATTTTTCCTACATCATAATCCCAACCAGCCATAAAACACAACAGCTTTAAATCTCCATTAAATTTATTTAAAGACATTGGCGGTAATAATGTATTGTATTGTGACTTATATTTATTTATAATTTGAACGATATATAAAGGGATTTTTATCCTTGTTTCAACAGAAGTTTTCTTTGATAATGTAACTATGTAATGGCTTTCATTTTCAATAATCCAGTTTTTTGACTTTAATGCTAATAAATCTGAAAAACGCAATCCTATTGTACAACCTACTACAAATAAATCTTTTGATAATAATAATGAAGGCGATAACATTTTTTCAAAGTCTTTATCTTTTATTAAGAATTTTAATTGCTCTTGAGATAAAACAATAATTGGTATTTCTTCCTTTATAACATGGAATTGTCTGTAAAAAATTCCAGTTTCAAATCCCTTTGATTGATTTAAATACAAAAAAAAAGTTTTTAAAACTTTAAATAGCATACCAACATAATTATCTGTACAGTTTTTCTTATAAAGCATTTCAGAAAAATTAATATAGAATTTATTGTAATTTCTTTTTTCAGTCATAAAGTTTCTTTTTGTATACTTATATTTAATATTTATTTTAAACTTTGTGTTTTTTAACTCTTCGTACTTTAGTAAATTTTTTAATACTGCTTTATAATTTACAATTGTTTGTTTTGAAATTTGTTTACCATTTTTTTGTAATCGTTTTTTATTTTCACTTTCAGATATAAATTTTTTAAAATAATCTATTAATAAAATATGTGTGTTATTGTTCATGAAATACTATTAAATTTGTAACAATAATAGCTAAAAATTGCAAAGAAACACTTATTTCGATTATAGCCCACCATTAATATTACCAAACATTAAAGGTCATATTGATTATTATCCCTTTGGGAGTGCAATGAATACACGCTCATACTCAAGTGGGGCTTATAGATACGGGTTTAATGGAAAGGAACTTGATAAAAACGAAGAAGGCATGGGCGGAGGTGGAAGCACCTACGATTATGGGTTTAGAATTTATAACCCTGCATTAGGTAAGTTTTTGAGTGTGGATCCATTGAGTGCAAGTTACCCTTGGTATACTCCATATCAGTTTGCAGGGAATAAACCAATTATTGCTATTGATTTGGATGGATTGGAAGAACTTTGTGTAAATGATAATACTAGTTCTACAGAACCTAACACAACAACACAGCCAGCAGCAGAAAGCTGTAATCAGAATGGTGGCACGGGAAATACTCAACAAACTTATGCAGATGATTTTGTGGGTCCACTTCCTGAAGGTTCAATTAGAGCTAGTGAAAGTCCTAATATGAATAGTGTAGCAGCAGGTTTGCGAAATGTTACTATTACAATTACTGCAACAAAAAATGGAGTTTATCAATGTAGACCATATCCAGCAAATTTAAATCATGATGGAGATGCAAATGGTGATGGAGATGAAGATAGATATGAAGTTCCTGTCTATAATGTAATTGTAACTGGAACTGATGACTTAGGGAACTTAATAACTAAAACTTATATTGCAATAAGGTTTGCGGCTTATAGCAATTCTTCCTCTAATCCTGATCCTGATTATAAAATACAAAATAAAGTGAGTACTTGTGGACTAGCGGATGAACAAACATATAAATGTCCAAAATACAAAGATTACTATGAGACTCAAAATCGTTTTAGTCCTTATGGAGGATGTTTTGTGGTTACTGGGACATTTTATATTCATGCAGGTCCAAATAGTATTTCTGAAGCTGGTTGGGGTAGTGCTGGTTGCGTTGAGATAATTGGTGATTTTGGAGATTTTAAAAACTTTATAGCAAATATTTCTGGATCAACAGCAGCAAATACACCTGATAAACTTATAGAATTAGTTAATGCAAAAAAACTAACAATAAAATATATTGAAGCACCAAGACCCCCAGTAAAAAAAATTAGCGATTAAATATGAAAATTTTAAATATTCTTTATTTGGTTATAATTATTTTAAACTATAACAATAAGTCCATAAAAAATGAAATTAAATATAAAACTTTTTCAGACAGTTCAATTAATAATTCTATTGATAGTAATTCAGGGATTAATTTAATTTTAAGAAGATTTGATTCAATATGTGATAGTAATTACCTTGAAAATAATTTAAATTTTATTTCTTTAATTTTTGATGTAGATAAAATAAAGTTTACTGAGCATATTAATGAGTTTCAGAGTTTTGATGGAGTGTTCTTGCTTAATAATAATATAAATTTAAAATCTAAAATTTTTAAGTATAAATTCAAAGATTCATTATACACTATTGATTGTTTCAAATTACTAAATTCAAAAAAAATTAATAGACTTAAATCAAAAGAACCTCAATTTTTATTTTTATCCCAAAACAATGAGTTTTTAACTATTTATATTTTAGAAAAAAAAGAATATGAATATTATAAAATAATAAGTACAGCTTTTGAGAAAATATGGTAGAAATATTACTTGCTATGGTGTAACGGTGTAAGCCTACACTCATACCTTAGCTGCATATCAACCAAAGGGAAAAAAGATGATACGAAAACTATCATCTTTCTCGTTTGGAGAAGGACAGGAGGATGAGGCGAGTCGCAACTCCACAAGTCTTGGCCTCAGACCAACCAAAGTGTAAAATATAATAGTGCCAATATGGATAGTCCGTTAAAAGTAAAAGAAATATTAAACGGAATTTGCTTGAATATAAAAGTATTTAATTGAGTGAAGCTAGAGTTGTGTAGGCTCCCCCTTTTTAGTACAATTCAAAAATAGAATATTTATTTAAATTTTTCAATTATTTGTTTTTTTATGATTTAAAAGAGCTCAGTGTAGCGAAGGCTTAGCCGAAGCGGAACTGAGCTCTTTTAAATCATGTTTTCTTTGTCTATATTTTATTGGGGATATTCCGCCTAATGCATCATGGGGTCTATTATAATTGTATTCGTGCATCCAGTTTTCAACAACTTCTCTAACTTCATCTAACGATTTGAAAATATATGCAAAACTCCATTTCTAAATGACTTGTTAAATCTTTCGATATAAGCGTTGTAGGTTTGCCTGGTTGGATATACTAGCAAGGGTTACTTTTTTCCACAGGCGTTGGTCTGTGTATTTATAAGAAATGCCAGAGGCAAAGTTTGC
Organism: Bacteroidia bacterium; assembly: GCA_040403495.1. Lineage (GTDB taxonomy): Bacteria > Bacteroidota > Bacteroidia > NS11-12g > UBA955 > JABMMZ01. Next base: position 24,457 of record JBBAKM010000033.1, read on the forward strand.
TCATATTCAATATCACGGGCTTTTCCAACTTAGATTTCTATTTATGTTACGTTCATTTAAAGATGGTTTTTCTCTGATTATTTTTTTTTTAGAAATGATAAAATATATCTTTTCTACATCTTTATATCTTGTTAAAGAATCATTTATATAACTATATGATTCTTTAACAATACATATTGTATCTTTAAAACAAGTATCATAATAATTATTTCCATCTTCATCATACTCAAATAAAAAAAATTTATTTTTTAGAGAATCCACAAGATAAACTTTATGATAACTTAGAGGATAAATATATTTTTCAATTTGTAAATATTTAAAGTGCTCATTACAAATACATGGAAAATAAGATTGTCTTTTTAAGTTATCACAACTAGTTAAAATTAATAAAATTGCAAAAAAAGTTAAAAATAAGTTTTTCATTAATTAATCAATGGTCTTATAATAATTCTTTGATACCAAGGCATTTTATCTATTTCTTTATCAGCTTGATTCATTCCTTTTGTATTAGTTTTATAATCATCTTCTTGATCGCCCATGGGAGGAGTTGTCGTAATAATTTCCCTTAGTTTTTCTAAAATCTTATTTGGCGCTTTGGCAGCTTCTCCCAATCCAGCAAGAGTATATTGATTAAATCTAGGCACACCAGCATATACACCAGTGTATCCAGCGTTAAAATTTCCAAAATCTGATGCATCTGCGAATGTCCCATAATTAGACTGAAATCCTGTTTTGTTTTTTTCCGTTTTTTTATGATATTCATCATATTTCCAAGCTACACCAAAAATTAAACTTCGTCTATTTTTATAATCCCATAAACTTTCTGGCAAAACTAAAAGAGCCCATGAAATAGTTCTTTTTAAAACATTAGTCGCTGGGGTTGAAGAAATTGAATTTGCAATATTTAATCCAATTGCAACTTTTCTATTGAAACTTAAAATATTTTCAATCATATCATTAGTTTTTAATTTTTCTCCAAAGTTGCCAATAAATTTTAATGTACCATCATCTTGCTTTTCATAAATCCTTAAATCTCTAGATTTCTTATCTTTATTGTAAATTGTTTGGTCTTTATAAATCATTGCACCATTTTTATCACAAACACTACTATCGCCATTAATGTCTGTTGATAATATAGGATTATTATTAAAACAAACATAATTACTCAAACTAGGATTTGGTCTTGGATCCACATTAAATCTTCTCCCCAACCTACCATCATACTGCCAAAATTCTGCTGTATAGGAGTTGTTGTCACCAGACACTTCATCGTCTTTTTCTTGGGTGTTAAAACCATAACGGTACTTTGTAAAAGCATTATAACTCCTTGTATTCATTGCACTTCCAAAGGGATAATAATCTGTTATGGTTGTAATCTCTGGTTCAAACACAATATTCGTAGATACTAATGTATAAACTTTTTTGTCACTTATAGTAACCAATACATTTCCTAAATGATTTGACAATTCTATTGATTTTAGTCCAAGATTTCTCACACATTTATCATTATTATACCAAGCAGGATTATAATTACCATCTTTATAAAGAGTATCAATTCTATTTTCCACACCTATTCTACTACTTCCATATATTGGATGTTCTGTTGCAACAAACAAAATTTCTTCTTCTTCGGTGTAGTGTTGATAATTTGCCATTTACTCATTGTTTATTTTGTTTTTTAAGTGAATTCGTGAACGCTACGCTTAAGTTCATTTCCTTGCGCATCACGAAGATAATAATATGTTTTTACATTTACACCACTTGAAGGAGTTACTTTTTTCCACAAACGTTGCCCGGTGGCGTCATATCCTCCCGATTTAGAATGCGTAATGTTTTTTCTAAAAAAAACAAACGCAATTCTTTATCGGGACTAACATTGGTTTTGGGCTACCTCCAGTTCTCGTTATTTTTTTAATTTTACCTTGCACTGTCCAATCTATATTTGCAATCTGTTCTGCATTATCTCTAATTAAATTACCTAACTCATCATATCCATAATTATTTATTGTATTTATTGTACTTGAAGTATTATTGAATGTTCCTTGATCATCTATATCATCAGTATAATTACTACTACTTACATTATCATCAACTAAATATAATTTGTTATTTATAAGTCCATTTGCATCTGTATGGTAATTGTATGTTAAATTATCTAAATCCAATGGAGATCCAGTAATCCCTGCTCCATTTCGTTTTTGAGTTAAAATGTTTCCCATTGCATCATAAGTATAATCTGTAGCAAAGGCTTGTGGATTTACAATCCCATTATTTTGCCATTGATTATTTGTGTAATCTAAATTTGTAAAAGTTCTACTGCTCAGCAATCTGTTTAACTGATCGTATTTGTATGCATTTCCAAAGGCTTCTGGATTAATTGTCTTACTGCTGTTATATGTTGATGATTGAGGTAAACAAGTTACCATCGCTTTTATATTTCCATTGAATAAGTTTTGAGAAGCATTTTGCAAATCGCTACCACTCATATCTGATATGAAATGATTACTAGTGCTAATACTTCCGATTGCCTGATAATCACCATTAAAATAATGTAAACTATAACCAAATGCATCTTTTGCTATTGCGGCATGTATTGTGCCACTTTCTGCATCCTTACCAATATCTCGGTTAGTTTGCATTGAATTGCTATTTACGCCTTTTATCCAGCCATGTATTGTATAAGCAAAATCAAGCCCTTGTACTTTTGGGTCGCCCAATTCTGTTCTACTTAGAGGACCATGCTTATAAAATTCATAGTTTGCATCTTTGTCCCATAATATTCCCTCTCTACTGGTTTCTACCATTAATATTCGATTGTCACCATCATAAGTATATCTATGTCTAAACTCATCTCTTTTTCCTTTGTTATATGAAACTGAGTTTACATTCCCACTTACTAAGTCATAATTATATTCTTTAAACCAAATCAACATTGACACCTTTTGACACCCTTTACTTCCCTTCGACACCGCTCAGGGTAAACTAGCTCAGTATAAACTCACTCACGTGACTAGGCTCAGCCTAGTTGGTGACACCTATACAATCACGCTGCACGGCTTGAAACAATGCAACAATTAAACAATCTAAACCATTTAAACCCATTAAACACCCTTCGAGAGCCTCAGGGTGACACCTCAACAATTCAACAACTAAACAATTTAAACAATCTAATCCCATTAAACACCCTTCGAGAGCCTCAGGGTGACACCTAAACAAATAAACAACTAAACAATCTAAACCATCTAAACCATTTAAACCCATTAAACACCCTTCGAGAGCCTCAGGGTGACAAGTATACAATCACGCTGAACGGCGTGAAAAAATGCAACCATTCATTTTTTTATGTTCTCCTACAAAAAACTCCTAACTTATTTCTATTTTTGCACTTTATGGAACTTGATAAGCATTATAATCCCCAGTCTGTAGAGGACAAATGGTATAAATATTGGATCGAAAACGGTTTGTTTGATTCAACACCCGATGAACGAGAACCTTATACTATTGTTATTCCTCCGCCAAATGTGACAGGTGTTTTACACATGGGGCACATGCTCAATAATACCATTCAGGATGTATTGATTAGAAAAGCCAGAATGGAAGGTAAAAATGCCTGTTGGGTTCCAGGAACGGACCATGCAAGTATTGCTACTGAAGCCAAAGTAGTGAAAATGTTGGCCGAACAAGGGATCAAAAAATCTGATATTACACGCGAAGAGTTTCTGAAACACGCTTGGTCGTGGAAAGAAAAATATGGTGGTATCATTTTGGAACAGTTGAAAAAGCTGGGGGCAAGTTGCGATTGGAAAAGAACTCGCTTTACCATGGAAGAGGATTTGAGTGAAGCTGTTATTGATGTCTTTATTCAATTGTACAAGGATGGATTAATATACAGAGGAACTAAAATAGTGAATTGGGACCCTGCTGGTAAAACTACATTGAGTGATGAAGAAGTTATTTTTAAAGAAACTAACAGTCAATTGGTGTATGTAGTGTATCCATTTACCGAAGAAACCATTGCACAAACTGGTGTTTCTGGAATTGGATTAACCGTTGCGACCACCCGTCCCGAAACCATTATGGGCGACGTTGCTATCTGTGTTCATCCCGAAGATGAACGTTACCAAAACTTGATTGGCAAAACCGTAAAGGTGCCAATTTCTAATAGAGTTGTCAAAATTATTGCAGACGATTATATAGACAGAGAATTTGGAACAGGTTGTTTGAAAGTTACTCCGGCGCACGACGAGAATGATTATAATATTGGCGTTAAGCACCAATTGGAAATGATAGATGTGTTGACCGATGATGGTAAAATTCACGAACGTGCTGGTGTTTATGTGGGGATGGACCGCTTTGCTTGTAGAAAACAAATCATTAAAGATTTAGAAGAGTTAGGTTTAATTGAAAAAATAGAACCAATCAAAAATACTGTTGGTCACAGTGAAAGAACAGATGCTGTAATTGAAAAGAAAATATCAACACAGTGGTTTGTAAACATGCAATTGTTCATGCAAAAATACCCTGAATCGCTTGATTCGGTAATGAACGATGAAATTAAATTTCATCCTGCTAAATTTAAAAACACTTACAAACATTGGCTCGAAAATATTAAAGATTGGAACATAAGCAGACAACTGTGGTGGGGACAAAGAATTCCTGCTTGGTACAATCAAAATGGTGAATTTGCTGTTGCTAAAACCGAAATTGAGGCGCAACAATTGTTAAATACCAAAGAGGCATTACACCAAGATGAAGATGTTTTGGATACTTGGTTTAGCAGTTGGCTTTGGCCGATGAGTGTATTTGATGGTTTCAAAAAAGACAATCAGAAAGACATCGACTATTATTATCCTACACAGGATTTGGTGACAGGCCCGGATATAATTTTCTTTTGGGTGGCTAGAATGGTAATGGCAGGGTATGCATTCAAAGGACAAAAACCATTTAGCAATGTTTATTTTACAGGGATAGTTAGGGACAAACAAAGACGTAAAATGAGCAAATCATTGGGCAATAGTCCTGATCCGCTCGATTTAATTGAAAAATACGGTGCAGACAGTGTTCGTATGGGTTTATTGCTTTCTGCGCCTGCAGGAAACGACATTCTTTATGATGAAACATTGATAGAACAAGGGCGTAACTTTTGCAATAAATTATGGAATGCTTACCGTTTGTTAAATGGTTGGGAAGTAGTTAACGATTCTCAAGTTTCTAAGGAAATATTGCAATCAAACCAATTGGCTAACCAATGGTTTAGTATGAAATTCAATAATGCAGTAAACGAGGTTCATCATTTGTTTAAAGATTACCGATTGAGCGAATCCTTAATGTGTTCATACAAGCTTATTTGGGACGATTTTTGTTCGTGGTATTTGGAAATGGTAAAACCAGTCTATGGTCAACCAATCAATGCTTCTACAATGGAAGATGTAAAGCAAAATTTCATCAATGTGCTGTCTCTTTTACATCCATTTATGCCATTTATTACCGAAGAATTGTTCCATATTTTACATGAAAATAAGGTGAACAAACCCTTGG
>JBBAKM010000034.1:0-10953 GCA_040403495.1 Bacteroidia bacterium
TTTGGCTTTATTCCATACTGCTTATAAATTAATGATGGTGAGGGACATCACCCATACAACTCTTCAATCTCCAATTTGCGGAGTCGGGAGGCTATAGCTCCTTTGGTGCGTCCAAAATACAGGGCCATTTCCTTGATGTTGATGCCGTTGCAAAACAATTCTATCAACTTGTTGTCCAATTCCGTCGTCCACGGTTGGTAGGCGTCTTTGTGCTTGGTTCTTATCTCCTTAAAACCTGTTCCTTTCTCTTGCTTTTTGGCTTCTTTTGCTTCCTTTACACTTCCCCTACTCATTTCCTCAAATGCCATGTGGAAGGCTTCGTCCTCCTCTTCTTTTACCTCCAATACTTCTATCTGTGAATGCTCCGGAAAATCTATCGGCATTAAGGATTCGGGTATGCGCAACCTGTTTTTGCTGCGCGTAACTGCCACATACAACAAATTGATTTCTTCGTTGAGTTTGGTGTAGTTTATCTCTTCACCGTTCTTGTCCTTCAACAGTTTTATCAACTTGTCTTCGGTCATAAAATCATTGACCAATTCCACCGCATCATACTCCATGCCCTTGCAACGGTGAATGGTCGAAAAAACCATCTCTGCCTTTTCTTTTTGATCGTTTGGTACATGCTTGTCCTTAATGGCTTTTATAATCTGAGGAATTTCATTGCCGTACTCTTTTATAATCTCCAACATCATCGACAGCTGAACGTCTTCGGTTTTGTCAATGTAATCTTCCAACTCTTCTAAATTGGCCATCGACTTTATCAAATTGTCTTTAATCAAATGGTGTTTGTTGTTGTATAAACTCAACACATCATAAAGCGAAGCGCCATCTTCGGCATAAGTGTAAGAATTGATATTGCCTTCGAAATAGATTTTTTAACCTTTTTGTTTTCCGTTACAAACTCAATCGCTTTGAGCAACAATCCCAAATTCGTTCGTGCCAATATCGCTTTAGAGTCAATTTTCTTACTACTCCCCTTGCCGTGTATCTGTATGGCATTGTCGGTTGCTTGGGCGGTTGATTGGTTGGGTATTTGGAGGTGCGATTTGTATTTCAACACTTCCAAAGCCAAATCGGCTATGTTCTGATTGAACCTAAAACTGCTTGACAAGTGGTATGTTTTAAAATCCGTTTTTTCGAGCGAATTAACGGCATATCGCCACGCATAAATCTGCTGATGGGTGTCACCAACGATCACTTTAGTCGCCTTTTGTTTCAAAAACAACTCCAATATGGCAGGCGAAGCATCCTGACCTTCGTCGAACAAGATGAAATCGTAAGGCAATTGGGGATTCGACAATTGGAATTTTTTGAGATAAAAATCATGGGTAATCTCAATGTCACCTTTGTCCATTTTACCCAATAATATCCGCGATTGGGAGACTATGTATTCGTAAAAAGTAGTAACAAAAGCTTTGGCTTTGGTATCCGTAATCGTGTCCAAATAGTTCAAGTCTTGAACCTTTTGCTTGTCACTGTTGCAGAAATAAGCGATAAACTTATTGATGTGATTGGCAATAATGTATTCGGTGTGTTTTTCCTCATTGCCTTTCAAATTGAGTAGGTCAGCTATTTCATGGGTTTTGTATCCCTGTGCCCTTACTTTATAGTCGTGTTTAAAAACGATGTATTTATACGCCAAAGAATGGGCCGTTTCCACCTTTACATTGTCGAGTCCTTTTTCCGTAAACTTTCTTTGCGCTTCCAGTTTCACCGACTTGTTGAAGGCCAAATACAGTATTTTACTTTGTGGTGGTCTGGTTTTGGCATATTCTATAATGGTGGTAGTTTTCCCCGAACCTGCAACTGCGTTTATTTTAATATCACCCGTTGAGTTGATGATTGCTTCTTGTTCCTTCGTTAATTTCAAGGTGTGTAAGTGTAAATTTTAGTTTGTTATAAATTTGAAAAACCTTTACAAATAAAGGGATTTAGAATGGTTAATCCAAATGTGAAGCGTGAATTAGCCACCACCTGCAAAATACTTTTTTACCCAAACAATGTAACATGGATATGTGCAAATGCTTGTCATTACTAGCGAGGGCGAAAATTGTATTTTTAGTAAAAAAAGGAGGAAATTGTGGATTATTGCCTTTGTTGGCCTTCTTTGAGTCGTTTAACGCCGTTAACGCCGTTGTTGGTGTTATCACCAACAACCCTTAGTCAGATAAATTTTGAGATGTTGTTGGTGATAACACCAACAACGGCTCAAAATTGTGGATTATTGCCTTTGTTGGTCTCGGCTTAAATATGCATTTTCGTTTATATCCTACTTTATACCAAACTTTACATAAATACTAGAATGTAGTTTGATTTTTTGGAACTGAATAACACCTTTCAACTCAGGTTCAAACAGATAAACTTTATCCATATCCATTCCACCGCGAGCACCTCGTCCTGATACATTTTCGACATAATTTATTGATGATTTTTCTACCTCTTTAACAATCAACGGAGAACCAGTTTGTTCACCTATTGCTTTCAACAGATAATCGGCTTTCTCTTTGGCATTTTTGATGGCTTCTATTCTCAATTCCTTTTTCAAACTGTCCAATTTGGAATGGGTTACACGGGTGATGTTTGCTTGTGTAATTTCAATTTTATCGAGTTCTGTGTAAACCGCACCCACTTCTTGTGCCGTTGACAGTTTAAGCGTGTATTCTTTCTTATTGATTAAGTCATTTTTTTTCCAATTTATCTTTACCACATTGGCATTAGCATCTGACAAAGTCAATCGGTCTAACCTTACTCCAATAGAAAGAAGCGCTTTCATCAAACTTTTCTCTTGTTCCTCTATGGTTATTTTAAGTTTATTGTCAAAACGCTCTCTTAAAACAATTTCAACATAAATTTCATCGGGCACAATCTCCTTTTCAGAGCTCCCCGTTACTTCTATGTATGGGGTTTGTTCTTCTTTTGTAACGGCGGTTTGCGCCATTATGGAGTGAGCACAAAAAATGATGATTGAAATAAATAGCGTTTTCATTGAATAAAATTTGATTGTTTACGCCGTTGTTGGTCTCGGCTGAGCCGAGATCACCAACATTGGCACAATTGAAATAAATAACGTTTTCATTGAATAAAATTAAATTAACATCCTTTTAAGCTCTCAAAATAAAACATTTATACATTCTATTTCGCTTCGCTAATCAACTTTTCAGCCATTTTAACGTAATCGTCGTTTTTAGCTTCTTTGGCCAATTCAATGACTTTTTGTGCAGATGTTGTAGCCGCTTTTTTGTCGCCTGATTTTAATTCAATTTTAGCTTTTAATAAAGCAACCCAATAAGCTTTTGGATTTTGATCAACCGCTTTGGTAATCCACTCTAACGCTTTAGCCATGTCTTTATTATTCTCGTAATAATAAGAAGCCGCTTGGTAATATGGTTTGCTGTCCACGTTCATTGCTTTGTCAATAGAACCCATTATCGCTTGGTCAATTTCAGCAACAACATTGAAAGAAATTTTGGTTTTTTCCCAAGTCAATTCAATAGCGCATGAACTTGCTTGAATGTTTGCAACATTAACAGTAAAGGTTTCAACATGGTCATTCATGTTTACTACAGGCACTGTGAATCTGATTAATTCGTTTTCTTGTTTGTAGTCATTCACATTACCTCCTAATTTTAGGTCTTTGTAAATCAAAACTTCCCAATTGTCTTTGTTAGGAATGGTGTAAATAGCATAAGTACCTGCAGGAACGTCTTTTCCTTGAATTTTTACATTTTCACCAAACGTCATTTTAGTAGCACCATTGGCACCCGTTCTCCATATTTTACCAAAAGGAACCACATCACCAAAAACAGTTCTGCCTTTGGCACTTGGTCTGTAATACTCTATGCTAATGTCTGTTAATGCAAAACCTTGTTTTAAAGTTTGCATAGGACTTGGGGTTGGTGTTTTCAAAGCTTGTGAAAATAAAGCTTGAGTTGAACTCATTAATAAGGTTAAAAATAATAAGGTTGATTTCATATTGTACAATATTAAGCCATAATAGCTAAAAATACAAAGTTAAAATTGGTGATAAATTTATGTATTTTTGAAACGATGTTAAAAACACGATTAAACGAACATCTGATTGAGGTAGGTTGCGACGAGGCCGGAAGAGGTTGTTTGGCAGGTCCTGTTTTTGCGGCTGCGGTTATTATTCCTGAGGGTGTAAACCTCGAATTAATTAATGATTCTAAACAATTGTCTGAAAAAAAAAGAATAGAACTTAGGCAACAAATAGAAACAGAATGTATTTGGGCTGTGGCAGCTGTTTATCAAAAAGAAATTGATTCCATCAATATACTGAATGCGTCTATTAAAGCGATGATGTTGGCGATTGATCAAATTAAGAGTCCGTTTGAACACATAGTAATAGATGGCAACCGTTTTAAACCTTACAAGGATATTCCATACACAACGGTGGTAAAAGGAGATTCTAAAATCAAATCAATAGCAGCAGCTTCGGTATTGGCAAAAACCCATCGCGACGATTATATGGCACTTATATCAGAAGAATTTCCTGAATACCAGTGGACAAAAAACAAGGGTTATCCAACCATGGAACACCGCAATGCCATTCGTAAAATAGGCCCATGCATTCACCACAGAATGTCTTTTACACTGTTACCTCAGCAGCTGACCCTTGGGTTGTAAAATATATGGGGAGCCGTTGTTGTGTGTTATCACCAACAACAGCTCCCAAAAGCAATAATCAAGTAGAACCCACTAACCTAGTAATACGCCGTTGTCGCCGTTGTTGGTGTTATCACCAACAACCCTTGTACATATTTAGTTGTTGGTGATAACACCCAACAACGGCTCCATGGTAGGCCCAAGTATTCACGATAAAATCTCTTTTACTCTGTTAACTAAGCAGTTAATCCTTGGGTTGTAAATTATATGGGGAGCCGTTGTTGGGTGTTATCACCAACAACAGCTCCTCAAGTAGAACCAAATAAACTAGTAATAATAAGCCATTGTTGGTCTCGGCTTGACCAAAATCAACAACCACCCCTAAACCGCATGACTAAAGCGTTTATTTTAAAATATTTTCTTATTATCTTTGTTAAATATGAAGTTAATTTCTTCCAGAATAAATCGAACAGAAAATCCAATCATTTTCTTCACTGCAACTATATTGAATTGGCAACCAATTTTAAACTTAAATGAAAGAAAAGACATTATTATTTCTAGTCTCAAATATTTACATAACTGCAATAAAATAAAAGTCGGAGGTTTTGTCGTGATGCCAAATCATATCCACCTAATTTTAAGATTAAATGATAATTATCCAAGAAAAGATTTTCAAAGAGATTTCTTAAAATACACAGCACAACAAATTAAATTTAACATTCTAAAAACAAATAAAATGTTGTTAGATAATTTTGTTAGTACACAAAAAGATAGAGCTTTTCAAATTTGGGAACGTAATCCTTTATCAGTTGAATTGTATAATTTGGATATTGTAAATCAAAAGTTAGAATACATTCATAATAATCCTTGTACTGAAAAATGGAAACTTTCGGAATATCCAAATGAATATTCTTATAGTAGTTGTGGGTTTTATTACAATCAATTAAATGAATTTGATTTTTTAACTCATATTAACGATTTATAGATATAATCTATGCTTTTTGCGCTTGTTGGTCTTGGCTTGGCCGAGATCACCAAAAACCCCAGTTCCTCCTTAGTTGTTGGTCTCGGCTTAGCCGAGACCAACAACGGCTCCATGATAGGCCCATGCATTCACCACAGAATTTCTTTTACACTGTTACCTCAGCAGTTAAGCCTTGGGTTATAAAACATTAGAACAACATGGTTAAACCACCTATCAAGTTGAACCCAAGCACTTGGTAATTGTACCATCTTTGATAACGCGTTGACATGATATTATTGGCTTGAACAAACAAAGAAATCTTCTTTTTAAACTTAAAATCTATACCCGCAGACAGGTCGTAAAAAGCATCAATCTTACTGATTGACTTGGTTGCTTCTGTTAATCCAGTTCTTTGTTGTTGTGCGCCCATTGCTACAAAATCAAGGTGAGGATAAATTTTGTTTTTGATATTCATCTTCAAATTGACTTTGGCATCCACATCAGGCATTTGCCAAGCAGCAGCTTCCCTGTTTACAGAGTAGTTGTAGAAATTTCCCAAAACGCCAATTCTGAATTTTTCACTAAAACTGTAATTAAAAGCGCCTGAGAATTTAACAACATTAACTTGTCTAAATATAGTAGTGAAGGCGTTTAAACGAGGCACCGAATCATAGCGAGTTACAAACAAAGGCATATTAGAAATGTCCGTATAATTTATCTCAAACAAGGCATCGGCACTTGAACCCACTTTTGCAGAAATCCCTGCATACAATCTTACGTTGTCGAAAGTATTTGTGAGGTCATAGCGGTTAACAAAAGGATTCGTATTGATTAGATTGCGAGCTGATTGTTGGTGATATCTACCATCAATTCCCCCGAATAGGTTAGCCACATCTTTAATGAGAGGATATGTTACTTTAATGACCGGATTTATAAAAGTTTGTGCGGTATCGTTCCCGTTGAAAAAGATAGTTGAGTTGAACCCTACTGAGAATTTCAAATCTTCGTAAACAAAGTCAAACCTTGGGTCAACCTGAATAAACAAACGCTTAAAAGTGGTATTAGTATCAAGTTTAGTAATCATGTAATTAAGTCCTAATTGTGCACTCAAAACGCCATTTTGTAAATCGTTGAAATTGGAGATTGAGCTGTAAATATTGGATTTAACAGCATAATTGGTTTCACTTACTTGGTCAATTTGAAATTGATTGAAGTTAAAAGAAGAACGGTGCTTTATTTTGTCTTTAGAATTAGGTGTGCTGTTAAAATAAGCCAAGGCATCAAAATTCTTGATTCTTCGTTTTAGGTCATTACGAGTTAGGTCGAGGGTGTCATTAAAACCAAAGAAATTATAATCATTTTGATTGAATGAAAGTTCCATTCCTAATTCACCCACGCGGCTGTATGTTCTAAGATAGGCTTTGGCATTGTGGTCGGTAAAATCCGCAAAACCCTTGTTGAGGTGAGAATTGGTTTGCAAGAATTTGTAATGGGCTCCATAACTGTATTTTTCATCCTTTTTGTTGTTAAAATAGAGTTCGGCTAAAGGTGTTTTGTAGTTACCATAACCTAATTTCACATAACTAGAAGGGTATTCAAACGTTTCTTTTTTGAAGAAATCAGCAGCAGGAATTGGATTTACAATTTTAGGCGTTTCCACTTGCTTACTTGGAATTTGGTAAGTATAGTTAGGCGATTGAGGTGTCGGTTTGTTGATAACAGGAACCGATTCAATTTTATAGGCATCAATCAAAATAGGTTGATATTTTAAACCAATCACCATCACTCTATTTGTTGAAGTGTCCTTGGAATTCTGTGCAGTGAGTTGACCAAAGAGTAATAGCACAGCAAAAAAAGAAAACGATTTAATATTCATTTGAAAAACAAATATCGTGTTTTTAGCGGCTTGAATTTTCAAAATCTTTCCACATCAAATTATGGTATTTTGGACATACAATAAAGATTATAATACTGACAATATGTCGCTTTATTTTAGGTCAGGAACAACCCAAACAAGACAAAATGACATTAATTTTTCAAAAGGAATACCTTTTGAAAATTAGCATTGTATAACCATTAAAAAATACAAGATTATGAGTATCATTAAATCAAACAACGACCCATTTCTATCCGACCTTTATTTCCCTCAAGGATTTAACCAATTGTTTCAAAACTTTTTTGATGAAAAAGGATTAAAAGGCATTATTCCCGGATTCAAACCAAATTCGGACATCATTGAGAAAGAAAAACACTATGAAATACACTTGTCTATTCCTGGGGTGAAAAAAGAAGATGTAAAAATTACATTTGAAAAAGACTTATTAACGGTAGAGGGAGAAAAAAAGCATGAGAGTAAAGAAGAAAATGCCAAATACTACAGAAGAGAAATTAGTTATGGTAAATTTTCAAGAAGTTTTCATGTAGGCGATGCAGATCCAAGTGGTATAGAAGCAAGTTTTATTGATGGTATATTAAACATCAGTATTCCAAAAGGAAAATCGATTCAAACATCGACCATTACCATTAAGTAACAAAAAGTTAAGGTAGTTATAACAATTCATTGACATAAAAGAGCAATTTGAAAATAATTGCTCTTTTTATTTACAAAAGATTAGGATATGTCAATTATTCACCTACCTTTGTATCGTGTATAATTAATACACAGATTTAATTTATAGTAAACAGATGAACATTTATGTAGGAAATCTTAGCTTTCGTGCGAGCGAGCAAGATGTTGAAAACCTTTTCACCCAGTACGGTGAAGTTAGCTCGGCTAGAATCATTACTGACAAATTCACAGGTCGTTCTCGTGGATTCGCTATTGTAGAAATGAATGACAACAGTTCAGCAAATGCTGCTATTAGCGCATTGCATGAAAAAGAATTCATGGAAAGAAACTTGGTAGTTAACGAAGCTAGACCAAGAGAAAACAATGGTGGCGGAAGTAATTATAGAGGCGGAAACAACAACAATGGCGGTGGCGGTGGTTATAACAAAAGATACTAAGCACTAGTTATTCCAGTTTAAATTATTGAAGCGAAACCTTAAAAAGTTTCGCTTTTTTATTGTCCCCAATACAGCTCCTCTCCTATTACTATCCTTAAAATCAACAAGAAAGAGACAATTGGCAGAGTTGGTAAAAAAGACAAAAGGTCTGAAATTTTGTACACCTGTTCTTAATTTGAAAAAATGTTCAAAAACCACTCGACAAATATCAAAAAAATGCCTATTTTTGCAAAAAATTTAAATATTCAAATTACATAATGGCTAACACCGGTAAAATTTCTCAAGTAATTGGTCCTGTTGTGGACGTAAACTTTAGTGAAGAAGGTTCAAATCTTCCCAAAATATTAGACGCATTGTACGTTAAAAAATCAGACGGTACAACTGTCGTTTTGGAAGTACAACAGCATTTAGGTGAAAAAACAGTTAGAACAATTGCTATGGATAGCACTGACGGACTAGTTAGAGGTTCTCAAGTTACAGATTCAGGTAAACCAATTTCAATGCCTGTAGGTGATGAAATTAAAGGTAGATTGATGAATGTAGTTGGTGAAGCTATCGATGGTATCAATGTTCTTGCAAACAAAGAAAGCAGAGCGATTCACGCTGAAGCGCCTAAATTTGATACATTGTCAACAAGTACTGAGCCATTGTATACTGGTATCAAAGTTATCGATTTATTAGAGCCTTATGCTAAAGGTGGTAAAATTGGTTTGTTTGGTGGTGCTGGTGTTGGTAAAACAGTATTGATTATGGAATTAATTAACAACATCGCAAAAGCATACTCAGGTATGTCAGTATTTGCTGGTGTTGGTGAAAGAACCCGTGAAGGAAACGATTTATTGAGAGAGATGATCGAATCAGGGGTTATTAAATATGGTAAAGAATTCGTTCACAGCATGGAAGAAGGTGGATGGGATTTGAGCAAAGTTGATACAGAAGAATTGAAAAACTCTCAAGCAACCTTGGTCTTCGGTCAAATGAATGAGCCTCCAGGAGCGCGTGCTAGAGTTGCCTTGTCTGGTTTAACTGTTGCTGAATATTTCCGTGATGGTGATGGTCAAGGTCAAGGAAAAGACATCCTTTTCTTTATTGATAACATCTTCCGTTTTACACAAGCGGGTTCTGAAGTTTCTGCACTTTTAGGTCGTATGCCATCGGCGGTAGGTTACCAACCAACGTTAGCAACAGAAATGGGTGTGATGCAAGAGCGTATTACTTCAACAACAAGAGGTTCTATCACTTCAGTTCAAGCTGTTTACGTTCCTGCGGATGACTTAACTGACCCTGCGCCAGCAACTACATTTACCCACTTAGATGCGACTACAGTATTAAGTAGAAAAATTGCTGAGTTAGGTATTTACCCTGCGGTGGATCCTCTAGATTCAACTTCTCGTATCTTGACTCCAGATATTTTAGGTGCTGAACATTATAACACTGCTCAAAAAGTAAAACAAATTTTACAACGTTACAAAGAATTACAAGATATTATCGCGATTCTAGGTATGGATGAGTTGAGCGAAGAAGATAAATTAGTTGTTAGCCGTGCAAGACGTGTTCAACGTTTCTTATCTCAACCATTCTTTGTGGCTCAACAGTTCACTGGTTTGGAAGGTAAATTGGTTGACATTAAAGACACCATCAAAGGATTTAACATGATTATGGATGGTGAAGTTGACGAATATCCTGAAGCTGCATTCAACTTAGTTGGTACTATTGAAGAGGCTATCGAAAAAGGTAAAAAATTATTAGCTGACGCTAACAAATAAGAGTTATGCAAGTTGATATTTTAACACCCGATAATGCCTTATATTCTGGAGATGCACAATGTGTAACTCTACCAGGAATTAATGGTAGCTTCCAAATTTTAAACAATCACGCGCCGCTTATCTCTGCCTTGTCAAAAGGTGAAGTGGTGGTTGACAATGGTTCTGAAAAAAAATCATTCAATGTCAATGGTGGAATTGTAGAAGTTCTAAAAAACAAAATTGTGGTATTGGTTTAATCACTAATAACACTATAAAGAAAAAACCATTCGTTTAATGCGAATGGTTTTTTTTATGCGTAGAAATCAAACCATTCTCTAACTTTAACATTTCCGCCGTTGTTGGTCTAGGCCTACTGATCCTCAAGAATCCGTCATTCCGCCGTTCTTGGTCTAGGCCTACTGATCCGCAAGAAACCGTCATTCTGGAATTCGGCTCTGCGAATATGCAGAATCTTCTTATTAGTGCTCCGCAATCCAGAAGATTCCGTATAATTGCCCTTCGCAACAACCAAACGCGCAGCAATTTACGGAATGACTAAGGGGGAAATATGCAGAATCTTCTCATTTGTTCTTCAAGAGAAACCGTCATTCT
>JBBAKM010000034.1:11053-27964 GCA_040403495.1 Bacteroidia bacterium
CGTCATTCTGGAATTCGGCTCTGCGAATATGCAGAATCTTCTTGTTAGTGCTCCGCTATCCAAAAGATTCCGTATAATTGCCCTTCGCAACAACCAAATGCGCAGCAATTTACGGAATGAATAAGGGGAAAGTAGAATCTCAAAATGGAAGTCCAAGCTAACTTAACTTCATAAGCAAATACTGCCTTTGGTTTTCACCACAATGTGAAATTTGCAATTTCAAATACTCTATATCCAAATAGTCTTCAATCATTTCGGGCCATTCTATAACACACAAATCACCTGAATCAAGATATTCCCAAAAACCAATTTCATCCAATTCTTCAATATGTTTTATTCTATACAAGTCAAAATGATGAACCTTAGTTTGATTGTCTGAAGTGTATGTGTTGACGATATTAAAAGTAGGACTACTCACCTCTTTACTTATTCCCCTTTGCGACAGTAATGCCTTGGTTAGTGTTGTTTTACCTGCCCCCAAATCCCCTTCTAATAGCAAAACTGTTGTTGAGCTTAACTCATTATTGAGCAAAAAAAGAACTTCATCTAGTTGATGAAGTTCTAATGTTTTATCGAATACGGTTAGCGAAACCATTAATTTGCTTTTTTGTAATACTTCATGGCTTCTGGCAACCATGCTTGTAAGTCTTTTACTCTTTGTGCATCACTTGGGTGTGTGCTTAAAAATTGAGGTGGTTTTACAGAACTTAATGCAGCCATTCTTTCCCAAAAAGGAATAGCTGCTGAAGGGTCATATCCAGCTAATGCCATGAACACTAATCCTAATTTATCAGCTTCCGACTCATGATTACGTGAATATTTTAATAATGCTAAATTACCTGAAATACCGAATGCAACTGAGAAAATATCTTGTGTAGCTTGAGGACTTCCTGAAACAGCAACCGCGACAGCAGTTCCTAACCCTTGTGCTTTCATTTGTTGTGTCATTCTTTCATTACCATGTTTGGCAACGGCATGTGCTATTTCGTGACCCATTACAACGGCCAAACCTTGTTCGTCTTTGGTTATAGGAAAAATCCCTGTGTAAAACACCACTTTACCTCCCGGCATGCACCAAGCGTTGACATTATTATCTTCGATAGTGTTAAACTCCCAATCGAATGTTGATATCAACTGATTGTATTTCCCTTTTTGGTAAGTTTTAAAAAACTCTTTAATAGACGTTGAAATATTGACACCCACTTTTTTAACAAGTTCACTCTGAGGGGTATTATTCACAACCTTATTTTGCGACAAAAATTTGCGATATTCGATTTCGCTCATTTTCATTAATTCGGCTTCACTTGCCCAAGTTGTTTGTTTTCTACCTGTAATAGGTACTTTGTTGCATGATAAAATTATACTTGCAAAAAGGATGGTGTAAATGGTTTTCATTTTCATTATAATAAAATTAAGTAAAAATTAGCTTTAAGATTAAACTACCTCAATTTGAGCCGTTAAGCCTTGTTCGCACAGAGCTGTACATAGAGGTTCCAATGCACTGTAAGTTCCTTCTTTAACACTACATTTACCTTTAGAATGAACTATCCAAGCACATTGTTCTGCCTGAACCGAAGTGTGTTTACAATACTTCATTAAGCAATCAATAACATGATCGAATGTATTATAATCATCATTGTACAATATTAACTCAAACTCACTTTGTGAATTTATTTCAGTTAAAATGTCTGTTTGATAAGACTCATTATGATCCAAATTGAATTTCATATTAAGGATATCTATTTCTGTGTTTCTTTAATAAATTAGCTTTGTTTTCATTTCCAGCCACTAGTCTAACTATGTTTTTTTGATGGGTAAGTACCACCATTAAAGCCGCAGCAATACCGAAAGCTACAAACAGAGGTTCTTGATTGTTATAAATAATTACTGCTATGATTGGAAAAGCTACAGCAGACAATATACTACTTAGCGAAACATAACGGGTTGAAAATAAAATAACCAAAAACAAAAGCATGCAAACCAATGCGGATAAGTAATGAATGGCAATAACCATACCTAACAAAGTCGCAATTCCTTTTCCTCCTTTAAACTTAGCATAAATCGGGAAAATATGTCCTAAAACAGCCAATAATCCAAACAGCAATTGTAAGTTTACAAATCTGATAGTACCCATTTCTACAAAAGGCAAGTAACGAACCAAAGAGGCTGCTGTTAAACCTTTTACAACATCTAATAGCAATACAATGGTACCCGCTTTTTTGCCCAAAACTCTGAAAGTATTCGTTGCGCCTGAGTTTCCACTTCCGTGAAATCTAATATCTAATCCATAAAAAGCTTTGCCTACCCAAAGTGCAGTCGGCATTGAACCTAATAAATAGGAAACAATAGAAAGAGCAACAATTATAATCAATTCCATGCAGTGTTCAAAAAATACTTAAGATTGCAAATATAAATAATTTAATCAATAGTTTTTCACTCTTAATTATTCGTCTAATTCAATGTCATTTCGCTTCAAGAAATTCTCCTTTTGACGCTCTGTTCCTAAGCGAATTACAAACTGTTCATCAGCCAATTTTTGGGAAGCCACTTCAATAGCTGCTAATAATTCTGCATTGCTAGTAGCAAATAACATAGACCCTTTGCTGTATTCCATATAAACCCAATCGCCATTGTCTGTGATAAAGTAAAGATATATTTTGTCGCTACCTCTTCTTTTTTCTAGGGCGATAGTGGTCGTGTATTTTTTGTTAATGACTGTTCCATTCATCAAAGCCAAATGGATAGGTCCTGCAGCAATGAATTTTCTTCTAACTCTGTTGAAAGCAAAATCGATGTCGGTAAACAAGAATCCTGAGTTAAATGCTCCTTCAGGCGTAATAACCCCTGACGACTCCAAAGAATTTGAAATTTTATTGGCTACTCTTTCATCCTGATTTAATTCGTGAATGGCTTTAATATTCTCCTCTGTGTTAGCTGCTGTTGTTGGAACCCCGGCACCTTCTGCTGACAATACTTTTAACATTGCCTTGTTTATCTCCGTTGGGAATGGAAAATCAATCAATGTCATTAGGTTGAATCGGTAGGTACTGTCCCCTTTGGCTAGCACTGCATTCCCCGCAGACTCAAATCGAACTTTAGGCGCAACTACTCGGAAATCAAAAATCCCTTCTGCATAAACACTTTTGTCTTTTTCATTGAATTGCATATAATTCCCTTTCAGTGCATCATTTTGAAGCTTTTCTTTGTTCCCTACAAAGAAGGCATCTTTGGTTTTGTCATAAAACAAAATACCAGTATCTGACTGCAATTCAGGATCGCTGTATCTGCGTTTCAAATCCAACATAATAGGATAAACATGGTTGCTGTCATTGGCAAAATACAAACCAACTGATAATTTTTTATTGTCCTTGTCTCGTGGATTGGTAATGTCTATGATTACATTTTGTGGATCAACAACGTTTCTATATCTCAACCACAGAGTTTCCATGTAAGCAAAACTATGCATTGGTCGCACATAGCCGATAAATTCAATTGGTTTACGAATACTTAGCACCTCAAACAAACCTTTGAATGCTATTTTATCATCTAATCTGAAATTACTTTCATCTGAAATTTTACCGTAACCAACCAAATTTTTATCTGTATTTATTCTGATACTATCTAAGAACAACGGTTGTTCTTTTTTGTATTTGTCAATGTATCTGTAATAACCGGTTGCTGACAAAGAGTTACCTCCTAATATGGTTGTTCTACAATTTTTAATATCATGGAATTTGTCTGTTTTATTGGCTTCAATTCTTGAACTGTCCAAACGGTCCATCATTGCTTTTTCTCTTACTATTGCTTTTCCTGCAAATGGATAAACACGACTATCGGCTACGTCTATAAATGGAATTTTTTCCATATTAATGACATATTTAACCAAATCAAATTTGGCAAATGAGCATTCAAACTTTAAGCTATCTATTTGATTAGGAGGTAATCCAACAAATATTGGCTTGATACCTGCCATCGCAATTCCTGGTTTTATTTCCATCATCTTCTTATTCATATCCCATTTGTAATCATTCATGTTACTAGAATATTGATTGTATGGAAAATGGGTGTAAGAACCGACAAAATTGGACAAGAATTTACCTTCACGTTTATCAAAGTCTAAATCCCCTTTTACATTGTTACTTTCAAAGGCAAACTTGCTTGGGTCGACCGCAAAAATTTTGATAGAAGAGTTCATTGCATTTGCTTTGTTTCTTCCAAAAACCATGTCCATACTAGTAAACATTGCTTCGTTCCATTTTAAATGACCATCGCCT
This sequence comes from Bacteroidia bacterium, assembly GCA_040403495.1. Taxonomy (GTDB): domain Bacteria; phylum Bacteroidota; class Bacteroidia; order NS11-12g; family UBA955; genus JABMMZ01. Next base: position 15,328 of record JBBAKM010000034.1, read on the forward strand.
CTTAAATCTTCAGGGGATAATGTCATTTTACCATCAAAAGCATACCTTGTTTTGAAAATTGAGAAATTACTATCAATTCTAGTTTGAATCATTCTATCTTGTTTTGGGTACCATTGTGTTTGAATGTTAACTCCAGCTACTAATGGATATTTAGCACTTTCTGGCAAATCAAAACTTGTACTTACTCCTGTTGTAGCATCGGGTAATAATAAGTATTCAGGTGATTTCGAAACAGAGGTTTGGTAAATCAAATCTCCATTTCCATAAAACCCTCTATTACTTAAATTAATGGTTAAATCTCCCGTTCCTTTACCTCCATACATTGGCAATTTTACTTTGTCAACAAATCCTAATGAATAGTCGGGTTGAATCCGTGCCGTATTGGGAATATCTGGAAAAATACCGTCTGAAATAAGTGTTCCCGCAAATCCAAAACCTGCAATGGTAAAATTGTCCAAACTATCGATAATAAAAGGGTCGACTTGAAATTTGAATCGGTCTGCTTTGTAGGCATGGTTGTGTGTTGATGCGCGGTCGTAATTAATTTCCGAACCTCTTTCTGCTATAAAAATAGGATATTCTGCATAATCTTTGAGCCCCGATTTATTATTGGGTTTATCTATTAAAATTCTACCATAGGTATTAGACAACACACTGTTTACTTTTCGCAATGCATTACTATTCATATCGGGATAATAAATAACCATGCTGTCCATGGTGGTATTATTGATTTGAAATTGGGAGTAATTAAAGAAAAAATCCTTTGAATAAAAGTCTATTCTGCCTGCACGCATCATTCCAGAAAATTGTGCATTTTTATTCTTTTTTATAACGACCAATTGTTCATTTGGCACTGCTACCACATTTTGAGAATCGCTGAATGTAAATCTTCTTACACCTTCCAATTTCAGGTCGTGCGACAACATATTGTAGGTAATATTTGGGCGACCGGCAATAACGCTTTGAAAACGGATTACATCGTAATCTTTGGTTCCTTGATTATTAGAAATCCAATTATAAAGTTTGTCTTTAACATAAATCGAATCATTGTCTTTGTTGTAATAAATAAAACCATCATCGGCCAAATCCATCACCAATTGTGATAAATATTCTTTTTTTGAACCAATTCCACTGGCATATTGTTGCAGATTAAAACTTCTTAAGCGATTTTCACGGCAATATTGAAACATTTTAATAAGGGGATTCATACCCAAAGCGCCTTGTTTTTTATCAAACAAAAATTTCTTAAAAAAGCTATTAGTTTCCACATAAGCTGCCTTGTCATTGGTCATCATATCAAAATCAATAAATGGTTGTTTTTGATCCCACAACACTTGATCAACCTCAATTTCAACGCCATGGTAATTGTCTGAAAAAGGCATACGCATTAAGCCGTCTGTACCGCGCGTTATGGTTACTTTCTTTTTAACAATATCATAAGAAAATTTAACATTTGGGTGGGTTATAAAACCGGTATCAACCACAATTGAGATAGCAGCATGTTGCGACATTACTTTATTTGTATCCAAACGAAATGTTTCTGAACGCACTGTCATCATTGGTTTACCTTTGTAAAGCAATTGAATACTTGATTCACCATCACCAAAGTTTTGACTGTTTATTTTGGCACCTTTCATTGAAAAACCGCCTAAATATTTAGCCTCAGTTCCAACGATATCTTTGATTTCAATACTTGGTTCGTAAGCAACAAATTGTGGAAATGGAGATGTTTTTATCAAATCAATTGAATTACTTTGCGAGATGCGTTCGATTAATCTTCCTAAAAGTGGTTGTGATGAAATTTTAGGATAAACCATTTGAGCTGAATCAACAATGAAACCACCCGTATTCATGTCTATTTTGTGATCCTTAAATGAAACATAAACTTCAGATTCTGACAAACCAACTCTTTCAAAATTAATTCTTCCTTGAGTTCCCTCCCAATTTTTTTTGTCGGGATAAAAAACACCTGATGCATTAAATATTTTAACTTTATCTAAACCTGCCTCACAGATTAAATCTAAATTCTTGAATTGAATACTTACTTTGTTTTTTTCGAATCCAAATTCAAACTGACTGCTGTTACTGTACCATCTTAACCCATTTGTTTGAACTAAAGTATTGTCTTTAAACAGTGTATTTGCTGTTTGAAGGAAAAATAAATAATCTTTTGGCTTTTTATCTAACAATGTTTTGGTGATTTCTTGCCATTGTTTCAAAATATTAGGACTGAATTTTTTTTGAGAAAAATAATCCAAATTCATCAGCATTAACTCCAAATAAGGGTCACGTGCTAAGTTTTTATACATTATTTCATTTGAAATAGAGATAATAAATTTCTTTTGCTCTGGCGTATATTTTCCTGACTTCCAGTTTGTTGAAAACACATCTGTCATTTTTTGTATGTCAGTTTTTTTGGATTCTTTCATGAATTTAGAAAACTCTTCAATAAAAACCACGGGGTCTGTATTGAAACTTGTTTGAGCTTCTATCACTATAAATGATGACCAAAAGAGAGAAAGAAATATGAGACATCTAATCATGTTGCTAAATTAACTTAGAATAATTAGATTTATTGCACAAGTTGTGCCAATATTATTTCGGCACACAAAACAAGCAAAAAGCTTAGTAATCGCCGTTGATATCTGTTAAGGCTTCGAAACCATTTTTGGTAATTAAAATGGTGTGTTCGTATTGTGCAGAGAGTTTTCCATCAATGGTTCTCGCTGTCCAACCATCTTTACGATCGACTTTACACTTAGGTTTACCTGCATTTATCATTGGTTCTATGGTAAACGTCATTCCTTCTCTTAGCAAAGGACCTGAGTTCTTTTTGGCCTTGTGTTCTACTTGTGGGTCCTCATGAAATTTGAGACCTACACCGTGTCCACAAAATTCGTAAACCACAGAATAACCGTGTTTTACAGCATGTTCATTGATTGCGTAACCAATATTTCCTAAATAATTTCCAGGGTAACACTCTTTCATTGCCAAATGCAAGCATTCATTGGTTACCTTCATTAGTTTTTTGGCGTAATCATTCACTTCCCCAACTTCATACATTCTACAAGTATCTCCATAGTAACCGTTGACAATAGCAGTAACATCAATATTAACAATATCCCCAAATCTTAGGGCATACTCATTGGGAACTCCATGACAAACGACATCATTGGGTGAAATACAGGTAGCATGTTTATACCCTTTGTAACCTTTGGTAGCGGCTACAGCACCATGTTTTTGCAAAAAATCATCGGCAAGTTTATCTAATTCAATGGTTTTAATTCCTGGTTTAATAAATTGTTCTAAGTATTTTAGCGTTTCTGCAGCTAAACGACTGCTTTTACGAATCCCCTCTATTTGTTCAGCTGATTTAATGATAATGGCCATAATTGCCACAAAGATAAGTCTTCTTTTTAAGAATTGTGGCTTGACTTTTTGCTATTTATACATTAAAATGTTCTTTGAAATAGGCCACAGAGTGCTTCATTCTGCTTCCATACCAACTGAACATTTCGCCATCTACTAAGCGAATATTTGCCGAAGGCAACACTTCTTGAAGTTGATCAATGTGCTTTTGTTTAAAGGGATATGGTTCTGAGGATAGTAGAATATTTTGAGGATTTAACTTCAACATTTCCTCAATACTTATTTCGGGGTATCTGGAATTTTGAACAACATTGGTAAAACCAATTTTTTCAATAATATTATTAATAAATGTGTTATGCCCAACAGTCATATAGGGGTCTTTCCAAATTAAGTACAGGCAAGTTCCTAATTTTTGAGGTGTTATAGTTGCAAATGAGTTTTGTATTTGTTCAACAATTTGATTGGCTTTGTCAGAAACATTGCATATTTCTCCAATTTGATTTATCATAGAATAAGCCTCTTCCAATGTATAAATATCACTGAGCCAGACAGGATATTTGCTCGAGAGTTGTTCTACTATTTCAAGAGAATTTTCTTCTTTATTCCCTATGATTAAATCTGGTTTTAAATCGTCAATTACTTGATATTTAACTTTTTTGGTACCCCCAATTTTAGTACTATTCAAAAAATATTGTTGAGGATGAATACAAAACACGGTTTGACCTACAATTTGGTCTTGCAAGCCCAAATCATAAAGCAATTCAGTTTGTGACGGTACTAACGAAATAATACGTTGAGGTGAATGAGGTATCTCCACCATTCTGCCCATCATGTCAATCCATGCTTTTTTGAGCATAATCCCTAATTATAAATTACCGCGATTGGCTTGTTCTCTTTCTATTGCCTCGAACAAAGCTTTAAAATTACCTTTACCAAATGATTTGGCGCCTTTTCTTTGAATGATTTCATAGAACATAGTTGGTCGGTCTTCAACAGGTTTGGTAAACAATTGAAGCAAATAACCTTCGTCATCTCTGTCAACCAATATACCAAGTTCTTTTAATGGTTCAATGTCTTCTTCGATTGGACCAACACGATCCAATAAATCATCGTAATAACTTGTTGGCACTTGTAAAAAATCAACACCACGTGACATTAATTCTTTAACTGTTTTTACAATATCATTTGTTGCTATGGCAATATGTTGAGTTCCTTCACCTTCATAAAACTCCAAATATTCTTCAACTTGAGATTTTCTTTTTCCTTCAGCAGGTTCATTGATTGGGAACTTAACAAATCCATTTCCATTGCTCATTACTTTACTCATTAAAGCAGAGTATTCAGTGGAAATATCGTTGTCATCGAATGATAGAATATTTTTGAAACCCATTACATCTTCGTAAAACTTAACCCATGGGTTCATTTGATTCCAACCTACGTTACCTACACAATGGTCAACATATAACAAACCCGTTTCAGTTGGATTGTAGGTACTTTCCCATTTTCTAAAACCGGGCATGAACACGCCGTTGTAATTTTTTCTCTCAATAAATAAATGAACAACCTCGCCATAAGTATGGATACCACTCATTTTCACTTCACCATTTTCATCGCTAAGTGTTTTAGGTTCCATGTATGGCTTTCCACCTCTTTGGGTTGTTTGGTTGAAAGCATCATAAGCATCATCAACCATCAATGCAAGTGTTTTAACACCGTCTCCATGTTTTAAATGGTGCAATGCAATGGGAGAATCGGAATGCAATGGTGTAGTAAGCATTAATCTCATTTTGTTTTGGATTAACACATAACTAACTCTGTCTTTCACTCCTGTCTCAGGACCGGCATAAGCTAAACTTTGAAATCCAAAAGCTGTCTTATAAAAGTGGGCAGCTTGCTTGGCATTACCAACATATAATTCTATATAATCGGTACCGTGTAATGGTAAAAAATCAACTTTATTGTCTGTCATAAAAATAGGAATTTAGATAAAATATTAATAGTATTTGTAACGTTCGTCAACAACATTACCTGCTTTTTTCAGTGCTTCGAATGACAATGAATAAGCTTGTTGTTTTTTCTGCATGTATAAAATATCTTGTCTTGATTTTAATGAAGTTGGTAATTCAGGTTTTTTAATTTCATCAACAAAAAACAAGTGAACTCCATTTTTGCTCACAATTGGTTTGCTTATTTTTTTAGGCGTTAATCCAAATACATAACCAACTAATGCCATATCATTACCAGTGAATTCTACAGCAGTTGCATTGAAATACAAATATTTAATTGGGTGAGTAATAGTATTTAGTTTACCAGCAATTTCATCTACAGTTTTTGAAGTTTTGATTGCATCATTCATTTGAGCTTTTAATTTCTCAGCTTTTTTCTCATCGATTACCAATCGGGTTAATTTTTCTTTAACCTCTTCGAAGTCAGCAGTACCTTCTTCTTTGATTTTTACTAAACGGGCAACAATGTAAAAATTGTCTGTAACAATAACATCTGAATAATCTCCATTTTCACGTTTATCGTTGTAAGACCATCTCACCACCTCAGAAGTACCTGGAATACCTGTCATTGCTTTATCTGTAGCTTTAACATTATTGGCAACCCCTTTATTCAATTTGAATTTCTTTGTAATGACATCAAACTCGCCATCTTTACCCACAAGTTCGTTTCTTAAATCAGAAACCACTTGGTATAAGCTATCTTGAGTAGAAGAAAGTGGTTCGATTTTTCTTTTTATTTGTGCTATTTTTATCAATTGGTTTGATTTTAGTTGATTTAACTTCACCAAGAACAATCCATAAGGCGCTTGAACAACCGTTGCATCACCATAAGCCAAAGTTTTGAAGGCTTTATTAAATTCAACAGGTTGAGTTCCTTCTCTAAACCAACCCATGTCAGTAACGGTACCAATTTCACCTGTAAAGTTTTTCTCTTGTAAGAAAGCCATTGGGTTTGCAGAAGATTTAGACTCAACTGCTAATTTTTTAGCTTTTGCAATTGCATCTAAAGTATCTTGCTTGGTTGTTCCTTTTACATATATCTCTGCTCTAAATGCAGACATGTAAAATACAGAATCCGCTTTCGTGTCTAAAACCTTAATCAAACTATATACACCATTGGCGTATAATGGTCCAATAATGCTGTCTTTAGGCGCAGAGAATAATCTTGATTCGATTGATTTATCATACGAACCTCTTGATTGAAAATTCGGATCGAATGGCTCTGAACTATTCATTGAAACAAACAATGAGTCATTATCTGTAGTTCTGAATGTTGGAATTAATGCTTCAACCTCTTGTTTGATTGCTAAAGTATCTTGCAAAGTCGGCAAAATACTTACCATTACATATTCTAAATCTCTACTTTCTTTTTGTTTGAAATCAGAAGCATGCTTTTTTAAGTATGATTTTAACTCATCATCTGTTACTTTAAAATCTTTGTCATCTAAATTTCCGAAATTTAATGTGATTGATTTCCCATTAGCTTCAGTAGAACTAGCAAAGAAATCATCTTCAGCATCCAAAGAAGTTGCATACATAGATTTACTAATTAGGGAAGTATATTTTCTAGACTTTGTCTCTAAAACGATTTGTTTTACTATCATTTCAAATTGCTCCATTGATTTTGGGTCTTTGGCTGCTACTTGATTTCTAAAGTTGATAACATTAGAAGGATTAAAAACACCATCTTGACTGAAATATTGTTTGATAGTTGGATGAGCATTGTCGGAATAAAGCAAAATAGAAGATTCTTCTAACGTTACATCTAAACCTAATTTGTTGTATTCTTTTTCTACAATGTTGGATTGGATGAACTGACTCCATGCATACATAGAGGCTTGTTCTTTAGAATCATCGTTAATAGCCTGACCATTTGCTTCAAACTGAGCTAAAATTTCACGGTATTTTGTTTCAAATTCCTGAACGGTAATTCCAGTTCCGTCAATTTCACCAACAGTGTCCGGTGATGTTGAAATATTGTTATTTCCTGAAAAGAAATCTGTTAGTACAAAGATCAATAGGGAAACTAAGATTACAATCAAAACCCATTTAGAATTTCTTAATTTATTAATTACAGCCATATTTTTTAAAAGATTCGCAAAATAATACTTTTAAACGCTAAAAATCAAATCAAATGATTAAAAAACTAAAACTTTATTTTTATTGTCGCTATTGAAGTGCGTTTTAAATTGATTAATGTAGTAAAAGCAAGCATTCCTTCTTCCTTATCCGATTGGTTAAAAAGCCCCAAAGCGATATAATCACCCAAAAAACTGTTTTTTGATTTAAAACTTGTTCCTTCAACTTTTTTGGCTTCCACTTTTTTGTCAATCTCTAATTCATTAATTTTAGCTGTGTACACCGAAACTTCCGTTTGCAATGATATTGAATCTCTTGTTCCAACGCCATAAAACACTAAATAAGCATTGTTGTTTTTTGTTTGAACAAAAGGCATCAAGGAGCTAACACCCTCTTCAACCTCTATTGTTTTGGCATCACTCCAAGTCTGATTTCGTACGTTGTAAAATAAATAATTCACTTTAGAAATACCATTAGCTTCCGAAGCCCAAACAGCCAGTAAATGACTGTCGAGTGCCACTAAAAAGGGCATTCCGTTGGCTCTCCAAAATCCAGGGGCAGAAATATTCCACCCATTAATATGTTCGCTAACAGCATGTGGGGTTTCCCATTTTATCCCATCCTTGGATTGGGCTAACCACAATTGGTTCATGCCACTCCACAGGCAATAAAGACGCCCATTAATTTTGTCCATTGCCATTGTTGCCCCCTCCATTGCTGAGTCTCCATCAACCGCAATTCCATTGACTTTACTTATGACCTGCGGCGTTGAAAAACGCCTCCCATTGTCAGTGGAATAGGCGTGCATAATACGAGTTGAATCTTGGGGATAACGACTGTCATATTTATCAAAACAGGTCCATGTTAAATGTATAGTTGATTGTTTCTTTTTGTCTGTGTTATTTTGAACAAAGAGCCATGGCTTATCCTGCATTTTCCCTAATTGATGGCCAATTCCTACACTTTTCTTAACGACTTTTGAATTGAAATCAAAAGATTGAAATACAATTCTATCAAAAGATTCAGGCCACTTTAACTTTTTATTGTTTGGCAAATGGACCAAATGCACCTTATTACCCCCTCCATTTATTAAAACAGGGTCTCCATAAAACCCAAATTCAGAGGAAACTTTAATTCTATCAAATGTTTTTCCTGTGTCATTACTTTTAAACACAAGATTGGTATTAAAAGCCAATATAATTTCGGCATTGTTCAACGGATTAATGACGAGTGAGGGCTCGTTTCCCCCATTAAATTGTTGATTTATTTGCACTTGACTGTACAAATTTACAGAGACAAAAGTTAACAAGAAAAAAAACGACTTCATTGAGCAAACTTAATTTAAATAAATAAAAAAATGGTTATAATTTTGCAAAGATGCATGACATTGAACCCCATTATACTTGGTTGCATTTGTACAACTCAGAAAATGATGAAAAATCTCCCTTTTTCGAACAAATTCACAGTGAATTTGAATACACAAATGCCATTTATAATTTTCTGATTCACCCACAATGGGACAATTTTGGTTCAAACACCCTTTATCTTAAAATATTATATGTAGATTACAATGAGGGATATTGTATCATTGAGTTAATAGGCGAATGGAACGATGTTATTAACAACGACATTATGCAACTCAAAAGAGAAATTTTGGAACTGATTCTCAATGAAGGCGTCAATAAATTTATTATCATCGGCGAAAATGTTCTTAATTTTCATTCTTCAGACGATTCTTATTATGAGGAATGGTTCAATGATATTGAAGATGGTTGGATTAGTTTTATCAACTTCCGCCCGCATGTTTTAGAAGACTTTAATGCCGCAGGAATCGACTATTATATCAACTATGGTGGCGAATTAGATGAAATGGATTGGCGAAAATTTTCACCTTTTCAACTTTATGAAAAAGCTGAACATATTATCAATCACCGAATTCAATAAGCTAAGTAGTTAATTTAAAATCTAATAAGTTTATTAAACCAAAGTAATACTTTGTCAAAATTTTGCAATATTTGGCAAAACAAGACTCTTTTCATTATTTATTAATTTAACTTTGAAGTCGGAATTAATTCAAATGAATAGAAAAATACAACTCAATGTCTTAATCGGACTTTTCTTTATTATCTTCTTGTGTTCAGCAATAAACAATGCCAGTGGACCTGGCGGAGGCAATACCAATGCACCCGGAGAAAGCTCTTGCGTTTCGTGCCATGGAGGCAGTTTAATAACAACAGGAACTCAACTGAACAGTTTGCGATTTAGGGGCAACTTTACTGGAAGCGGATACATCCCCGACTCAACATACAACTTAGAAGTCACATTTAGACAATCTGGTCGTTCAAAGTTTGGCTTCCAAATTACGGCCTTAAATTCGGCAAATGAACCTATTGGAACCTTCACAAACACAAACAATAGAACCAGTCGTGTAACGAGAACTATTAACTCCAGAACCAGAGAATATATTCAACATACCTCAACAGGAACCGCTTCTGTTGCAACCGATAGTACAAGATGGACTTTTGAATGGAAAGCACCAAATACCAATGTAGGAAAAATTACATTTTATGTGGTGGTTATGGCGACAGACAATAACAATCAAAGCAATAGTGGTGACTTAGTATATGCCAAAACATTTGAAGTAAATCCTTCCAATTTACTTCCTAAGGCAACAGCAAGTACCAACACCTCTCCTCTTTGTAACAACTCCGATATACAATTAAATGGTTCTGGCACAAATTCAACCAATAGTTACTCTTGGAGAATAGTGAATGGATCCCCTACTACTAGCAATGTTCAAAACCCAATTGTAACTTGGGGTTCGTCCGGACAAAGAATTGCTATATTAACGGTAAGAAACAACAAAGGAGTTAGCTCTCCAGACACCTTAAGACTAAACCTATCACCCTCACCCAATGTTTCAATTACAAATGGCAGTTCTGCTAATATTTGCAAAGGAGATTCTATTATCCTACAAGCCAACGCCATTGCAAATACAACTTATTCATGGACACCTAATACTTCTGTTGGTCGAACAAAAATAGTGAAAGATTCAGGCAATTACAGAGTAAGGGCAACGATTACAACAACAGGATGTAGTTCCACCAGTACCCCTTTTAGAGTCAATCTAAACCGCAGTGCTACGGGAATATTGACCAACAAATCCAATGACACTAATTACTGCGACTTTATTAATGATAGTTTTTTTGTTACAGGTCAAAACATTGACAGTGTGTATTGGTTTGTAAATGGTTCACTCTATTCCAAAACCAAAGGGAATGGAGAACGCATTTCTTCCAATCAAAATTGCACAGTCCAAGCCAGACTAAAGAGTGTGGATGGATGCCTGAGTGGGTTTGTAAATAGTATGATCTTAAAGATAAGCCCAAATCAAACATTGTTTGGACTTAGTATTCAAAAAACCACTTCTTCAGCTATTATAACTTTAAGAAAAAATAGTTTTATTACTAAATATGATTTTATTGTTACTCCAAATATGAGAAATATTGTTTCTCTTACAGACACATCAGTACATTTTACCAACTTAAATCCAAATACTTGGTATCGTGTACGTATTTTAATACAACAAAACACAGTTTGTAGCTTAAATCAAGAAACAGTTGATTTTCTTACCAATGACTGTTCTGATTTAAGCTATACAACGAATTATAAAAACCGCGTTTGTAAGGGTGATTCTATCCAATTTAACATTAACAAATTATTCAATTCTAGATACAGTATTTCCTTTAATAACTCCAATTACAGCACTGATACTATCTATAAAATTAAAGCTTTAACTTCTGATTCAATTAAAATTTCAATCATTGATAGTTCTAAATTAAATTGCTCTCCAATTGTAGAAACACTCCATTTCTCTGTTGATACTATCGACAATGAGGGTGTGGGAATGGCTCAAAAATTATCAATTTGTAGCAATGAATACACTTTTAGTGCGCCATCTATTTACTCAAATTATCAGTTCTTTAAAAATGGCAATCTTATTAGTTCGGGCACTTCACCTTCTTACAAGTATACCAATTTGGCAAATGGCGATCAACTTGTTTTAACGGTTAGCAATCAATCTTGTCAAAAAACGTATGCCCCTAAAATTGTAAAAACTTTTGACTTACCTAATGCCGATTTTACCGTTGAAAAAAATTGGTTCAACTACACTTTCGAAGCATTAGAAAAGTCATTGAATAATTATGAATGGCTTGTGGATACTTCCAAAACTATTGGAAATGCAAGTTTAACTAAATCACTTCTTGCTTATTCGGGTAAGTCATTAGTCGTGCAATTAAAAACTCAAAACAATACGGGTTGTGTGGATTCTAGTTCTCAGAATTTAACTATCCCTGACTTTAGCCAAATTAGCAGTAATAACAAATCCAAAATCAATATTAATCCCAATCCTTTTAATAATCAATTACGATTAACCAATATCAATTCTGATTCAAAAATAAAGGTTTATAATATCCATGGGCAACTTGTATTTGATTGCGATTACGTTGACGAAAATCAATTAGAAATAAATACCAACAATTGGAAAAGCGGCATTTATTTGATTAAAGTTTCGGACCAAAACGAACTCCTTCATTTTAAAGTAGTTAAGCAGTAGTTTATTTTTTTACTTGAAAATCAATTAGATATTCCTACTTTTGGAATCATCTTTTGATTGTATGATTAACAAACTAAAAAAAGGGACATCCAAAATAAAACATCGGTTTTCCAGTAAAACTGGTTTACCGCCTGAGAGTTTAGTTTATGTGGGTCAAGACCGGAATCACCCTATCGAAGTCAAATTAATAACCTACCAAAAAGATCATTTTGAGGAAAAAACAATTGCTTCGATCAATGAATTAACCAACTACAAATCTAAATTAGACAACCAATGGATTTCTGTTAATGGCGTTCATAGCTCAGATAAAATAGCTGAAATTTGTGCCGTTTTTGACATACATCCTCTGATTCAAGAAGACATATTAAACACCCAACAAAGAACTAAAATTGAGGAGTTTGATGATTATTTTTTTATCACTTTCAAATATTTATACCTGAGTAAAGAAACAAACCAACTTGAGAGTGAACAAATTAGTTTAATCATTGGGAAAAACTACTTGATTTCATTTTGTAAGCTCCCCCAAAAACAGTACGCATTAAAATTAGACAAAAAACCATTAATT
>JBBAKM010000035.1:0-23638 GCA_040403495.1 Bacteroidia bacterium
AAAAATATAAAAAATAATCTATTTTTGAATTGTACTAAAAAGGGGGAGCCTACATAAATATATTAATATTGTGTAAATTATTATTAAAAAATATCAAAACTTCATAATGGTTTGTGTCTTTAATACTGATTTTATTGGCTAAAGTATCTATAATTAAATTTATTTCATGTGGATTGCCATATTCAAATATTATTTTATTCCTTTTAACAAAATACCTAACATGATAATTGGTGTAAACAAGTCCAAATGCTGTTGTTATTTCAACTATAGAATCATTATGAAAGTTATAATATGTTGGTTTTTTTTTGTTTTTAAATTCTACACCAACAATATTTCTATTACAAGAAATTAAAACAAAAACAACACATGTCAATTGAAACATTTTTTTCATTTTTGATTCTTTTTTAAATCATTCATTTTAATATACTTAAAATCAACTTTAAAATCATTTAGATGACCAAGTTTTATAAAAATATCAGATTTTTTAGCTAATTCATCAATTTCTATAATGTAAGATTCCTTGCTATTGTTAATTTGCTTTCTAAATTGAACGGATTTAGAGTTTTTGCTAATAAAAGCATAGCCATCTTTATTAGTATAGGCATATTCTGTCTTATTTTCAACTTTTGAAATTAATTCTATGTTATTTAACGACTTACCTTTATTGTCATTAACATTTACCTTGATGTAATCACTAGTAGAATCAGAGTTTTTTATAAATTGGTGTGTTGTTTTGTTAAAAGGTGTTAATGAATCATTGTTTAAATATGCAATTTTATCTTTTATTTTATAATATACATAAGAAGAATAGATTCTATATGAAATCTTATCAATTTTTAATATTTCTTCATTTAAGAACTGAAATCTGTATATGTCCTTATAAAAATATTTGACTTTTCTGGAGCTACATGATAAAAAAAGACATGTTAACAAAATATAAAAATTAAAATTTTTCAAAATCCTTAAACCTATTAAGATGTGAAGTCTTTTCCTTGGAGTTGATTTGAAGCAAAGCTTGGATATAATTACATCATCCTTACTACCCTTTTCACTATTTCTATCCTTTAAACCAAACATCTTTTACAAATATAAAAGGTTTACACTAATTGAACTAATTGAATATTATTTATTAAATACGCCAGAGGCGGTTTAATCAATCACTCGCAAGATGCGAGCGAGAACGAATATGCGAGCGAGAACAGAGTTTGAAAGGGAAACCTGACTGATAACAATCACTAATTATATTGATTCTAAAATATAAAAAGCAATAAATTCTATGCTTTTATCTGTTTATCTTTGTCCCGTTGAAAAAAACTATCGTCATATTGTTTCTTTTGGTTTTTGTAGGTTCTAATACTGAACTACATCAATTACTGAAATTGCCAGTTTTGATGAATCATTATCTCGACCACTTAAAAATCAATCAGAAAGAATCCTTTTTCAATTTCATATCCGAACATTACTCTTCACACCCTGACCATTCGGACAAAGAACATCACAACCTTCCATTTAAAACAACCGATTGCGCTACAGTGCACTCTGTTTTACCTTATGTAAATTCTCATCCTGTTACTATTAACAGGCCTCACTCTTTTTTACTTAAAGTAACTCCCATCTATCAAGGGGTTATATACTCTTCTGCTTTTTTGAGCAATATTTGGCAACCGCCCAAATTCGGTTAATTATCATACGAAACCTATCATTCGATAGTCAAAAATGCCATTGTCAGTCATCACTGACCGTGTTTTATTTATTTTATTAACCGCACAAAAAAAATGCTGAACAAAATCATTGAGTTCTCAACCAAAAATAAACTCATAATTGGGCTATTTGTAATCGCCCTTATTGGATATGGTAGTTTCCAATTCACCAAACTACCCATAGATGCTGTGCCTGACATTACAGACAATCAGGTTCAAGTTATCACTATTGCCCCTTCACTTGGCGCACCTGATGTGGAACGCCTCATTACCTTTCCCATAGAACAAGCCACTAGCAACATTCCAGGTATCAAGGAAATGAGAAGCTTTTCGCGATTTGGCCTTTCCTTAATTACAGTAGTTTTTGAGGATGACGTCGACCTTTATTGGGCTCGACAACAAATCAGTGAACGTCTCAAAATAGCTGAACAACAAATTCCCGAAGGTTTAGGTTTACCCGAACTGGCACCTGTAACCACTGGTTTGGGAGAAATTTACCAATACGTTCTAAAACCTAAGAAAGGATACGAAGCTAAATATAATGCTATAGAACTAAGAACCATACAAGATTGGATAGTAAGAAGACAATTATTAGGGGTAAAAGGGGTAGCAGATGTTAGCAGTTTCGGTGGATTACTAAAACAGTATGAAATTGCTGTAAATCCTCAAAAACTAAATGCTTTGGGTGTTACAATCAATGATTTGTTTGTTGCGCTCGAAAAGAACAATGAAAACACCGGAGGTTCCTACATAGAAAAGGCCTCTACGGTTTTGTATATTCGATCAGAGGGATTAATTGGCACTATCAATGATATTGAAAACATTGTTGTTAAAGTAACAAGCAATGGAATTCCCCTTTTGGTTCGCGATGTTGCTGAGGTAAAAATAGGCAGTGCCACCCGCTACGGTGCTTTAACTTACAACAGTGATGGCGAAGTAGCTGGCGGTGTGGTTATGATGCTGAAAGGCGAAAACAGTAACAGTGTGATAGAGGCGGTCAAAGAAAAAGTCGCATTAATTAAAAACATGCTTCCTGAGGGGGTTGAAATAGAAGCCTTTTTAGACCGAAGTAAAATGGTAAACAGTGCCATTGGGACGGTTTCTAAAAATTTACTTGAAGGCGCACTCATTGTCATCTTTGTATTGGTTGTTTTTTTGGGTAATTTCAGAGCAGGATTCCTTGTTGCTTCGGTTATTCCTCTTTCCATGTTGTTTGCCATAGTAATGATGAACCTATTCGGGGTTAGTGGCAACTTAATGAGTTTAGGGGCATTGGATTTTGGGCTTATCGTTGACGGGGCGGTCATTATCGTAGAATCTGTAATGCATGGCTTGACCTTGAATAAAAGCAAGCATACTTTAAACAAACTCAGTCAGCCTGAAATGGATAAAGTTGTAACGAAATCGGCCAGTCAGATGATGAACAGTGCTGTTTTTGGACAAATTATAATTTTGGTGGTTTATCTTCCTATTTTTACGTTGGAGGGAATAGAGGGTAAAATGTTTAAACCGATGGCACAAACAGTCGCTTTTGCATTATTGGGAGCCTTTTTGTTGTCATTGACGTATATTCCAATGATGAGTTCTTTATTTTTGAGTAAAACCACCGAACACAAAAGAAATTTATCTGACCGAATGATGGATTTTTTAGTTGGTATCCACCAAAAATATTTGAGTAGGTTGTTGCGTTTTCCCAAAACAGTCATTGCCTTTTCTTTAGGCTTATTTGCAATATCAATCCTATTACTTTCCCGAATGGGTGGCGAATTCATTCCAGAACTACCTGAGGGAGATTTTGCAGTAGAAACGAGAGTATTAACAGGCAGCAGTATCACTACAACCAAGGAGGCTTGTATGAAAGGAGCCAAAATACTCAAAGAGCAGTTTCCTGAAGTCGAAAAAGTGGTGAGTAAAATAGGGAGTGGCGAAATCCCAACAGACCCAATGCCAATGGATGCCGGAGACATGATGGTGATTCTCAAAGACAAATCGGAATGGACCTCAGCCAATACTTGGGATGAACTTTCCGAAAAAATGAGTAATGCTCTCAAAGACATTCCTGGCGTAAGTTATAGTTTTCAATATCCTGTTGCCATGCGATTCAATGAGTTAATGACAGGAGCGAAACAAGACATAGTATGTAAAATATTTGGCGAAAATTTAGACACCCTTTCTAAATATTCCAAACTTTTAGGTCATTTAGCAACACCGATTGATGGGGTTGAAAATATTTATGTTGAACCAATTGATGGTCAGGCGCAATTGATTATCAAATACAAACGCAATGCTTTGGCTAGTTTTGGATTAAACATCAATGACATTAATCAAGTTCTTAATGCTGCCTTTGCTGGTCAGCACAGCGGTTTGGTTTTTGAAGATGAAAAACGCTTTGATTTAGTGGTCCGACTTGACAGTGCGAACAGACAAAACATTGAAGATGTTCAAAATTTACTCATTCCAACAGCTCAAGGCACTCAAATTCCTTTATATCAAGTAGCCGATGTCTCTGTTAAAGAAAGTATTAACCAAATTCAAAGAGAAGATGCCAAAAGAAGAATCATTGTTGGGTTTAATGCAAAAGGCAGAGATGTTCAAAGCTTGGTCAATGAACTTAAAACAAAGGTAGAAAGTCAGTTAAAACTTCCAAGCGGCTATTTCATCACTTATGGAGGAGCTTTTGAAAATCTAGTGGCAGCCAAACAACGCTTGTCATTGGCCGTCCCTGTTTCGTTGTTACTTATTTTTGTTTTCTTATATTTTGCCTTTAATTCAGTGAAACAAGGATTATTAATTTATTCCGCTATTCCATTGTCTGCTATAGGTGGCATTTTATTGTTATCCATTCGCGATATGCCTTTCAGTATTAGCGCTGGAGTTGGTTTTATTGCATTGTTTGGAGTGGCTGTTTTAAACGGCATTGTGTTATTGGCAGAATTTAATCGGATAAAAGCTGCCGGCGAAACTAATCCTATTACTATCGTATTAAACGGCACCAAAAATAGATTACGACCTGTATTAATGACCGCTTTTGTGGCTTCATTTGGTTTTTTACCAATGGCACTCAGTCACGGTTCGGGCGCCGAAGTTCAAAGACCTTTGGCAACAGTAGTGATAGGCGGATTATTAATCGCTACTTTTTTAACACTCTTTGTACTGCCTGTCTTGTATTTAATTTTCAACAAGGATGAAAAAATGAAAAATCAAACTACTTTAACTAAATCGGGATTACTAATCCTATTATTCTCTTCTTTTTCTTTGGCACAAGCTCAAACAAAAATAGATTTACAAAGCGCTCTTGATTCTGCACTCAAAAATAATTTGCTTTTGAAAAACGAACAGTTGAATGCAGAATACCAAAGGATGTTAATAAAAACAAGTGTTGAAATTCCTCAGGCAAATGTGGTAACAGAATATGGTCAAATCAATAGTTATTACAGCGATAATAAAATTGGGTTAGAGCAATCAATTAGTTTTCCAAGCATTTATAACAAACAAAAATCTATTCAGAACGAACAATACAAAAACAGTTTGTTTAACGTCAATTTAAAAGAGATTGAGTTAAAAAAACAAGTCAGGGAAAGCTATTTCACACTCCTTTATTTGTATGAGAAGAAAAAAATACTGGAACAAACAGACAGTCTGTATGGTGAATATTTAAAAAAAGTGCTCTTGCAATTTAATCAAGGTGATGTAAACATTCTTGAAAAAACCAGTGCTGAACTTCAAAGAGGTCAAATTTCAACACAACTAAACTCTTTGAAAAACGACATTGAAATTAATCAATTACAATTTCAATTACTCTTAAACACACGCCTATTTTACCAACCAATAAAGTCAGAATTTAAAACAGAGGAAACTATTGATATGCTAAATAAAAACATCAATTCACATCCTCTTTACTTGATTTTAAATCAGCAAAAAAACATTAGCACACTGAACACTCAATTGGAAAAAAATAAATTACTTCCCAATTTGAATGTAGGTTATTACAGTATGAGTATGCGCGGAGTTGGTGCCGACAATCGTTTATATGGCAGTAGCACCCGTTTTAATTCCGTCCAATTTGGCGTTGGCGTTCCTTTGTTCTTTGGTTCACAAAAAGGAAAAATTAGCGCAGCAAAAAGCTTTGAAAGAATAGCAGACAATTCACTGAATGCTGGCATGCAGTCGTTACAAAACCAAATAGACATCGCATATAAAACATACCAAACGGCTTTAGTAAACGTCAATTACTATGAAACCAATGCCTTAAAGAATGCCGAAACCATTATAACAACAGCCCAACAACAGCTTGAGAATGGCAATATCAACTATTTAGAATGGATGATGCTAATCAACAATGCTACACTTGTAAAAAGCCAATATACAGATGCTTTAACAACACTCAACAAATCCATGATTCAACTCTATTATTTAAACGCAAAATAAAATACACAATGAAAAACAAATTAATCATAACCTTACTTCTAGGTTTAATAATAGCATGCAAACCTTCTACAACAACTAAGGTTAGTGCAGAAAAAGAAGTTATAAATACTGTAAAGCTCAACGATGCACAGCTAAAAAATGCACAGTTAAGTACCGGAAAATTAGAACAAAAAACCATGAGTTATAAACTCAAAGTCAATGGTAAAATCAGTATTCCTGTTCAAAATGCCATTTCGATTAGTGCCCCATTAGGAGGCTACTTAAAATGGACGAATTTGACTGAAGGCAAACAAGTAAAGAAAGGGGAAATAATAGCCAGTTTAGAGGACCAACAATACATTCAGATTCAGCAAGATTACTTAAGTGCAAAAGCCCAATTTTCGGGAATAGAAAAAGAGTATTTGAGACAAAAATCACTCAACGCCAACAAAGCGACAAGCGACAAAATCTTCGAAAATGCTGAAGCAACTTATTTAAGTCAAAAAATACTGATTAAGTCCTTGTCCGAGAAACTTAAATTGATTCAAATCAATCCTGATCAACTCAATGAAACGAATCTTTCCCGCAACATCAACATATACTCTCCTATTAACGGATTTGTAAGATCGGTAAAAACAACAATAGGAAGATATGTGAGCCCAACCGAAGTACTATTTGAACTTACCAATCCTAGTGACTTGTACTTGTCATTAACAGTGTTTGAAAAAGACATTAATAAGCTCAAAATTGGTCAAGAAATCATTGCATATTCAAACCAATCTAGTCAAGAGAAATTCAAAGGAAAAATCCAAACAATAGGCAAAGACATTTCAGCAGACAGGTCGTTAACTGTTTATTGCACATTCAATACGAAAGACCAAACTTTAATTCCGGGAATGTATATGAATGCAGAAATTGATGTGGCATCATCGCTAGAGTATGTCATTCCTAATGAGGCTATTGTCAAAAATGAAGGTAAAGAATATGTGTTTATACAGCAAAACCCTACTACTTTCAAAATGACAGAAGTTATTTCAGGAACAAGCGACAATGGACTAACCCAAATTAGTATTTCTAATTCAGCCAATACAGCCGATGATATTTTTGTAACGAAAGGAGCCTACACACTGCTCATGCAACTTAAAAACATGGGTGAAGAGTAAATTTTCATTCAAAAAGTATTATGTAACAAATGCTACATAAGTATCTGTTTATTTATTTTAATTTTGTTTAAAATAATTGCTTAAAATGAAAAAACAACTACTTATTCTTTTCGTGTTTTTACTCAGTATTACACTCCATTCACAAACGGCGCCTTTTAATATTTCCATCGTTCCTATGAATATTGATGGTTTGGGAGGTCTTCAATCTTTTGCTTTTGCACAACACAATGGCAAATGGCTCATAGTTGGTGGGCGATTAGACGGATTACACCGTAGGCAGCCATTTGCAGCTTTTGATGTAGCAGGGAACAACAATCAGATTATCGTTGTTGACCCCGTTTCAAAACAAAAATGGACGGCTCCATTGAGTTCTCTTTCGGTGGACATTCAAGAACAATTGAGCTCTACTAATATGGAGTTTCATCAAAATGGAAATATGTTATATATCATTGGCGGCTATGGTTTTAACAACGCAACAAGTTCAAGAAAAACCTTTGATAAATTAAGTGCTATAAAGGTAGAAGAACTAATAAATGCAGTCATCACAGGCAATTCCATTAGTGGATATATAAGACAAATAAGCGACCCACAATTTGCTGTTACTGGCGGTCATTTAAAGAAAATAAACAATACTTATTATTTGATTGGTGGCAACAAATTTGATGGCAACTACAATCCCATGGGCAATCCAACTTTTACACAAGTTTATACCAATGCCATTCGCAAATTTAACATTAGCGACAATGGCACGACCATCTCTGTTAGCCATTTACCAACCATTACAGATGCTACCAATTTGCACCGTCGCGACTACAATGCGGTTCCGCAAATACTTACGGATGGCACAGAAGGGATCACTGCTTTTTCGGGTGTCTTTCAAGTTGGGGTCGACCTACCCTACTTAAACTGCGTAAACATAGACAGCGTTGGCTATGTGGTTAACAATAACTTTCAGCAATATTACAACCACTACCACTGTGCGGTTTTGCCAATGTATTCGGCTTCTAAAAACGAAATGCACAATGTTTTTTTTGGTGGTATTGCTCAATATTACGACAGTATGGGAGTTTTAATTCAAGACAACAATGTTCCTTTTGTAAAAACAATAGCTAGAGTTACAAGAGATTCTAAAGGAATAATGTCGGAATATAAACTTCCGGTAGAAATGCCAAGTTTGTTAGGCGCAGGCGCGGAATTTATTATAGTTCCCAATGTTTCTATTTACAAAAATGAAGTGATTAAATTAGACGAGTTAAGTGATGACAGCACACTTGTTGGCTATATTTATGGCGGCATCAGTAGCACAGGTGCCAATATATTTTTCACCAATAATGGCACTCAAAGTAGCGCTAGCAGTCAAATATTCAAAGTGTTTGTGAGCAAAGACAAAACAAGTCATTTACATCAGTTGAATAAACAAAGTACCAGCATGCTAAAACTTCAGGTGTCACCCAATCCTAATAATGGTAATTTTGTAGTTAAGTTTAATTTAACCCAATTTAGTAAAGTAAAAATCACGCTTTACAATACAGAAGGCAAGAAAATTGAAGAGAAAACCTTGAATGATGTTGTTATAGGAGAAAACACATTTCAGCGTAAATTCAAAAACTTAGACAAAGGGGGGACTTACCTATTAACCATTGAAACTGAGTCAGAAAAAATTACTCAAAAAATCAGTATCGAACCGTAAAAACGCTTTTTAGCCAATAGATTAAACATTATTGGCCTATATGAACCTTGTTATCAGGAGATTTTGAAGACATAAATGGTTTTCCATTTAGGGCTTGTATTAATACAAACAAAGCTAAAGAGACATATAAGAATGCAAAAAACCAAGTTAGTTTTGTGTTTTTGAGGATATAAAAAGAGAGAATTGGCAATGCTTGTAATGCGTGCATTCCTATGAAATGCGCTATTCGCAAATCGCCCACTTTTTTACTCCACACTAAAATAAACATTGTGGAATTGTCATTCAATAAACCTACCGAATGATTCATTCTGCTACCCATTAAAAAACCTTCGAAAGAAAAGACCACAAATATTAGAATCCCTAATCGGATAGACCACAAATAATAGTGAGGTAATTCGGGAAAAGAATTTGTAAAAAACAAGAGTCCAACATAAGCGGTGTATAGCGTAACAAGAGTAGCTGCCAAAGCCATCATTGAATACATGATTGAAAAAAATGGAGAGCTCACATTGTAGTGTGATGCCTTTCCCTGAGAGGCCATTATGGCGATATAGACAATTTCAAAACCAAGTAAAAGAGAAATGGACCAATTGAACAATGGAACATTAAAATCGGGCAAATAATAACAATACCAAGCCATAGCCCAAACAAAAGTAAAAGTAGAAAAGGCAAACTTAAAGGGTTTATACCAAGCGCTGACATTATTGTATTGGACTGGCGAAACTTTACTCATCATCAAGAAAAAGAGAGCTGCGACAAAACAGAGAATTCCATAATAAAAAAGTAACTCATTTCTGGCTTTTAACTGAGAGATAAAGGAAATTAAAATCATTTTTTATAAGGACTAGCTATTTGTTTTTTTATTTTCATCATCAACACGTCGGGCATTATTCTTGGCAAGTTGGAGCTTAACCAATTGATAAAACCAACTACTTTTTTCCCTTTACCAGTCAAAAGCAATTGAACGCCTTCCCTAACCAATGCTTGAACAGAGATAGGTTGATTTAGTTTCATCGCCATAGTTTGGCGCATTTTGGGAGTGTGAAAAGGGGTTTCAACCGCACCAGGACAAAGTGCAGTAACAACGACACCAGTCCCTTCCAATTCTGCCGCTATAGTTTCCGAAAATGCCAAAACAAATGTTTTTGTTGAAGAATAAATGGCGTAATAAGGCAAAGGAATAAAAGACACAATAGAGGCAACATTCATAATTCTACCTGCCCCATTTTTTATCATGTCTTGTGCAAATAATTTGGTTAGTACAACTAAACTTGTAACATTAACTTGTATCATATTTAATTCAAGTTCCAAGGAGGTTTCAACAAAATGACCATATTCGCCAAAACCAGCATTATTAACCAAATGTGTTACATTTAATTGGCGTGATTTTACTTCATTGTAAAGTTGCTGTGCCCCGTTTATTTGTGACAAGTCTGAGGGTATAACAACGGCTTCTATTTGGTATTTACTGATTAGTTCTGTTTTAAGTTGTTCAAGTTTATCTTCACTTCGTGCAACCAAAATCAAATTGTATTTTTTCTCTGCCAATTGTTTGGCCATTTCTGCGCCTATTCCTGTGGATGCGCCTGTAATTAATATGTATGGATTCATGAATGGATAAAGTAATAAACAAATAGGATAGAAAAAAGATTATGCAACTTAATAGAAATTAGTTCTTGATTACTTTCTTAAGGATAGAAACAATACTGGTTGACAACAAAGCTCCTGAAAATGCAAGAAAAATATCTTTTTGGGCATCCCAAATATCCCCTTGTGTTCCTAAATAAGCAACGCCTTGTTCCTGAAAAAAAACATCCGCAACGGCCCATTCTATCAACTCATACAAACCACTTATTGATAAAGTAATTTCAATTGGCAATATCCAAGCCACCATTTTAGGGTATTGAAACCATTTCAAAAACAATTCACGCATGGGATAAGCCAACAAAAAACCAAAGCTAAAGTGTACAATTCTGTCGTAGTGATTCCTTTCACTCTGAAACACGTCTTGCAACCAATATCCAAAAGGATTGTCGGCATAAGTATGCTTAGAACCATAAACATGCAAACAAAGATAAAACCCAATTAACAAATAAGTTAAGTCACTGAATTGATACTTTTTGTAGAAAAGAAACAAGACAACAAGAAACAAAAAAGTCAATGCATTTTCAAGCAACCAATTGTTAATATCGCTGGTCCAAATCAATGAATTTGCCCAAACAATAGTAAATACAACCGTTATAATCCAAAGTAAATAATTTTGCTTAAATCCTGTTCTGTTAAGAGAGTTGGCAAAGGTAAATTTCATGTTTACAATGATAATTAATTTTGTTTAATATTTATCATTTCACAAGTTTAACAGACTTTTCTTTGTAGAAATCAGCCATTAACACTCGGGCTACATTATTGGCCACTATCAATCTTCCATACTGATTGTAATGCTCTGTAGTCCAATCTTTTTCCCCAAAATAATCGCCTGGAATTTTTTCTAGATTGTCTATAACAGTTACTCCATTTTTGTGATAACGGTTTACCAGTAAATCGCGATTAGCTTTCATAAAGTACACCAATTCTTTCCCTACCAAACTGTCGGCCCACTCTATATTTTCTCCTAAAAGATTAAAATACAATTTGATATTTTTGGCTTTGCACACTTCCACAATTCTATCAAAATCCTTAATTCTCGGATTGGTATTGACATCAATTTGAAAGGCATACGCTTTGATATAATGGTCGGCCAAAACTCTTTTAGGAAAATCCTCTCCCCCTTGTGGCAAAGGGAATTTCTCTTGTTCACACCACGTTTTAATCGTATTGAAAGGCAATGGAAAATCTACTTTCAACGTATCAAACTCAAAACAGTGCAACATTTTCTTTTCTTGCTCTTCGGCACTTGGTTGTGCATGAAATTGCAATGCCGCACACAGTCTGTTGTACAACGGCGATGAAGTGTAATAAAAACATTTGGAACGCAACAAAGCCGCCTCCTGACCAGAATAAATCCATGGTTTGTCAAACGACCTTAAGTTCATTGTCACAACTAATTTTTTGACCCTAGCTGAGGTATCAATGTGTTCAATAATTGGCAAAAACATCCCTGCATGATAGGCAGGAACTTGCATGCCACTCAGGCGCATACCATCCAAGCTATCGTTAATCATGTCGCTGATAGTTCGTTTGTCTTCGTCATCGGGCGCAACCCAGTAATTAGAACTTTCTCCAATATACAAAACGTCATTGTGCCACTGAAATTCCCTTAAATTGAATAACATGTGCCCTTGATCTTTCAATTCAGGCTCCCAATAAATGGACTTGTAAACAAAAGCACTCATCACCACTGTAACAATAACAGCTATAATCTTATAAATGAGATATTTCAGAGAATTGCTTTCCATTAAAATCTAAAATAAATAAACGGTTGATATTCTGTACCACTCAAAGCCAAAATGCAAAATAGCATAAAGCAATATAAAGTCCATCGTTGTATGCCATTATAACGGTTGCAATAAGCATCAAATCTCAAATCCTTGCGGTGCAACTCGAGCAATCCAAACAATAAAACCAAAAGAAAAATAAAGGGTTGTGTATCCAACTGCCTTTCGCCATCATTGATTCCAAATAAGCTTTTAATAACGAGTAAAGATTCTGTTAAATCTTTGGCTCTAAAAAATATCCAAGCAAACACAACCGACAAATAAGTCAATGTTCCTTTCAACCAAGTAACTCTAATTTTAACGGGAGAAAATCTTTCAATTAAATAATACAAACCATGTAAGCCACCCCAAATAATAAAAGTATAATTGGCCCCATGCCACAAACCACTTAGCAGAAACACTAAAAGCACATTAAAAATCCATCTTCCACGCTCTACCCTATTGCCCCCTAATGGCACATAAACATAATCTCGAAACCATGAACTGAGCGAAATATGCCATCTTTTCCAAAACTCAGAAATGGACTTTGACAAATATGGGCGGTTGAAATTATCCATCAAATTAACCCCCATCAATTTAGCAACCCCTTGTGCTATTAGAGAATAGCCAAAAAAATCGGCATAAATTTGAAATGAAAAAGAAAATACGCCAACCCAATTCCAATAAAACGGCCATTTACTTGGTTCATTAAAAACAGAAGTCACCGTGTATGATAAATTATCGGCAATTACCATTTTGACAAAAAAACCGTAAAGCATTAATCTAAACCCTTGTTGTAATTGGGAATAGCTAATTTTATGTTTTTCTTTGAGCTGTTCATTCAAATGATTGAATCGCTCAATGGGACCTGCTACTAACTGTGGAAAATAAGACACAAACAAAGCAAATTGACCTAAATTGGTTTCAGGTTTTGCTCTTTTATAATACACATCGAGCGTGTAACTCATGGTTTGGAAAGTATAAAATGAAATCCCTACAGGTAATGCTTTCCCAAAAAAGTCAACAAAATCTCTAATTTTTTGATGAGGATGAACCATTTGTTGAACCCAATCTGTACTCCCTACAAAAAAGTAAAAGTATTTGAAAAGAAATAATATTCCTAAGTTAGAAAACAAGCTTAACATCAGCCATCGTTTCCTTATATTAGGAGATTCTATGGCATCGATTTTTTGGGCACTAACAAAATCTATTAAAGTTGACAATAGAATTATCAGTGTAAATTCCCATTGCCACCACCCATAAAAAACATAAGAAGCTATTAGCAATAATATCCATCGCTTGTTATGCGGCAACACATAATAGGCCGAAAATACCAAAGGCAGAAACAAAAAGAATATCCAAGAATTGAATAACAAGCGCTTTAAAAATAAAAAGCAAATCTAATCAAGCTTTGTATAGAAATACAAATTATCCTTAGAAAATTTGAAATTTGAAAAAATTTGAGCCAAATCACTCAAAATATAGTCGGGACGAACCACTCCTTTTTCCCAATAATCATTACCCCCATTTGCCTTTATTCTATTGCTGTAGTTGTAAACTTGTTTGGTCTTAAATGGTTTGAAAAAAGCATAACGACTGTCAGACTTTTGCATTTCATTTAAACTATTAAATACGTTTACATGTATCCAAACGTCCGAATTCTGAGCTTTTTTCATTACCGTTTCCAAATTCAATGGATAAGAAAAGTAGGGTTTTAAATCAGAAAATACATAATATCCTCCAGCATCATTAATCAATTTTGCTGAGTAAGAATCGCCTCCAGGCACGTTCCAAACACCAGAAAACATAGCATCGGTCATGACTTTTACTTGGTTTTTTTGCAATTTAACCTTTGCTTGAATTTGGCGATAATTGTCGCAAACACTGTTGAACAAAGAATCTGCTTTTGCTTGTTTGTTTAATAAAACACCGAACAGCTTAATCCACTCAGCACGTGCCAAGGGGTCTTGTTCTTTGTAGTTATCACAAACTATCAATTGTATATTCTGTTGATTCAACCTTTCTTTGAATGCCTTGTTGAGCGTATTAAATCCACTACTAATAACATAATCAGGATTACAAGCCAATAATTTAGGTTCGTTTATTTGCCCCTCATCTCCTACTACTATCATTAAATTTTGGCCAAATTGAGCGTGTAACACAGAATCGTAGTAATAATTGATATTATCGACCCCAACTATACATTCTTGTGCATTGAGTTCATTAATAAATCCAGCAAAAACAGTAGAAAGAACCACAATTCGAGGTTGTTTTTCCTTCAATTTACTTTTTTCAATCTCTATCCATTGCGTGTCTTTATTGTTCACAAAAAACAGAAATTGCGTTTGCTTGGTTTCAGCAAAACCAAACTGTTTGGAATACTGCACTTTGCCGTAAGTGATACCATCGGGTTTTGATGAAGGCAATGGATTACAAGCCCATATTAGCAAAGACAATACCCCAATCAGAAATGGGACCCTAGTAATTGAAAACAGCCCCATTTGGAACAATCCCTGCTGTTATGGTTTTGATTAATTTTTTTGACAGGTCATAAACATAAACTTTACCTGCCGCATTAAAATCTCCAGCATCTGAGATATAAATTTGTTGATTGGTTTCATCAAGACTCATTCCATAAATAGATTGTCCTGAAGGCAATTCCAACCACAATACTGGCGTCGCATTTTCGGTGTATTCATATATTTTATTGTCACCAAATGAGTAATATACTTTTCCAGTTTTGGAGTTATAAATAATAGAACCGCCATAACTACCGCTGCTCAATTCAATAGAATTTTCGATTTTGTTTGAATCAGCTAAAACAATGCTTAAACGCCCTTTTTCTGTCACTGCACCTGAATTCCAGTCAACATCTCCAGTATTGAAAACCAATAGTTTTGAGTTTGACAATGCCAATATTTTATTAATCCCTTTACCAATAACGATAGAATCTACCAATACTTGATTAACAGCATCCACAACCATCACTTTATTAGAATTTGTTCCAACAAATACTTTTTTGTTTACCACACTCATGTGTTCACTCCAATGGTTAATATTAATTTTAGAAACCACCGTATTAGAATTTAAATCAACTACGCTTAATTCATTTGAAAACAAGTGACTTACATACGCTTTATTCGCATCCACTTTGAAAATATAACGTGGTGAAGTTAAATTAATAGTTCCTGTATTTTTGAAACTTGTTTGATTAACGACTTCAATTTTATTGGAATTATTAACCACTATGTAGTAGTTATTATTAAGCAAAGTCATTGATTGAACAATATCCCCTAATGGAAGATTGTTGGCTTTTTTATAGGCATCAAAATAGTCATTTGTACCCGGTTTGTAAAGACCTATACTTCCATTTGATTTATTAAAACCACCTTCATTCACTATAAAAACTCCTTTATAGTTGTCGGCCTCTACTGTGATTTTTTCATCTTTCGTACACGCGCTGAATGCCAATAAAAATGATAGAAAGAAAAAGATTTTAACGTTGATTTTTTGAGTCATAATTGATATTTATTTTTAAAGTTAATTGATAATTTCTGAGAGGCATAGGTCTATTTTCCATGACTTGATAAGTGCGATTGAAAATATTTTTGACCGCAAACACAAGAGTGCCTTGGTGTCGTTTGGTATTCAATCGGATTGAAACACCAGAATTAAAGAGTAAATAGTCGTCCAACTTGCTGTCTATATGTTGGTCAGACTGAGAGTATCGCACTCCAATATATTGTGATTCCGCAAATACATTAAAAGACTTGTATCTGTAATCCAGATTCAAAACACCGGTGTGATTGGGCGTATAAATCAATTGTTTTCCTAACTGTACCAATTGGTTTTGGTAGGTTTCTGTATTTATAGTTTTTACAAATTGGTATCGCGTTATAAGCCTAAAGTGATGTTTTTGAAAAAATGCTTTATGAAGGGTTTGGTTAAACTCTAGTCCATTGCTTTTGACCTGTTTAGCATTTTGGGCAATCCAAATAGCAGCACTTTGGGTTGGCAACCACATGATCCAATTTTCAACCACATGTTTAAAGGCTGTTACAGAAAACTCCCAATGACGTGTGTTATACAAAGCGGTTACTTCTGCTTTTCTGCCTTTTTCTGGCTTCAAATCACCATTTCCTCCCGGCTGCCAATACAAATCATTAAAAGTTGGTAAACGGAAACTAAGGGCAGCATTTGATTTCAACATCCATTTTTTACTCAACTTTTTTTCGAGCCCTAACTCAGGTGAAAGAGGTGCAATTCTGTTGTCGTAAAACAATTCACGAACAGAAAATGAAAGTTTATTTCGGCGAGAATTATTGTACCAATCTAATCTTTGAAACAATGTAAACACATTTCGGGTTACGCCCATTCGATACCCATCAGAAAAAGCAAGTTGGTGGGTAAAGTTGGCATTACTTGTAAATTCAAAATTGGGGTTTAACTGCGTGTTCCATTCAGATTCCAAAATAGCCGACTTAGAACGACTAAGAGAAGGCAATAAGGCATTGTTATAATAGTTGAGAAATTCGTCAATGTAACATAGCTTTTGGCTTAACTTGCTTTTAGCAGATATTTTGAATTGATGTTGCAAATACATTTTGTAGTTAAAATCCTCTTGGTACTCATTAGAATTATTAACGACACCTATGGGACTTGGAAGATTTCTACTTGTTTGCATCAACCAAGTATTGAAATAAAAAGAATGTTTTTTTATAACCCACGAAAATTCTTGCATCAAACCC
The DNA here is from genome assembly GCA_040403495.1 of Bacteroidia bacterium. Classification (GTDB taxonomy): domain Bacteria; phylum Bacteroidota; class Bacteroidia; order NS11-12g; family UBA955; genus JABMMZ01. Next base: position 17,122 of record JBBAKM010000035.1, read on the forward strand.
ATCTGTTTCAATTGGTTGTTTTGAATTCTTTCAATGGGCAATTCTCTTTTAAAATAATTGACAAATTCAAAATCATTTTCTCCCGACCTGTAAACAATTCGAGTACGGTGTTTAAAGAATTTATTAAACCCAGAAATTGAGAATCCGATACTTTGATTATTAAAACTGGCTCTATTTATATCCAATTTTATTCTTTTTTCATTCTCCAATTGGTTTTTCAATTGCACTGTTCCTGCGATGGTTCCGTGTCCCATTAAACTAGAGTTTGCACCAGTTTCAATACTTGCTTCATCAATAAAAAACAAAGGAATAAGATTCAAATCCTTGAGTCCATTCATGCAACTTTGCAAATTAATTCCATTCCACAGCATTGATGTATGTTGCGCTCCCATTCCACGCATAGAAACTGTGGCTAAATTGCTTGGTGAATACTGTTTTACGAAAAGAGAAGTTTGACTGCTAAGGGCATCACTTAATGTTTGCGATTCACCAAAAGGCAAAGAAATAGATAGGATTCCGGTGGGTTGATTGGATTTAGTCAATTTAAATTCAAAGCCTTTCAACAACAAAGTGTCGTTGACGTTTTGAGCCTCAAGGATAAGTCCTTGGCAAAACAACAAGCTGATGATGAATAGACCTTTCATTTTAATTTCTCTTTAAAATCAATACAATAGAAAAAAACGAAATGACAAATGTATGACACTTACCTTTTCTTGCCTTTTCTCCGAAAGCATTGAAAATTTGTTTGACAAAGGCAGGTCTTCTGACTTGTTTTTTTGCTTTTTTTGAACCTTCCCATCAACAAAGTCAACAGTGGTTATTATTTCAAAAAAAGGGCATTGAATAAACAATGCAAAAACTTACAGCATCGGGAAATGTTTGGGATTTACACCCAATTCCCTTTTAATCTTTTTTATAAGTAAACATCTACAAAAAAGAACCGTTATCGGGTGCAAATATAAAATAAGATTTAATAAAACAAATCATTTTGTTTAAAAATGATTAAACAAAGTTTACACAAATTAAGAACATTCCCTTTTAGGTATATCTTCCTTTGTATTTTTCTTTGATATCAGAGGTTATTTCTCTCACCTCTTGTTCTTTTTCGATATGACTAATAAACAATATATCGTGAGTATCCACCACTAACATATTTTGCAAACCCTCCACAACCACTAATTTATCGTCAGAATTCTCTTGCATAATCAGTGAATTATTGGTGCGATATGCTTTAATATGTTTGCCATGTAATAAATTACCATTTTCATCTTTATCCCTTAGCATGTACAATGATTTCCATGTTCCCAAATCACTCCAACCAAAGTTTACGGGAATGATAGATGCAATTTTGGTTTTTTCCATAATCGCATAATCGATTGAAATGCTTTTACACAAAGGGTAATACTTATTAATAAAGGCTGACTCCTGAGAAGTATTGTATTTTTTCATACCTTTTTTAAAGATATCATACATATCATGTTGATGCGTCTCAAATTCATCAATAATGTCTTTGGCTTTCCAAACAAAAATACCACTGTTCCACATAAAATCACCACTTTCCAAAAAAGTTTGAGCCAATTCTAGCGATGGTTTTTCAGTAAATGTTTTCACCATAAACACACTTTTATTGGCTTTAATTGGCTTATCAACATGCTGAATATAACCATACCCTGTGTCAGGACGATTGGGTTTAATCCCTAACGTTAATAACAAAGCATTATTTTCAACCACCTTAAGGGCATTCTTAATATTTTTTACAAAATCTTTTTCATCGGTAATGAGGTGATCGCTGGGAGCAAACACCAATTTAGCCATTGGATTTTGTGCATATATTTTAAAACTTGCATAAGCCACACATGGGGCTGTATTCATAGAGGCAGGTTCATCTATAATATTCGCAATTGGCAATTCAGGCAATTGGTCATTTACCAAAACCGTATAACTGGCATTGGTTATTACGAATATATTTTCAGGTTCAATAACCGATAAATAGCGCTCATAAGTAAGCCTTAATAAAGACTTGCCTACTCCCAATATATCATGAAACTGTTTTGGATAGTTCTTTTTACTTAAAGGCCAAAAGCGACTTCCTATGCCGCCTGCCATTATCACAACGTAACTGTTTTTATCTTTCTCCATTATTTATAGTAAACCTTCTTTATTTAAATCGTGTATGTGAACCATGCCGAAATATTCGCCTTGGTCTAACACTATTATCTGACTTATTTTCTTTTCCCTTAATACCGCCACAACCGACACCGCCAACTCGTTTTTATCAACCGTAACTGGAGTCAATGACATTATGTCTTTGGCGCTTATGTCTGCCAATTGTGTAGTTTGTTCTATCATACGGCGAATATCCCCATCGGTAATCATGCCTATGACTTGTTGTTGGTTAACAACCGCAGTCGCGCCCATTCTTTTTTTAGATATTTCAAAAATCACTTCCTTAATAGGTGCATTTTCATCTACTGCAGGCTTTTCATTTTGCGCAGCCAATTCACCTATGGTAAGGTACAATTGCTTTCCCAATGTGCCACCGGGATGGTATTTAGAAAAATCTTGAGATGAAAAATTGCGACATTTAAGCAAAGTAACAGCAAGCGCGTCACCCATTAACAGTTGAGCTGTAGTACTTGTGGTAGGCGCTAAATTATGAGGACAAGCTTCTTTACTTACTGTAACATTTAAAATATAATTGGCAGAAAGCGCCAACACCGATTGTGTATTTCCCACTATTGCTATCAAAGGATTGCCGAATTGCTTAACCAAAGGCACCAAAGCTTTTATTTCTGGAGTATTGCCACTTTTAGAAATCACAAAAACAATATCATCCTTTTGAATGATGCCTAAGTCACCATGAATGGCATCCGCTGCATGCATAAAAACAGCAGGTGTACCTGTAGAGTTTAAAGTAGCTACTATTTTTTGACCAATAATAGCGCTTTTACCTATTCCCGACATTATCACTCTTCCTTTACTAGAAAGCACCAATTGAATAACACTTACAAAAGCATCATCGATATAATCGGCCAATTTAGAAACCTCATTAATTTCTTCATAAATGGTTTGCTTACCATATTGTATAATGCTTGAATTTAAGTTTCGTTCGGTCATGAATGATTAAATTCCTGCAAATTTAACTTAAAAAATGATACTAAAAATTTATTAAAAAAAGATTTGGTAATATGGTTGGGTCCATATTAATTTAGTGTACTATTTCAGACGATAAAAAAAATAAAAAAATGACCAGTACCCAATCTAAGTTAGATGCAAAATTAGCACTCAAAGAATTTTTTGGATTTGATGGATTTAAAGGAAATCAAGAAGACGTAATTAACAGTGTATTAAATGGTGAAGACTGTTTTGTTATTATGCCTACTGGAGCCGGTAAATCCTTGTGTTATCAGCTCCCCGCATTAATGTTGCCCGGAACTGCTATCATTATTTCTCCCCTAATCGCTTTAATGAAAAATCAGGTTGATAGTATCAGAGGATTTGGTGAAAATGATAATATTGCCCACTTTTTAAACTCTTCTCTTTCCAAAACAGAAATCACTAAAGTGAAAGAGGACATGCAACAAAAAAACACAAAACTTCTATACATTGCGCCTGAAACGCTTAAGAAAGAAGAAACAATAGAGTTCCTAAAAAGCATGGAAATCTCTTTTGTTGCTATAGATGAAGCCCATTGTATCAGTGAATGGGGGCATGATTTTAGACCAGAATACAGACGAATAAAAGAAATGGTGAAAGCCATTAATGATGTTCCCATGATTGCTTTAACCGCAACTGCAACACCTAAAGTTCAAAGCGATATTCAAAAAAACTTAGGCATGCTATCTGCCAAAGTTTATAAATCTTCATTTAACAGAGACAACTTATATTATGAAGTTCGACCAAAGGGAAGCAAAGAAAAAGTATTTAAAGACATTATTACCATTATAAAAAATAGACCTGAAAAGTCAGGAATTATCTATTGCTTAAGTCGTAAACGTGTGGAAGAAATTGCTGAAATGCTCAACTTGAACGGCATTAAAGCGCTTCCCTATCACGCAGGATTGGATGCCAAAACCCGTGTTCACAATCAAGATGCCTTCCTAATGGAAGATTGTCACGTTATAGTGGCTACCATTGCCTTTGGAATGGGTATTGATAAACCGGATGTTCGTTTTGTGATGCACTTTGACGTTCCCAAAAGTTTGGAAGGTTATTACCAAGAAACTGGAAGAGGCGGAAGAGATGGCATGGAAGGCGACTGTATTTTGTTTTACAACCCAAGCGATATTGAAAAGCTTGAGAAGTTTATGAAAGATAAACCCGTTGCTGAAAGAGAAATTGGAACCCTCTTACTCGACGAAACCAGTGCATTTGCCGAAAGCTCCCAATGTAGAAGACGTACCTTATTAAATTACTTCGGCGAGAGTTTTGAAGAGGAAAATTGCAATAAAATGTGCGACAATTGTCGTCACCCTAAACCAAAAACAGACGTAACAAATGAAGTGGTTATCGGTTTACAAGCCATAGATTCACTGAAAAGTGAAATGCCTATATCGCATGTTGTTAACTTCATTATTGGCAAAAAAAGCGATTCAGTCAAAGACCATGGTCATGATAAATTACCAATGTTTGGGGTAGGTAAAGACAAAGACAAGGTTTTTTGGAAAGGTATTATTCGCATAGGCTTACTTAATAATTTCATCCATAAGAATATCGAAAAATATGGCCTAATCAGTTTAACCAAAGATGGATTAAATGCCATTAAGTCTCCAAAAAATTACGCAATGGCAATGGATACAGAATTCCAATTCGTGTCCGATGATGATTTTGAAAACGCAGTAATGGACAGCATTGCTGACGTGGTGTTAATGCGAGAATTGAAGGATTTAAGAAAAAAAGTTTCCAAACAGGTGGGTCTTCCTCCTTATGTTATTTTTGGCGACCCTTCCCTAGATGACATGGCAACACGCTACCCTATTACAATGGACGAGTTGGAAAAAATTCATGGCGTAGGAAAAAACAAAGCTCAAAAATATGGTCAAGCCTTTATAGAATACATTGACGATTATGTTAAGAAAAATAACATTGACCGTCCGTTAGATGTGGTAGTAAAAACATCAGGCGAAAAATCTAAAAAGAAAATTGCCATCATTTTAAATATCGACAAAAAAATGGCGCTTGAGGACATTGCTAGAAGCAATGGCATGAGTTATGAGGAATTGATGGAAGAGTTAGAGCAAATGGTAACTAATGGCACTAGCTTGGACTTAAGATATTGCATTGACGAAATTATAGAAGAAGAATACCAAGAGGAAATATTCAGCTACTTTAAATCACAAGAAGAAGATGATTTGGACCAAGCGGTAAATGCTTTCGACAATGATTTCAGTTATGAGGAATTACAACTGATGCGCCTTCAATTTATCAGCGACATGGCCAACTAGCCTGTTTTTATTCATTGTAACAACGCCTTAACTAAATAAAACTATTAGCAGCGCTGAATATCAACATATTGAAACACTCTTTAAAAAATGGCATTCAGCGCTGCATTGGTTTTGCTTGCAATATGTTAAAAATGAAGAAGATGCTAGTGAAATAGTAAATGATGCTTTTATAGCCTTGTGGGAAAAACGCGATCAACTTGCGTTAGATGATTCTATTAAATCATACTTATACACGGTTGTAAAAAACAAAAGCATTAATTTCTTGAAGAAAAAAAGAATGGTGTTTGAACAGGCTGATGTGTTTATGTCAATCCCCAATAACAATGCTAACGTATTACAACAAATGGAAGGCAAAGAAATGGAACAATTAATTTTCAAAACCATAGACAAGCTACCCCGCAAGTGTAAACAAATTTTCATATTGAGCCGAAAAGAACAATTAAGTAACAAAGAAATTGGGGCAATAATGGGCATCACTCCCAAAACGGTTGAAAATCAAATTACCATAGCGATTAAATCAATTAAACAATCCATTCAAAAACAGGAAGGGAATAAATCTATTAGTGGTGAAGCGTTGTTTCTTTTGATTGGTTTGGCATTGTGCCAGTATTATTAATTGATTTAAGTTTATAATCAAGGTGTTTTGTAGAAAAAGGTGATAGTTTTCCTGACAGTTTTTTGCTTACACTCAACTTCTGCTTCTCCTTTCTCAAATATGTTCGGTTCTGCAACAAAATCCACATTTAAAACAAGTCTCATTCCTATTTTAGCTTAGCTGCTCCCGCAGTATTGCGGGATTCGTGGTTTTATGGAAAAAAAGTAGGTAACTTAGCGAAGCTAACTCACGAATTCAAAATAAAACAAACACAAATGAGTAAAAAGCCCACGACGAATGAATCCCGCTGTATTGCATGACTTGACTCACATTTCTTAGCCTAACCACTACCAGCCACCTGTTCTTGACTAATTACACTCAATAATATCCGTCTCCTACAAGATTTTTCGGTTAAATAAGGTCTTATTCCTACTTTTTTATGGGAAAAAAGTAGGCAAAAAGCCCACCACGAATGAAA
>JBBAKM010000036.1:0-22702 GCA_040403495.1 Bacteroidia bacterium
ATAAACACCATGTTAAATGATATCGGTACCACTAAAATAAATCTTAACAACCCTGGTATATATTTTGGTTTCATCTTCAGAACAAACAGCGAACCAAAAAAAACAGAACCTGAGTTTAAAAAACCCCTTAAATACAGCAGTTTCAGTGGTAGTTTAAACTTGGTTGACGTAAACTTAAATACAATTTCACTAGGTCCATCCTCTGAAATTGGATTAATCTATAGTCGAAATTCTAAAGCTTGTGAATGTGATCAAATTTATGATGAATTTCTTCTAACAAGTAAAGAACTACCAAATGATTCTAAAATTACCAAATTGAAACAATTTGAATCTGATTTTACCAGGAAATGCAACACCCGTGAATATCAGTTATCTTTCATTAAATACCGAAATCAAATGCGGAATTTGATACAAATAGAAGAAGATAATATTCAAGAAGAGGAGGAAATAAATTTGAATTTCCCTACAAGTAGAGTTTTGGGTCAAGAATGGTTTTGCTCAAATCTTGATTATTATAAAGGGACAGGTATTAAACTGATAACTACTCAAGCTGATTGGGATAGATATTCACCAACTTCTCCCTGTTGTTGTTACATCGGTTTTGATGAGAAAAATAAAAATAAAGGTCTTTGCTATAATAAAAAAGCATATTTGTTATTGGCCAATAGTCAAGAGCTCAAGAATAGTAAGTTTAGGATTGCAACAGCTAATGATTGGGACCTACTTAATGAAAATGCCAAAAAATCCTATTTCCCAGAACAATTGTATAATTGTGATGGCAAAAACCCAAATGGTTTTAATATTCGTCCTGGTGGTTATTATGAGTATGAATGGTCGTATTTGGATATGGCCGTTTCAGCTTATTGGGTAGGAGAATCAGAAGTATATTGGTTTGACTGTGATGCAAAAGAGGGATTCATGATTTTAGACATCGACAATGAAACCATCATGGAGCGCAATGATAAATCTGCATTTATGATAAGGCTCATAAAAAAATAATCTTAGTTTAAATCCAAACAATTAAAATGGTATATCCTAAAAACCTTTCCGAAGAACTTACCTTGGTCATTTACTGTTTAATGGCCTTTTGTTCAATAGGACAAACGAAACTTACAACAGGTTATTATGATTATACAAATGCGGATAAGGAAGTTATTTACTCTGATAATTTTGAAACCAATAAGTTTGTCGGATATGGCAATTTTTACTCATATGGAAAATGGTCATATAAAAAATTTCAACTGACTAATACTGAAAATAGTCACTACACGAGTCTTCCCATTCATAATTCAGCAGACATTAATAAAAATATCGAATTTGAGGCGACATTCAAAAGTGAGCCAGTGGTGGGTTTACAATTAAAAAATGGGCTAATCATAGGCGCAAATGAAAACAATTGGGATCGATTTGAATATTTTGCTGGTCTGAATGGTATTTTATACATAAAACAAATCGATCAATCTGGAACTAAATTGCTTTATAAATCAACGTTAAATACTTTTGATCCAACGGAAAATATTACGCTAACATTTAGAAAAATAGAGAATCATGCTTACTTTTTTTTAAATCACAAATGCATTTTTCACAACGACATTAAACCTTTATATGGAAACTATTTCGGAATAAATACATCTGACAATAATACCATTTATATAACACAGATAGATTTAAGATACATTAAACAATCCTCAGGGAAATTAACATCAGAAAAAAATTCAAATTCTATTACAAGTGCCCTCTTTCAACCAAGCGATTTGGTTTTTAATGAAAAACCTGCAGGTGTTAAATTGGTTAAATCTGAAGAAGAGTGGCTTAGGCTATCTTCATCAGAACCCTGCTGTTGTTACCCGCAATTCAACGAGAATTACAAGGGCTATGGCCTTCTGTATAATTATTTAGCATATAAACTCATAAAGAACCAGTTAAAAATATCAAATCAGGGTATAACCGTTTGCACAGAATCAGATTGGAATAATCAGCTAAAAGAAATTGAAACTGACCATAACAAAATGGAAAAATTCAAACTCAGTTACTATCCTGGTTATTTTGACGAAGATTGGTTTGGACCAGAGCTAAAAATGGTTGGATATTGGTATAATGAACATAGCGTTTTAAACTTTTCTGGAGATTCATATGGCGAAGCCATGTTGGATGAAAATTTATATGATGAAGGAAATAATCTAAGAAGAAGTTTAGCTGCCTTGTCAATAAGATTAGTAAAATCACCTGCTATCTCTTGTGGCCAAAATAATTGGCGCAATGAAGCTTCTTATTTCAGAGGATCTAATAATGCTATACAATTCATTTCTAATAGAAGTGACTGGGAGAAATACACCAAAAAAGGAAAGCCCTGTTGTTGTTATTTAAATTTTGATATCGATAATGAAAATTTAGGATTTCTATATAATAAAACTGCCTACCAGTTATTGATAAACGACCCAAATATTAAAAATCTTGGTTACCGAATGGTAAATGAAATTGATTGGATTAAACTTATTACCTGTGCAAAAGAAAATAACATTCAATCTTATATCTTTGATTGTGAAAAGGAAGATCAAACCCAATTTACTGTGCACTCTAATGGATTTTATGAGGGCCATAGTTGGTTTCCATCCAATAGTAATGTGTGCCGATATTGGGCAGGAGAATTAAGTACAGTAATATCAGTCGTACAATTGGATTGTATCAGTACCGCTACAAGTAAAATTAATGTGGACAATTCACATGCCTATTTTATCCAACTTATAAAAATCAAATCACAATAAAATTGACCTATGCACTTTCAGCGAATTATATGTATTTGTATGGCTATTCTCGGAATTAGCGGCACTTTTATGCCTTGGGTAATAACTAAATGGGCACTTGGAAGTTATACCGTAAATGGGACGGAATACAATGGATGGATAACATTTGCTTTGTTTTTTGTCTGTCTAATTTTTTCACTCACGCCTGATTTAAAACACCCCATGAAACCTTCTCTTTTTTGGGCCAGTTTCATTGCACCACTTATGGCCGGAATTATTGTCGTTGCAGACCTTTCAACAGTTCAGAACAACACTGACAATATTGTTGGTCAATTCATATCACAAAGCATTGAATTTGGGTTTGGAATTTATGCAGTTCTTTTTGCAAGTATTGGTTTACCCATTTCACTAGTTATATCTAGATTTATTAACACTTGACATAATAGTAGGAAGCAATTTTGTTGTGAGGTATTAGTTAGAATATATGATTATTAGAGACGTAAAAATAAATTATAGTAAGAATTGACATTAATCATCTATTAATCTCAAGATAAACGTAGAGATTAAATTTAATGATTTCGCAGTAGAATTCAGAAATCAAATGAATAATTTTGATGTAACAAAATCGAAATATGATTGGAAATATTATAGGTAAGTACAAACTTCTGCAACTTATTGGTGAAGGTGGAATGGCAGCAGTATATGAAGCAGAACATGAAGTGCTGAAAACTAAAGCAGCTGTGAAGGTGCTTAATCCCATGCTATCAGCAAACAAGGTAATTCGAGAACGGTTTTTAAATGAAGCCAGATTGATGGCTACCCTTGATCATCCGAATATAACTCGAATTTTAGATTTTGAAGAGAGCGAAACTCACTTAGCCATAGCAATGGAATTGTTAACGGGTGATGATTTAAGCGCTTACATTCGAAAAAACGGTAAAATAACAGCAGATTCTTTTGTTGCCTTCTTTTCACAAGTACTACTTGCATTTCAATATGCACACGAACAAGGGATTGTTCACAGAGATATCAAACCTTCGAATATTTTTATTTTACCTGATGGCAAAGTCAAAATTTTAGATTTTGGTATTGCCAAATTATTCGGTCAAGGAAATGAAATGACCCAAACTGGCACCCAAATGGGCACGCCAATTTACATGAGTCCTGAGCAGGTAAAAGGCGATAAATCAATTGATTTTCGCAGTGATATTTATTCTTTAGGCGTCACTATGTTTTTCGCAATAAATGGCAAGCCACCATACGAAAGTGACACACTCTCCCAATACGATGTATTTAAAAAAATTGTAGAGGAACCATTACAAATGATTATTGGCGATGCTAAATATATAGCAATGATCAATAAAGCATGTTCCAAAGACAGGGAGCATCGTTATCAAAGTTGCGCAGAATGGTTACAAGAATTACAAATGCTTTCAATAGGCAGTCAAGAAAAGAAAGACATATCGGCCGTTGAAATTAAAAATGAAGAAAATTCAACAGATAAGACCAATTTCTGGAACGCAAAAAAACGTTTAATTGCAGCAGGGATAATATTATTTGTATTGTCTACGATTATTTATTTGACCTCAAATAAATACGCAACAGTCCAAATTGGTAAACAAACTTGGATGCAAGAGAATCTAGACACAGAGTTCTTTAGAAATGGAAATAGGATACCACAAGCGAAGAATATTACCCAGTGGAAATGGGCAACCTCAAAACATAAGCCTGTGTGGTGTTACAAAGAGTTTAAAAAGAAAAATGATAAATACGGTAAGCTTTATAATTATTATGCAATAAAAGATAAACGCGGCTTAGCACCAAAAGGCTGGCATATTCCGAAAGATCATGAATGGCTTTACCTTTACCGAATCATTGGTGGGAGACAAGTTGCTGGCGAAAAGCTAAAAGATACCCAGGGTTGGGGGAATTACAAAGGGACAAATAGTAGTGGGTTTACCGCAAAACCAAGTGGTGGATTTTATCACAATTATTGGGAGGATATTTCTTATACTTACGGGGCATCGTTTTGGAGTGCGTCAGGCGTACCAGGTCACGTTATTCTAAATGATAACCGTAAGGATTATTTAATTCCACTCGTAGAATGGAACAGAATGGAACTATATGATTATGACTTTCTTTGGTCTAATAACTGTTTTTCTGTCCGATGTATAAAAGATCATAATTGAGTAGTAAAATTTTCAAACTAAATTCCTTCTGAAATGAAAGCCTTTTTTTCAATTTTAACAATAGTATCTACAATTTTAAGCTACGCACAATGCAATGTGGCAGAAATTCCAAATAATTGCGCACCGCTTAAAACAACAGGTTCTAAACAACTTGATAAATTCATCTCTAAAGAAATAAAATCTTTAGAAAAAACTTTTTCTATTAATGTAGAATTCTATCCATACGACGATAATCAAAATTCAAGTGCATACATTACAAATAAAACTCCTTACACTATTACTATTGGTAAAAAATTACTCATTGAGGAATATTCAGAAGCAAATGGAGACTTTGGCATAACAGCTATTTTGGCACATCAGTTTGGACACATTATTCAAATTCAAAAACAAGAAACGCTTATTGGCAAGAAAGCTGAACTACATGCAGACTATTTAACAGGATGGTATCTTGGAAAAATTAAAGGACTTACACTTGATCAGATATCTCTTATATCAATTGGTTTTTGGGATAAAAAGGATGAGAATTATTTTTCAGAAGAAATACATGGCACGAGCGATGAAAGAAAAATTGCACTCATGGAAGGTTATAACAACGCTTCGCTAGACATTTCGAACGCATATAAATTAGGTATAGAAATTTTAAAGAACTCTGATTCAACAAGTACTGAAATTGAAGAACCTGTATCATTAAAACCTAATTCTGAAACTTTGAATGAGTGTAATATCCCAAATCCAATTCCAATAGAAATAGCTCAGACGTTCAAAATAAATAATGAACTGTATTTTCAAGCGAAATTTGAAGAATGTGCGATGCAGTACAATAACTTAATATCAAAATACCCTGATTATTGTATTGCCTATTTTAATCGAGGATTAGCTCTATATTACTCTGGACAATACGAAAAAGCAAAATTGGATTTTCAAAAAAGCTTTGAATTAGGTTTTTTAGAATCCAAGATCTGGATGGAAAAGATTAAATAATAACCGTTATTGATTTGGTTATTTGTTTCTGTAAAGTTTAACTGCACTTAGTTTAAAAAATTAATCATTCCCAACTCCTGTATTGAAGTTGCGGATTTTGTCGCACGTATTATTGATACAATCGGGATTTTAACATCAACTGTATTTAAAAAAACAGTTGCTTATGTAACCAAACCAATTTTCACCATTTAACAATAAACAGATCAATGAAACACCCCTACCCTACATCCATTCTTCAACTAAAACTACTGCAAGATGAGGGTAATTCGTGGTCTACTCAATTTATTGTTACAGGGCGTTTTTAGCTGCCTATCATTTGCTACAACAGCACAAAACCAATACACCCCTTACAAGGACACTTTAGGCTTACCTAATGTCTCTTTGATTTCAAGCGGATATGAAACCTTCGCAACTGTTTGGAGACAAACCGGAGACAGCCTGCCTCTTTACACACCCGACTACTTAACTTATTTCTCTTCCATTGGTGAAGATACGTTGGGTTTAAGTACCTTAAAAATTGAAGAGGTCCGTATCGAAGACTCACTTGTTGAGCACGTCGATTATTTTCAGAATGTTTTCTTTGACTTTGATAATGGCATCATCACATTCATCGCTGAAGATAAACAAGTGGTGGATACTATCATTCAGCTCTATCCTGACCCACCAAACCCAGATTCTAGAAAATATGTCATTTGGTGCTATACCAATGAACGCTATACTGTTTGCAACGTAGATTTTGAAAAGAAACTTGTTTCCTATGATTGGTATTTTGAAGACATAGACAACAGTGGCACTTTTAGATTTGTGAATACCCAATTCATTGAATACTAACCCTTCATATCCAAGGCCATGAAAAAACTATTGCTCGGAACATTAATTTTGATATCAACCAATCTGAGAGCTCAAGAATCAATCGTCTTTCTTCAGGATCAGAAATACAAGTTTCCAGACTTTATATCGGTGAGTTCAATGTCTCATGAGAATTGGGATGTCAGTATGAAAGCTGTTGACAGTACTTGGGTGCCTTATTCACTTGAGGACAAAATTTTTTATGCAAGCCTTGGTGAAGACACCTCACAAATGCCCGGAATGTGGAATTACAAATATGTCGTAGTTGACACGCTTATGGACGAAGTTAAATTGTATGAGGGGTATAGCTTTGATATCCAGCACCGTATCTTTTTATACGATAACGATACTTTAGATTACTTCATTCATAAAAAAATCATTTTGGTCAATAACGATGAAAACAATGACGACCCTGACAGCTTTGTGATTTGGGTAGCTGATTTTCGAGACCTTGATGCCGAATGTTATGCTATCAATTTACGAACACATACTTTTACCAAGAATCTAGATACGGTTCAACACCGGTTTAAAAATGCGGAAATCATGGTTTCACATTACCCAAAAGTAAGTAGACGAAATCAACGTCAATTGGCAAAGGCCTTTAAAATTTAATGTTATGAAGAAATTAGTTCTGACCTTATTACTTGCTCCCCTATTTGTACAGGCGCAAGTCCTTATCGACAACACGAAACTCAACCAAGATTTTGTTATCCTGCTCAATGCCTACAGGAAACAAAATGGGCTTGACCCAGTAGTTCTCGATGAGTCGACCATTTACCGAGCAAAATTACAAGCACAATACTGTACTAAAATTAAAGAGTTAACCCATGATAGCCCTGAATGGTTTCCAATGCGCTGGGCAGAATGTGCACTTTGGAATTGGCAAGAACCAAATGCAAAAGTATATTTGGAACAATGGCAAGATAGCCCCCCTCACAATGAACTATTATTACTCGACGGCGCTAGTAAAATCGGGATTTATTATTCCTTCGGTATTTGGGATGGTAACGAGGGTTATTATGCGGTGTTGGTGATTAATTAACGATAGTATTCAACCTAGATTATATTCGTCGTCATCTTATCTTTTGAGTAAGGAAATACAGGAGATTCAATTAAGTATGCAGGGGCTTTCTAGTGTAGTTCCTATCTGAGGGTCTGTACTCGTACTATAATATTTACTCAATTCAAAAAATAACATGAAGAATTCATAACTTTATTCTTCATGAAAAATGACAATTCAATTTTGTTTCTTATCACCAAAATACCAGCAATTCTTGCTGTCTTCTGGGTTATTCGCAAAATTGCAGCACCTAACATTAAAGAAAATATAAATCAAGCAATTTATAACATGAAGTCCTTTTTTATTCGCTTAAAATATTACTTGTTGCGTATCATTCGCATATCTTACAGTGTGAAAGCGCGGGAGAACTTTGTTTGGAAGGAGTTGAAGAAATTGCAAAGTGCTGCCAAATGGCATCATGGTATTTATGAGTCGGATAGGTATGTTGAAACAACATTTGCCATATCAGAAGATAACCCAGCACAGTATTTTTATATGATTTACGACGGAAACTTTCATTGTCGGGTCAAAATTCATGATAACTATCCAGTAGAGCTAACTACACAGCTTTTTATTCTTGCAAGCCATTTTAATAATTTATTGAATTCGGGGGTTGTTGTCGTCAATGTTGATAAGCGTTACATTGAATACCATCTAAAAACAGATATCCTGATTCCAACAATGTACACCGGAGAAATCCAAGAAATCATTGTCAGACACTTTAATATATCAAAGGATATCTTTTGGGCTTTCAACGAGTTGATATATAAAAATGAAGAACCCGCATTAATCATTGCAGATTTACTGCGTTCAAAAAACGAGGATAATTCACAAATTTGATGACTAGCAAGGTAGATTACTTTTCATCATACAACTCATAATCCCCATTGCCCCACCTCATCTGGCTAAATACAAAAAGTCTAGATTTCGTTTTTACGAAATAAAGATTGTATCCTTCTTCGCCGTACTCTTCCTCTACAATATCACGATGTTCGTTATCGTCTGTCCAATCGGCACTTTCAAAATCTGTTGGGCAATAATCTAAGTCAAAGCCGAATGGGGAGGGTGTTTTTTCCTCAATTAGCGATATAAGCAAAGCTCCATTATCGTTGTGGTATATTTCTTCGACAATTGCTTTTAACCCTGTTATATCTTTTGGAATCGAGAGGTTAAATTTTACATTTACCTCATTTACAAAATCAGGGAAGTCATCATCTTTTATGTCGTTCTCATCTAAATTATCAGATAAGAAAACATTGTGTAATATGTCTAGATCTTTGTTCATGATTAAATATAACTAACTTTAATAAAGTTACAAAACCCATGACCATCTACCTCGATTTTGACGGCACCGTTGTAGAACACCACTACCCTGCCATCGGCGCACCAAACCCCCACGCGTTGCGCGTTATTGCCAAGCTGCAAGCTAAAGGGCATCAACTTATTCTAAACACGTATCGTGCTGATCTGAACGACGGAAGTTTGGATGAAGCGCTGGCCTACTTGAATTCGTGTGGTGAGATTGAACCCATCACCGGGCAGTTAGAGTTAAAGGTAGAGCCTCCTAAATTTGATTTAGAAGCCGCAATTAGTAACAATGAGTTGTATGTTGACGACATTTCAGAAGGTACACCAATGCGACCAAATAAGGTACTGGAATGGGGCTTGATGGTGGATTGGATTGAGCTGGAGAGGTTGTTGATTTATGCGGGGATTTGTTGAAAATCAAAGCCTTAATAAAGCCAAGAGCAATAGCCCCGGCACCACCACACAAAACCAAATCGATGCGGTTTCATAACTCAACCCATAACGCTTGAAAAATTGCAAAAATTGGACTGATTGGGCAAAAAGCCAATCGGAATAGGCAGAAAAGTTGCGGCAACCAATGAAACATCCTAGGGCGGTAAATGCTGCAGCTGCCTTGAGGTAATGAACATCAAAATGATGGTCAAGGATAGCCAAATATAGAAATGGAATGACAAAAAAGTAGACAAGCACATTGATTTGGTTGTAACTCAGCTTGGTCAATTCAGCAATTCGGTACAAACTTTTGGCAACAACTAGAAATAAGAATAGAATGAATTTTCCCTTTCCCCAGCCAAACTTTGCTTGGATGTCTTTTGCAGTGGTTTGTTTAGTTCGATTCAACCTCGAATACTGTAATTTACTTTCTTGAACTCCCATACCCTAACAAACCTAACCCAACAACAACATCCACAATATTCCAAAGAGTTCTTCCTAAAGTGATTTTGAAAAACGGTTGGAACAAAATAGCCAGAATGATAAACACAATTGCTAATTCTTTGCGCCCCGACTCATTTTCATGATAAGCTGCGTAGGCAAAAAATGCTGCGGCTGCGAAACGCACAAATTGGTAATAACCATAGGGCATGTCGGCTAGGCATATGAAAAGTAGAACTGCTAGCAGGATTGAAAAAACTTTCATGTAATTTAAATAACTGGTTTGATAATACAATTTAATACAAATTCTTGTTGGTCTATCTAGAAAATACCAGAACATATAAAGTCAAACGTTTGGAGCCACCTAACGATATAACAATAGCAAGTAAAACACTAAATTCCAGATATTAAGCCACCTCATCATTCCAATCGATATGCTTGGTGCGTTTAACTGGTATATGAAGCAACTGATTTTGTGTGTTGCCGCAAATTATTTTTGAGCAAATACTCAAGGAATTGATGTGAAGGTCAAGTACTGCGTTGTAATTGTCTGATCGGTAGCCACCAAAAAGTGCAAGTGTAACGGGCAGTGGCTTGCCTATTTGCTTGGAGATGTCATTGACCCAATTTGAAAATAGTTCGGCACAAAGCAACCAGTGCTTGGTGTCGCAGCCGCCTCCAATGTCGTCGTCTTGATGAGAATCTGCACCATGCGCAAAAACTACATAGTGAATTTTTCCGGCAAGAATGCGTTTGCCAACATGGTCAAGGCCCTGCTTGAAAGATTCTATGTAGGATTCATTGTAACCGCTGGGGTTTACGTTACAGCCCTTCGGGATGGCTTCATTGATAAGCGGCTGAAAGTTGCGGCTGTCTTCAATGCTGTTGCCAAAATGGCCGTCGAGGTCAAAATAAGCACCGCAAGCTCCAAATTCTTGGTAGAGTTTCACGGCTGATATGACTTGACCGGAGAAGGTGCAAAAACCAGAACCGCGCTCTGGCTGGGCATGGTGCATTCCTGACACCGGAGCAAAACAAACGGTTTGCGGATGCAACAACGCATACTTTTTAGCTTCATAAAGTGCGGCATTGGTGTAGCCCACACTGTGCACTAAATTATTTGACCAAGGCAAGGAGTTAGAACGGTAATTGCCTACCCCCTCATAAAAATTGTCGACATAAAGTTGGGTATGCGCCAACTGAAAATCGGTCTTGTCAAATGGTTTGAACTGGTCAGTTTTCAAAAATAAAGCACTGCATTTTTTTTCTTTGATGCGCTTCATGAGCAAATAAGGCTTCAGTGGCGACTTCGAAAATGAAGCACTCTGAATGTTGTCAAAACACACCTGTTGGTCGGTGTAAAACGTACGGATTTTTTTACTGCGCTTGTTCATGGGCTAAAGGGTTTAAGTGAAACATTTGCGATTCTTGGTACAAAGTTCAGCGCACTTTCACTTATTATTCTTCTGCTTGCAAGCTTGCAGCAATTCTTCCAAGGCTAAAATGATCAGCAACCTTTGCAGTGTAATTTTAAAAAACAAACTATATGAAAAACAAAACAACACTTTACCATTTTGTGATTGATCAAAGTGGATCTATGGCAGGTTCGGAACAAGCAACCATTGCGGGTTTCAATACCCAATTGAAAACCATTCAAGAACTCAAGACTGAGCATCCGGATGAACAATACCTATGTTCTTTAACATTATTCAATGATGAAATCAATGATGTATTTCGTTATGCAGACGTAGAAAAGTTGAGAGCTCTCAACATTGAAACGTATCGTCCTAATGGTTCTACGGCCCTACTCGACGCCATCGGGAAAAGCATCTTCAGCATCAAAGAAAAATTCGGGAAAGACATTACTGAAGACAAAATGTCAGTTGTGCTTGTCATTATCACTGACGGACACGAAAATTGCTCGAGAATGTACACCTATCATGACATTGCACAGTTAATCAAGAACTTAGATGACACTGGAAAATGGACGTTTAGTTTTCTTGGTGCAGATTTTGATGCCATTCATACCTCACACATGTTGAATATTAGAAAGGAAAACGTCATGAATTTTAGCAAATCCAATTACGACGACATGATGGACGATGTCAGTTCTTCGATCCGTGTTTACGCCAAAGAGAAAGCATCAGGGAACATGAAGCACAACTTATTTGACATCTTTGAGAAAAAAGAAAGAAGAAACAACGAAAACAATAGATAATAAAACATTAGCACATGAAGGTACATCTTATCCGCTCCGAAGGTTTCCCTGTGGAAGACTTCAACAACGTAGTTAATTTGTTGAAACTGCAACGTGGCCCAATTGAGTTTGTGCCTTCTGTGCCTATTGTCTTACCTGAGTCTGATCAAGAACGCATATACGACACCTTAGATGATTTCACTAAAAAAGATGCGTTTTCCATGTATTCAACGATGGAAAAAACTTTGGACCGAAGTTTTCCACTCACACAGCGCACCTGGACTTGGGCACAACTTTTTAAAGTGTGCACAGATTTTAGAATGTTAACAGACATCCCGGCCGAAGACCATGTGATTCTTTTAACCGAAAAAGCCAATGATAAAAATTGGTTTGGCTGTGTAGATGCCTCCATGCGCAATTATTTTGTGCACACTGCTGATTGGGATCTTTATTTTGAAAACACTGCTGATGCTCGCTTCCCTATTACCTACGAAATTGTGGTATGGCTCATGCGCAGCCTCATGTACAACAATCAGCAAGAAATCATGGACAATGTCCATCGAAGACCAAAGGGTTGTATGATGGATTTCTGCGAAGACAAAAAAGAAATCGTGCTCAAAATGCGTACAGCTGATATTTGCCCAAGTTGCACTATGCATATCAGCAAGCGAGACCTCAAAAAGACCTACCTCAAGCAAATCTTTGCCACAATGGATGGCATCAGAGAAAACTTGCTGTTTAGGCAACGCTCTATTTTATTAATGGAGCCTAGCAAACTTGAAATTAGAGGTTACCGCAAAGACATTTTCTTAACCGACCTAGGGGACCTACAAGTCAATCTCAATCCGAAAGAAAAGTCCTTATTTCTACTTTACTTGAATCATCCGGAAGGAATCAAACGGAGCCATTTAGTAGATCATCTATCAGAACTCCGCTCGTATTATGCCATGATCAGTAGTTCAGCCTCAAATGAACAGATCAACGAGAACATCCAAAGACTTGTGGATGTAACTGAAGGCAATATGGATCAAGTATTTTCTAGGATTCGCAATAAATTCCGAACGGCCATCCCTGACCTCTGGACCAACTACGCCATCCAATCTGTAGGCGAAACTCACAAAATTGTACTCAATAGAGAGTTGGTGACATTTAAAGACTAGTGAAATGGAATGGAAAGCAGGAGATACCGCAAAGGCTATATACGATATTGTAAAGATATCTTATGATGAAACTGGTAAACCAAGTCACAGGGCGCTGATCATCAAATCTGGTGATCATTTTACGGTGAATGACATCACAGACGGACCTTGTCAGTTGATGTTAGATATTGGTGTTGCCATTCACTCGCCAAACCTATATTGTATTTGTGATAAATGCAAACCAACACACGATGTTCCTGCAAAAATTGAAAAAGGCGCGCAAACGTTTCTATTATCAAGTTGGTTTGTAAACGAAAAAGATACAAATGCAATGATCAGAGCACTTCGGCAAAGCGCTAAAGACCCCAATAAACATAGGATACAAATTTTGCGTTATAGCCCTATTGAACAAGGTGACCAACTTATTTCCACAAAACCAAAAGAGACCGAAAAAATTCCTGTATTATGATATGATACAAAAAAGGCTTTCATTATTAAGCGTACTCGTTTTAACCACCGCATGCATTACCTCGCAAAAAAATGTCCGGAAAATCTTCCCCAAAAACAGAAATGTTTTGAAATAGATTTCGTAAATTAAAAATTATTTGAAAATTAAATATGCGACATTTCTCCACTTTATTATGTCTTATCTTCTTCACAAATCTTCACGCGCAATATAACCGTATTGACTCACTAGCACGCAGTTGTCCGTTAGATAGCATGCAATCATTGACACAAGTTGCTAACTACTTGAAGTCTATAAGCTCGTCAGAAAAAGAAATTGCCCGTAGTATCTACACCTGGATTTGTGAGAACATTCGTTACGACGACAAAGCATTTAACGAAGGTACTCCTAGCGCTACAGAACCAGCTATGATTCTAAAAGGAAGAAATGCGGTTTGCATTGGTTATGCCATTTTATATAATGAACTTGGAACTTTATGCGGTTTAGTATCAAAGGTTGTTACAGGATATTCAAAAGGATATGACTACACTGAAGGATACCCCATTGAAGAACCAGATCATGCATGGAATATCGTTTTGATAGACGGAGTATTCTATCCTTTAGATGCAACATGGGGAGCCGGAGCTGGTGAAACAAATAAAAAAGGAAAATTAGTATCCAAAAAAGGCTTTGACGACCAATGGTTTTTAATGCAACCTGAGCATGCTATTTTTACGCATTATCCCGAAAATCCACTTGAATTACACAAACTAATACCTACCATTTCCCTCCAAGATTTTGAGCATTTACCTAATATTAGGCCAGTTATATTTACTAAAAATCTACTCCAACCAGAAGTATTTTTTACACAATTAGCTTCAAATGCTTACATCCTTGCGCCTGATGTATATGATATGCCTTTTGAAGTAACTCATGCAGAGGTACCGCATCAATTAGTGCTAAAAAACAAAAAAACTATCCAAATCCAAATCAAGACGAACGCAGTTCAAAGCATTTACGTTGTGGATCAAAATGATCAATACACTGCATTGAAAAATGATGGAGGCGTTTTCCATCTGAATTATAAACCTGAGGTATCTGGTGAACTAAAAATTGTTTTGCAACATGATCAACACTATTATACCTTATATCAATATGAAGTAAGATGAGTTGTCGTCAAGACAGCGAATCTAAAAGCGCTGATAACATATAAATAAATAAAATGAAGACTAAATCATACATACTCTTCCTATCTTTCTCTGCTTTACATACCGCTTGTACTACCCAACAAAAAAAATGTCCGGAAGCAATCCCAGCTCCTAAAGATGAACGCACTTTAGAAGAAGAACGCGCACCAAAATTCACCATTGGTGATCACGACGACCAAGCCACCATCAACATGAAATCCTACGACGAAACACAATACTGGAAGGCAAAAATGAAAAAGCGCTTGGCAACCATCAGATCAAATTATGAAAAAGCAGATTGGTATGAACCGGAAGAAAAAGTGCTGTTCTTTAAAAACTTAGAAGCGTCTCAAAAAGCTTTTGAAACCTACGTAAAAGCGCAAGTTGAGCTGGCATATCCCGAAGACAAATGGACTGGTTCTGGTATTCCGATGTGCATCAATTCGACCTACACTCAATATTACAAACAACGCTACTTTGACTTAGAAGTCTGGGGAAAAGGCACACCTGATGGCGAAATGTGTGGCGGAACTGCCTTGACGCAATATGAGTTGGAGGAGATGAAGAAAAATCAGAAGTAGAACGAATGCAAAACTACGATTACTCCGAAACCCTCTTTTATTTCCTCACATCCTCCTCAAGAGAAATTGATATGGGGCCCGCAGTGCGGCAATACAAACTCGATGAAAACCAGCCCGAATATTATTTCTTCACCAAAATGCCCGAATCCACACTCAATATTGCGGTCTTTAATTGTTATGGTGGCGAAATACATCAAGTAGACTCTGATGCCTTTCGGGTACGACGCTTTTTATATACCCCGACCAAATTCGTCGATGAAGAACTCGACGACCTTATGGTAAAAAAAGGATTTGTAAAATTGAAAGACAAATACGAAAGCAAGTACCTTGTTGCTATTCCACACAAAGATGGGTTGGTTTACGCATCAAGGAGTTGTAGGTGGAATTTTGGGGAGGGATATTAAAGCTTTTCCGGACAAAAAAAGCTAACAATTAACATTTAATCTACCAAGTTTAATAAAACGAGCCTAATTTAAACAAGGGGTATGAAACTGTGAAGTTCACCATATGTTTTTCGGTGAATGGTCGTAATTCCTCATCAAATGTCATATTGTAACTGTAGCACAATGTGAAAATACTATAATGGATTCCAAATTCAGCACGTCCAAACATCTTCATATTATTTTGCCCCAACAAATGCCAACCAAACTGAAATGGATTCATATATATGAAATCAGTAAGATGGTAATCCATAACGGTAAATAGTAAATCTTTTTTACTTAAATCTGGATTTACAAGTAGTTTGATACCCAAAAGTGATCCACGATAGCCTGTTTTATATCCCAAGAAGGGGTGTCTAACAGTTAATGGGTTATAAAACTCCTTACGTGGACTATATGACAATTCAAAACCATACCAAAACTCTTTACCAAAAGAGGTGTTTATTCCAGGGCTAATTGCTCTATACACTGTAAACGGATTAAAGTCGGTCTCGTTTATTGTGTTTAAAAAATTTAGAGCAACCTCTCTTTCATCTCCTAATAAATTTTGAGGTAATGTTCTTGTATTCATCCAATCTGTATCCCTATCGTTAACCAACTTGATTATTCTTGACTGTGCACAATATGCAAGTTTTAAATTTCTGTAATAATTCATCGAAAGATCATCTAAGGGCATAGCAAGAATTTCATCATACAGTTGAATTATTTTAAGAGGGCCAGCAAAGTTAATTAACTCATTTGCTGAGGCTAACGCATTATTATAAACTGTATATGACGAATCTTCATAGCCCCATTCTAAGGCTTCATCATAATTATCAATTACGTTTAGGCAGTACCAATCTATTACTGTATTCAGCAATTTAATCCGAACAGCAGTTGTAAGGGATGTTTGCTTCAAAATAGTTTCAACAAATTCAATTTTACGTAAATACAGTTCTTGGTTTTCTTCTGTCTTTCCAAACTTTTCATCTAGGATATGCTCAAAATTGCTTAGGTAATTTATGTCGTTTGAATCCTTTATTTCACAAACAGGACATGGTCCCAATTCATCTCGGTTCAAAAATGGAAAACTAATTAATTTTTGTCCCTGAAGACTCAAGGAAACCAAGAAGAAAATTAGTATGATGGATGCTCTCATCTTAAACCTATATAATTTGAAAAAATATTGTCCATTCTAGCCTTGACCCTTTGATAGAAAAAGAGATAAGGATTCATTAGAGAAATTAGTGCGATAGTAAGGTTTATAAGGCGCATATTCCTTGTAGGATTTATAAGGCTTATATTGCTTGTACGATTTGTAGGGTTCATATTGTGTAAATACTGTAGTTGCTCCCTTTTGAAACCCAACAGCGTAACCACTATGATCACGGACTATTCCATCCTCATACCAACCTAAATGTTTACCATTAAAACCATAAATATGAAATGAATCTCCGTTTGTAACCAAGTATGCCACTGGAGTTCCATTCCAAAGATAAATTGTCAAACCATCATCTGTATCAATGTAGGCCGTTGCAACGCCAGAAGAATTGAAAAGTGTTATTTGTTCAGCAAAGGAAAAATAAACTGAAAACACGCTAAAAACTGTTGCAAAAAATATATGTTTCATCAATAATGGGGTTGAAATGCACGGTAAAACTAAAGAAAAACAAACACCTGGAAAAGCTTGTTTGGTCAAACTGATAAGTTATAATCTGTATATGTGGTGAATCGTGTCGCTAGCTCCTCAATCTCCCCCACCCTCGCCAACTTTTCTACCCACTCCTTCGGGATCATATCATAACCATACAACAACCCAGCAAGCCCGCCGGTTACTGCTGCAGTTGTATCTGTGTCGTGGCCTAAATTAACAGCCTTCAGAACCGCCTCATTGTAATTATCAGTGGTCAATAAGCACCAAATACAAGCCTCAATAGTTTCAATCACGTATCCCCCACTTCTGATTTCAGAAAGTGGTAAGTCGGCAATGTTATTTTGAAGTAGGCGGTCAAAGTGAGCAAGTTCGGTGCTTTCGATTCCTTCGCTTTTGAAAAATGAAGGCAAGGTGGTTTGGAGGTCTTTGAAAATGCCAAATTTGGATTTTCCTTCAATGAGTTGCTTTGCAAATTCCAAATAATAAAAACACGCCATGACTGCCCGGACATGGCCGTGGGTGATTGCTGAGACTTGCCTAGTCCGCTCAAAGCGCTCTTCGATGGGTAAATTTTGAATTGCGAAAACGAGCGGTAAGATGCGCATCAAAGAGCCATTTCCGTTGTCTTTTTCATCGCAGCCGCCAGCAAATTCAGTCTTGGTTCCGTTTTTGATTTTGTAAAGGGCGTTTCGTGTGCCAATACCGATGTCAAACACTTCGCCAGTGGCAGTCCAGTAGTCTTGGTAGTACCATTTGACGAATAATTCGCCCATGTGGTCAGTATTAAAACCGCTGCATAAAGATTCGGCCAAACAGAAAGTAAGAGAGCTGTCGTCAGACCACGTGCCGGCAGGAAGGTTGTAAGTCCCAAAACCTACCATGTCGGTAACCGGGTTTTCTCGGAGGTCCTCAGGACAAGAAAATTCATGGGGTACACCTAAAGCATCGCCTACTGCGACTCCGAAGAGGGCGGATTTGATTTTATTGGCAATATTCCTTTGAGGCGCTTTGAGTAATAAATTTCCATACCTTGACCATGCATCAATTATCCCAATCTCTTCCTTCAACACCTGTTTGGTTTTTAATTTCGAAACGTCGATTTGTAAAAGCATTCTGGCAATCAAGAAGCAAAAAGTTTGAATATCGACTTCATCATTCGTATTAGCATACTTTTCAGGGTTGCGCTCGATACAGAAAGAGTTGATCACATAAGACCCATCAGCCAAAACAATTTCTGCTTTGTACATTTCAAAGCCAGTCCATGACCGATGCAGGTATAACCAACTGTCTTCAAAATATGCAAACCATTTCTCTTCCATTTGTGTAGGAACGTACCCCCATTTAATGCGCTGAAATTCGTGTTCGTCAAACATAAGAAAGCAGGCTATCTGTTTAGGGCTATCCATGGATGTAATATTCCATGAATCTTTGGTTGCATATTGAGACATGAGCGAGTTTTAGATTCTTGAGAAATTAGACATCAAGCGCCTTATTAATCATTGATTTATATACTGAAACAGAACTTGCTCCTATCTTTTTTTCGAATACCTCTCCATTTTTGAAGAGCAAAATAACAGGTATACTTCTAATAGAGTATTTATCTAAAATTGCTTTATTTATCTTGACATCAACATCTATCTTGAATACAGAAATTAAATCTTTATAATCATCGGCAAGAAGATCTAAAATAGGACTTAGCTGCTTACAAGGGCCACACCATTCTGCATAAAAATCAACCAAGGCCGGGACAGTTGAGTTCAATACTACTTCATTAAAATTTTCGTTTGTTACATTCATTACTTTTTCCATAACTTTTATTTTTTCAAAGGTTTCTCATTAAGTCTTACTTTTGCAAGTAGTTATATTTTTATTACCTAGACAATATTTTGTGACTATTATTGATTTTCAATTGTTTATGAAAAATAAAAAATGGAAAAAATTCAAATAAGATCAGCTTCACCCATAGAATATACCCTTTCAACTATAGGTGGTAAGTGGAAACCCAACATATTATTTCTTATTCAACTCGGAATCAACCGTTTTGGATTACTGAACAAGGGCATTCATGACATCAGCAAACAAATGCTCACCAAGCAATTACGAGAGTTAGAAAAAGACGGACTCATCACCAGGAAAATTTATGCTGAAATCCCACCACGTGTAGAGTATTTCATCAGCGAAAAAGGCGAAACCATCATGCCGATTTTAGAGGCTATGTTTGAATGGGGGCAGAAGAATATTACTTTTGGAGAGGAAGGAGAGGTTGATTTTTAGAGAACTCACATTTAATTGCGTAAGACAAATACAATCCAACATTATATGAATCATAATTTAGAAAATGAAGCCGGAGCACCAGATTTTGTGAAAGCACGAAATGTTCGATTACAAACGGCTTACAATAGCATTTTAATCAGCGTAGATAGAATTCAAGGTTTTCTTGAGGACGAATACTTAAGAAGTCGGATTGAAAGCAATATGACAAAAGATCCAAAGATAAAATCAACAATTCTACAGTGCGCAACACCATTTTGCTTCCTTTCTTTAGGTTGTGACAGCATGGGGCGTTATAACATTGCGTACAGCCTTGATTATCGTATCAAAGAAATGATTGGTGATGATATGGCAAGCGGTTTAATAAGAAGGATTTATGAAAATACTCCGGGAGATATGGAGGTATTTGTTCGCTTTGGTAGTCTTTATCATGACTGTGTTTCAACGTTTGACCAACTTTTAGAAAATCTGAAAACTGAATCGTTTCATGAGTTGAAAATACAAGAATCGATGAATTAAATATTTAGATGTTTTACTAAAAATATGTAATCTGAATAATTAAAACTATGTTGTTTAATTAAACAAACATGGGATGTTCTTCATGAAATAATCTTGGAGATTTGACGGCAAATCATAGTCATAGTTAATTCCATTTTTATTTAAACGAATTGCTTCAACTTTTTTTGTTTTCAACGCAATTATTTGTGCTTTGTGATTAACGACACCAGGATTTAAATATAAGAGATCATATTCATCACCGATATTAAAAGTCGAACCATCTGTGAATAGAATTGTAATTTGTGAAAAATTATAGATTTCTTCTTTTTCAAGAAACGTCTCCTGAACGTAAACGTTAAAATCAAGGCTACCTCCTACATATAAAGTCAAAGATATATAGGCAGTTGATATCTTGTTGTCTATCCTAAGAGATTGGTTCAGAGTTTTTTTAGTGACTTTAGTAAATTTATCATATGTTGTTCGAATATCGCATTGAGAATAACCTTGATTACACATGAATACAAGAAATAAAAGTTTTGGCAAGAAACCTGCAACTGCTAAAAGATTTTTGATTTTCATACAACCAAATCTAGTAAAAATTATTCTCAAGATAGCGCCCTTTCCTCATAGCGCTCGACATCTAACAATAGTTGAGTTAATTCAGGCCGCATACTAGGCAATACTTACATTAACCCAACAAATTAATCCACTTTTCTAAATGGCTGGTCCTTCATGGCATTTTTTATAAATGCGCCGTACAACATAATCTTGTCTTGGGGTATATCTAAAGTTGCACCATCAGCAATCTGGATTTTGATAGTTGAATTCGCCACATTTTGCCCCATTATCCAGACATAAGAACCCTCAGAAAGTTCAGTGCCATCGATTAGTGAAATTGTCCCTAACATCAGTCCTACTCCAGCACCAGGTGACATAGGAGCAGCAGTTAAACAGTTGGTTCCTTGGATAACAAGCATTCTTCCATTGGGGTCGAAGCAATAGTACTTTCCTTTAGAAAATTCAAAAACGGCAACAACTTCACCGGCACCCATATGTAACTCGTCGATTTCGTACTGATGAATACATCCACTGTTATACTCGTAAAAATCTTTTCCACCAGGAAAAGCTATAGAATATTCTGCAGTGCTATTGATGATGTAATAACCCGGTAAAACTGATTGTGCCGATACTTCTAAAAAGGAAAGAAAAGAAACAATGGTAATTAAATAAATGAGCTTCATAATTTGAATAAAGATTAAGACGGTATTTATAAATATTTATTTCGGTTGTATTGAATACCCAAAGGGCAACTGGACATGTTGCATCACGTCAGTATTGTTATAGATTAATTTCGTTTTTATTGGTTTTATTTTGGATGCTTTGACTGTATCCAAAGCATCTGTTGGTGTTATCATAGTATTCAACATGAAATCATACAATTCATTTTCTGTTAGAACGATTTCTATTGAATTTTCAACTATACTTGATTGCTCAGCAAGGATTAATGATAGGTAATCATAGGTTAAGAAAGCATGAAAATCATTTGACATGTCATACCAGTATTCTCTTCCTTGATCTTGCATTATTTCTTCTGTTAATACAAATGCGAATTTGGAAGGGCCGATTTGCTCAATCCTAGATTTTGGAATATTGTATCCATGCCCATTTACTAAAAGGTTTAAATGAAAAGACATTAATTCAAATGCTCCATTGTTTTCGGTAAAATAGGCTATTCCAATTTGCGGAGGACAACCCATACAGTCTTGAATCCAACCTGTGGAATCTACTAGCATGGTTTTAAGAACAACAATTTGAACGTTGACCGAATCAATACGCGAGGAGATTATCGTATCAATAATTGTATAAGCATTTTGATTCGCATCAAGATAGGAAGCCAACTCTAAGGCTTGTGTTTTAGAAACAGGCCATTTCTGGACCTCAAATTCCTCTTGAAATTCTCCATCAAAGATTTGTGCTAAAACATTTTTTGATGAAAAGTCATTCTGCTTAATAACAACTTGAGCGTAAGACAGACAAGAGAAAATCATTGCTGAAAATATGATGATGCATTTACATTTTATCATGGTTTCCCTTTTGATTTAACTATTTTAAATTGAATATACCCCGGGTCAAATACTATTAGTTCTTTGGTTCTTGAGAATTTGTTTCTTTGAATCGAACACGTGTTGAATTTGTAAGCAGATTTTTAGATTGAATTATAAAAGATTCTTGTTCTTCTTTTTTTAGTTCATTCAACATAAAACAGAAGTTAACTTCACCTTCTCTGCCCCAATATTTTTTCTCATA
>JBBAKM010000037.1:0-20477 GCA_040403495.1 Bacteroidia bacterium
AACGATAAGGACATATTTTGTAAGAATGGGTCGAGCATTTGTCATCTAAATAAGTTTTGAGGATGCCGTTTTCTGAAAGTTTCCCCATTAAATAGATATGGCTTAAGTGGTTAGGAGTAAACCCATTGCCTGCTTTGTAATTTGTAAAGCAAACGATTAACCATGAACTTAAGCACAATGCCATTGCCATCATAAATCGCTTTAACGAAAGTCGATAATGATTCCTAAAAAGATTAATGATAAATAGAATGACAATAAAGACTAAACCCGAAATTAAATTCGAGTTGTGACTAATTATACTCAAAAGTATAAAGAAACCATAAAGGACCATTTTTTTCTTATCAGTTGTGTTTAAAAACAAAAGAACAGACAAGCCTAAAATGGGTGTAAACAGGTCGGGCATTATTTGTGCCACATACCAAGGTGCTTGAGTTAACAAGCTAGTAGCCGCAATTATAAAGAGTTTGTGTTTAGGCGATAATTGAGGAAAAAAACAAGAGATGAATTGACCAAGTAGCAAGGCAAGAATTAAAGCTTGACAAACAACGGTCCACCATAAAGAATTTGAAATAGAAATAGATTTGATAAACCAACTGTAAAAAACGGGTCTATCGCCGGGTATTTTGTTGTTAAAAGCATGTTCAATGTAAGCGCTACTGTCTGCTGTAAACAAAGGGAAGTGATTGTAAATCAATACCCAAAGTAAACACAATGTTGCTATAGTAAAGCTAATTATTGAATAAAAAGAGAGCTTGTTTTTGGCGATATATTTTAGCTTTTGTAGCAATGATAAAATGGATAAAGAGGTCTAATCCAATAGGAAATTAACCGTTAGGATAGCGTTCTTTCAGAAAATTAATTGATTTGGTCATCAAAGATTTTAACACATCAATATTAATATCAGAAAGTTTGTTGACATAAAGGCAAGCTTTTCCCATTTTGAATTTTCCTAGGTTTTCTAACCAAGGTAAGTGCTCCTCTAATCCTGAAAATACATAGAGAGAAATTGCCGCTTTTCTGGGTGAAAAACCAATTAGTGGCGCATCTCCTGAATGACCGCTTTCGTATTGGTAATGGTAGTTTCCAAAACCAATGATACTAGGGCCCCACATTTTGGGCTCAAAACCCGAAATAGATTGCATAATAGAAATCAATGCATAACTGTCCTCTTTTTTTGATTCATTTTGAGCAAATGATTCTATAAAATCAGTAACATCTTGATTGGTATAAGTCGTCTTATTTTGTGCCATGAAGCTGTATTTAAAATGATAATTAAGTAAACAAAAATATTACTTTTTGCTCTTTTTCAAAGCATTAAAATGTTTTAATTCTAAAAGGGATAGAATACAAGTTGGGAATATTTAGAATTTGATTGTCAAATTAAATTCCAATTTATGAAACTAAGAAAGTGCTTTAATGACTTCGGTATTAACAGTTTTGGGATCTGCTTTACCTTTACTTGCTTTCATCACTTCACCTACAAACAGCCCTAAAAGACCTTTTTTCCCGTTTTTATATTCCTCTACTTTGTCAGGATATTTGGCCAATACTTCCGCAATGATACCCGAAATAAGGTTGACATCATTGGTTTGAATAACATTAAGTCTTTCGGCTATTGAAAGGACTGATTCATTTGGATTTTTGACTAATTCAGGAAAAACAAGTTGACTGGCACTGCTATTACTCAATTTGTCTTGGTCTATCAATGAAATAAGTTCCGCAATTTTAGAGGCATCCAATGGAAAGTCATTAATATCCATGGCTTGTTCATTCAAATAGGATTTTATCGTTCCCAAAGTCCAGTTAGCCGCCGATTTGTAATTGCTAGTGTGTTCTGTAATATTCAGGAAGTAATTGGTTAAATCTTTGTCCTCAGTAATGGTTTTTGCATCATATTCAGGAAGAGACAACTCATTTTTTAAACGGTTGTACAATTGGTGAGGAAGGGCAGGTAAGCTTTCTGTAAGTTGTTGTAAATAGGCTTCGCTTACAATAAACGGAGGTAGGTCAGGCTCAGGGAAATAGCGGTAATCATTGGCAGCTTCCTTGGTTCTCATACTGAAAGTTTGTCCTTTCAAAGCATTAAATCCACGGGTTTCCGATACAAAGGTTTGACCACTGTTCAGTAATTCTGTTTGTCTGATTATTTCACTTTCTATGGCTCTTTTCACATTTGAAATAGAGTTCATGTTTTTTATTTCAACCTTAGTTCCAAAAGTAGTAGTTCCCACAGGGCGAATAGAAACGTTGGCATCACAACGCAAAGAACCTTCTTCCATGTTACCATCGCAAATCCCCAAATAACGCACTAATTTTCTCATTTCACTGACATATTCATAGGCTTCCTCAGCGCTTCTTAGGTCAGGTTCACTAACCAATTCAATCAAAGGAACACCTGCACGGTTGTAATCAACCAAAGTGTCATTTAAGTCTTGGTCGTGCATACTTTTTCCGCTGTCTTCCTCCATGTGTATGCGAGTAATACGAATGGATTTTTCTTGACCATCTTTGTTTTTGATGCTTACAAAACCACCTGTACAAATGGGAGTTTGGTCTTGCGTTATTTGGTAACCTTTAGGCAAATCGGCATAAAAGTAGTTTTTTCTATCAAAACGGTTGTTGCGAGTGATATTACAATTTAGTGCCAATCCCATCATAATCGCTTTTTCGATAACCTCTTTATTGTGTTTAGGGAGGGTGCCCGGGTGGGCCAATGAAATGGGACTAACTTGGGTGTTAGGTAATGCACCGTATTCCGCTAAGTCACTGCAATAAGCTTTACTTTTTGTCAGTAATTGTATGTGTATTTCTAAACCAATAATGGCTTCGTAAGTGGTCATATTTTAAATGCAAATTTAAGGATTAACATGATAAAAAATAAGGTTGATTTTTATTTCAACTTTTCATTGTTTAGATGTCTTTGATGGTCCCTATTGGTTTTTTTCTCTATGTTTTTAGTAAATGCAGCATTAAGGTCTATTCCTGTTTGATTAGCCAAACAGATTAGAACCCATAGTACGTCGGCCATTTCATCCCCCAAATCATGTTTTTTGTCACTTTCTTTGAAAGATTGTTCGCCGTATTTACGGGAAATAATGCGAGCTAATTCACCCACTTCTTCCATTAATATTGCCATATTTGTTAACTCATTAAAATAGCGAACGCCATGTTTTTTGATCCATGCATCTACTAATTCTTGAGCTTCTGCTAAATGAATAGGAGGGGTGGACATGGTTTTATTAATCTTGTGCCGCTAACCAACGTTCGGAATCCAAGGCAGCCATACAGCCACTTCCTGCAGCAGTAACTGCCTGACGGTATATTTTGTCTTGGGCATCTCCACAAGCAAATACACCCGGAATATTTGTGTAGGTGGAATCAGGTTTAGTTATTAAATAACCTTGCTCATCCATGTCTAACTGACCTTTGAAAATGCCGGTATTAGGCGTGTGACCAATGGCCACAAAGAAACCTGAAACTTCAATTTCTTTGGTGCTTTGATCCACATTGTTTTTTATTCTAACGCCAGTTACTACTTGGTCGCCAAGTATTTCGTCGGTTTCTGAGTTAAAGTGTACTTCAATATTGGGTGTATTTAAAACACGGTGTTGCATGGCTTTAGAAGCTCTGAATTCATCACGTCTAACAATCATGTGAACTTTGGTACATAATTTTGCTAAATAACTCGCTTCTTCACAAGCAGTATCACCTGCACCAACAATGGCAACATCCTTACCTCTGTAAAAAAAGCCATCACAAACAGCACAAGCACTAACACCACTGCCATTTAATCTTTGTTCACTTGGTATGCCGAGCCATTTGGCACTTGCACCAGTAGCAATAATAACAGTTTGAGCCACTATTGTTTTGGTTTCATCGGCAATACAAACGAAGGGACGTTGGCTAAAATCAACTTTCGTAATTAATCCATAACGCACATCAGTTCCCAAACGAACCGCTTGTTTTTTGAAATTATCCATCATTTCAGGTCCCATAATACCATCGGGATAGCCCGGGTAATTTTCTACATCGGTAGTAATAGTCAATTGACCACCCGGTTGTAATCCTTCATACATCACCGGTTTCATATCAGCTCTAGCAGCATAGATGGCTGCTGTAAATCCAGCAGGTCCACTTCCTATAATTAAACATTCAACATTTTCTATCTCTTGATTCATGCTGCAAATTAAGAATTAAATTTTGAATATTGAAATAAGCAAAGTAACACAATTGAAAAAAAAGTGAAAATTGTTGAAATAAGTGGAGTTAATCAGTCAATTTCAAGTAGAATGAGGTCTTTTTAATGTTGTGAAATCTCAATGCTAGGATAAGAGATGTTTATTTTAAAGAACAACAGTTATTTAAGTCTGACTTATAATTTTCATACCATTGCTTTCCATGCCTTCTTCTCATGGCGTTTACAGCTCTTCTGTTATGCCAATTCCATTTTATTAACTCAGAATAACGAACTATACAGCCTCCAACTCTTTCATACTTAAATCCATACTTGTTTTGAATGGAATCTTCGCATTTTTTATAAATTTCTGAATCGGCAAAATCAGGTTTACCCCATTTGTAAAATACGATAACTTTTAATTTTTGGGTGGAATCGGAATTAAAGAAATCACTTCGGCTGAATAAATTTGAGTGATAAAATAGTAAAAGGACAATTAACCAATACTTTTTGTCTAAAAAAAACCTTGCCCAGTCTTTCATTATCTTTTTTTATTGTTTAGAATTGCATTTGTTGGAAAGGGTTTTTTGAACAGGTATTGTGTAAGCTCTTCATTTTAATGTAACATTTGGATTGAAATATTTAATTAGTTTTATCTCGTCAGGATAATTATATGTAATTAGTAATTTTCTGTTTTGAAGTAAATCAATATATTTAATATAATAATCCAATTCTAATTCTAAAATAATATTTGCATTTATTAAATTAATTTTAGAAACACTTTTTATAAAAGGCAAATTAACTGTTTCTATATAGTTTAATCCATTTATTAAAGTTATTAATTTAACAGTATCAATGTCTTTTGAAATCTTTAATATTTTTAAAACTCTAATTGAATTATTTAATTGTAGTTGATTTAAATCAGATAACGAATCAATCTGCAAAAAATTTATACTTGCATGCTTAAAAGAAGGATGGTAAGTTTTAATAAACATACTGTCTATAATTGGTAGAACATTAGACTTTAGTTTTGAATGTTTGAGCTTCGTTTTAGATTCAATATTTAAAATATTTACAAAGTTAACTTTTGAAAAACTAATTTTTGAATTTGAATGAGTTATTGTTAATGAATCTAAAATACATATATTTTTAAATTTATTGAATTCATTTTTAAACGTTTCGTTTTTTTGAACAATTAATTTTATAACGCTTCTTAGATAATGAAATTTAAATGTTTTGTAGCTTCTTCCAAATCTAATCTTTTCTTTTTTTTGGTCAACTATTTTGTCATAGTACCCTTTTAAATCTATGGATGGGTTTTTTATTGTATCAAATGTTTGAATAAAGTATAGTTTATTCCATTGGTTATTAGATTTATTAATTATTTCTATTATAGGTAAGCTATTGGGCATTGAAAAATCGTAATAACTCGTTATTTTATTTATTCTACAATTCTTTAATTCATTTATTAAATCAATTGAATCGGTTATTAAATTATTTATAGTTAAATTTTCATATTCACTTTTTTTATCTAAAATTAATACATCTACTACAATATTATCTTTAGGATGAAAAATAGCTTTAGATGACACATAAAAAAAATCAAAATATTTACTTCCTTGATTTGCTCTTTTAAAATTAATTGGCTTTGAAATATTTAGATAAAGACTTTTTAAATGAGTGTAATCTATTTTAAATTCTTTGATGTGTAAAGGGTTTGCATTCTTGAATGAAACATAATTTATTTCAGGAGAGAATGACAAAGCAGCGTTTTTACTGTATATATTTTCTTTAAAATTATTCAATTCATAAAGATATTCATCAAAACACAAATTACCCATTAGATATAAATATTTTAATTTTTTTAATTGATTCAATGATATTGGTATAGTCTTCAAACTATCAGAGGCTATTTGCAAATATTCTAGGTTTTTTAACTGAGAAATATTTGTTAAATTTTCAATATTGGCATTAATTGCTAGTGCCGAAATTTTATTAAACTTTACAAACTCATCTGGCAATTTTTTAAATTTAAAATCTGAAGGTGCTATTATGTTTATTTTTACAAGATTAGGGAAATAATCTATTAAGTCTACCAATTTTTCAAAATCATTAAATTTATATATATAAAAAGTAATTGCTTTTAACCTTTCTCTATAACAACCTTGCGATCTGTATTGATAATTAAACGTTGGATTATTATAATCTTTTACACCATCTGTATAATTATCTTTTGAATATTTTTCACAAAAATTAAAACCTCCAGAATGTGATTCTAGCTCATAAATACTATTCCAGTAGTTATAATCGTGGAAATAATAATAACTATGGTGTTCATTCCCACGATTGTAAACATCAAATCCAAATGTTTGCCCATAACTTTTCAATGGAAACACAATGATTATCAAAATGTATATAAATTTTTTAATTTTAAAGTTTTCCATTTCGTTTTACTATATTATATAATTTGTTTGATGCCTATTGCCACTTAGATGACATTATTTTATTCGTTTTTTTTTCATAAAATCCTATTCTTCAACTCAAACATCTTTATGCAAATATAACGGATTTGATTAGAGAATATTTTAGTGAAAAGTGTAAATGGTCGTTGAGGATATTTAGTTAATTTTTATACCAATCTGAATTCCAAAAAAAAAGTCCATCGTAGTGATGGACTTTTTTATATAAAGTAGGGGAGTTATTATCCTCCGAAGTCGTCAAAGGCAACATTTTCTTTAGGAATACCCCAATCGTCACACATTTTGATAACAGCTTGGTTCATCATTGGTGGTCCACAGAAATAGAACTCAATGTCCTCAGGTGATTTGTGTTTAGCCAAATATTCATTAATAACGGCGTTATGAACAAATCCTGTGAATCCATCACCCTCAGGGTCGTTCACATCTTTTTTGTTAACCCAATTGTCTTCTGGCATTGGTTCACTTAATACCACATGGAATTTAAAGTTAGGGAATTCTTTTTCAATCGCTCTAAATTCATCGATGTAAAACAACTCACGTTTACTTCTACCACCGTACCAGTAAGTAACAGTTCTATCTGTTGTTTTCAAGGTATGGAATAAGTGGAATAAGTGTGAACGCAAAGGAGCCATACCAGCACCACCACCAACGTATAACATTTCTGCTTTAGTCGGTTTAATAAAGAACTCACCATAAGGACCTGAGATGGTTACTTTATCGCCCGGTTTGCAACCAAACACATAAGAAGAACAAATACCTGGGTTTACATCCATCCAAGCATTTTTAGCTCTGTCCCAAGGCGGCGTAGCAATACGAATATTCAGTTTTACAATATTTCCTTCAGCAGGGTGGTTGGCCATTGAATAAGCTCTGAAGATTGGTTCAGGATTTTTCATTTTCAAGTCCCACAATTTGAATTTATCCCAATCTGGTTTGAACTTATCATCACCAGCAGGGTCGCCAGGTAATGGTCTGATGTCCATGTCTTTGAAAGCAACTTCACACTGAGGAACATCCACTTGAATGTATCCGCCTGCTTCGAAGTGTAAATTTTCACCTTCAGGAAGTTTTACAACAAATTCTTTAATAAATGAGGCAACGTTGTAGTTAGAAACCACTTCACATTCCCATTTTTTAATACCAAAAATCTCATCAGGAATTTGGATTTTCATGTTGTTTTTAACCTTTACTTGGCAAGTTAAACGAACACCTTCTTTTTGAGCTTTTCTGTTAATGTGACCAGTTTCTGTTGGAAGAATGTCTCCACCACCTTCAGAAATAACACATTTACACATGGCACAAGTTCCACCACCACCACAAGCAGATGGTAAGAATATTTTCTCGTTAGCAAGCGCTGTAAGTAAAGTGCCACCTGCAGCTACAGTAATTGTTTTTTCATTGTTAATCACAATTTGTACATCCCCTTGTTGAACCAAGTATTTGGCAGCAAAAATGAGGACTAAAACCAATGCTAAAATAACAACGGTTGGAACTACTCCTGATAAAATTAAAGAAGTAGTATCAATGTCTAATAATATATTTAAAATCATGTTCGTTCTATTATTTTAATTCGAAACCCATAAAACTTAAAAACCCGAATGCCATTAAACCAACGATGATAAAAGTGATACCTAAACCTTTTAAAGGAGCAGGAACATCGCTGTATTTAAGTTTTTCTCTGATAGCAGCAAGTGCAACGATAGCAATCATCCATCCAATACCTGAGCCTAAGCCGTATACAATAGGTTCACCTACGTTTGTGAATCCTTTTTGACTCATAAACAAGGCACCTCCTAATATTGAACAGTTAACAGCGATAAGTGGCAAGAATATACCTAGAGTAGAATACAAAGCAGGGCTTAATTTTTCAACTGCCATTTCTGTTAATTGTGTAAATGCAGCAATAACTGAAATAAACACAATAAAGGATAGGAAGCTTAAATCAAGAGTTGCAAAGCTTGGGTTTATCCATTCCATAGCACCTGGATTAAGAAAAAACTTTTCAATAGCCCAGTTAAGAGGAACAGTGAAACCAAGTACGAATATTACGGCCATACCTAAACCAAAAGCAGTAGATACTTTTTTAGAAACAGCCAAGTAGGAACACATTCCCAGAAACACTGAGAATATCATGTTATCGATAAAAATCGATTTAACAGCTATATTAATTAATGAATTTGCAATAAGCATAATGTTTTTTTTAAAAAGTTATTTATTCTGTTTCTCTGTAACCGTTTCTTGCTCTTTGAGCCCAAATTAATAGTCCAATAAGGATTGCAGCACCAGCTGGAATCATCATTACTCCGTTACCAATAAATGGAATACCTGCTGCTTCAAATATTT
The DNA here is from genome assembly GCA_040403495.1 of Bacteroidia bacterium. GTDB lineage: Bacteria > Bacteroidota > Bacteroidia > NS11-12g > UBA955 > JABMMZ01. The sequence goes on from JBBAKM010000037.1 coordinate 8,998, forward strand.
TGAATCCAAATAATGAACCTGAACCCAATATTTCTCTGAAAAATGCAAGAACCATTAATATTAATCCGTATCCTAATCCATTTCCAATACCATCAATAAATGAAGGAATTGGTTTGTTTGCCATTGCAAATGCTTCTAAACGTCCCATTACAATACAGTTGGTAATAATTAAACCAACAAATACAGAAAGTGTTTTAGAAATATCATAGACATAAGCTTTCAAAATTTGGTCAACTAAAATTACAAACAATGAAACGATAGCCAATTGAACAATGATTCTGATTCTTGAAGGAATTGTATTTCTTAAAATAGAAATAAACAAATTAGAAAATGCAGTAACAAAAGTTAATCCTACTGACATCCAAAATGCAGGTTCTAATTTTACTGTAACAGCTAATGCTGAACAAACGCCTAAAATTTGAACTGTTACTGGGTTGTTTCCATCAAGAGGGTCAGTTAATAATTTTCTATTCTTTTTAGAGAACAATGATTCTCTTTTTTCTTTTACAACGGGTTGTGCAGTTGTTGTACTCATAATTAGATTTTTGATTTTTTTGATTTAATAAATTGTTCGTAAGCACTCAAATAGTCAGCTAACATGTCGTTAACTCCTATTGCTGTTTTAGTTGCACCACTTAATCCATCTACAGCATGTGGATCATTAGAATAATCGTTTCCTTCACCTTTTTTCATTACAACAGGAACTAAGGTTTCACCTTCAAAGATGCTTTTTCCTGCATATCTGCTGTAAACAGCTTCATCGTCAGTGATTCTAGCACCCAAACCAGGCGTTTCTGCTTTGTGAGAAAATACGATACCATTGATAGTCGATAAATCTTTTTTCAATGAAATGTAGGCAGATATTTTATCCCATAACCCTTTTCCACTACTAGCCAAAACAAAGAATTCTGTTTCGTTTGGATTTGATTCAGATGAGATTTCAAAAACAGGATATAAACGGTCTTTCGCTGGTTTTTTATTTTCAGCGTCTACGTTAATATCAACTACATTTTTACCTTCAACTACTTTGCCTGAAAAATCAACCACATAGCCTTTTACTCTGCTGTTGTAGGTTGCTTCAACTTTCTCTGGAGTCCAAGTTTCGTCTAATTTAATAATGGTAGCCAAGATTTTTTTCTTTCTATCCAATTCAATATTGGCATCTTGAGCTGGTTTTAGTATTGATGCAGCCAAATATAATGCTGTACCACAAACTAAGGTTACTATACATGTGTATAGTATAATGTATACGTTTGAATTTTTATTTGACACGGGCTAACCTCCTTTTTTTATTAGAATCTATTACAAAATAATCGATAAGTGGAGCCAATACATTGAACAATAATATGGCCAACATCATACCTTCTGGATACGCAGGGTTCCAAACTCTTAATACAACAGTGAATGCACCAATTAGTAATCCATAATAGATTTTACCAATATTGGTTTGTGCCGCACTTACTGGGTCAGTAGCCATATAAACAGCTCCAAAAGCAAAACCACCCATTAATAAATGAGACAAAGGATTAGCCGCCATGTAGATATTGTTTAAATGTAAACCTGCATTTAATGAGTTCATCATTAATCCCATTGCAAATCCACCAATGAATACAGAAGCAATAATTCTCCAACTACCTATTCCTGTAAGTATTAAAATTAATGCACCTATTAAGATAGCGAGAACAGAGGTTTCTCCAATGGAACCTTGTTCCAAACCGACAAACATTTCCCACATTGAAGCAGTTGGCGCTTTTCCTTCACCGTATAAACTTAATGAAGTTGCTCCGCTAAAACCATCAACTGCATCGTTTCTATTGGCAGCTACCCATAAAAAGTCACCATTTGATAAATATTCACCAGCCATGTATGCTGGATAAGCAAAGAATAAAAATACTCTGGCGGTTAAAGCTGGATTTAATAAATTCATACCAGTGCCACCAAATACTTCTTTACAAACTACCACTGTAAATGCAGTAGCTACTCCAACCATCCACAATGGAATAGAAGGAGGTAAGCACAATGGAATTAACATACCTGTAACTAAGAATCCTTCGTTAACTTGGTGACCTCTTATTTGTGCAAAGATGAATTCAACCGCCAAACCAACTATGTAAGAAACGGCAACAATTGGTAATACCACAATAGACCCTTCTATCATGTTGTCAAGTAGGGTAGATTCAATTCCTAGTGCTTTGAAATGTTGGTATCCAACGTTCCAAATACCAAATAGTAGGGCAGGAATCATAGCAATAACGACGGTAAACATCGTTCTTTTTAAATCGATACCATCTTTAATATGTGTACCACCATGGGTTGTATGGCCGGGTACAAATAAGAAAGTGTCAATGGCATCAAAAGTGCTTCTTAATTTTTCGTATTTACCACCCTTGTTAAACTCAGGGCGTAAACGATGTAAGACTTCTTTTAATTTATTCATGGATATATTATGCTTCTTTTTCTAAGTATGTTAAACCTGATTCTATTATTTCTTGAATTGGGGCTTTTGATGTGCAAATAAATTCACATAATGCCATGTCTTCAGGACCAACTTCGTACAATCCTAATGATTCCATATTCTCTATGTCATTTGCCATACAAGCTTTAATTAGTTGCAATGGCATAATGTCCATTGGTAATACTTTTTCGTAATCACCAGTTACAACAAATGCTCTTTCCTCTCCATGCATATTGGTGTTTACCTTGTATTTTTTCTCAGGGAAAATAAAACTAGGCATGGTCATTGAAATACTTGGACGTGGATATGATGGAAGTAACCATCCTAAAAACTCTTCGTCGTCACCTTCTGGTATTACAGTAACTAAACTATCATAATAACCTAAATAACCATCAGCACTTATTTTATTTCCTGTTAACACGTTACCAGAGATTACTCTTTGATTACCTGCTTGAACATTGTGATCCAATATACTGCTTACACTTGAACCAATTAGCATTTCATAATATTGCTTGTTTATAACTTCTGAACCAGCAAGTGCAACTAATTTTCTTGCATCGTATTTTCCTGTATTGAACAAACGACCAACAATTAACACATCTTGTGGGTTGATAAACCAAACAATATCATTTCTAGTAATAACGGGATCAAGGTGGTGAATTTGAACACCAACATTGCCACTTGGGTGTGGACCATCAAAATAAGTTTTTTCAACACCATGAGCATGCTCTAACGTATCACAATTGTTAAGTCTTTTTGATAAGTTTAGATATACTTTTCCTTCAGTTAATTTTGTTAGCGCATCAATTCCTGCTTGAAAATCTTTGGATTGTCCATTCAAAATGTAGTTGTAATCAACACCTAGTGGCGCTGAATCAAAACCTGAGATAAAGATTGAACGTGGAGGATGATTGGCATCTGCAATTTTGTTGAAGGGTCTTTGACGCAATAAAGGCCAAACTCCACTTGCTAACATTTTGCTGCTAACTTCTTCTTTTGTCAATTGTTTAGGGTCAGCAGTTCCAAAATCTTTGTAACTTGACTGAGCATCAGAAAGAATAACAATTTCCTGAATTACACGTTTTTCGCCTCTTTTGACTTCAATGACTTCTCCACTTACCGGCGAAGTGAACACCAATTGTTCATTTTCTTTGGCAAAAAAAAGTGGGTCACCTGCTTTTACTTCAGAGCCTTGCTCTACAATAAGTTTTGGTGTAATCCCTTTGAAATCAAGGGGTTTAATTGCGAAATTTCTTGAAATTTCATTCTTCTTCGTAAACCTAAGGGCTTCCCCTTCTAGTTTAATGTCGAATCCTTTGGTTAATTTAATAGTCTTGGCCATAGCGTAAGGCATTTTCTGAAAACGCACGCAAAAATATCATTTAAGTTCAATAAAACAAGGTGTAAATGAAAAAAGTTTCTTTATATTTTTATTGATTATTGTGAATTGTTTGTTTGTTAATAGTTTAATGTCTTCCATACTTTTTTTTAATTTTAAATGTTTAAATTTGCATTGGTATTTTAAACAACATATTTATGAAATTTATTCAATCAATTAGTCTCTTCTTTTTTATTTTCCTAACCTTTACTACTTATGCCCAATTCAACGAAGTAAATATCAATATGAGTAAGGGAATGCAAAGTGGTTTGAAAATTAAAGTAAAAAACTTAAATAAAGAGATTGCATTCCAAGGACTTACAGAAGTATTGACGGATAAAAATTCAGCACTTGTGCCTGTGTTTAATTCTGAGGAAGAGATATTCTTTACTAACTTGAGTTTACCTTTAATAAGTGATTTAAAATGTGCTCTTTATGGAATATTTTTAAGTCAAGATTCTTCTTTTGTAGTATGTGTAGCGACAGAAGAAAAAATGATTAATTCCAATAATTCTCTTAAAGAAATGATTGGGGTTCAATCCTTGTGTTTGGATGTAAAAAAACAAATTGAAAAAGTTATTAAAGCCCAAAATATTGATTCTTTAAAACTTAAAATCTCCCAATTGCAAACTGAATATCAAAAGGTATCTGATGATATTGAAAAATTAAAACGTGTTGTTAAAACTGATAATAAAGAAGCCGCTAAAGATGAAAAGTCGGCTATTAAAACCAATGAACAGTCTAAATTAACGGTTTCTGAAATTGAACAAACCAAACTAAACATTGCAAGTCAACAAAAAGAAATCAATGAGTTTCCGCTCGATCAATTGCAAAATGAAAATAAATTTAAAAACAGCAATATCTCTTCAAATCGCAAATTGATTAAAAAACTAGGTAAATCGAACCGTAAACTGAGTGATAAAATTATCAACGAACGAACCGAAATAGAAGTCAATAAACAATTGATTTTGAATGCGAAAGACAATGTTAAGGAACTTAAGAAATTAAACAAATCTCAGTTGAAACATGAAAGTAAAATCAATAAGTACCAATCGCAAATTGATTTTAATAAACAAAACATTCAATTAAAACGTATTGAGATTAATAATGACAGTTTAGTAGTTAGACGTAACGAAAAGAAAATGGACGATTTTGATGTTAAAGGTCGTCAAAGGGAAGTTAACAAACTCCTCAGTAAACAACAAGATCTTGAAAAAAAGAACATCAAACAAAAGTCTAAAATTGCAACTTCAACAACTGAAGCAGACTTGAAAAGAAAAGAAGCTGAAGCTGCACAAGCCAAAACCAATACTTTAACTGACAAACAACTAAAGCTCAAAGAAGAGATTGAACTACTTAAATCCGAATTGAGATTACTCGAACGCTAGTTGACTCCCATTCCAAATAAAGCAAAATCATATTTGACGGGGTCTATCGGATCGAACTTCTTTAACCTTTCTGTTAAATAAACCGCATTTTCCCAACTCGTTTTTTCTTCTTTAAGTAAATTTAATTTTAATGCTTGTCTGATAACATGCACATCTAAAGGGCAAATCAATTGTGAGGGTTTTATGTGTTCCCATAGTCCAAAATCAATCCCCTTGTCATCCTTCCTAACCATCCATCTCAGAAACATGTTAAGCCTTTTACACGCACTTCCACTGTCGGGATAGGCAATGTGTTTTTTGGTTCGACTAACAAAATAAGGACTCATTTCAAAACTTTTGCGAAATTGGTTTAGCCCATTTTTAACATTTAGGTCTTTGGGCTTTACCCCTCCCGAAAAAGCCTGTTCTAATCCACCATGGTTTAAATACAAATCTTTTAAAAAACCAATAAGACTCAATAAATCTGTGTCGTTAAATGTTCTGTGAACAAAACCTAAACAGGCTTTTATGTCTTTGTCTTGGTGTTGTGTTATAAATTGAAAAGGCTTGTTTTCGAATATTTCAATCAATCGGTGAGCGTTTTTGATTATAGTTACCCTTTGTCCCCAAGAAAGAATACTTACCAAAAATCCCATTATTTCAATGTCTTCTTTTTGTGTAAATAAATGAGGAATAGAAATAGGGTCATTCGCTATAAATCCCTTTTGATGATGTCGCTCGTAGGCTTCATTTAGAATAATTTCTAAAGATTTAGAAGTTATTTTTGCGCCCATTTATCTGATTAACCTTACAACTCCATTTGCATTTTTTGTAAACTTAGTTGTACTATTGGTGAATTCATACAAGTAAAAATAAGTGCCATCTGAACAAGGCCTTGATATGTCATTATTAATACAACCATTCCAAAACTCTTGTTCAGGATAAGTGAATTCGTAAACGATTTCTCCCCATCTGTTGTATATAAATCCTCTTAATTGGTCGAATCCAATCATCTTGACCTCAAAGAAGTCATTAAATTCATCCCCTTGGGAATTTCCATTTTGTAGTTTGAAAGGTGTAAACACATTTGGAATAACTAAATTATTCGAGTCGCAAGAAATAAAAGTTAATTGAAGGGTATCGGAATAAACACAACTATTGGAATCGGTAACCCTTAACCAAACTTTTTGACTTGAATTCAATGTTGTCTTATTAGATGTGGAACCGTTGCTCCATAAATAAGTCGCTTTAGGTAAATTACTTGGTTCAAACGTGATTAATTTCCCTTTACAAATCAAAGTATCTTTACCAAGTTCGAAAAATGGTTTTTTGTAAATCTCAATGGTTTTAGAAATTGAATCTTGTTTGCAACCAGCATTGTTAGGGTATTGAATCGCCACTTTTAAATTGAAGGTACCAACCTTGTTGTATTTTTTACTAACAGAATCACCTACAGCGCTGCTACCATCTCCAAAATTCCAATTGTAAATGGCCAATGAGTCTGATTGGGCTTTGAACGTAAATAGGTATGAACTGTCGCATGATGAAAGTTTATTTTCGCTTACTGTTAATTCTGTTTCATTGTTGGTAAAGTTACTAGACAATGCCGTGGCATAACTTTCGTCTCTTCCCATTGCGTATAAATAAGCATGAAATCCAGTTTTGGACTGTAAAAAATAGTTTAAACTTGGATTCATAGACAATGTGCCTATCATTTTGCCGCATTTTTCTGTAAAACGAGTGGTATCTATTCGGACACTGTTGAGTGATAATTGCCACAGTTTCCCTTTTTCTGCAACTATACCCAAGTAAAATTCACTAGGAGTGGAGGAGTTGTTTGAAATATTGGAAGTGGTGGTATAGCTAAAGCCAACTTGAGTTGTGATTTGACTGTTTGGTAATAAAGCCATCATGCTTGGATTACCTAAACTGTTGGGATGACCATTGCACCCTCCACTTCTCATTATTTGAGAAACAGATATTTTTTTGTTTGCTTGAATACAAACAGAATTATTGGCCGCTTCCCTGGATTTCAAAACTTCTCCTTCATTCAATATCGCCACAAGATTGCCATCAACAATAATATTGGTATTATTTTCTGTAGCTGTAACTTGGTAATTGTAACCATCTAAATTGCCCTGAAATGGAATGGTAGTATACTCATTTCCGAGATATTGAAGGGGAATGGTTTGGTTGTATAAATGGTCGCACCCTCTGCATGAAGTATTATTGTAATCGACAAAAGAACACATGGCACCTTCGAATACTGCGAACTTTTTACATCCCGAAGTATTCCAAATTTTAGTACCTGCAAAAGATTGACTGTCTTGTGCTTGCGCTCTGTATAGTTGACCTTTGTTTAAGGTAACTTGAAACAAAAGGTCTTTACTCAAACTAGTTTTGGAGTCAGCTGTTGGTAAAATATTGATTCTAACGCCATCCTCTAAAGCCACCACGGTAAATAAACTGTTGTTAGAAAGGCCTATTGATTGGTCACCACGAATAGTATTGATATAATAAACGGGGTTATTAGGAATTTTTTCAGTTGGAATAATAGAACTCATGTCCGTGCTATTGAGTGCATTATTCATAGCCATTAAAGTTATAGGTTCCACTGCAGTGATTAAAATACTTCTACTGGGATTAAATACAGAGGCGAGGGGAGTGCCAGAACTTCTGAAATAGTTTATTTGAGTGTCGCGACCCCACAAATTAAAGGTCTCCGTATAGGTTGCGCATCTAATTGTTACTCTGTTTCTAGTGGTTTTGGAATGAATTACAAATGAAATTTTTTCGAAAGTAAAATAATTGTCTAGAAAACAGAATCTAAATTCTTTGCCGTCATTAAAAACATTAGATTGGCCATTCAATGGATTTTGAACAAACCAAAAGAAAAATAGTAAACCAAAAAGAATGAATTTATTATGCAAGTTTTTCGAATTTATGCAAATATAAGTTTGACTCTTTAGTTTTATCTTATAATTTATTAACTTTGACGACAAAATGGAGGCTAAAGTTGTATTTAGTTTTTAATTTGCCACTTTATTTAATATAAAACAATTAACCAATAAGAATGAAAAAGATTTATTCAATGAGTATTGCCATCTTGTTTATGGCTACCAATTTTGTACACGCTCAGAGTACAGCCACTTTAATTAAAAAAGTGGAAGCACAGCCCGGAAAGCTTGTTATTCCTTACGAAAAATACCGTTTACCTAACGGATTAACTGTTATTATTAACGAAGATCACAGTGATCCAATCGTGCATGTTGAAGTTACTTACCACGTAGGTTCAAACAGAGAAACACCAAGAAGAACTGGGTTTGCCCACTTTTTTGAACACATGATGTTTCAAGGTTCACAAAACGTAGCAGACGAAGAGCATTTTAAAATTGTTCAAGGTTCAGGTGGAGACATGAACGGAACTACTAACCGTGACAGAACTAACTATTTTGAAACAGTTCCTAGCAATATGTTGGAAACTGCATTGTGGTTAGAAGCTGACAGAATGGGTTTTTTATTACCTGCTTTCACTAATAAAAAATTTGAAACTCAAAGAGCAACAGTAAAAAATGAAAAAGACCAACGTTATGCCAATGGATACGGTATGTTGCCAGAAATTCAAGACCAAACCATTTACCCTTATGCTCACCCATACAGCTGGCAAACAATTGGTTATGTTGATGATTTAAACGCAGCCGATTCAAATGATTTGAAAAATTTCTTTTTGAAATGGTATGGTCCTAACAACGCTATTTTAGTAATTTCAGGTGATGTAAACACGCAATCAGCATTACAAATGGTAGAAAAGTATTTTGGTTCAATCAGCAAAGGTGTTGATGTGCCTGCTTTACCTAAAAAACCAGTAACTTTAGAAGAAATAAAAATTAAGAATGTTGACAGTAAAGTTCAATTACCACTTTCTAGTATTACTTATCCAACAGTTCCAACTTTCCACAATGATGAAGCTGCACTTGATATTTTAGCTAGTATTTTAAGTGAAGGTAAAAACTCATACTTATACAAACAATTCGTTGACAACGGAAGTGCATTACAAGCTTCATGTTCAAACAGTACTTATGAAGTTGCAGGTGAATTTAACTTTATGATTGTGACTTATCCTGCTGCTATGGGTGGATTAAGTGAAAAAGAAATGAGAGATGAATTAGCGAAAGCATTATTGGCTTTTGAAGCACAAGGATTTTCCGATGAAGATTTAAAAAGAATCAAACAAACATACACTTCAAGATATTTTGGTATTTTGGAAACAGTTGCCTCAAAAGCAAGTGTATTGACCTCATACGAAATGTTATTGCCAACGCGTGATTTCACAATTCAAGATGACATTAACAGATACGAAAAAGTAACCAAAGCGGATATAATGAGAGTTTACAATCAATATATCAAAGGTAAAAACTACGCTTGTGTTAATATTATGCCTCATCCAGATTATGTAAACAACAGAAATGCTAAGATTAAACCTTACGAAAGTGAAAATCCATACGCAACTGTATCTCCAGATAAAACAGCTTACCAAGGTTTAGTTTACAAACCAAATGTGGACGCACCAGGATTTGACCGTAGCAAAAAACCAGTAGTTGCTCCAGCAAAACCTGCTAATGTTCCTGAGTTTTTCAAAAACACATTTGAAAATGGCATTCAAGTAGTTGGTACAAAAAGTTCAGAAACACCAAGAGTTTATATCAATATGGACATTAAAGGTGGTCACTTATTTGAAGTAGGTAAAGTAAAAAATGGTACTGCCGTTATGCTTGGTATGATGATGAACGAGGGTACTACTACTAAAACTGCTTTAGACGTTGAGAATAAATTGAAAGAATTAGGTAGTGAAATAAACTTTAGCAGTAATGGAAATAACATGTCTGCTTATGTAGAATGTTACAAAGACAAAGTTTCTGAGACTATGCAAATTTTTGAAGATATGTTCTTCAATCCTGCATTCAACGAAAAAGATTTTACTACCAATAGAAAAGCCTTGTTACAATCAATGGAAAACAATGCTTATGATGAAAACTATTTTGCTAGTAAAAAATTCAATGAGATGTTATATGGTAATGACAACCCAATTGGTGTAATGGCATTGTCTGATTACAGCGTTGCTAGTAAAATTACAATTGCTGATTTGAAAAACTACCACTCTAATTTCATGTCACCTAACTTAACTTCAATTACTATTATTGGAGATATTGATGAAGCAACAGCTCTTCAAAACTTAGCGTTCTTGAAAAAATGGGAAAATAAAAAATTACAAATTCCTACTTATAACAAATTCCCTGAATTAGCAGCACCACAAATTTTGTTAGTCAACCAAGATTATGCTAAACAAACCAACATAACCATGGGATACAGATCAATTCCTTCAGAGTTTTTTGGTGAATACTACAAAGCTTCAATTATGAATTTTGCTTTAGGTGGCGCATTCAACAGTCGTTTGAACTTAAACATTCGAGAAGACAAAGGATGGACTTATGGAATTGGTTCAGGTTTCCGTTCCCCAAGAATGGGTTATCCAAGTGCCTTTATTGTTAGTGCAGGTATTAAAGCGTCAGCTACAGATAGTGCAATTATTGAAGTTTTGAAAGAACTTAAAAACTATGCTGCAAATGGTATCACAGATGAAGAATTAGATTTCACTAAAAAATCATTGTTAGGAAGTGATGCATTAAAATACGAAAGTCCAAGTGATAAATTAGGATTTTTGAGCACTATAGTTCAATACAATTTAGATAGAAACTACAATGCACAAAGAGCAGAAATAGTTAAAAACATTACAAAAGAAGAAATCAATGCATTAGCTAAAAAGTTGTTAGCTTTAGATAATTTAATCATCATGTGTGTAGGCGATGATTTGAAAATTAAAGAAGGCTTAGAAAAATTAGGCTACGGTAAAGTAAAAGTAATGAAAATGTAAGATCGTTTTATTTTGATTTATTTTAAAAAACCGACATCAATTGATGTCGGTTTTTTTGTTTAAAGGGTTTATGTAGTGAAGGGTGATTGTTTCACGCCGTTCAGCGTGAATGTTTAGTTGTCACCCTGAGGCACTCGAAGGGTGTTTAAAGGGTTTGGTTTAGTTGTTTAAAGGGTTTAAAAGGTTTAATTGTTTAAGGGGTTGGTCATTCTGGAAAAAGTTGAGCGTTGAATGAGCAAAGGACTTTTATACTGAATCAAGTTCAGCACAGGTCTCAGAATCTTTTAGGTGTTTAAAGGGTTGAAAGGGTTTAATTGTCACCCACTAGGCTGTGCCTAGTCAAGTGAG
>JBBAKM010000038.1:0-19264 GCA_040403495.1 Bacteroidia bacterium
CGCCCCATTTTTTGGAAATAGTTCCAATTTGCTCTTCCGATGCATTGAATATATTGAAATTCCAAGCTTTCCAATCTCCATTTATTTCAGCGATTTGTTCCTCATTAGAATTGAATATTCTAAAGGAAGGTTTTAGCAACTTAAACTTTTGTTTAATGTATCCTATGGTTTCTCCTTGTGCATCCTTGATGGTGATTTTCGACATGAATAAAGTCCATCCTCGTGAAATTGAAACGACCAATTGGTCCTCATTGTTTTTGATTTCAAGCAAAAAAGGAAGCATTGCTTTATTAAGAAGTAGTCGGAGGAATTTATCACCCACACTTAATTTTTGTTTAACAGCGCCTATGTTTTGACCTTGGTCATTAAAGACATTGTAACAGTTTTCAAATTTAAAGTAGTTTACTTTTTCATCGATAAAATAGGAGTTAGTTGCAAAGAAATTATTAGTCATGTTGTATTGTATTTTTTTATGTTTTGTTGAAATTCAACTCAGTTTTCAAACTAACCTAAAAAATATTAAAATAACAAATTCTATTGCCTTGATTTTTAGAATATTTAATTTGTTGAAAATATAAAAGTTTAAGGCTCGCAATTGATGCTTTTTAAATGCGAGATAACATGGTTGTGTTTTGTATAAAACAAATCCTGTATAAAAATGAGCAAAAAAAAAGGACAGCCTAAGCTGTCCTTTTTTTTATGGAGTAATTAAAATTACTCGATGATTAATTTTGAAGTTAATACATTAGAACCAGTAGTTACGTTTACAACGTAGATACCAGAGTTCATGTCAGCAGTATTTAATTGGATCATTCCATCAGCATTAGCATTGCCTTTGAAGATTAATTTACCATTCATGTCAAACACACTAACGATAGAAACTTCGTTAGCACTAACTAAATTAGCATGGATGTTAACATTGTTTTTTGCTGGGTTAGGATAAATAGAAACAGCATCAGCAGTTAAATCGTTGATGTTTAATCCCCAACCTTGTGGACCTTTCCATACAACATCTTTAGTTTTGGTGTTGTTTGTTAAAGTAGCAGTAGCTTCTCTTGGAATACCAGTGTTTGGATTTCTGTTTAAAATTTCAGAGTAGAAGTTTAAAGTTAAAGTTAAAGACACATTGTTTGGTCTGATAGGGAAACTTAAGTTACCTGAAATGTGGATAGTATCGTTAGGATTAACTCTTTTGCCAATTCTACCAACAATACCAATTAAATTTGGATTAGTTGATGATGGATATCCAAAAGCAAGTTGATTTGCATAAATACCTAATACTCTTAAAGCTAAAGTATCTGTAGCATAAACAGTATCTTGTTCGCTGATGTTTTTACAAACAATTTTGTATGTAAATGCTGAAGTATTTGCAGGATTGTCAGAAATACCTGTTGAGCGAACTTCAGTAGGTAATAAAATCTCTTCGATTGACCAATCAATGTCTCTTTGCGAGAAAGCAGAATTTGCAGCAAGTGCAAGAACGAAAGTTAGTAAAATTTTTTTCATTTGATTTTTTTATAATTGTTAACACAAAATTACTTCTTTAAATTAATCAAACAAATTTTTTATTTCATCAATGTTTAATTTGTGTATATTATTGTCGTCAACTTCCAAAATATCATCGGCTATCATTTTCTTCTTTTCTTGTAAATGCAATATCTTTTCTTCAATACTGTCTTTGCTAATGAATTTATAAACAATCACCGGTTTGTCTTGTCCTATGCGGTGTGTTCTATCCATTGCCTGCCTCTCTGAAGCGGGATTCCACCAAGGGTCTAATATAAAGACATAGTCTGCTGCGGTCAAATTTAATCCAACGCCCCCCGTTTTTAGTTGCATCAAAAACAATTGCTTGCCTTCTCCACGCTGAAACAAATCCACTTGCTCCTGTCGTTGTGCCATTTTTACACTTCCATCCAAATAATAATAAGGAATATTTTCCTTGATTAAATACTGCCCCAATAGTTTTAAATGCTTCACAAATTGTGAAAATATAAGCACCTTATGCCCCGAATTGATTACGTTCTGTAAGGTTTCTTTTAATACTTCAAACTTCCCTGAATCATCGTCATATAACTTGTCAAACATGGAAGGGTGATTGGCAATTTGCCTCAGTGAGATTAATCCATTTAAGATATTTAATTTGTTCTTTACTAGTGATTTGTCGTTCAAGTTTAACAACAATTCATTGCGATACATGGCTTTTGTTTTTTCATACATCTCTTTTTGAACCGGTGACATGTCACAAAATATAACCTTCTCTGTTTTGGGCGGTAATTCTGTTGCAACTTGTTCCTTGGTTCTTCGCATCATAAAAGGGTGAATGATTAATCGCAAATCTTGAATCAATTTTGGGTCTTTGATTTTCTCAACTGATTCTTGGTACTTTTTGTTAAATGAATGGTAATTGCCCAATAACCCTGGATTGATAAAGTTGAATATACTCCATAAATCTGTAATGCTGTTTTCGATAGGGGTACCACTCATCGCAATTTTACATTTTCCAAGCAGTTTGTTAACGCAAATAGTGGTTTGTGAACTTGGGTTTTTAATGGCTTGCGCTTCATCTAAAATAAGGTATTCAAAGACAATGTTTTTTAATTGGTCAATGTCGTTACGCATAGTGCCATAACTCGTAATGATGATATCTACTTTGCCAATAAATTGCTTAATATCCTTAGTTCTTTGCGCACCAGCATGGATGGTATAGCTTAAATTAGTGAATTTTTCTATTTCATTTTTCCAATTGTAAACCAACGATGTAGGCACTACTACCAAGGAAGTTTTTAATTGCTCGGGAATTATTTCCCCTAACAAATTGGTTTGACCAAGGGCAGGAGTATGTTCTTCTTTTATGGATTGAAGTAAGGTGAGTATTTGTAATGTTTTTCCTAATCCCATGTCATCCGCCAAGCAAGCCCCCATTTTTTGTGTGTACAAATGCTTCATCCATGAGTAACCGTCCAATTGATAATGCCTAAGTTCTGCTTTGAGGTAGTTTGGTAAAGGGAAGGCTTGCGGGTTTTTAAACCAATCTAAATCGTTGATATTGCTTGGTAATTCCGAGTTTTGCAGATGTTCTAATAATCCAAAATGGTGTTTTTTTAGAATCAATCCATCCTGATTGGTTTCAGAAAAGTCTAAAATTGCACCATATTTCTCAAACCACTCATCGGGGATAATTGCAAAACTGCCGTCGGGTAATTCAAATTCCTTGATGCCATTTAAAATGTGTTTTTTCAACTTAATAAAAGGGATGGAAAAGGGTCCAAATTGAACCATTGCCCGTAAGTCGAACCAATCATTTTCATTGCTTATGTTTATTTTTACATTGCGTTCTCCAATAAAAAACCGTTTGTCAATACCACTTTGGTCAATTACAAAACCACCTGCTTTGAGTTGGTCTTGATGGGTGTTTAAAAGGCCGATGATGTTTTCGTTCGGATTTGAATTAATGAATAATGCCCCTTCGTACATTTTAAATCCAATTTTCTCCAAAACATCAACAATCTTTTGCTCCCATTGAATGTTACGCGATATGCGGGTAAAAAAATACTGATCGTCAATGTGCTTTAAAGTCACCGAAACCATTTTTTGGGAATGGTAAGGAAATTGATTTTCTCCATAGTTGAAAAACAAACCAATGCAATAATTTTGACCCGTGAATGAGTTGATTTTTAAAACAGGGTGGGCGCGGTGGTGTTCGGTATTAATTTCAAATCCCTCAGCATACACGTCGTACTTTTCTAACAAGGGCTTTACAAATTTTTCGTAATGTAAAGGCTCGCTGCTTTTAGGAATATGGATGTATTTTTTTTGTAAAAAGGGGAGTATTTTTTTTCCTTCTACTGATTTTTTAAAAGTAAAAACTTGTTGCCCGTTGATGAGCCAAGCGGGTTCTAGTGTTATTATTTCGGTATCGGTTTGACTGAAATTGACTTTTTGACCATTTAGTTTGATGGTTGCAAAATAATTCGTTCCCAATTCATTTCGTCTGAAATGGAATAGGATACCTGCTTGTTCCTTAACTAAGTTGAGTTTTCGGTGGGTGAAGTTTTTGTCTTTGGCCAAAAACAAAGGTTCATCGTTTAATAAATCTAAGATTTTTAAAAGACGTTTTTCTACGTAAGCCCTTACTTTAAGATGGATTTCATCGTCGTAATATCGGTTGTAAAAATCGACCGTACGGATGTTTTTCTTTATGGGATTGAATTTTTTGGCTAGTTGTTCAGGGTCGGTTTCTTCAATGATTTTTAATATTTTACTCTCTGACTCACTCACCACAAAGTCTTGCTGAGTATTGGTATGTATTTTTTGTGCATTGAGTCCAAACTGCCCATTAGGCATTATTTTTACGGCATAAAACTCTATTAAATACCCCAATTTAGGATGCTTGTTTAAGCAAAAAATTTTTTTGAAAGGTTCTTTAATATCAAGTCGTAAGTTGGACATCTTATAGGTACAAACCTACAAAGCTATAGAATAAAGGGCGAATTACAACAAATAAATGTTGGATTTTTTAGAAAACTAAATAATGTTAACCTCAGGCTCCAAGTCTATCTGAAAATGTGTGCTTATATCGCTAATAATCGATTGAGCTAATTGCCATACTTCGGGCCCATTTGCTTGACCGTAATTGACCAATACCAAGGCTTGTTTTTCATGACTTCCTGTGTTGCCTACTCTTTTTCCTTTCCATCCTCGTTTTTCGATTAACCAAGCGGCAGGTATTTTTACCCCATTTGTTTGATCAAATCCTTTGATGTCGGGATATTTTTCTTGAAGTTTGGCAAAGTGTTCTTTGGTAACAGTTGGGTTTTTAAAAAAACTACCACTGTTGCCCAATACTTTAGGGTCGGGTAATTTACTTTGTCTTATAAAAATAATAGCATCACTGATGTCTTTGATACTTGCTTTTTCTGGTTCAATACCACATTCGCTTAATCGCAATTTGATGTCACCATAATCAATGTGTGATATCGGTTTCTTTTGTAATTTAAAACTAACAGAAAAAATGAAATATTGGTTTTTTAAACGGCGTTTAAATACACTTTCACGGTAGCCAAATTGACATTGTTCTTTGGAAAATGTTTCCAATTCCATTGTTTCTAAATTGAGCGCCTCCAATTGAACAAAACTGTTTTCAAGTTCCACGCCATAAGCGCCAATGTTTTGCATAGGTGCTGCGCCAACTGTCCCCGGAATCAAAGAGAGGTTTTCGATGCCACCCCAATTTTTCTGAATACAATACATCACAAACTGATGCCAGTTTTCGCCACTGTAGCTTTTTATTACAATATCATTATCGGTTTCTTCAACAATTTCAATTCCTTTAATCCTATTTTTTATGATAAGACCATCGTAATCTTTTGTAAAAAGAACATTACTACCGTCACCCAAAAACATAAACTTTTCTCCATGGTGAAAAGCCAAAGTTTCAATTAACTCTTTGAGAGAATGGATTTCAATTAATTCCTTAGCCTTAACATCAATACCAAAAGTATGGTGCTCTTTAATTGAAATATGGTGAAGAGATTGCAACAAATTAAAAACTATTTTAGTCTTTCTTTAATGTCCAAACGGTGTTTTCTTGCAGTGTCTTGAGCAATGTCATAACCGGCATCCATGTGTCTCAAAACACCCATTGCAGGGTCATTGTGTAACACACGTTTTAATCTTACAGCCGCTTCTTCGGTTCCGTCTGCAACAATAACCATCCCCGCATGAATACTATAACCAATTCCAACACCACCACCATGGTGTAAACTTACCCAACTTGCACCACCAGCAGTGTTTATCAAAGCGTTTAATACAGGCCAATCTGCTACAGCATCACTACCGTCCAACATGGCTTCAGTTTCTCTGTTAGGAGACGCAACAGAACCAGTGTCTAAATGGTCGCGCCCTATCACAATTGGAGCACTTACTTCACCATTTTTAACCATTTCATTGAAAGCTAATCCCGCTTTTTCTCTTTCACCTTGGCCTAACCAACAAATTCTAGCTGGTAATCCTTGAAATTCTATGCGTTCTTGCGCCATTTTAATCCATCTTTTTAATCCTTCATCTTCAGGAAAAAGTTCTAATATTTTACGGTCAGTTGCATAAATATCTTCAGGGTCGCCACTCAAAGCTACCCATCTGAATGGGCCTCTTCCTAAACAAAACTGTGGACGAATAAAGGCAGGAACAAAGCCTGGGAAATCAAAAGCATTTTTTAATCCTTTCTCTAAAGCTCTACCTCTTAAATTATTACCGTAATCAAACACAACACTTCCTTTGGTTTGGAATTCTAACATCAGTCTAACATGATGAACCATGGTGTCATAACTTTCAGTAATGTATTTGTCAGGGTTAATTTTTCTTAATTTATCTGCACTTTCCACATCGTAACCTTCAGGGAAATAACCAACCAATGGATCGTGTGCACTCGTTTGGTCAGTTAATGTGTCAGGAACAATGTTTCTTGCTTTTAATCTTTCCAATAAATCAACAGCATTACAAGCAACGCCTATAGAAACGGCATCACCATTTTCTTTGGCTCTTAATGCCATGTCAATACCTTCGTCTATGTCTTTGGTCATAAAGTCCAAATAACGGGTTTGTAATCGTTTTTTGATACGCCATTCTTCCATTTCAGCAGCCAAACACACGCCTTCATTCATGGTAATAGCTAAGGGTTGAGCGCCACCCATACCACCTAAACCGGCAGTTACGTTTAATGTTCCTTTAAGCGTGCCACCAAAATGTTGTCTCGCACATTCTGCAAAAGTTTCGTAAGTGCCTTGAACGATACCTTGTGAACCGATATAAATCCAACTTCCTGCGGTCATCTGTCCGTACATCATTAAACCTTTGGCTTCTAATTCTCTGAAATGATCCCAATTAGCCCAATGAGGAACCAATTGTGAGTTAGAGATAATAACACGAGGAGCATCTTTATGTGTAGGAAGTATGCCAACCGGTTTGCCCGATTGAACCAATAAAGTTTCATCTTCATTCAAATCCTCAAGCGCTTTAACAATTAAATGGTAACTTTCCCAATTACGAGCGGCTTTTCCTGTGCCACCATAAACCACCAAATTCTCAGGTTTTTCAGCCACATCAGGGTCTAAGTTATTCATTAACATTCTGAAGGCTCCCTCTGTAACCCAATTTTTGCAATGTAAAGTATTTCCAGTCGGTGCTTTTATTATGCGTTCAGTTGAATGATTATTTGTCATATTTAAGGATACAAATTTAGGAGGTATTTTGTTTTAAAAAAAATGCATTACTTCATTTGAATTGAGTTTTTTTTTAAATAAATAATTGACTCATTAATTGGCCTAAAAATAAGTTTTGGGTATTTAAATGGTCTTTATTTAATGATTTAATCAAGAAATTATAATAGCAATTGCTACATGATTAATAATATTTTTTACTTAATTAAACTTTTGTTAACTAAAATAGTCATAGACTTATATTTTTTAAAAAATGAGTACAAAAATCAGATTGTCATTGCTGTTATTCTCTAGTGTTTTATTGTTTTCACAGTGTAAAAAGGAGCCTGAAAAAGAATTGCCTGTTATAGATTATGATGTCATTGCAAAAGTGTTTGGCGACCATATTGATTTGAATAATTTAGACAATTACGCCCGTCAAACGGTTCCCAATTATATTCAAAAAAATAATTTCAATATGAATCTGTCTGATGCCAAGGCTATGCTTGGAAGGGTTTTGTTTTATGACAAAAAATTGAGCATTGATTCATCTGTTTCATGTGCCACTTGTCACCAGCAACAATTTGCCTTTAGCGATACTTCAACACCAAGTAAAGGGGTTAAAGATGGATTAACTGGAAGACAATCTATGCGTTTGGTCAATGTTAGATACGCAGTTGAGTCTAAATTTTTTTGGGATGAAAGAGCTGCCTCATTGGAACAACAAACCACACAACCAATTAAAGACCATGCTGAAATGGGATTTAGTGGTATTGACGGCAGACCAGAGTTCAACCAGTTAATCAGTAATTTGTCTAATACAAAATACTACCAAGAACTGTTTAAATTTGTTTATGGAGATGCAACTGTTAATGAAATTAGAATACAGGAAAGCCTTTCTCATTTTATCAGAAGTATTCAGTCTTTTGACTCGAAATATGATATTGGAAGAGCAATGGTAAATAATAATAACCAGAATTTCCCGAATTATACTGCCCAAGAAAACATGGGTAAGAATCTGTTTAACACCCCACCTGTGTTTGATGCTAACAGTAACAGAATTTCAGGTGGTTTGGGTTGTAATGGCTGTCACAATGCCCCAGAATTTGATATTGATCCCAATACAGGAAACAATGGAATAGTTGGTAAATTGAGTGGAGGCGGCATAGATGTTACCAATACCAGAGCGCCAACATTGCGTGATTTGGTGAATCCAAGTGGCGTTCCCAATACTGCCATGATGCATACAGGCGTTATCAAAACCTTACAAGCTGCCATAGGACATTACGGTACCATTAACATAGCGCCAGGAAATAATAGACTTGATCCAAGATTAAGACCCAACGGTATTGGACAAAAGCTCAATTTGACTGCTACTGAGGTAAATGCCGTGATTGCGTTTTTAAAAACACTCTCTGGAAACACTTTGTATCAGGACAAAAAATGGTCCGACCCATTTGTAAAATAACAATTTAGATATTCTTAAATAGACTAAATCTTAGTTTGGTCATTTTTTAGATATTGATTTTATTTGCAACATGGAAATTCCTTATTGGATGAGTAGGACTCAATTGGTATTGGGTGATGAGTCAATGATAAAATTAATGAATGCACACGTTTTAGTGGTTGGTCTTGGCGGCGTAGGAGGGATGTGTGCCGAAATGATAGCAAGAGTTGGTGTTGGCAAAATGACCATTGTTGACAATGATACCATTGACCCAAGTAATAGAAACAGGCAAGTGCCTGCATTAAAATCGACTGAATTTAAATTGAAAGCCGAAGTAATGGCTCAAAGGCTTTTGGATATAAATCCTGAATTGCAAATCACGGTTCATTCAGAGTTTATGAAAGACGAAAAGATTAGCGAATTACTAGCGAATGGTAATTTTGATTTTGTGTGCGATTGCATTGATACATTAACTCCTAAAGTGCAGTTTTTGAAAGCTTGTTTGGCCACTCAATTACCCTTTGTAAGCAGCATGGGAGCAGGAGGGAAGTTAGACCCAAGTTTAATGAAAATTGGTGATATTTCGGAAACTTACAATTGTCATTTGGCAAAATATGTTAGAAAATACTTGAAAGAATCAGGCATTAGGAAAGGATTTGTTTGCGTTTACAGCACAGAATTGGTAAACAAAGACAATGTAATAACCACAGAAAAAGCATTGCCCAAAAAGTCGATTATTGGAACAATAAGTTACTTGCCTGCCATGTTTGGTTGCGCTTGTGCAAGCGTTGCAATTCGTCATTTAATCAAAAATTAGACGCTAGCTACTCAATTTTTCGGGTAATTTGGATATCTTTGCATTCACTTTTCAAAAAAGTGATGTTTTAAATATGAAATCTCTATTATTTATTGGATTGTTAATCCCTTTTCTTGCTGTTTCTCAGGTAAAACCTAGTCCTGCTAAACCGGCTGCAAAACCCTCTACAACCAAACCAAGTACAGCGGTTAAAAAACCTGCAACAAGTCAAGCTAAACCCAATCCAATCGTTAAAAAACTAACAGAACAAGCCTACACTGAATATAAAGCCTCTAAAGATGAAGATTGTGAAAAAACAATTAAACAAATATTAGCAATAGAACCCAAGAACAAAGATGCCCATTCTTTGAGAGCGAATATTGCCATGTTCAACCAAGATTATGAAGCAATGTGGGACAATCTTAATCTTTTGTATGAATATTATCCAAAGGAACCTGAGGTGTATTCTCAATTTGCATTAGCCCATATTAATTATTTCGAGTTTCCGGACAGTATCAAAGGGATTTTATGCAGAAAAACTATCCGTTTAGCGGGACATATTTCTGAACCCTATGCCACTATGGGAATGATAGCCGCAGTTTCAGGATATTACCAAGAGGCATTGTCTTATTTCAATATTAGTTTGAAAAAGCAATGGAAGGATTCACTTTCTAAAACCATGATTTTATTGCCTTATGCAAGATGTTTATATGCAATGGGAGAAACTGAAAAAGCACTAGAAACAGTGAATAAAATGATTCCTAAAGTTAAAGGTACCGATAAATATTCTGCCTTGTTTTTAAGAATTAGATACCAATTGGATTTAGGACAAATAGATGTTAAAACAGATTTGGATACTCTTAATGCTATATCGATTGACAATGTAGAAATTTTAAAGTTAAATGCAGAATATTGGGGTAAAAACAATCAAAAGGACACAGCTTGTAAAATTGCAAAAATTGTTAAATCGAGTGAAGGGGGAGAGAATTTCGATATTTCGCCTTATTGTGATGACTTAGTCACTAAAATTGATTTACAATCTAAATACAAGAAATTAGTTTATGATTTATCAGGTTTGGAAACAGTTTTAGACCTAAATACATTCAACTACCCCAACAGTTTGGGTTATGTGTGGTCACAAACAGATGACAAAAATGTAGAAACAAAGGTTAATGTGAAAATGACCCGTTTTGCTTTGGATTCTTCTGTGTTCCAGTCTTATTTTTTCAACCAAAAACAAGACATAATCCTTGACAATACTTCAGCATTTTGGTTGAGCAAACAACAATTTAACGACCTTAAAACCACTGAAAATACCAAGTTAGGTCTTAGCAATTCATCACTTACTTCATACAGAATAGTGGGTCATCAACAATTGGAAGTATTTGATGAAAATGACAATCAGTTTTTGTTGGACGTTGTTTTAATTTCTGATGGAAGAAATGTATTAGGTTATCTTAATGATGAGAATAATCCACTCATTGTTAAAGTGCTAACCGATAATATTAATTTAACGCTGATAAGTATCAAATAAATTTAGACAACATTTTCGTTATATTTGTTGTTATGATAATATAACCATCCATTATGAGTTCATATCAAATGTTAACATACCGTTTCAAATACGCCAATCCAATACTCAAATTAATTTACATTAATTCGGCAGTTTTTGCGATTTCGCTTTTAGTTAATCTTGTTTCTTTTTTGTTCTTCAAGGAAAAGGGTATTGCAGATATGTATTTGTCTTTGCCCTCCAATATTAATTTATTAGTAAAGCAGTTTTGGAGTGTTTTAACCTATCAGTTTGCCCACCATGGCGTGTTTCATTTTGTATTCAATATGATAACGCTTTATTTCATTGGGTCTATATTTCTTGACTTTTACAAGAAAATTGAGGTTTACAAGGTGTACTTATTAGGTGGTTTGTCAGCAGCAGTCTTGTTTTATATTTCCATGAATTTATTGCCTGTTTTCAAAGGGCAGTCACATTTACTGATTGGCGCAAGTGGAAGTGTTATGGCCATAATGTTTGCAAGTGCAGTATATGCACCTCACATTCAATTAAAATTGTTTGGGATATTTAATGTTAAGTTGATTTGGATTGCCTTAGCATACGTTGTTATTGATTTATTCACAATTTCAGAATCTGCCTATTCTGGTGGAAATATTGCGCATATCGGAGGTGCTTTGTTTGGGGTTTTATATGCCTATTATAAAAAAGGGATATTGCAATTCAGATTATTTCAGTCTTTAATAAACATTAACAAAACAAAAATGGTAAAACCAAAAGTTAAAGTGACTTACCAAAGAGAAACGAATGTGAACAGAAATACGGTAAACAAAACACACAATATCACCCATCCAAGTCAAGATGTAGTTGATGCCATTTTGGATAAAATATCAAAAACGGGCTACGATAAACTAAGTAAAGAAGAAAAAGACATCCTTTTTAAAGCCAGTCAAGATTGATTAAGTTCATCAAAAAATTCATCTTTTTATTTAATACAATTGCTATCGGGTTGTTGTTGATTACCTATGCATCTGTGTTTGTTAATCCCGGTGAATATTGGTTTTTTTCATTATTAGGTCTCGCTTATCCGTTTATTTTAATCATTAATATCGCATTTGTTGTACTTTGGATTATTCAAGTCAATCACCGATTTATATACAGTTTAATGGCAATAGTCATTGGATTTTCTTTTTTAAGCAGAACTATTAAACTAAACAATAAGGTAGAAGTCTCCGATACCAGTATCAATATCATCTCATACAACGCCGGACTTTTTGGGTATTATCAATCCAAATGGAATGTTCAAGAAACAATTGATGCAATCGCAAAAATAGACCCTGATGTGGTTTGTATTCAAGAGTTTTTGAATCTCAAAAAAGACTCAGCCTCAACCATTGATACTATTTCGAAAGCATTAAAAATGCGTTATTATCATTTCGAAAAGTTGAAAGATGGAAGAAAAAGAGGAGAGTATGGGATGGCTATTTTGTCAAAATACCCCCTTTTAAAAAGTGAATTAGTGCAGTTTGATGGTTTAACCGGTAACATGAGTGTGTATTCTGATTTAAAAATAGATAAACGTGTTTTTCGCGTTTATAATGTTCATTTGCAGTCATTTAAATTTAGAAAAAACGATTACAAGTTTGTTGAAAATCTGAATACAAATGAAATTAAGGATAAAATAGAACCTTCTAAAAATATACTTAGGAAAATAAAGCAGGCATATAATAAAAGGGCACATCAAGTAGATACCCTATCAGCGCATTTTTCACAATGCCAATATCCGTATTTTGTGATTGGTGATTTTAATGATCCACCTGTTTCATATACCTATCAAAAGCTCTCCCAAAATTTAAATGATGCTTTTGTAGAAAAGGGGATAGGGCTTGGTAAAACCTACATAGGCGTGATGCCTAATTTTAGAATAGATTATATTTTATTTCCAAAAGAATGGTCGATAAATGAATACCGTTCATACCGGTTGTCAAGTGACCATAAGTTGCTAATTGCAAAATTTAAAGATAAAATTAATTAGATAAACATTTTTAGATTAAATTTGCCACAAATAAAAGAGTTTTAACATGTATTTTGATTTCGAAAAACCCATACAAGAATTAGACGAGCAGCTTGAAAAAGCGAAAGAAACTCATGACAAAGGAAAAATTGACATGACGGATATGATTAATTCTTTGGTGAAAAAAATTGATGAGACTAAAAAGGAAATCTATGGCAATCTTTCGGGATGGCAAAGGGTTCAAATTTCAAGACATCAAGACAGACCATACGCCTTGGATTATATTAATGCAATGGCACCTGATTTTATTGAGATTCATGGTGATAGAAATGTAAAAGATGACAAAGCAATGATTGGTGGTTTTGGCTCTATAGACGGTCAAGCTTTTATGTTCATTGGTCAGCAAAAAGGAAGAAATACAAAAGAACGTCAATACAGAAACTTTGGTATGCCTAATCCAGAAGGGTATAGAAAAGCCTTGAGATTAATGAAATTGGCAGAGAAGTTTAACCGACCTATTGTTACTTTAATTGATACTCCCGGTGCATCACCAGGATTAGAAGCCGAAGAAAGAGGTCAGGGTGAAGCTATTGCCAAAAACTTAATGGAAATGGCGGTACTTAAAGTGCCAATTATCTGTATAGTGATAGGTGAAGGAGCAAGTGGTGGCGCTTTAGGAATAGGAGTAGGTGACAAGGTATTAATGATGGAAAATACTTGGTATTCTGTTATTTCACCTGAAAGTTGTTCTTCTATTTTATGGAGAACATGGGATTACAAAGAAAAAGCTGCTGATGCCCTAAAACTTACGGCAAATGATATGCTTAAAAATGGTTTGATTGATGGTATCATTTCTGAACCTCTAGGTGGCGCTCACACTGATATTGAAAAAGCAGTATCTTGTGTTAAAAAAGAAATTAAAAAGCAATATAAACTCCTTAAGGATAAAACTGTTAATGATTTAATTAACGAACGTATTGAAAAATTTAGCAATATGGGCGTTGTTAATGAAGATGTTGTTGAACACTAATCATTAATTTTCTTAATTAGTTTCTTAATAATCTCTATTATTTCCTTTCTGGTTTCGGGATTATAATTGTCCTTTGTAATAAGGAAAGTACTTCTACTGTCCTTAAAATTTCTGTTGAAATTGTCTGAACTGTGTTCGATTAATTTCCCATTTGGGAACACTAATAAGATTTCCTCTGTTTTTCTTAAATTAAAAACAACTATATCGCTCAAATAGTCTTTGGCAGAGTTTGTTTGGGGGACATTGTCAATGTAAAAACAGAGTGAGTTCCATTTGATTTTAACGTCAATTGTATTGTTATTCAGTATAGCATTGGAACAGTCTATTATTTCACTAATTAAGTGATGGTTTATTTGTTTTAAATAGGTTTTTACTTCTTTAGTAGAATCAATTAATATTGTTTTCATAGGGGAATAATGATTAGGTATTCAAATATAGAGAATAAAAAAGAACATAAAAAAAGGTCGTTAAAAAACGACCTTTTTTAGTATTAGAGTTTGAAGTGTATTATCCTTCAGTTGATTCTTCAGTTGATTTTTCAGTTGATTCTTTTTTTGCTTTAGCAGCTCTAGCTTTTTTAGGAGCTTCTTCTTCATTGCTTTCAGCTACAACTTCAGTTGCAGTTTCAGCTTTTGGAGCTGCGGTTTTAGCTACTTTTTTAGGAGCTGCTTCAACAACTGCTGCTGTGTTTTTAGCACGAGGCGCGTTGTCTGGGCGAGATACTGGAGTCGCATCTTTCACTTCATTAATGATAGCTTTGAAAGCTTCAGGGTGGTTTAACGCTAAATCAGCTAAAGCTTTACGGCTTAGGGTGATGTTTTTAGCATTTAATTTACCAATGAATTCAGAATAAGACATTCCGTGTTCTCTAACAGCTGCGTTAATACGCACTATCCATACAGAACGAACATTTCTCTTTTTTTGCTTACGGTCTCTGTAAGCGTAAGTTAGACCTTTTTCAACCGCATTTTTAGCGACTGTCCAAACATTTTTTCTTCTGCCGAAGTATCCTTTTGCTAATTTAAGGATTTTTTTTCTTTTAGCTTTACTAGCTACATGGTTAACTGAACGTGGCATTTTTTTACTTTGTTACTTTTTTTGAGTTATTAATAGTTATGGCAGGCGTTCTAAAATGATAGAAACTTTTGGCCTGACAAGGTATTTTTTTAATTTATTATTTACCGATAGTCAACATGAATCTCATGTTTGGCATATCAGTTTCGTGAACTAAACCACTTTGTGTTAAACCACGTTTACGTTTAGTCGCTTTTTTGGTTAATATGTGGTTTTTGAACGCTTTTTTACGTTTAATTTTTCCTGATCCTGTAATGCTTACTCTTTTTTTAGCACTACTGTTAGTCTTCATCTTTGGCATAACTTATTTTTTTATTTTTTTATTTCTTTTTATTAGGGACTAGTAAGATAATCATTTTCTTACCTTCTTGTTTAGGTGGGGATTCAAGTTTGGCAACGCCGTCATCAATTAATTTATTGGCAAAACGCATTAATAGTTCTTCGCCTCTTTCTTTAAATACAATCGTTCTACCTTTAAAAAACACGTAAGCTCTAACTTTAGCACCTTCTCCTAAAAATTTAGTAGCGTGTTTTAATTTAAAATCAACATCATGTTCATCTGTGTTAGGACCGAAACGTATTTCCTTAATCTCATTATTTACAGCATTGGTCTTTTGCTCCTTCATTTTTTTCTTTTGTTCGTACAAAAATTTATTGTAGTCAACAATTTTACAAACAGGAGGATCAATATTCGGGGAAATTTCAACAAGGTCTAACTCTAATCGTCTTGCTAACTCTAAAGCTTCGGAAATAGGTAAAACAGTAGGTTCCACATTTTCACCAACCACACGAACCATAGGAGCGCTGATAAATTGGTTAATTTTGTGTAACGGTTCTCTTCTGCCTCTTCTTGGACGATTGGTGTTGTTGTTGGGTTTTTTCTTTGGTAGTGCCAATTATATATATAAATTAATTAATTCAATTGTTGTGCTATTTCAGCATTTACGTAATTTATAAATGCTTCAACAGTCATTGCCCCTAAATCTTCGCCACCTTGTTTTCTAACAGTTACAGTGTTGTCCCCTTGTTCTTTCTCTCCAATAATCAACATTAATGGGAGTTTTTTCAACTCTGCATCTCTTATTTTTTTCCCGGTTTTTTCAGACCTATCGTCAATGAGGGCGCGAATATCGTGTTTTTTTAGAATATTTAAAACTTTTTCTGAATATTCTTGATATTTTTCACTTATGGGTAGTAATATGACCTGTTCTGGACTCATCCATAAAGGAAATTTACCTGCATAATGCTCCAATAAGAATCCTATAAATCGTTCGTGAGTACTCAATGGCGCTCTGTGAAGGATTAAAGGACGCTCTTTTTCGCTTTTTTCGTTAATGAAATATAAATCAAATCTTTCTGCTTGTGCAAAATCAACTTGATTCGTCGCTAATGTGAATTCTCTTCCTATTGCACTCCATATTTGAATATCGATTTTTGGACCATAAAAGGCTGCTTCATCCTCAACTTCTATGTATGGAATATTGGCTGATTGCAATACTTTTCTAACCATGTCCTCGGTCTCTTTCCACATTTCTGGTGCATCAATGTATTTTTGCCCCAATTTTTTAGGATCATGTTTACTAAAGCGCATCACATATTTATCAATACCAAACACTTTGAAATACTTAACATACAAATCGTTCACAGCCTTAAACTCTTGTTCAAATTGGGCTTTTGTACAATAAATATGCGCATCATTCATTTGCAATGAACGCACTCTCATCAATCCAAATAACTCACCTGTTTGTTCGTATCTGTAACAAGTGCCATATTCAGCATATCTAACAGGTAAATCGCGGTATGACTTAGGTGTTGCTGCAAATATTTTGTGGTGATGCGGGCAATTCATGGCTTTTAGGTAGTAATTAATACCATCTAATTCCATAGGTGGGAACATGCTGTCTTTATAATAAGGCAAGTGTCCGCTTTTTAAGTACATACTTTCTTTGGCAATATGAGGAGATTTTACTCTCATATAACCCGCTTCTTTTTCTGTCTTTTTGGCGAATTCTTCCAATTTCTCAATGATTGCAGCACCTTTTGGTAACCATAATGGCAATCCCGGTCCAACATCATCATCAAATGCAAAAATCTCTAAATCTTTTCCTAATACCCTGTGGTCGCGCTTTTTGGCTTCCTCAAGCATTAATAAGTACTCGTCCAACTCCGATTTTTTTGGAAACGTGATTCCATAAACACGGGTTAGTTGTTTGTTTTTTTCATCACCTCGCCAATAAGCGCCCGCAATATTCAACAACTTAATCGCTTTAATAAATCCAGTATGGGGAAGGTGAGGACCTTTACACAAATCTGTAAAATCGCCTTGAGAATAAAAAGTGATGTCACCATCCGTTAATTCATTAATCAATTCGAGTTTGTATGGGTCGCCTTTTTGAGTGAAATATTCTAAGGCTTCGGCTTTACTGACTTCTTTTCTGTTGAATTGGCTTTCTTTTTTTGCCAATTCTTGCATTTTTTTCTCAATAGTGTTTAAATCATCAACACTCAATTTTTTACCATCCAAATCAACATCATAGTAGAAACCATTGTCAATTGCAGGACCAATTCCAAATTTTACACCTGGATATAAAGATTCTAATGCTTCAGCAAATAAATGCGCCGATGAATGCCAAAAGGTAGATTTTCCTTCTTTGTCTTCCCATTTTAATAAACTTAAGGTTGAGTCTTCCGTTATTGGACGATTTAATTCAACGACTTTGCCATTTACTTTCGCCGCAATAATAACTCTTGCCAATCCTTCACTAATACTTTTAGCGATGGAATAAGCATCAGTTCCTTTTGGTACCATTTTAATAGTTCCATCTGGTAATGTGATTTTGATTTCTGACATATAAAAAAGGATTGCAAAGATAATTATTTACCTCAATTTTTTTAGTCCATTTTTTTGACTAAAAGTTTGATTAATTTCTTGCCTTAATTTAGGTGATTTATTATTTCTGTTTTAAGGATTAAGTTTTGATCACCTGTTTCCAAGTTTTTCAACATTACTTTACCCTCTTTTAGTTCGTTTTCACCAACTATTACAGCCCATTTTATTTGCTTGTTATTCGCATAATCTAATGGTTTTTTAAGTTTTGAAACTTGCGGATAAACTTCAATTTTTAAGTTTTGAGCTCTTAATTCGGTTGCCAATGGTAAACAATATTCAAAGGAAGGTTCGTCCATAGCACAAAAGATTAAGTCAGTAAAATTTTGCTTTACTTCGTCAAAAAGATTGAGTTCTTCCATTAAGTCATATATTCTGTCTATCCCAAATGAAATTCCAACGCCTGAAATTCCACTCAACCCAAACATGCCGGTTAGATTGTCATATCTTCCGCCACCACTTATACTGCCCATTTTGATAGAAGTGGGAACTACCTCGAATATACAGCCTGTGTAATAATCCAATCCCCTTGCTAAACTTAGGTCAAGCTGAATGTTGATTTCATTGTTGTTAGCGTATTTCAATATTTTTCGTAACTCATCAATCGCAATTTCCGCTTTTTGATTGCCTTTAAAATGTTGTTCTATTTCGTTTAAACTTTCAGTATTTAATGGTTTCTCAATTAAACTATTGAATAATTCAGTGATTTGATTGTCATTTAACCCAATAGCGATTAATTCTTTGCTAACACCTTCTTTACCAATTTTGTCTAACTTGTCTATGATAATCGTTATTTTGGTAAACAAAGAAGACGCATTGATACTATCAATTGCCGCTTCTAGTAATTTTCTATGGTTTATTTTAACCACATAATCTGTGATGTTAAGGGATTTAAAAACTTGTTGGTATATATTAATAAAGTCGGCCTCACACATTACAGAGGGAGTACCTAATACATCGGCATCGCATTGCCAAAATTCTCGGTATCTGTTTTTTTGTGGCCTGTCTGCTCTCCAAACAGGTTGCATTTGATACCTTTTAAATGGAAAGCTAATTAAGTGTTGATTCATTACGACGTAGCGCGCCAAAGGAACCGTTAAATCGTATCTTAAACCTTTTTCAGTAATTTCATTTTGTTTAAATTCATTTTTTAAATTTCTTGAGAAGTATTTTGTAAAAAAGTTATTTGTGGTAGCAACTTTAAATGATTCATAATATTCATCATAATTTTGAATATTAACATTTGATGTTTTAATAAATCTTAAAATATCGTTACATAAATCAATTTTAATCTCAATTAAAAAACT
>JBBAKM010000039.1:0-15631 GCA_040403495.1 Bacteroidia bacterium
AAATTAATGGTTTTTTGTCTAATTTTAATACGTACTGTTTTTGGGGGAGCTTACAAAAAACTCTAATCACAATGAAAACAAAAGTAAAAAAAACGAATAGTATTTATTTATATGTAATAGTGGTTCTATTGAATTATGCCTGTAACCAATCGTCAAGCAATAAAAGTTATGAAGAGACGGCACTAATGGCAGACACTACAGAATTTATAAATTCCAACAATCAAGACAATGCAATAAATGAGGAAGAAAACCAAAATACCAATATTCATTTCGAGGAATTAACAGTTACAATAGGTGGTTTTACAGGAAATTATATTGAACCTGAATCATCAAAAATCAACAAAGACACTGCCTACCTCTATTCAGAACTAGGTTCAACAATAGAAGGACAACTATTAGTCGTTCTATCCGACAATTTAAGTCAAGTAAAGGTGGAACAAAGTTATGAAACAAGTGTCACCATTTCCAAAGAAGGTCCACATTGCGACTTATTGAATTGGAAACATTATTACTCAGAATGGAAAACACTAAATCCCAACGAGAACGGGGCCTTTATTTGTGAAATATATACCCAAGAGGATAATGAAAAATTTCCAAAAATAGAGATAAGCAATTTGCAACAAGAAGTTAGAAAGCAATGCGGTGAAGATTGGCAATTGCTAATAAATGACATAAAGTCACCTACAGAATATCCTAGTAGTGTTAGTATAAGTCGTTATTTTTTAAAAGTAACGGGAATACGAAAAGACAATGGGCAATTGTTTTCAAAAATCATCGTAATAGAATCACCAATGGGCTGTTAAATATTCGTAACAACAGTTTACAAATAATCTCATTTTTTTCACTCTATATTTTAAACTTAAATTAAGTATAGGGTTAAATTGATTTTCAATCATATTAACAAAAAAAATCTGAACATCTTTGTACTATTTTCATTAATTGTTATCTCCCTAAAACAGTAAAAACGATTATTCATTTGTTTTAAAAAATTTTAAAGATGGGCTAAAAAATGACGTCCATTTTTGAAAAATAAGCATTTTATCACATTTTTATGTGATAAAACAGGGGTACATTCAACTACTTTTAAAACTTGGTGCTTATTATTTTTGTCCACAACTTAATCACAATTTATTATCAATTTACTTATTAATAACATGAAACTTGGTTTTTTACTATTCACAATCATTAGTTTTTTTGTCAATTCTTCTGTTTTTTCACAAACTGGCCCTGGGGGTGTTGGGAATTCAAGCAACAATAATTTATGGCTTAGAGCCGATGCCGGTACTTTTTCAGATGCTGGTTCAACCCCTGCTTTACATACCAATCAAATACGTCAATGGAACGACCAATCAGGCAATAATAGAAATGCTATTCAAACCACTTCAGCAAACAGACCCCTTTTGCACTTAAATGCTGCTAATGGTATGCCTGCATTGCGTTTTACTGGCGATATGTTTATTGATGGACCCTCTTTGGGAATTTCAAGTTCTAGCGGATATACTTACATACTTACCTTTAGAGATACTGTTAGTAATCCTGGTGGAATAAATGATGGGAGTGGTGATTTTATCTTAGACAGAACATCAGCAACAAATGAATTGGTATCTTTAAAACAAGTAACAGGCGCCAATTATGGTTTTCAGAAAAGAAACAATTCAGGTGGTGGTTTGGGTGGTCCTTCAAGTTCCTCATCTACCAATACTAATATTAAAACAGTTCAAATGCGAAGAGATTATAACGTTGACTACCAAATGTTTTATGATGCTGAATTACAAACTTCAATATCAGAAACTGATGGGAACAAAACGCCACCCAATCCTAGAATAGGCAGACATGCTACTACAACTAACGGTGGTATTAAAGGCTACATTCATGAGTTTATTGTTTACAATTTTGCCTTAAACTCTGCGCAAACAATTATAGTTAACAATTATCTAGCAGCTAAATATGGATATTCATTGTCGAGTAACGATTTATATTCTCAGGACAATTCAACTAACGGTAATTTTGATTACGAAGTGGCAGGTATAGGCAGAATAAATTCTTCAAATATTCACAGTGATGCCAAAGGTACAGGTATGCTTAGAATCCTAAATCCTACAGGCTTAGGAAACAACGAATTTTTGATGTGGGGTCACAACAATGGTTTGGCTGAAGCTGTCAATACAAGTGATGTACCTTCGGGAGTAGCCGCAAGATTTGAGAGAATTTGGCGAGTAAGTGAAAGAAATACAAATAACACAGCAAATGTGAATGTAGGAAATATTGACATGCGTTGGGACCTCAATGATTTGGGACCAATTACTGCCTCTGATTTAAGATTATTAATAGACAGCGATAATGATGGTTCGTTTAATGATGAAACGCCTATTTCAGGTGCTGTTCACTTAGGTGGAGGGATTTATGAATTTGCGGGTGTTTCTGGAGGAACAGGTGGAATAGAAAATAACCGAAGATTCACTATAGGCACTATTAATCTAAATCAAACTGCTTTGCCAATTGAACTTGTCTTTTTTACGGCTCAAAACATTGATAATAAACTAGTAAAATTGGAATGGCAAACCGCATCGGAAACAAACTGCGACTTTTTTACTATTGAAAGAAGTAAAGATGGTTCAAGCTGGACGCCAATTTTAAAAGTTAATGGTGCAGGCAACTCATTGTCAACTATCAACTATGAAAGTTTCGACAATAATCCGTTGAATGATGTTTCTTATTACCGATTAAAACAAACAGATTATAACGGAAATTTTACCTATTCACAAACTAGAAGTATTGTTATTGGTAACGTAAATGCAACAATTAAAATATGGCCCAACCCAAGCAATGGTATTCTAAATATACAATCTAATGAACTCAGATTTTCTGAATTCAAAATATTCAATTCAATAGGGCAAGAGGTAAGTCAAAATATTATTTACTTAAATCAATCTGAAAAAGAAGTGATGATAGATATTTCGATGTTAAAAAATGGTATTTACTATTTTAAAACACCAAACAATTCTAGTACATTCTTCAAGTATTAATTGTAACTCTTTCTCTCTTTTCACAATGCCTCAATATTCAGTATTATATTGAATTTTAAATACTTTTATTAAGTAAATTACTATTTAAATTACTTTTTTCTAAGTTTGGAAAATAATATAAGAAAGTGTATTATTGTATCGAACTAAACAAAACGATACACAAACTCATTTATAGACTGTAACCACTATACGGAACTATTAGAATTTGATACATTTGATTTTGTTCAAAAAATAAACATTTAACCCTTTTTGAATATTAATAAATGAACGAAATTGACATTTACTTACATTCTATGCAAAGCATGTGTCCAATGATAAAAAATGAACACTTGGTAAGTTTTAAAAAGTCTTTGAGTATTAAAACCTTTCGAAAAGGCGAAATCATTTTTCCAATGCATGAGCAACATGATTCAATAATTTTTGTTACAAAAGGATTGGTGAGAGCTTTTTATATCAATTCTAAAGGCGAGGAAAAAAATGCATGGTTTGTAAAAGAATATGAATTTGTTTCCGACTATCCTAGTTTTTTGTCTAATTCTAAAAGCAACTACACCTTTCAATGTATAGAAAATACTGTTGGTGTTGTGTTACCTCAAAAAGCCATTTATAAAGCCTACAGCGAACATAGTTCTATTGAAAAATATGGAAGACTTATAGCCGAAGAGGTCGTAAAAATGATGCAATTTCGTATTGAAGAGCTTTTGTTTTTTTCTGCTAAAGAAAGGTATAAAATGGTTTTAGAAAATGAAAGTGACCTAGTTGCGAGAATTTCTTTAAATCATTTATCCTCTTATATTGGTATAGAAAGACAGTCTCTCACTCGCATCCGAAAAGAAATTATCAGCGAAAAATGACACAAATGTGTCGTATCGAAATAAAAATACATCAATAAATTTGAAACTTATAAACTAATAAAATTACAACTTAAATGACAACAGACATACTTTTCCAAATATCTAATTTTGTAGCTTTAATTAGCTGGCTAATTTTAATTATTTTTTCCAAGAATCAATTCATCATTAGTTATTTAAAATATGCTGTTGTTACTACTTTATGTATAGCATACTTGGTGCTTATTATCCCTAATATACATTTGTTTAACCCTAATTCATTTTCTACTTTAGAAAATATATTAAACATGTTTAAGGCAAAAGAAGCTTTAGTGGCGGCATGGATTCATTTTTTGGCATTCGATTTATTTGTAGGAATTTATATTGTAGACACAGGAAACAAAAAAGGTATCTCAAGATGGAAATATACCCTTTGTCTGCCTGTAACTTTTATGTTTGGACCAGCAGGTTTATTGCTTTTTTATCTTATCAAAATTCCAAAAGCTATAAACAGTGTAAGGGTTTAACTCCGCCTATTTAAACCAATATTATACCCAACAAAAGACATTTCATTATTACGCATTAAATCATTATATTTGAAAGTGTCAACTTCATAAATTAATTATACCATGAAAAACCAATTAAATAATTTAATCATTATCGTTATTACCGCTTCATCTCTCTCTGCTTGTAGCAACCTAAGTACTGAAGTGGAAAACAAACTGAATGAATTGCAAAATAAAACTGAATCACTTGACTCTCTTATAAACAATGAAGTTGGCAAGGTTTTAACCCTTGATTCTTTGGTTAACAAAGAAAATGAGAAAGTCAAAAAACTGGATTCTCTTATCAATAAAAGTACTTCAAAAATAGACTCTTTTTCGAGCAATAAGCTCAAATTGATTGATAAAATATTAAAGTAAAAAAACTTTAATATTTTTTAAGCATAAATAATGACATCATTATTTATCAACAAGAAATGAAACTTCTCATTTTTAAAACAATTTAGTCTTATAATTGCTTTTTATTGTAACATGTCTATCTCTATAGCTGATAAAATTTTAATTGAAGTAAAAACAAAATTCAATGAAACGCAAA
The DNA here is from genome assembly GCA_040403495.1 of Bacteroidia bacterium. Lineage (GTDB taxonomy): Bacteria > Bacteroidota > Bacteroidia > NS11-12g > UBA955 > JABMMZ01. The sequence continues at coordinate 4,955 of JBBAKM010000039.1, forward strand.
GTAACATTGATGACGATGCTTTTTTCTTTAATTATCATATTGTCATTACCAATAATAGTCCTTTTTCTGTCCAATTACTCTCAAGAAAATGGATCATAAATGACAGTAACGGTGACAATAAAATGGTTGAAGGTATGGGTGTTGTAGGGGAACAACCTGTTATTGAACCCAATCAATCTTATGAATATTACTCGGGTTGTATCCTCAAAACAGGATTTGGTAAAATGCATGGTGAATATACTTTTTTACGCCTCCTTGATGAAGAACTTTTTGATGTAAAAATTCCTAGTTTTCATTTTGTACTACCTTGGGTGCTCAACTAAGCAAACGCTTTCTTTTCCCTTTTTTCTATCATAAATTTAATATCTTTGCATAAATGAAAAAGTTAATTTTCCTTTGGCCACTTTTATTTTTCGCTTGCAACTCAACTCCTCCTCCCGAAAATAATACCAGTATTGATAATACACCTGCTGTAAACTTGCCCAAAGTGACACATCCGTTTAATGAAGAAAATGCCTACCAGTTTGTAAAAAAACAAGTAGACTTTGGTCCTCGCGTTCCGGGTACAAAACAGCATGCCAAATGCCACCAATTTTTTGTGGACCATTTTACCAAATTGGCTGATACAGTTTACCTTCAAGAATCTACAGCCACTACATTTGACAACAAAACTATTCCTATTAAAAACATTATTGCGGTTTTCAATCCTAACGCTAAAAAGAGAATTATACTTTGCGCACATTGGGACACAAGACCATTTGCTGACCAAGATACTGAAAACAAAAACAAGCCCATTTTAGGCGCTAATGATGGCGCAAGTGGTAGTGGTGTGTTGATGGAAATGGCTCAGATATTAAATCAAAATCATATTGATATTGGTATAGACATTATTTTGTTTGATGCCGAAGATTGGGGTGACAACACAGGAATGACCGAAGACAGTTATTGCCTAGGTTCACAGTATTGGGGTAAAAATACACACATACCCAATTACAAAGCGGATTTTGGGATTTTATTAGACATGGTTGGTGCCCCAAATGCCCAATTTGGTTATGAAGGTTACAGTTTAAAAAATGCGCCTTCTTACCTTTCTTTGGTTTGGGAAACAGCCATAGCTGCAGGGTACGACCGCTACTTCAAAAACTTTCAAAGAGGATATATCACCGATGACCATGTTTATATGATGAAATATACTGGAATTCCTGTCATTAACATTATTGATTACGACCCACAAACTGAGAGTAATTTTGGGGCTTATTGGCATACGCATCAAGACAATATGGATGCTATTGACAAAAAAACATTGAAGGCTGTTGGTCAAACTTTAGTGAATGTCATCTACAATTATTAGTGGTCTTTAAAAGCCAATAATCCACCAGTGTGAATGAGTAATAATTTATCGTTGGGTTTAAAATAATTCGTTTGATACAACGATTTCACAGCCATTAACATCTTAGCCGTATAAACAGGATCTATTTTAATACTCGTTTCTTTATAAAATGAATGGATAAATTGCCACAACTCTGAATCCATTTTGGCGTATTTTCCTCGATGAAAATCATGCATCACTTCCCAATTAACAGGATTAAAAGCGCTTAAACGTTCGTTTAAATAATGATTGTTTTTTAAGGAACTTATGCCCACCACTTTCGTTGTACTTTTTTGTTCAGCCAAACCCATTACAAGTCCCTGCATAGTGGTGCCAGTTCCTACGGACAAAACAATGTAATCGTATTGCTTATTGAGCTCCTTAAGTATTTCCTTGCACCCAATATAAGCCATGGGGTGGTCGCCGCCTTCGTCTACAAAATAGGCATTGGATTGGGGAAAATATTCGGCAAACAGTTGCGCTTTATTTCGGTAAGCTTCCCTACTCACATGTTTAAGGGTCATGCCATTTTCTACACACAAGGTTTCATAGTGATTAAGGGGTCTATTTTCATCACCACGCACAAAACCAAAAGTACGAATGCCCAATGCATTTCCTGCAAAAGCTGTTGCTACCAAATGATTGCTATAAGCGCCGCCAAATGTTACCAAAATTTCTGCTTTTGCTGCTTTAAAATCTTGTATGATATACTTTAATTTTCGCCATTTATTACCCGAAACGATGGGATGAATTAAATCATCTCTTAATAAATTAATGTTTGTATTGTTATCAAAATAGGGTGAAACAAGAGACTCAATAGAAGATGGCAAGAAAATGCTCATGCAGGCAAAGGTCATACAAAAAAAGTATTTACAAACATCCCTTTCAAAAAAACACTTTTTTTAGTCCAAAGAATTGTAAATTGCCATTGAAAAAAATGAAAAAAATAGGCATTGTTTTTTCAGGTGGGGGCATTCGAGGAATGGCGCATTTAGGGGTTTTAAAGGCTCTTGAAACTTATGAAATTCCTTTTCACATGATGTCAGGCACTAGTGCAGGTGCTATGGTTGCAGCTTTTTATTCGGCTGGTTACAGAGCCGAAGAAATAAAAAACATTGTAAAAACTAACTCCTTTTTTAGTGTAAAACATCTGCTATTTGGTAAAGCAGGTTTGTTTGATATGGGATTATTTGATGCCGCTTTCAAAAAATATTTTCCGCACAATGCCATTGAACAGTTACCAATTCCCGTTCATATTGCTGCTACGGACATTGTAAATGGCACTAGCGTTTTATTTGATAAAGGCGATTTGTCTTTGGCATTACAAGCATCGTCCTGCGTTCCACTTATTTTTCAACCTATAAAATACTTGGATAAAATGTTTGTAGATGGTGCTATTTCCAATAATTTACCCATAGAACCTCTTTTAAATACCTGTGATAAACTGATAGGTATTCATGTAAATGCTATGAGCCAAAAACCCAATGACATCAATATGAAAGACATGCTCGACCGCAGTTTTCATTTGGCAATAGCAGAAGGCGTTTACCACAAATCTGTGCACTGCAACTTATTTATAGACCCTCCCGAAATGAGCAAATTTGGCATGTTTGACATGGAAAAAACCGATGAAATTTTTGACTATGCCTACCAACATACCCTTTCTCAAACAAAGGAAATAGAACAATTTATAAAAACAATATAACCGAACATTCACCTATACAAACCAATTATACATACACTTATGATTATATACAACGTAACCTGCAACATTCCATCAGAAATAGAACAAGAATGGGTGCATTGGATGAAACACGAACACATTCCTGAAGTGATAGCAACCGAAAAGTTTACAGGTTTTAAAATGCTTAAACTATTAACCGAAGTAGATGGCAACGAGGGAGTCAACTACGCTATACAATACTACTGCCATTCCGTTGATGATTTCAATAACTATGCGTTCAATTATGGACCAGCATTAAAAGCCAAAACAGCTGCCAAATACGGCGATAAAGTGCTTGCTTTCAGAACCTTGTTGGAAGAGGTTTAATAGCAATTGGTATTTGAGCGTTTTTAATTAGAAAGCTATCTTTATTTCTAATGTTTTTTTATCTATTCTTTTCGTTGTTATTTAGTATAAAATAAATAATTTGAGATAGACTTATATATTTAAAAAGGTGAACTAAAGTTTAATTAAATCTCTTTGATTTGGAGAAAATCAATTTTTAAAATATTATTGTAATTGATAAATTCTGTATATCAACTTTACATGTAAATTTTAAAAAGAAACATCAAAATGACAAAACTCAGATTAGCTCTTGATTGGACTCCAAATGTCAATCACATTGGATTTTTAATAGCAAAAGAATCAGGATTTTACAAACAACTCGGAATAGACCTTGAAATTATTAATCCGATAGATGACAACTACTCATTGACCCCTGGAAAAAAACTAGAACTTGATATTGCTGATTTTGCAATTGCTCCTTTTGAAACAGTAATAAGTTTAAACAATAAAACAAATCCCATTCAAGCAATGGCAATTTATGCCGTTTTACAAGAAGATTTAAGTTGCATAGCATCCCTTAAGAAATCAAAAATTAATTCGCCAAAACTCCTTGACGGTATGACCTATGCTTCATACAAAGCCCGATACGAAGACCACATTGTAAAAGAAATGATAAAAAATGATGGAGGTATTGGAGATATAAATATAATTTACCCTGACAAACTTGGTATTTGGAATACATTAGTAAAAGGAGAGGCTGATGCAACTTGGATTTTTAATAATTGGGAAGGAATTGAAGCAGACAGCAAGGGTATTGAGCTTAACAAATTTGCTATGGGAAAATTTGAAATACCTTATTGTTACTCCCCCATCGTATTAGCAAAAAGTAACAATATTATTATACATAAAGAACTTTATTCAAGCTTTATAAGTGCTACAAAAAAAGGCTTCCTATTTGTAGAAAACAATATAGAAGAATCAACAAATATTTTAAAACAATATGTGACTGATTACGATTTAGAAAATATAGATTTAAAAAAAGCATTAGTAGCTACATTTCCACACTTTGGAAACGAATCTAATTGTGGCACAATGGGTAATGAAAGAATCTTAAATTTTTTAAATTGGCTTGTAAATAAAGGCTTAGAGAACAAAACAATTTTGAATCAGAATCTTTATACCAATGAATTATTCTCCCAAAATAATCCTACAACTTCTCCATAATGTACTCGGTGATTTTTTGCATTAAATGTATGCGATCCTTACCCATTACATTGTGCTTGTGCCCCGGATATACAAAATAGTCTAAATAAGTGTTACCAGCATCTACTGCTGCTTTGCTGTATAACAAACTATGTTGCCACAATACTACATCGTCATCACAACCATGTATCATCAATAAATTGTCCTGCAAGTTGTTGATGTGATTGAGCAAGTTTGCATTTTTATACCCTTCAGGATTTTCCGAAGGCGAATCCATGTAACGCTCGGTATACATAATTTCATACAAAGCCCAATCAATAACCGGTCCACCTGCAACGCCTACTTTAAATACTCCCGGACGCTTGGTCATTAAACTAGTTGTCATAAAACCACCATAACTCCATCCATGAACCGCCATTCTATCCTTGTCTACATAACTTAAGTTTTTAAGATAATTGACCCCTGCCATTTGATCGTCTAACTCCACTGTACCCATGTTTCTGAAATTAGCACTTTCAAACTCATGGCCCCTGTTGGCAGAACCTCTGTTGTCCAATGTAAATACAATGTATCCCTTTTGTGCCATTAGTTGCATCCATAAGTTACCACCTGCCAACCAAGTATTGTTTACCATTTGTGCATGTGGACCGCCATAAACGTACACTACAACAGGGTATTTTTTGTTGGGGTCAAACTGAGGTGGTTTGGTCATTCTACAGTATAATACATGACCATCATTGACAATCGGGAAAATAGTAGTTTCGCCCAATAAATAGTCAGCAATAGGATTCGGTGCTCTAAGAAGGGTTTCTGTTACATCGCCCTTGTGACTGATAATGCTTATTTTTCTTGGAACTGTAGTGCTTGAGAAATTATCGATGAAATAAGTGAAATTTGAATTGAAAAAAGCAGTATGTGTACCTTGTTCTAATGACAATTGTTTTAAATCAGAAGTATTAATATTCACTGAATAGACGTGTCTTTCAACTGGACTTTCTTTGGTACTTTCAAAAAACACGTGATTACCAGCTGGATCAACCCCAAATAAGTTCGTAACAATCCATTTTCCAGAGGTTAGTTGCTTAATTAGTCTTCCTTTAGTTGAATACAAATACAAATGATTGTAACCATCACGTTCACTTTGCCATATAAATTTACTGTCATCATTTGGCAAAAAATACATGCCATGTTGAGGTTCTACATATTTGGCATCCCTTTCTTCGAATACTATTTTGTCTAACTCTCCATTTTCCGCAATGTACTGTTTCAGGAACATTTGATTTTGTCCACGGTTGACATGTGCCACATATATATTTTCTTCATTAGGACTCCAAGTAACATTGGTTAAATACTGTTCAGCAGGTTCGCCGGTTTGCAAGTAAGTTACCGTTTGAGTTTTAATATCGTAAACACCTATTGTAACATGGTGACTAGCGGCACCCGCCATTGGATATTTAATGTTATTGACCTTAGCAGGAAAAGTAGAATTGTCATAAATTGGGTATTCTGTTACCATGGTTTCATCCATTCTATAAAAAGCCAACTTATTGCCTTTGGGACTCCAAAACAAGCCTTTCGAAATACCAAACTCATTGCGATGAACGGTTTCGCCATACACTATACCTTTGCCACCATCTTGTGTTATTTGCTTTACCCCATCCTGTGAAGAAATAAAAATTTGACCATTTTCGGTATAGGCTACTTGGTTACGGTTGTTGTCATATTCCAAGTTTGCGCCTTTTTCTGAAACAGAAACCAATTCACTGAGTAACTTTTCTGTAATATTAAAGGAATAAAATTTACTGCCATATTTTAACTTAAAGGTTTGGTTGTCTATCCACTCATGGACAGGGAAACCTTTAAAAACCATTTTAGCATCAAAAGCTTTGGTATATTCATTAAACACAGACAAACTAAAACTGCTGTCTATGGTTGATTGGTCGATATTAACGATAAACAAACGTTGATTAGTCCCTGTTTTTACATAAGTATATTGATTGGTGTTTGGTATCCATTGCAACATTGGAATAGATTTTACCCTTAGAGATTGTTTAGATTGATTGTCAATCATCATAATGGCTTCATCCATTGTAAAAATTCTTTCAGATTGTGCCGAAAGAGAAAAAGAACATAAAAGAAGAAGGAAAACAGAAAATAGTTTGAAAAATTTCATGGATTTGAATTAAAATGAATGCAAAAATCAACAAAAAAATAGAAATAATCTCTCTTTTGAAGATAAATTTCGATAGAAAGTATAGCGTTACCTATTGAAAATCAAAAAAAAGTGAAAAAAATGTAGATTCTTTTTGAAAAGTTTTGGTAAAAAGGAAATCAAATTTTACTTTTGCAGTCCTTTTTAAACAATTGCCCGATCGTCTAATGGCAGGACTACTGTTTTTGGTGCAGTGTATGTTGGTTCGAATCCAGCTCGGGCAACCTTGGTTAAAAAGCTTAAAACCAATACCACCGTGTCCATCATTAACAAAGTTAAAATTTTCAGTGGGTCTGCATCGCATTCCCTCGCATTGAAAATAGCCGACCATTATGGATTGCCTTTGGGTGATGTAACCATTAACAAATTTTCTGACGGCGAAATGCAACCTAGTTTCAATGAATCTGTAAGGGGTTGTGATATCTTTATCGTTCAGTCAACAAATCCTCCGGGAGATAACTTATTAGAATTATTATTGATGATTGATGCTGCTAAAAGAGCATCTGCCAATCACATTACTGTAGTAATTCCTTATTATGGTTATGCCCGTCAAGATAGAAAAGACAAACCACGTGTGTCTATTGGAAGTAAAATGATAGCTGATGTACTAAGCGCTGCTGGTGCTAATAGAGTTATTACTATGGATTTACATGCTCCACAAATTCAAGGTTTCTTTAATGTTCCGGTTGACCACTTAGATTCTTCAGTCATTTTTATTCCTTATATTAAATCTCTGAATTTAGAAAAATTGGTGATAGCTGCTCCCGATGTAGGCGCAAGTAATCGCAACAGAGAATATGCCAAAGTATTAGGAGTGCCGATGGTAATCTGTGACAAAGAAAGAAGAAAAGCAAACGAAATAGCAAGCATGACCATTATTGGTGATGTTAACGGAATGGATGTGGTATTAGTAGATGACTTAATAGACACTGCCGGAACCCTTTCCAAAGCGGCTAAATTGATAAAAGACAACGGTGCAAGAAGCGTAAGAGCGGTTTGTACTCACCCTGTGTTAAGTGGCAAAGCCTACGAAAACATAGAAAATAGCGTATTAGAAGAACTGATAGTGTGCGATACCATGCCGATGGTACAAACATCTCCTAAAATAAGAGTATTGTCAGTAGCTCCTCTAATAAGCAAAGCCATCAGAAATATCCATGAACATGGTTCAATAAGTTCCTTGTTCAAACTTGATAATAGTTTCCAACACAATTTAATTTAATTTCAAAAGAAGAATGAAAACAGTAGCATTAACAGGCGAACTAAGAACCGAATTAGGTTCAAAAAGTTCAAACGGGTTGAGAAACGAAGGTAAAGTACCATGTGTTTTATACGGCGAAGGGAATTTAATCCACTTCTTCGTTTATTCACCTGATTTTAAAGCCCTCGTTTACACTCCTAACACGTACAAAGTACAATTAACTATCGAGGGTAAAAAGTACATGGCGATTTTGCAAGAAATGCAATTTCACCCAGTAAACGAAGCCATCATCCACGCTGACTTTTTAGCTGTAACAGAAACAAAACCTGTTACCGTTACTATCCCAGTTGTAGTAGAAGGTAACTCTCCAGGGGTAAGAGCCGGTGGTAAATTGATACAAAAAATTCAACGTATTAAAATCAAAGGTTTGATTAGTCATATCCCTGATTCAATACAAGTAAATATTGACCAACTTGATTTAGGTCAATCTACTAAAGTTAAAGATATTCAAATCCCTAACATTGAAATCTTAGACAACAAAGACAATGCAATCGTTTCTGTTAAAATGACAAGAAACGTTGTTAAAGCTGAAGAAGCTACAGGTAAAAAATAAGCTTTACCCAACCCTATTCAATAAAAAACCCCTTTTTCAAAGGGGTTTTTTTTATGCCTAATCTTTGCTTAAAACCCAGATTAAGTATTAGGATTAATTATAAATTCCACAACCAAGCCAATGCTTCTGTAGCTTCGCCATTTCTTATCATTTTTTGTGCTTTGTGTAAGTCTACTTGACCATACTTCAACGAAGCTGCATTTTGTTCATCCAAACTTGGAATCGACTCAATATTACCTAGAATTCCCAAATCATTGCCAGTAAACACATCATTTAGTCTTACATTCTCTGGCAAAATATCAACCCCAATTCCGCATGTAGTAAGTGGTTTTTGAAGTTCGAAAATGGCATCACCATTTGCCCTGCAATACCAATCGCCACCCATACGGGCTACCAAATCAATCTTAGTTTGGTCTATTTGTCCCGCTTCATTCATCATGTTCTCGTCAATATGAATTTTAACGACTTTGCAAATAATTAAATTACCTGCACCGCCACTTTGGCCTAACTCAATAACATTCTCAACCGTACATTCCAACTGAACCGGACTTTCTTTAACACGGAATGGTTTTACCAATTCAGATTCTAGCGGTGTAAAACCAGTTTTTATAAACTCATCTACCCCTTTTGGATAAGGCGAACTGGCCAAAGACATTTGTTGAACCATGTCATAAGTCACTACATTAATAACCACTTCTGCCACTTCTTTAACATTGTCGTGGGTGTGCTTGGTTTCTCCCGTTCTTCCACTACGTGCAGGCGAAAAAACAAGAATAGGTGGATTAGCACTAAACACATTAAAAAAACTAAATGGAGCCAAATTACGGTTTCCCTGTTTATCAATAGTACTAGCGAAACAGATAGGTCGCGGACCTATACTTCCTAATAATAATTGATGTATTTTGGGTATTGGTAATTCAGAAGGAGTAAACGTAATCATGTCGCAAAGTTAAGGATTTTTAGTAGGAAAAAGGCCCTTCGAGAGCCTTTGGATGACATAGGTGGGAATTAACCACGGAGAACACAGAGAAAACACTGAGAGCGCAAAGAGAGGGAGGAGAAGAGAACACAGAGATGCTCTTCGAGCATGGGAATAGCTACTGTGGGCGTATTGTGATAAAATTCTCCAAAGGCGAACTAACAAACTGTATGAGAACATCTAAACTCATAAACAACTAAACACTCTTCGAGAGCTACTCTCACGTGACTAGGCTCAGCCTAGTGGGTGACAAACAAATAAACAATTTAAACTTCCTCAACCATTTAAACCCATTAAACACCTAAACATCTAAACCAATAAACAATATTTATACCAATGCTATTCAGGTATTTACAAAAAAAATTTTAATTTAAATTGTTTAATTTAATTCGCATATAATTCAACTTTTCAAATAACAATTTATGAACATTAAAAAATTAAATTTTAAAACACTAGCTTGGGCTATAGTACCAGCTTTATTGATTGGGTTTTCAGCTTGTGGTGATGATGACACCCCTCCACCAACTACTACTACACCCACCACTAATAACTCTACAGAACAATATATATTGATGGATGGGTTGAAAGTAAAAATTAAAAATCCTACAAATGGATCATTATCAGTATCAACTGGTGATACTATTTTAACTTGGGCTGGAAATAAACCGACAGGGCCAATTGGTGATAGTGTTGTAATTATTAGACATGCAGAGGGTGTTAAAAGAGGGAATAGTATTATAGATAAAGCTCCATTTGAATTTGGAGAAGTTGGAATACAAATTTTTTATGGAGGTACTGATGCTAAAACAAACATATATCTAGAATCAGGTGATTACAAGCTAGAAAAAATCAACGGCATTTGGTATTCTGTGTTAAAAAATGGTGCAGGAGAAGCTACAAAAGGAACAAATAAAATTAACTTAATAGGGATAGAATTTAGAGTGGCATGGCCCTCTACTTTTAAATAAAGAATTTAAAAAAAATATTTTAAAAGCGTTCCTCGGAGCGCTTTTTTTATGAAGAAGTTTAAGATTAATAATACCTCCAGAGGAGGTAAATAATAATAGCCTCGGGTTTTAACCCGAGGTTATG
>JBBAKM010000040.1:0-15537 GCA_040403495.1 Bacteroidia bacterium
AAATTTCAAAAAGATTACATCCCTCAAAACACAACTTGGATAAAAGATTCTGTTACAGAATTTAAGCCAGACACCAACAGCATAGTATGCGGAAGTGGGAATGAAATCAGTTATGATATAATGATAGTTGCCCCAGGAATTCAATTGGATTGGTCGAAAATTAAAGGTTCAAAAGAAGCTATTTTTAACAACCCAAAAGTAACATCAAATTATTTGTTTGAATTGCCAACTAAGACATGGCAAATGATTCAAGATTTCAAAGGAGGAGTTGCGGTGTTTACCAATCCTAATACGCCAATAAAATGTGGTGGAGCCCCTCATAAAATCATGTATTTGGCTGTCGATTATTGGAGAAAAAAAGGAATTTTAGACAAATGTCAAGTTCACTATATAAGTGGTGCAGGGGTTTTGTTTGGCATAAAAGAATATTTAGGAGCGTTAGAGCAAACAGTAGCAGAAGGAAACATACACACCCATTTTGGTTCCAATGTGGTAGAAATTAATTCAAGCAATAATACCGTTGTGTATGAAACAAAAGCCAATAAAGAAGTTTTGGAAAATGAAGTTAAACAATTTGGTGGCGCTTGCTATGGAATAACAGAACAAGCCGACGAACAAATGAAAAAAGTAGAAATAGCTTTTGATTTTTGCCATGTAGTACCTCCACAATCGGCTCCGGATTTTATTAAAAACAGTGCTTTAGCAGACCCCAACAATCCCCATGGTTATGTTGAAGTGGACATGTACACATTACAACACATTAGGTTTAAAAATGTATTTTCTTTAGGCGATGTTATTAATGCCCCATGTAGTAAAACGGGTGCGGCAATTAGAAAGCAAGCACCTGTAGTGGTTGATAATATTTTAAGTTATCTGAAAAACGAAGCAATAGTGGCGAAATATTCTGGATACAGTGCTTGTCCAATACCTACCAAATTTGGAAGACTTTTATTGGCCGAATTTGATTACACTAACAAACCAGCTATGTCGTTTCCAATCAACCAAACAAAACCTTGGTGGGTAATGTGGATTTTGAAATTAAAGATATTACCTTGGCTATATTGGAATAAAATTTTAAAAGGAACCGCTTAGTGTAACAAAAGTGACTAAACAAAAATGACGAACATCATATTTTTGCATTAATAAATTAGAAGAAATGAATATTATAGAATTTATCACACAACCTTGGCCGTGGTACGTAGCGGGCCCATTGATTGGATTAACAGTACCTACCTTATTGATTTTAGGTAACAAAACCTTTGGAATTAGTTCCTCTATGCGACATATTTGTGCCGCTTGTATTCCTGCAAAAATTCCATTTTTTCAATATGATTGGAAAAAAGAAATTTGGAATTTGGTGTTTGTACTTGGCGTTTTCTTTGGTGCTGTCATTGCCACACAGTTATTTTCAAATCCAGAAGATATAATTGTTAGCGAAAAGTTAGTCAATGATATTAAACAATATGGTATTACAGATTACAGTCAGTTGGTACCTGCTGATATCATTAACTGGGAATCATTGATAACAGTAAGGGGCTTTATAATGATAGTAATTGGAGGATTTATGGTTGGTTTTGGAACTCGTTATGCTGGTGGTTGTACAAGTGGACATGCTATTATGGGATTGTCTAGTTTACAATGGCCTTCATTGGTTGCTACTTGTTGCTTTATGTTAGGCGGTATAGTTATGGCCAATTTTATTTTACCTTTTATTTTATCAATTCAATTTTAAACAAGAAAAATTATGCAAGAAAAACAAGATTATCAAGTTAGATCAACCGATGCAGTTTGTGTCAATGAAAGTCAAATAAAAGACAAATGGTATAGCAATATTAAGTATTTAATAGTTGGTATTTCATTTGGTTTCATCTTTGTAAAAGCTGAAATTGTAAGTTGGTTCAGAATACAAGAAATGTTCAGATTTCAATCATTTCACATGTATGGCGTTATAGGAAGTGCTGTAATTGTTGGAATGATTTCGGTTTGGATTATCAAAAAGTTCAAAGTAAAATCTATCCAAGGAGAACCAATTGTCATTCAGGATAAAACATTTAACAAAGGGCAAATTTATGGCGCTTTAATTTTTGGTTTTGGTTGGGCATTAACAGGAGCTTGTCCGGGACCATTGTTTGCTCAAATCGGAACAGGCGCTACAGTTGTTTCTATTACTTTGTTGAGTGCAATTTTAGGAACATGGGTTTACGGATATTTCAGAGATAAACTACCGCATTAATCTATAAGTATATGGAAAACAATAAACAGCCCTTGAACCAAAAAGAAAACGATTTACTGAAAATTATTCAAAGTTTAATTTCGGTTATCTTATTGTTTGTCTTTTCAATTGTTGTTGTGTTGATTTTCTTTATCTATCAACCAGATTTCAGTTCATGGTTTGGAGAAAATGAGGATGAGCAAAAGAGTGAACAATCTGTCAATAGTATAACAGAATCAGCACCACAAGTTCCGCTTGATGATTTTTGGAAGCCAGCTTTAATCTCTGATGATTTATCACCCGAAATTAAAGCTCAAATAGAATATGGTAAAGAATTAATTGTTCATACTTCCAAATATTTGGGACCTAAAGGTTCGGTTAAACCAATTAGCAATGGAATGAATTGTCAAAACTGTCATTTAGATGCAGGGACAAAACCTTGGGGAAATAATTATGGGGCTGTGTTTTCTACTTATCCCAAATACAGAGCTAGAAGTGGGAGTAAAGAAGATTTGACCAAACGTGTCAATGATTGTTTTGAAAGAAGTTTGAATGGCAAACCATTGAAAGAAGACAGTAAAGAAATGATTGCTATTAAAGCATACATTGAGTTTATTGGAAAGGAAGTACCTAAAGGTGAAAAACCTAAAGGGTCTGGAATCTATGATTTAGCATTTTTAGACCGCCCTATTGATCCTATCAAAGGGAAAGTTCTGTATGAAGGTAAATGCCAATCTTGTCATCAAGCAAATGGTGAAGGGCAAATGAATACTGATGGAACAGAATATTTGTTTCCACCTTTGTGGGGTAAAAACTCATATAACCATGGCGCAGGGCTGTATAGAATGAGTAGAATGGCGGGTTATATCAGATACAATATGCCTCAAGGTGCAAGTTTTGCAAATCCTCAATTGACAGATGAAGAAGCTTGGGACATTGCAGCTTACATTAATTCTCAAGAAAGACCTACTAAAAGTCTGAAAAAGGATTGGCCTAAAATAGAAGAAAAACCATTCGATCATCCTTTTGGTCCATTTGCTGATAAATTTACCGAAGCTGAACATAAATTTGGCCCTTATCAACCGATAGTGGATGCCAAAAAACAAAACAAAAAATAATCTAATGAAAAAAATAATTCTAATCTCAAGCGTTTTATTTTCCATTTTGTCTGTAATAGCATTTACAAACAAAAAAGAAAAACAACACCGCATCGTTTTTCAATTTACAAATGCAGATACTATGCAACAAAAAGCCTTTACCAAACAGTTGCAAAATATAACAGACTATTGGCCTAATGTAAAAATTGAAGTGGTGGTTTATAACAAAGGATTGGAATATTTAATGACAGATTTTTCTAAACATATCAAAGAAATAGAGGCTTTAAAAGCAAAAGGAGTTAACTTTGTTGTTTGCGAAAATACCATGAAACAAAGGAAAATAGAAAAATCAAAATTCATACAATCTGCAACCTATATTCCTGCAGGAATTATTGAAATAGTAGAAAAGCAAGAACAGGGTTGGAGTTATGTAAAAGGAGGATATTAATATGAAGAACAATAATAGAAGAAATTTTTTAAAGTCTTTAGGGGCTATAGGATTAGGTGCTACAGTTATAGCGCCTATTTCTGCTTTAGCTGACAATACAAAAAACGAAAATGTAGATAACACATACGCAAAAGATGAAGTAGTAAAAGTGAATATTTTACAAACTACAGACATCCATTGTCAAGTTCATCCACACGACGAGTTGTTTTGGGAAAACAATCAATCTGTGTTTAGAACAACAGGCGGTTATCCTCAAATTACAACTTTACTTAATCAGTTAAGAAAAAAACACAAACACACTTTTACCATAGACACAGGTGATATGTTTCAAGGGAGTGAACTCAGTATGAAAACGACTGGAAAAGCGTTTGTTCCAATTTTGAATGCCATGAATTACGACTTATACCTGCCAGGAAATTGGGAGGTGATTTATGGAAAAAGAAGCATGCAAACACTTTTGGGTTCTTTAAATGCACCTAAAATTTGTGCCAACATGTACCATGATTTAGGAGAAGGAAAGAAAGGTGAGTTAATTTTTCAACCATACCATATTTGGAATGTAGCAGGTGTAAAAATTGGTTTTATTGGATACACCGACCCATTGGTGCCAATAAGACAAAGTCCAAATTACAGCAAAGGAATTCTGTATACCAAGCCTGAGGAAAATTTGGCACATTATGTAGATGTATTGAAAAATCAGGAACAATGTTCTGCAATAATGATTATTGCACATTTAGGATTGTCACAACAAATAGCTTTAGCAAATATGCCTGAATGTGAGGGAGTTTCTTATATTTTGGGTGGCGATACGCACGAAAGGGTAAGAGTGCCCATTCAATGTAAATATTCCAAAGTGGTTGAACCGGGAGCTTTTGGTTCATTTATCGGTAATTTGAAATTAAGTATTAAAAACGGCGTTTTAATTGGAGATAAATACGATTTGATAGAAGTAAAAAGCAATTCATTGAAACCTAACAAAGAGATGGTTTCAATTATTTCCGAAAACGAACATTTATACAAAGAACACATCAATAAAATTGTTGGATATAGTAAATTGCCATTGTTCCGATATTTTGTAATTGAAAATCCTATTGACACCATGATAGTTCAAGCACTTAAATGGAAGTTTAGTGATATTGACGTGGTTTTGTCTAATGGATTTAGATTTTGTCCACCGCGTTCAACGCCAGATAAAACAGGAAATATTCCCATTACGAATGGCTATTTGTTTGACATGTTACCAATAGATAGTAATGTTAGGATTGGAAAAGTAACAGGCGCACAACTGAATAAATGGCTCGAAAAAGAATTGAATAATGTGTTTGCCAAAGATGCTAATAAACGTTTTGGCGGTTGGGTTGTGAAGTTTGAGGGCATGAAAGTTGAGTTTAAAGCTTTTGCTGATGAAGGTCAAAGAGTTCAAAAGGTTGAAATAAACGGAGAACCATTGAATTTAGAAAAAACATATAAAATTTTAGCTTGTGAAAGAGATGGCGATCCAGAGGATATGCTTTGCCGAATGAAAAATGTAAAGGAACCTAAAACATTGCCTAATACCCTTCATCAAACAATGAAAGAATATTTGAAAGAATTTTCTCCTGTTGTACCAACACCAAAACACAACGCAGTGGCATTGGATGCGCCTGAAACATTGTTAACTCAGGTATACGGAGTTGATTATACTTTCAGATAAGTTCTTTAGGTAAAATTTATTCAAAATATTTCATAAGGGTAACAAATGTTACAAATTCTCTGTCATATTCTAGAGAAATTTGCACCTAACTTTATGAATATTATTTCTTTTACAAAAGCTTCATTTTTAGTAGTAGTTTTTGTTGTTTCGATTACCCTAAATGCACAACACCAAGAAATTAATGAAAATCCTCAGGTATGGAAAGGCAAGCAACATGACAGTTTAAATAAAAGTGAAGATAATTTTCTTCAGGCATTTAAAAAAGGGCATGCCAGCGGTCATTTTAGGTATTTTTTTATGAATACACAAAATCAAGGAGACTTAACAGACTACTATGCCAATGCAATAGGTGGAGGATTAAAATTTGAAACAGCCAAATTTCATAATTTCCAGTTTGGAGTAAGTGGCTTTTATATTTTCAATATTGGTTCATCAGATTTTGGTTATTTAGATCCTGCTACTGGTGTAGTTAATAGATATGAAATAGGACTTTTTGACATTTCTGATATTCATAATAAATATCACATGGATAGATTAGAAGAACTGTACATAAAATACAATTTCAAATCTTCTAGGGTGCAATTTGGAAAACAAATGATTAATACGCCTTTTATCAATCTTCAAGACGGTAGAATGAGACCTACTGAAGTTGAGGCATTATGGGCTGACATAAAAATAAATCCAAAATTAAGATTTGAAGGGGGATACATTTTTAATATTTCACCAAGAAGTACATTGAAATTTTATTCAGTACCGCATTCAATTGGTGTGTATCCTTCAGGAATTAATATTGAAGGAAAACCATCTAACTACAAAGGGAATTTATCCTCAAAAGGGATTTTTCATTTTGGATTAAATGCCAAAGTTACCAAGAATTTAAATGTACAAATTTGGGATTTAGTGGCAGAAAATATATTTCATTCAGTTTATTTTGAAACCAATTACAAGCATAAATTGAGTCCAAGTCACGAATTAAACTTTGGATTCCAGTCAGTGTATCAACATGCTTTAAATAATGGCGGAAATGACAGTTTTCATAAAACCTATTTTCCAACTTCAGAAAGGGGATTGACATTTGGAGGAAGAATAGGAATTAAACACAAACGTTATTCAATAAGTGCAAATTACAATAGAATTACGGCACACGGGCGATATTTAATGCCTCGTGAGTGGGGTAGAGATCCTTTTTACACTTTTTTGCCTAGAGAGAGAAATGAAGGTTTGGGAGATGTAAATGCTTTGGTTTTGAAATCATCGTTTCAACCCTTGAACTCTAATTTCAAATACAGTTTAGGCGCAGGCTATTTCGACTTGCCTGATGTTAAAAATGTGCGACTCAATAAATATGGGATGCCATCATACTATCAAATTAATGCAGATGTAAGGTATCACTTCAAAGGTGAATTAGAAGGGTTTGATTTACAAGTGTTGTGGGTACATAAAATCAATGCCTATTCAGGATTCTTAGAAAACCGTTTTATTATTAATAAAGTGAATATGAATAATTTAAATGTTATTCTAAATTTTCATTTTTAGTTTCCTAACTCAACCCACTTATTACGCCATCATCATTGATAAACATGTGTTCAGAAGCAGGAATATTTGGTAGTCCGGGCATTCGCATCATACTGCCTAATATTGGAATTACAAAGCCAGCTCCTGAGGCTATTTCAAACTCTCTTATTGTAATAGAAAAACCTTGAGGTCGTCCTACTAATTTCTCATTGTCTGAAAAAGATTTTTGTGTTTTTGCCATACAAATAGGCAAATGGTTTAATCCCAATTTGTCTATTTGTTTCAAGTCACCCAAAGCTTTAGGGGTATATTCTATTGAAGTAGCACCATATATTTCTTCGGCTATAGTCTTAATTTTTTCCTTAATAGTCAATTTCCAATCATACAAAGGTTTGTAATGGTTTTCGTCTTTTTCAATCTGATTTACAACTGCTTCTGCAAGTTCCATAGTGCCATTTCCTCCCAATCCCCAACCTTTACTTAAAACGGCATTTACGCCTAAATCAGCACACATCGATTTTAATAAGTTAATTTCTTCTTCTGAATCTGTGTTAAAATAGTTGATAGCAACTATAGGTTTTAAACCAAACTTTGTTGCATTTTCTATGTGTTTTTCTAGATTAGCAAATCCATTTTTCACTCTTTCTATATTTGGCGTATTTAATTCATCTGTTTTTGCACCTCCATGATGTCTAAGAGCTCTAATGGTGGCAACAATAACCATGGCTTTCGGTTTTAATTGACCATATACACATTTAAGGTTTAAGAATTTTTCGGCACCCAAGTCAGCACCAAAACCAGCCTCTGTTACCACGTAATCTGCTAAAGACAAGCCCATTTTAGTCGCAATAATGGTGTTAGTGCCTTGTGCAATATTGGCAAAAGGGCCACCGTGAATAATAGCAGGGTTGCCTTCTAGGGTCTGAACTAAATTGGGTTTTATGGCATCTTTTAATAAGATAGTCATGGCCTCTTGAACCTTTAATTGTGAGGCATAAACGGGTTCATTTTGATAAGTAAAACCAATAAAGATATTACCAATTTTTTCTTTCAAATCTTTTAAAGAATTGGACATACATAGAATGGCCATGATTTCAGAAGCTGCAGTAATATTGAATCCACCTTGACGCATTACGCCATTTGATTTTGGTCCAACCCCTGTAATAATATCTCTCAAACTGCGGTCATTCATATCCATCACGCGTTTCCAAACCACAGTTTTTGGATCAATTTTTATTGAATGATTAGGGTTTTGAATGACATTGTCAATGATGGCAGCAAGGAAATTATTGGCTTTTTCAATGGCACTAAAATCACCTGTAAAGTGTAGGTTAATGTCTTCCATAGGAATAACCTGAGAATAGCCTCCACCTGCTGCACCTCCTTTGATTCCAAAAACTGGTCCTAGTGAAGGTTCTCTCAACACAGCAATTGAAGATTTGCCAATTTTATTAAGACCCTCATTGAGACCTATCGTTACCGTAGTTTTACCTTCACCAGCGGGAGTAGGCGTAATCGCGGTTACTAAAATCAAATGATTCTTATTGATTTTTTCTTGATTGAGCAAAGACAAAGGGAGTTTTGCTTTGTATTTGCCATAAAATTCTAAATCATCTTCTTGGATATTTAATTTAGCAGCGATTTCTTTAATGGGTCTTATAGCTACAGATTGAGCAATTTCTATATCAGTCATAAGGGCAAATTTAATAGAATATTTAATTAATCATCAATTTGATTTTATGATTACAGTCAATCAATTCTATTGATAATGTTATTTGCAATAAACCCAATATTGCCAAAAAGTTTTTTTGTATATTTGCAAATATGAGTGAACATGCAATAGAACAGGAATTTAATATTACCGGCGAATTACGTCAAAAGTTATATGACAACAGTATCGTAAAGAATTACAAAGCAGGAGATATTATTTTAGATGAAAATGCAAGCATTAGATCTATTCCTATTGTAACCAAAGGAAGTATAAGAGTAATGAGAAGTGATGATGAAGGGAGGGAAATTTTTCTTTATTATATTAAGGCGGGCGAAAGTTGTATCATGTCTTTTTTGGGTGGAATGCACAACGAAACCTCAAAGGTTAGGGCTGAAGTAGAAGAAGACGCTGAAATATTGTTTTTGCCTGTTGAGAAAGTAACGTTATTTATTCGTGATTATCCTCAATGGTTGGATTACATTTTCAGATTGTATCATAAAAGATTCGAGGAGTTGTTGGAAGTGGTGAATGCCATAGCCTTTAAAAAAGTAGATGAGAGGTTATTATTGCTATTGAGGAAAAAAGCAGATTTAATGAAAAGTAATGTTATTATAGTGTCGCATGAGCAGTTGGCAAATGAGCTAGCAACAGCTAGGGTAGTGGTTTCACGACTTTTAAAGCAGCTAGAAGATGAAGGCGTGGTGGAGTTGGGACGCAATAAAATCACCATACTTAAAAAGAGTATTTTGGAAAGTTAGGTTCTGTGTAACCAAAGTAACGTTAATTAATAAAAACTACAATTAATTTTGTACCATAAAATAAGAATATTATGCAAGTAGAACAAATTTACACAGGATGTTTAGCTCAAGGAGCTTATTACATCACGTCGAATGGTGAGGCTGTTATTATTGACCCACTTAGAGAAACCCAACCTTACATGGAGCGTTTACAAAGAGATGGCGTTAAGTTAAAATACATTTTAGAAACGCATTTTCACGCAGATTTCGTAAGTGGACACGTGGATTTAAGTAAAAAAACAGGTGCCCCTATCGTTTATGGACCAACAGCTCAACCAACTTTTGAAGCCATCATCGCTACAGATAATCAAGTATTGAAAGTGGGTGATATACAAATAAAAGTATTACACACTCCGGGACATACCATGGAAAGTACTACTTATTTGTTGATAGATGAATACGGAAAAGACCACGCTA
Source organism: Bacteroidia bacterium (assembly GCA_040403495.1). Classification (GTDB taxonomy): domain Bacteria; phylum Bacteroidota; class Bacteroidia; order NS11-12g; family UBA955; genus JABMMZ01. The sequence continues at coordinate 9,891 of JBBAKM010000040.1, forward strand.
TTTTTAGTGGAGATACTCTGTTTTTAGGAGATGTAGGTCGTCCAGACTTAGCTCAAAAAGCAGCAAGTATGACTCAAGAGGATTTAGCTGGTTTATTGTACGAAAGTTTAAATAACAAAATTATGCCATTGGCTGATGATGTTATCGTGTATCCTGCTCACGGTGCCGGTAGTGCTTGTGGTAAAAACATGATGAAAGAAACTGTTGATACTTTAGGCAATCAAAAGAAAATGAACTATGCCTTAAATCAACCTAACAAAGAAGCCTTTATTGCAGCAGTAACGGATGGTTTATTACCTCCTCCAGGTTATTTTGGAATGAACGTTGCCATGAACAAATTTGGTTATGACAGTTTTGAAAATGTATTAAACAATGGTATGCGAGCATTAACCGTTGAAGAATTTGAAGTGGCTGCAGAGGAAACTGGTGCAGTGATTTTAGATACAAGAGCGAATGGTGATTTTGCAAAAGGTTTCGTTCCTCAATCTATCAATATTGGTATAAAAGGCGACTTTGCGCCTTGGGTTGGTGCTATGATTATAGATGTTAAACAACCTATTTTGTTAGTGACTAATGAAGGTGAAGAGGAAGAAGTGGTAACAAGATTGAGTAGAGTAGGTTTTGACAATGTTTTAGGACATTTAAAAGGCGGTTATCAAGCTTGGTTAGCGTCAGGTAAAGAAACAGACAAAGTCAATCGTATTACTGCTGAGACATTTGCACAACAAGTTAAAATTGGTGAATCTAAAATTGTGGATGTAAGAAAAGAATCAGAATATGCAGCAGAGCATGTGGACGAAGCATACAGTATGCCATTAGCAGATATTAATGAGTGGATCAAAGATGTTAAACCTGAAGAGCATTTCTTTATGCATTGCGCAGGTGGATACAGAAGCATGATTGCGGCTAGTATTTTACAAGCAAGAGGATACCGTAATTTTACAGAAGTAGAAGGTGGTTTTGCCGCTATTTCTAAAACCAATGTACCTAAATCAGATTTTGTATGTCAGTCAAAAGTTTTAAAACAATCTTAATATTAGGAGGACTATTCGTTATGTTTAATTTTTTTAGTAATCTATTCGCACAAGGTGACAATACCCAATTACAAGCTGCTATTAATGAAGGTGCTTATTTGGTAGATGTAAGAACACCGGGAGAATTTGCCGATGGAACAGCAAAAGGTGCTGTAAATATTCCACTCGACCAAGTTCAAAACCAAATAGCTAAGTTCAAAAACAAAAAACACATTGTGGTTTTTTGCAGAAGTGGAAGCAGAAGTAGTCAAGCAAAAGCCATATTGGAAAAAAATGGTTTTACCAATGTAATCAATGGTGGCACTTGGCAAAATGTAAGTGGTTTAGTTAAATAATTTTGACTGATACACCTTTCAATAAAGCTTATTGGGACAGTCGGTATCAAGACCATCAAATAGGGTGGGATTTAGGGGAGGTTTCGCCTCCCCTAAAAGCCTACTTTGATACTATAGAAAACAAATCTATAAGTATTTTAATCCCTGGTTGTGGTAATTCATACGAGGCAGATTATTTACTAAACTTAGGTTTTACTAATGTAACATTGATAGACATTTCCCCAACCTTGGTTCAACAACTCCAACAAAAGCACAAAGGAAATTCCTCTATAAAAATAGTAGAAGGTGATTTTTTTGAACACCAAGCCCAATATGACTTAATATTAGAACAAACCTTTTATTGCGCACTTCACCCTTCGTTGAGAGAGAAATATGTCAATAAAATGAGCGATTTACTAAAGCCTGATGGGTTGTTAGTTGGATTGCTGTTTGCCAGTCATTTTCAAACACCTGGACCACCATTTGGAGGTACAAAAGAAGAATATGAGTTGTGTTTTAATGAGCAATTTGAGGTTTTGAAAATGGAGCCGTGTTACAATTCATTTCAAAAAAGACAGGGTAATGAGCTGTTTATTAAATTAAAAAACAAAAAATGTTAAAAGATAGAATTTTAAGTCAGTGGAATTTTGCTAGAATAGTAAGATTAGTATTGGGTGGTGTTATTATTGCCCAAGGGGTGATGGTTCACGATTGGGGCTTAGGAATAATGGGAAGTCTATTTGCTTCCATGGCTTTATTTGGTTTGGGTTGTGCAGGTGGTGCTTGTGCAACGCCTATTAAAAAAAATAACAATAAATCAATACAAGATGTTGAATTTGAAGAAGTTCGTTAAGGAAAATGCGCTAGTCATTATTGGCGTAATAGTAGGTGCTACGGGAGGCTATTTGTATTACCATTATGTTGGTTGTGCAAGTGGTTCGTGCGCCATTACCTCCAAACCAATAAACAGTACCGTTTACGGCGCTATTATGGGAGGATTGTTACTGAGTATGTTAAAAAAAGAACCTATTAAAACCAATCAATAATTATGAACTTTACAGAGATTATCAATAGCGAACAACCAGTTTTGGTTGACTTTTTTGCAGAATGGTGTGGACCATGTAAAATGATGGCACCTGTGTTGAAAGAAGTTAAAGAAATAGTGGGCGACCAAGCCTCTATTATTAAAATAGATGTAGACAAAAATCCACAAGTAGCCAATGCTTATCAAATTCAGGGTGTACCTACCTTTATGATTTTTAAGCATGGTAAAATGTTGTGGAGAAAAAGCGGTGCTATTCCCAAACACGAATTGGTGAAAGTGATTCAACAGTTTAAATAGAGGTTGAGTCTTAATAAACTATATTTTATTTAATATTTACAGTTTTATTAAAAAAGTAACATCTTTATGTTATAAATTTTTTCTTTGGTAGTATTATCTACTTATAAATTAATTTAATATATTTTTTTTTCTTCAAATTTTTGTGTATATAATTGTAGTAAAAATTATTGGATTATGTATAAATCTATTATTAATCACTCAAAAAGTGCAGAAATTGATTCTCTGACACAGCAAAAATGGACTAAAAAATTTAATTATTTAGATTGCCATTGGGGAGCAACTGCCAAAGTTGTTTCTATTCTTATTCTTTTTTTTAACTTAAACTATTTATCTGCTCAAGATACTATTTTTGAAAACGATGATGATAGTTTATTTTATCAAAATCCTCCTTTACCTGAAATTAAAATGAAAGCAATTGTAAGATTTGAAAACAAAGCTAAAGTTAAATTAAAGGTAAACAACCTATTAGTAAGCGATATTGTAGGTTATATCGATAATGAAGGAAATTACTTTAATTCAAATATTATAGAAACAGATTCAACAATTCTATTAACGAATTTAGCATTAAACAAAATATATAATGTTGTTTTAAATCATGGCACTCCAAATCAGTTTTTTTTAACTGATGTTAACACATTTTCTCAACAAGGTAATCCAATTTACTTGTCTGATGTTTTTTTAGAAAAAGTAGATTTGTGGACGAGCCAAGAGGAATCTAATCCTACCTTACCAATTTTATATCATTATTTAAAAGAAATGAATGAATTGGACAATTATGAAAAGTTGTATTTTTTTCAAAGAATGTATAAAGACAGTTTACAGGTGTTTTCATCATCAATAAGTGAGGATGTATATATAGACCATGGACAACTTGATTGGACTAAATTTGGACCAATAGAATCTTGGAATCCAAATACAACAAATCCTTGCAGATGTAATTATGCTTTAAAAATTGCACCAAAAATTAATCCTGGTTATCGAAATTTTATTACTAAAAAAAATGAATCATCAAATATAAATCATGGCAGACAGTATTTTGATGAAGGACCAGACGTTTATTCACATTTACATGAACAAGGGAATGGTCCAGCACAACACCATAAGTTTAAATTAAGGGTTTCACGAATTCGTGTAGGCGAGAGAACAAGTACTTCAGGTTCGGCATTAAACTCAACTAATGTAAATGGTATAAGTCAGTCATCAGCTGCTTATAAATCTCAATTAGTCTTCAAATTGGTTTGCGATAGACCCATATATGGCGGAGCCTTGCCAGAAGCTTGCAAATGTGAAAAAAAAATAACAATTTACTATCGTTACGATGCCAAATTAATGGCAGATGCAAGGTCATTATCTTGTGTTTTATGTGATGAAAAAGGGGCTGCTGTAACTATAGAAGATTGGACCTTAGTAACTGTGCAGCAAGGTAGCACATTTACTGTATTAGGTGCTGGTAAAGGAGAATCAAAAGCACAGTGCAATGATGTAGGATTTATTGGAAGTGCTACAAATATTATTAGTACTGCTGCAGTATTTGCAGCAACTGCAACCACTGCTGTTGCTGCTCCGTCACCTGCTACCGTCACTGCTGCAACTACAGCATTTACTAACTTCATGAATGCAAATTTAAATTTATTTTCGCCCAACAATCAGTCTTGCGGTACTGCTGGTTCTAATCCTCCATATAATACATTAGTAGATGGTTCAAGAACATTGACTTTAAAAACAAATGAAGAAATGACAATAAGTATGTTTAATACCCATTTGTTTCAAACAAAAGCAAAAAGAGCAGGTGAAGCTAAAGCTGAAAAAATATCAAATTATTATTTAGCTGCTGTAATTCCTCAAAATACAACTCAAAATGAATTTGATTACTGCTGTTCAAAAAAAATAGCAGCCTATAATTTGGGTTCATTCGATGGTGCACCGTTAAATTTACAACAAACACAGGATGAGTTAGGGTTTTATTTGGGTTTGAATGGCCCTTGGTTTACTCCATATAATGTTCGTAATCCTAGGAATGGAGGAGTTTTAATTCCATTCGAAGTAGATATGTTAGCAGGTAATTCTGGTTGCGATATGGTAGAAGTTAGTTATCGTATAGACAACAACAAACCTAATGGAAATATAAATTTAATAAATTTAAAAACGGACAATAATTCATTTGTCATTCAAAATTTGTCAACAAGCAAAATAGAGGAAAATAAAAAAACTTATTCAGTGAATATTTACGATTTAACGGGTAAAGTTATATATTCGCAAAACAATGTATCAGAAAATGAAGTTTATAAATTTTCAGAAACAATTCCTTACAATCAAGTTTTAATCTTAAATATAACCAATCAATATGAAAACAAATCTTATAAATTCATTCGTCAATAATCCTCTTTTAATTATTTCTTTATTGATTTTAAGTGTATTAGGGTCATGTAAGGATAAATGCGAAACAGAATCATGTGGAGGAGGTAGGTATGTGATTAATGGAAATTGTGAATGTCCACCAGGTTCCTTTTGGGCAGGAGATCGTTGTGTTGAAAAAAATCCAGCATCGTTTTGGATAGATTCTACTTCTTGTAATTGTATTACTAATAAATCAGCATTTAATATGAATTATGCTCCATCTGATTTGGAGAATCCTAATAATTTTGATACTAGATTTAATAGATATGATATTGGAATGGCAATAAATTACCCAGGAATAGGGAGTTCTGGTGTGACTTTTTACTACGATAATAAAAATAATACTATCTATTCTTCAATGTTTTATGATTCGTTTTTTGGTAAACAATGCAATGAAAATTCGTTTGCTTTTGGTCAATTTTATAATGTGGGAGGGCATGTTAGAAACAAACTCAAATTAAGGGTATATTCTTATTCTGTTCCGTTTTATGAAATAAGAGTTGCTTACCCCGATAAGGAATCATATTCAAAAGCTACAGACTCGTGTACCATTTGGATGA
>JBBAKM010000041.1:0-12895 GCA_040403495.1 Bacteroidia bacterium
TACTAAAGCAATAAGAGTTTTACCAAACACGCTTTCTGCTGTTATTAATGCCGCGGGACCAACCTCTTTCTGTGAGGGCTCTTCCGTAACTTTACAAAGTTCAGTGAATTTGGGATATCCTGCCTATAGTTACTTGTGGAACACCACTGCCACAACTGCTAATATTAATGCTCAATACACGGGCAAATATTATTTAGATGTAAGTGACAGTAAAGGTTGTTTTGCTCGTTCAAACTTTATTGATGTTTTAGTCCATCCACAACCTCGACCTAATATTAGTGGGCCAAACTCGGTTTGTTTTGGTACTAATCCTAAATTTTCAGTTAATTATCCAGCTACACCCTATACTATTAATTGGAGTTTAGATGGCGCTAACACCCCGTGGCTCAACCAACCCAATAACACTTTGTTTGGACTTACGGTTGGTCCACACACTTTGGTAGTTCAAGTTACAAGTCCTAACAATTGTGTAGGCGTTGATACTTTCAACTTTGTAGTGAATCCAACACCAAATGCATACATTCTACCAAATGCATCTTTGTGTGAAGGACAGTCACACTTATTGGTTGGTGGTTCGTTTTCCCCTAATATTATGGCTAATTATTGGAATACAGGTTCTAATAATGACTCCATTACAGTGTCTGCCCCTAGCACTTATTTGTTTACAGTAGTTGACTCCAACGGTTGCAAAAACACAGTCTCTAAAACGGTTTACCCTTTACCAGATTTTTGTGGTTTGCTAACAGGCTGTTATGACATTTGTGACACAGTTACGCAATTGGTATGGCATGCTCCAAAAGGCTATGCTTCCTATCAATGGTACTATTTCAACAATCCAATTCCTTGGGCTACTAATGACACCTTCCATGTGCCGCTTTACCAATCGGGAACCTACTATTTAAGACTGACTTCTGCGCAAGGTTGTACCAAATTATCTCCTGCTATAAATATCAAATTTATCAATTGTGGTTCAGACTGCCAATTGAATGCTAGCGTTCAAATAGCTTGTTCTCAAGTGAATCAACAAGGTTATCAAACATACAGTGTAACGATGCAGATTAATAATAATTTGTCTAGTGGTGCAGGCGTTTCTGTCACTTCAACTAATGGTACTATTAGCGGATTATCTCCAGGAACTTTACCTTTAGGCCTCAATACTGTAACATTTACCTTTACAGATGTACCTCCTGTAAATAGTTCAACTTGCTTTACAATTACATTGTTTGATGAAAACAAAAAATGTGATACTACTATTTGCGTTAAATTGCCACCATGTGAAGATAAGTGCGAAAAATCTGTTCGATTAAAATCGTTTGATTGTGCAGGAATAGATGGAGCCGGCAATCCAATGTATCAAATGTGTTTAGATATTTTCTGGGGAGGAAGCAATGGTTCTTCGTTAAGCGTAAACACACCTTCAGGATCTGTTACAATTAGTCCGGTCAACGTTAATAATGGCAATCAAACTATTTGTTTTACCTATACAGATTTACCTCCTTTGAATAATTCAGCGATGTTCTATTTTAATTTCTTTGACCCTCAAAAAGAGAAAATCTGTAAAGATTCCTTAAAAATAGGATATAAACCATGTAAAGACACCTGCAAAATTGGTGTGTATGGCTTGTGTGTTCATTGCAAAGAGCAAAGTACCACAGGAACTTTATATGACATTGAACTTACTGTTATGAATACTTTAGGAACGAATGCCAATGTTTCAATTTTACCAATAGCTGCAGGTTCCTTTGGAGCACCAGTGCCTAACCCTATTCCTCCGGGCATTTCAAACATCAATATTCCATTTAATGATGTTGGACCAAGAGACAGTATTATTTGCTTTAGAATTTTGTTAACAGCACAAAATAAGTCATGTTGGCAAGATGTCTGTGTATATTTACCTGAGTGTGATGAGCACAGTAATTTGAGCAAAATACAAGCTTTGTCATACTTCAGCTTAGCACCAAATCCAGCAAATGATGTTGTAATGTTACATTATTCTCCATTAAACACAGAAAATAACACCATTGAGGTTAGGGATTTATCAGGCAAACTGATTGAAAATCATCAATTAAACAGTGATGAAACTCAAAGAAAAATAATGACTACCAATTGGGCAGAAGGTATTTACTACGTAACACTGAAAAGCAATGGTGTATATAGAGGAACTATAAAGTTAGTTAAACAATAGTTTATCTATTTCCACTTTTTTTAGAAAGCAAGTTCAAGCATGAACTTGCTTTCTTTTTTGCAAGAAGTTTTTTCAGCTTTTATAATAGGCTTCAAGTATTTTTAACTGATACTTTTTATGAACCACTCAAAGCGACTAATAACTGTTTAAATTTATCATATAAACTATTCCCCACTAGTCATGTTGACGAAGGAGACGTCTTTTCGTGATAGCTTTTTGGAAACGTGACTTTGATTGACTTTACTAAATTATGTTCGTTTTTCAACAAAACCCTCATTTTTTCCTTGTCTCATTCCTACTTTAGCTTCGCTGCGACTTCGTGGTTTTATGGGAAAAAAGTAGGCAACTTAGCGAAGCTAACTCACGAATTTAAATAAAATAAACACAAATGAGTAAAAAGCCCACCACGAAAGAATCCCGAAGTGAGGTGTTTATTCACACATTATGCTGAGCCATACAAATGCCTGCCCATCTCCTTGGCTAATAAAATTAAATAAGTTTCGGATCCAAAAAGATTTTCGGTTAAATCAAGTCTTATTCTTACTTTTTTATGGGAAAAAAGTAAGCAACTTAGCGAAGCTAACTCACGAATTCAAAAAAAACAGACACAAATGAGTAAAAAGCCCACCACGAATGAATCCCGCAGTACTGCGGGACTACAAATTTGCCTTAACTCACACACCAGCTCCCCAAAGCTGTCAAATTTATGTTTCGCGCCATTCGTGGACGCCTCCGCACAATTTACGTTTAAACCCACAAAAACCACCGCATTGAATGGCACGTTTGGAACCCAAGAAGGATTTCTGATTTGTGATTTTTGATTTTAACATTGAACGGTTCTTACTCCCATCTTCTTGGCTAAGCCGAGAAGAGTGCAGGTCTTGACTAGGCTCAGCCTAGTGGGTGACACCTATACAATTTCGCTGTACGGCGTGAAACAATTCAAATAAAACTTTTGACACCCTTTACTTCGACAAGCTCAGTATAAACTCACTCACGTGACTAGGCTCAGCCTAGTGAGTGACAAAAGGGCACCTAAACAAATAAACAATCTAAACCCCTTCAACCATTTTAACCATTTAAACCTCACTCAACACGGCGTGAAACTTTAACTCCTTATTCCCTAGGCTAAGCCTAGTCACGCTAATTCCCTAGGCTGAGCCTAGACACGGCTAACCCCTTATACCTATCCCACTAGGCTGAGCCTAGTCACGCTAGTTTCTTTCTGGTCTCATTTGTGGGAAAAACAACACCTCTTGGATAGAAGATTGGTTGGTCATCATCATGGTTAATCTATCAATACCAACGCCTAAACCAGCTGTTGGTGGCATTCCATATTCAAGCGATCTTAAAAAATCTTCATCAAATGGCATTGCCTCATCATCGCCTCTACCTGCCAATTTTAATTGCTCTTCAAAACGTTCTCTTTGGTCGATAGGGTCGTTTAATTCGGAATACGCGTTTGCAATTTCTTTACCATTAACAAACAATTCAAATCTTTCAACCAAACCTTCAACTGTACGGTGTTTTTTGGTTAATGGACTCATTTCGATTGGGTAATCGGTAATAAAGGTTGGTTGAATACAGTGCATTTCGCATTTTGCGCCAAATATTTCATCTATTAACTTTCCTTTACCCATGCTTGCATCGGTAGCAATACCCATTTGTTTGCAAGCTTCTCTGATTTGCGCCTCGTCCATTTTTGAAATATCAACGCCTGTGTGTTCTTTTATCGCATCAAACATGGTAATACGTTTGTACGGTCGTGCAAAACTAATGGCTTGTTCTCCCACCATTACTTCTGTTGTGCCGTTGACATCCATGGCTACTTTTTCTATCATTTGTTCGGTGTAATCCATCATCCAATTGTAGTCCTTGTAGGCAACGTATATTTCTAAACCTGTAAATTCAGGATTGTGTGTTTTGTCGATTCCTTCGTTTCTGAAATTTTTGGCAAACTCAAACACGCCATCAAATCCACCCACAATCAATCTTTTTAAATACAATTCATTGGCAATTCTAAGAAACAAAGGTATGTCTAATGCGTTGTGATGTGTTTTGAAAGGACGGGCAGCAGCACCACCATGTACAGTTTGTAAAATTGGTGTTTCCACTTCCATGTAACCGCTGTCTAAAAAAGTATTTCTAAGAGATTGTATCACTTTGGAACGTTTAATAAATGTTTCTTTAACGTGGGTATTCACTATTAAATCGACATAACGCATGCGATGCCTTAATTCAGAATCGCTGAAAGCATCATATAGAACTCCATCTTTTTCTTTAACAATAGGCAGTGGATTCAATGATTTACAAAGCACTTTTAAAGTTTTTACTCTGAGTGTTGTTTCGCCTGTTTTGGTAATAAAAACAGAACCTGTAACCCCTATAATATCGCCAATATCCAATAAATGGAGAACCACTTGATCAAACAAGGTTTTATCTTCATCAGGACAAATATTGTCTCTTCCTACATACAACTGAAAACGACCATCCTTGTCTTGAATTTTCATAAAACAAACCTTCCCCTTGGGTTGAATACTCATAATTCTACCCGCCATGCTTACCTCTTGAAAATTGTTTTCTTCGATATTAAAGCCATCCAAAATCTCTTGAGAATAGGCATTTATATCCCACAATTCAGCTGGATAAGGGTTGATTCCTAATTGAAAAAGTTGGTCTAACTTTTGTCTTCTTTGTAATTGTAGTTCGTTTAACTCTGACATCTTTTTATCTTGATAATTGCTATTTGAATCCGAATTGGCAAAAATACACTTGATTTGTGTATTTTTCATTTATAAAGCAACTAAAACACTAAATTGTTTATCTTTGTGGTAAAATCAACTAAAATAAATAAAATTGAATCGAAATCTACATCCAATAGTTTTTGTTTTAAAACCATTTTTTATTGGTTTGATTTTATTTTTTTCAAATCTATCTGAAGCCCAACTTTTACTTGAAAACAAAGGGCGTTTCCCCGAAAATATTACTTTCACCCAACAATTCAAGAATGGAATGGCTTATTATAATTATGCAGGCTATTCTATTGTACTAAATGATGAAAAAATCAAAGACAGCCTTTGGCATCACTTACACAAATACAAAACACTAAAACATGATTTTGTAGTTCCTGCCCACCGCTATGACGTTGAATTTGTAAATGCTTTAAAACCTCAAATAACCCCTTCCTCTCCTTCTCCCACTTTATACAACTTTTACAAAGGTTCTCAACCTCAAAATTGGCATACTATGCTTCGGTCTTATGGCAAACTGTATTATCAAAACATCTATCCCAATATTGATTGGGAAATCCTGTATTTACACCAAGCCAGTAAACACAATTTCATTGTCAATCCTGCGGGGAATCACCGAAATATTCAGTTAAGATACAACTTTACGTCTGGTGTGTCGATAGAAAATGGTCACTTAAAAATAAAAACGAGTGTGGGAGCGCTTATTGAACACAAACCTTATGCTTTCCAAATTATTGACAATGACACCATTGTTGTACCATGCAAATATGTTCTTAAAAAAAACAAGGATTCTTATATTGTCTCGTTTGAGATTGCGGAATACCATCAAAACCAACGTTTAATTATTGACCCTGTTTTGGTTTTTTCGACTTACAGCGGCAGTTTAGGTGACAATTTTGGTTTTACATCAACCCATGATTCCAAATCGAACCTTTATGGTGCAGGTATTGTAGATGGTGGCACGGGAACCAATTCGGGCGATTTCCCTTATACAACTGGCGCCTTCCAAACCGTTTATTCTGGCGGTCAGGGTTTAGCGCCTGCCAATCTTCCTTGTGACATAGGCATCAATAAATTTGACAGTGCAGGAAACACCCAATTGTATGGCACTTATTTGGGCGGCGGCAGAGATGAATTTCCACACAGTTTGGTTGTTGACAATCAAGACAATTTAATTGTAATGGGCACCACTTATTCCAATGATTTTCCGGTTCACGACTCGGCTTATGACAGAACAATCAATGGACAAACCGATATTTTTGTTGTTAAGCTTAGTGAAAATGGAAGCACAATGATGGGAGGTTCATACATTGGTGGCAGTGGTTTTGACGGCATTAATGGCAATGATTTAAGGTTCAATTATGCCGATGATTTTAGGGGTGATGTAATTGTAGATTCAAGTAACAATATCTACGTTGCTTCTACGACTTACAGTGCCAATTTCCCTATTAGAAATGCCATACAAAGTTCGCGTGCTTCGCTGCAAGATGGTTGTATCTTTAGTTTTGACCCACTGATAAGAAAATTGCGCTTTAGTACCTATTTAGGCGGCAACGATGACGATGCCATGTATTCAATTAGAATGTATGACACATTTATATACGTGGGTGGAGGTACTGCTAGTAATGCCATGGCATTTCCTGTAAATGGCCATCAAAATGCTTACAATGGCGGTCGTGCCGATGGTTTTGTTGCTAAAATGACTCAAAAAGGCAAACTCATAAACAGCACCTATTTTGGAACCCCTTCCTACGACCAAATCTTTTTTCTGGACATAGATGTGAATGGGCAAGTGTATGCCGCAGGTCAAACAGATGGTGACATTAACCGCACACCTAACACTTATGGTTCTGACAAAAAAAGTCAATTTATAGTTAGATATTCTCCCAACATTGCTGTTATTAATTTGGCTACCACATTTGGCAATAGAAACAACAACCCCGAACTTTCTCCATCTGCATTTTTAGTAGACAGATGCGATAATATTTACTTTTCTGGTTGGGGTAGCCCTATAGACTATGATGGTTTGCACTCTTTGACAACATTTGGTTTACCTATTTCATCAAATGCCATTCAACCTAATACTGATAATAAAGATTTTTACTTGTTGGTTTTAAACAAAAATGCCTCTAATTTACTTTATGCAACCTATTATGGCGGTGACAAAACAGACGACCATGTTGATGGAGGCACTTCAAGGTTTGACAAAAGAGGCGTTGTTTATCAATCGGTTTGTGCTAGTTGTCCTGATGTGGGAGGCAATCAAGATTTTCCAATTACTTCTAATGTTCCCTTCCCTACCAATTTAAGCCCTAGATGTAGTAATGCCACCTTTAAAATAGATTTTCAAATCAACTACTCAATTGATGCATTGTTTAATGCTACTCCGAAAGTAGGATGTTTACCTTTACCTGTCCAATTTACAAAAACAAGCATACTTGCACGTCAATATTATTGGGATTTTGGAGATGGAAGTCCTTTGGATACTGGTAAGAACCCAATCCATATTTACACCAAACCAGGCATATTTAAGGTCAAACTGTTGGCTGTAGATTCTTTTTCATGTAACGTCTCTGAATTTGATTCTACTTACATTGAGGTTAAAGAAACCCCTAAAGCTGATTTTGAATTCAAAACTGAAGTTTGTAGCAATGAATTTGTATTTAAAAACTTATCGGAAAATGCGACTAACCCTGAATGGGATTTTGGCGACAGCAGTAACATATCATTAGCAGACAATCCAACACATATTTACACCAAAGATGGTTATTTTAAGGTATTGTTAAAAGTTACTCATCCAACGTCAGGGTGTACTGATACACAAAGCACTATTATTCCGTATTTCAACGACCCTTTACAATCTATAAAGATTCCAAATGTGTTTACACCCAACAATGACAATACGAATGATTGCTACAACATAGGTGGTTTAAATCCAGGATGTGATGAAGCCAAAATATGGATTTACAACCGTTGGGGAATCTTGGTATTTGAGGGCACATTGCCAACTGAATGTTGGACCGGCTATTTGAATAACAGCAACGAACCGCTTACAAGTGGGGTTTATTATTATATCCTAGAGTTGGACAGTAAAAGAAAAGAATTTTCGGACCGTAAAACCATCAATGGGGTTATTCACCTCATTAAGTAACCTACTTGTAATCTACTTGTTGAGGTAGGCCGTTAACATCCAAATGGTTTTTTCTTGAGCTCGAATGTAATCACTCATTAAGGCATTAGTTCCCTCATCTTCAGCCTCGGAAGAAACTGCAAGAATTTCTCTTTGAAGATGGATTAGTTTCTCAAATGAATTTAACACTGAACCAAGCGACTCTTTTCCAACAAAACTATTGGTGTCTTCTTTGATTGAAGAATGCTTAAGATAATCGGTAAAACTGTGCAGTGGGGTATGACCCAAAGTTAAAATCCTTTCTGCTATTTCATCGATTTTGATTTGAAAATCGGTGTAAAATTCCTCAAACTTTAAGTGTAATTCGAAAAAATTATCCCCTTTAATGTTCCAATGATAACCTCGGGTGTTCATATAAAATACTTGGTAGTTGGAAAGTAAATCGTTGAGCAATTTGCTTAAATTTTTACTTTTCTCTTTACTCAAACCGATTCTGTTTGTTTTTATGCTTACTTTACTCATAACATTTATTTTTTACAAAGATAAGACTATCAAAGGGATATAAGTTCTATATAAAATTATAATAATATCAGTAAAATCAATTTTTTAAGCATATTGGGATATTTTTAAATCATGTTTAAACATCAATTAAATTGAATAATCAAAATATTTAATTTTGAATTAGTTTCTGAATAAATTTTGAGGACAAAATTTTCCAGAATGACTGATGGACAAATAAACATCTAAACACCTAAACCCTAAACTCCTTCAACCATTTAAACACCATTAACACCTCACACTGAACGACATGAATCAACCTCCACTGCTGTCATGTCGACGAAGGAGACATCTTTTCCCGACAGCTTATCAATCAGAACCAAGATACCTCCGTTGTCGGTATGACAGCCATTCAAGATTCTGAAACCTGTCCTGAATTAGATTCTGAATAACGAACCAATAAAGAAACCGTCATGCTGGAAAAAGCAAAGCGCTGATTGTGCCATGCGCTTTTATTCAGCATCTTTTTGTCGATGTAAACATGATCCTGAAACCTGTCCTGAATTAGATTCTGAATAAAAGTCCTCTTCTCATGCCAACGCTCAACTTTTTCCAGAATGACTAAACCCTTAATAACCATTAACCTCCCGAGGCTTCGGGAAACCAATAACCCCCTTCGAGAGCCTCAGGGTGACAAAACAAACATTTCCCGATAGCTATCGGGACTAATAACAATTTAGCAATTTAACAATTTAGCAATCACGCTGCACGACGTGAAAACAATTTAACAATTAAACAATTAACTTCTATTGTTTTACCCATTTTAAATGAATGTTTTCACTTCCATTATTTATTGAAAATAAATAAATGCCTGATTTTAAATGGGAGACAGGTAGTGTTGTTAGAGGTTCAGTTATTTCTTGTTGCTGAATTACTTTACCATCCATGTTTTTGATAGTTAAGTTTAATGGAATAGTAAACATTTGTAATGGTATATTAATATTTAAATAATCCTGGGCTGGAAGTGGATATATGCTTATTGGCATTTGGTTTATAGGGTTTAATGAAGTAAATCCTAATACTGTAACTTTTATACTGTCTCTGCTTGCACACCCTTGTTTATTACTTACCTGAGCCCAAAGATTATAATCGCCCGAAACACCTAAATCTTGTCCTTTAAATGTTCTATACTGAGAAGTGGATCCATTGTTCCACAAGTATGTATAATCTCCTGCGCCAGCATTTAATGTAATTTCTTCATCTTTGTATATAATTGTATCTGTTCCTAGATTAACGATTGGATTAGAAATATTCGTTATAAGAATAGAATCTCGCACTTTGCAACCTTTTGGACTGGTTACTTGCAGCCACCAAAGGCTATCTTTAATCATTTTTTGGCTCAAATAGTTGCTTGTATTTCCTGTGTGCCATAGAAAAGTCCCTACACTATTGGTCATTTTACTTATTGTAGAATGTTGACAAACTGATGTATCTTTGCCTAAGTTCAAATCAGGCAAATCAAAAGTAATTATTTCCATTATTTTAGAGGTATCTTTATCGCAAGTACCTGATAGTAATGCTCTGTATAATACATTGTTTTGAGTAGAATGAGTATTTGAAACTGTTAATTTATTACTGTTTGTTCCGCTCATATTTGTCCATGTACTTCCAGCATTAGTACTTTGTTGCCATTGATAACTTAAACCTTTACCAATAGCAGAAATAGAAAGCATTGCAGCTCTACTTTTTTCACATAAGCTGTCTTTAAGGGTTTGGTTTAATATTTTAATTTGTGGAGAACCACTTACATTTTCAAAAGCACCTATGTCTATTTTATTTTCAAAAAATCGTGTATTCCCTGCGATATCTTGCCTATGTAACTTTATACTAACCGTATCAGGATGACCTGCATTTATACCTGGTGATTGTATGGAACAAGAGCTTTTTAATCTAAAATCTGCATTGGCTGCATTGTAACTAACACCATAGCTAGCAGTGGGGTTTTCAAATTGTGGATTCTCCGAAATATTATCTAAATAAACCATTGGTAAACCTCTTGAATTTATAAATTTTGAATTACCAGTTTTCCTAAAATTATTTGAATCATTTTCTATGATATTATTTGCAAATTGAACTTCACTTCCTGTTCTTATAGTAATTTGTCTTCCATTTGAGGAATCACATTTATTGCCCCATATAATATTATTTTTAAAATTCCATGCAATTGAATTACAATCGATTAAAGTTGTTGAACTATAATTATTGACAATCGTTGAATTATATATATATTGTGCTTCTAAAAAGGTTGGGCACTCATTATTTGCAATTAAACATCCTACGATTTTTTCAACAACAATACGACCAGTGTATAGTTGTGATAAATCTGCTTTATTATTTAATATTTGGGTATTCGTTAAAGATGTATATGCTGACGACGCACTTGAATTGTCTCTTTTTGAAATATAAAGATGTCCGAATCCAAAATTATTACTTACTTTGTCCTTAAATGAAATGTATCTACCGCCATGTGCAAATAATAATATACTTGATGAATTGTTAGTAAATGTACAATTTCTTGTATACACTTCAGCCTTTTCTGTTGACAAAATTACATTTAATGATTTATCCTTTGGAGCATTCATAAAACTACAGTTATTGACATTCACTATTGCTCTGTCGTCTGCATATAACATGATGCCCTCATTGCCATCAAAAATAGAATTGGTTATAGTGGCATATGCTTTTTGTTTGTCATAAGTTGATCCTCTTACATCTACAACAGATGCCTCATATAAAATAGAGTTGCTACCCAAATATTGTTTCCCTCTATAATTTGTTTTAAAAAAGCAACTATCTATATTTACATTACTATTTAGTTCAACTGCAATACCTGAACCTCTTGGCTGATATGCTTGATAAAAACCATTGTTAAAATAAAAAAATTGACTCACAACGTTATTCTTAAAATTACATGATTTTACATTACAATATGCTTTGTTAGATAAAAATACACATGTTCCTATATTTGATTCGTTATTATAAAATGTACTATTTAAAATATTTACTTTACCGAAGTTAATAATTGTTAAAACACCACCTAAAAAAGCCTTTGTTGAGTCAAATAAACTTTTACAATGAGTAAATACACAATATTTAAATATGCTGGTATCATTACTATTGGAGGTATTTATGAATTTTATTCCTCTCCAGAAGTTGGTGTCACGTGTGTTTTGTCTGGTAAACCATATACTGTCTGTACTCTTAGCCTTACCTAATGCCAATATTCTACCATCTACTTTTAAGTGTTTTCTTGGCCCAAACTGAATAGATACACCTGGTTCAATACTCAATGTACTATCCTTAGGTATTGTAATATTGCCATTTATTCTATAAGGACTGTTTGCTTTGGTCCATTTACCAAATACATTACCTCCACTGATATTGGTTTGGGCATTGATGATTAAACTAAATAAAATGAATGATAGTAATAGTATTTTTTGCTTCATAGTTGAGCAAATTTAATAAATTTTTGAATTCATAAAAATATTTTCAAATTAATTTTCATTTTATTCCTAACAAGTGAGATGGATTTAACCTTGACTAAGCAAAGCCTAATGCGTATTTGAAAATAACGCAGCACATAAACTGCAAGCGTTTAATCTATTAATTATTAACTTTATAAACCGATGTCATGTCGACGAAGGAGACATCTTTTCCCGACAGCTTTAACTTTTCAATTATTTTATCCAGTTTTACAACCAAATTTACATTCAATTCAAGTCAATTCATTCCTACTTTAGCTTCGCTGCGACTTCGTGGTTTTATGGGAAAAAAGTAGGGCAACTTAGCTAAGCTAACTCACGAATTCAAAAAAAACAAACACAAATGAGTAAAAAGCCCACCACGAATGAAAAACATTAATTTGCCTTAACTCACACACCAGCTCTGCAGGGCTGTCAAATTTATGTTTCGCGCCATTCGTGGACGCCTCCGCACAGTTTACATCATAAATAGTAAAACGAACAACACATAAAGATATAATTTACAATCAACACACTAAACCAAAAACTAATTTTCAGTATTTTATGATTTATTAGAAATGAAATATAGCGTCAATTATATTATTTTACAAGCTAGGCATTAAGAAATAGGGCTACAAAATCATTAACCTCCCGAAGCTTCGGGAAACCAATAACCCCCTTCGAGACGCTCCCTCACGTGACTGGGCTCAGCCTAGTGGGTGACACAACAACTATTTCCCGATAGCTATTAACTATTAACTATTTCCCGATAGCTATCGCATAGGCGTCAAGCTAAGTAAATAAAAATTGG
>JBBAKM010000042.1:0-12799 GCA_040403495.1 Bacteroidia bacterium
TAATGTTGATGGTCAATGGCGTTGGGTTAATAATTCAGATACCATGGAAATTAAAAGAACTGCTAGCGGTTCTTTTGTAAAGTGGAAGTTTAATTGGAATACTGACACAGAAATGGAGTGCGAATGGATAGGTAACGGACCAGCTGAATTGTTTAAATCAACTGAATGGTAAATTTAAAAAAAAACTTTAATCAAAAACACTAACAATCAAGTCCTTTTACTTATTGGATTTCCGATTATGGAATTTAACCAATTTTAATTGGCAAACTAAAAAAAACAAAAACAATATGTCGTTTACAAACATCAATAGTTGCCTAAAAATGCTGATGGCTTTTGCATTTTTTATAGGATATCAAATCACTTTTGCAGGGAAAGAACCAGAACTGCGTAGTTTTAAACTTTGCTCTGCCTTAAGTCCGAGTGATACACTATTGGTTTACGACCAATTGTTTTTAAACGCAACAGGTGGTAGTACAGGGGTTTCTCCTTCTGGCTACCACCTGTTTAATACCACCAATTTAATCACTTTGGAAGTTGACCAAAATACGGTGGTAGATTGCACACTGCCTCAATTTGACCTAACAGCAGTTATTCAGATTGATAGGTTAGATGCCTTTGGTAATGTTATTGGTTCTAGCCAAACCGTAACACTCAATATTAACTACGACAAAACCCTTGTTGAAAAATACAAAGAAAAACATACCCTTACTTTTCAAGGTGGATATTGGTACAAAGCTCAAATTGTAAGTATAACACCAAGTAACACAGCAGCATTGCCTTTTGTAAAACTTTCTATTGGAACACAAATAGAACGTTACAAGGATATTAACCAAACTGTAATTCCAAGCTTTAATCCTGCATTATACAATGCTAATAACAATGAAATTACATTTTATTGGAATAACATAAGTGGAGCAGAAGAATATGATTTAGAATGGGTTTGGTATGATGACTATACCAATACTGATGTACTATCTAGTGCAGTAAATCCAACAGCCATTGAATACTCTTTCAAAAACAACGCCACCAGAGTAACTGTAAAAGGGAATTCATACAGTATTACACCAGCTTTTGAAAGAGGGTATTTAATAGCTAGAGTTAGAGCGGTTGGCTATACAGGGGCTACATTTACACACCGAGTAGAAGGAGCTTGGAGTAGTCAGAATTATGGACCCAAAATACAAAATGTGTCTGGAAATTCTTTTGTTACAGGCAATGACAGATTGTATATAGATAATATTTCAAATATTGGAACAATTAAGGAACACGAACCAAAACTTAATTGGCAGTATTCTTCTGTGTTTGCTGAGGAAGGGAAGAAAAAAGAAATTATAGCCTATTTTGATGGCAGTTTACACAACAGGCAAACAGTAACCAAAGTTAACACAGACCAACAAGCTATAGTAGGTGAAACTGTTTATGACCAATTAGGCAGACCTGCGGTTAACATACTGCCTGCACCCGCTTTTGAAAACAAATTAAAATTTTATCCTGGATTCAATTTAAGTCAAGTTTCAAATTTACCCTACAGCAAATCCGATTTTGACTATGACGATGGCACATGCAATAATCCTGTAAACCCATTGAGCAACAATAGTGGCGCAGGTTTGTATTATTCATCCAACAACCCACTTTCAATCAATACATCTACTCGTTTACACAACGAATACATCCCTAATAGCTTTGGTTATCCATTTACTGTAACAGAATATACACCTGATGCCACAGGCAGAGTAAGAAGGCAAGGTGGAGTGGGAACATCGCATCAATTGGGAACAGGACACGAAACCAAGTATTACTATGCCCGACCCGACCAGGAGGAGCTGGATATGTTGTTTGGGAATAGTGTAGGCTATCAATACCATTACCAAAAAAACATGGTTGTAGATCCTAATGGGCAAGTAAGTATCTCCTATTTAGATTTGTCTGGTAAGGTTATAGCCACTGCTTTAGCAGGTAATTCACCTAATAACGTTCAACCCTTAGCAAGTTCAGGCAGTTCTGTCAATATTACAGTGGATGCTAAATCCATTGCAGACTTGCAAGAAAAAAACGACCAAATAGTTAGCAACAGAGTATTTACCGTTCCTATGCAAAGCGATTATACCATTAAGTACGGCATTGATATTCCTAGACATACAGATGCAAGTAAACCGAACCTGTGTTTTGATTGTGTCTATGACTTAGAAATCAGTTTAATGGATGAATGTGGAAATGAATTATTGGATGGGGACAAATCAACAGCAGGAAATCAAGCCTTTGTTAGAACTTTAGGTAAAATAAATAATGCATTTGACACGCTTTGTGAAACAGAGGGTTTAAGTTATAGTTTTATTAACGACCAATTACTAAATAACCAAGACATTGTTATTAATTTGCCAATTGGGAGTTATAGTTTGGTAAAAAAACTAAAAATAAATTATGAAGCTTTGGAGTTTTATGAATCCAAATTTATGAATTTCAATCCTTCTTTAAAATCAGAAAAATGGTTTAAAGACCACTATAAAGCTAAAATAGATTACAGTAATTGCGATATTACTTGCGACAGTTGTGAGATAAAATTAAGCACACGACAAGCCTACATAGACAAACAGACCTTAAAGTTACAAGCATTAGAAATTACAGTAGATGCCAATGATTTGAATGCTTTTAACTCTCAATATGATGAGCTTTTGGCTTTTTGTAATGAACTTTGTAATACAACAGTGAATACCTGTAGTACAATGCTTGATGTAATTAAACAAGACTTAATGCCGGGGGGGCAATATGCATTGTATGATAATGTCAATCAAACTTATTCAGGTTTGTTAATGGGTAATGGGACTAATGGTCTGAAATTTAATTATCATTCTTATTGGTTGAATTCTGGAACCTATAACGAACCAGAAGGTCAAATTAAATACACCGACTCAAAAGGCCAATTAATTCAAGTGAAAATAGACGGACAATTTTATAAGCCTAATGATTTAAGTTCGGAAAATTACGTCAAATATTTTGAGCCTGATTGGGTAAATTCATTAGTAACTTATCATCCAGAATACTGTAAATACCAATATTGCTTAGCGGATAAAGCAAGCAATACTTATGATAACAATATGTTAAATGCCATTACATGGCAAGAAGCCTTAGACAGTGGTTTTATAGACCCATTAAGAAATGTTTCAAATCCATTTTATAATGCTTCAAAAAGAATAGACCCATTTTTTGTTGGCAGTGGAAGAGGAGTAAATGCAAAGTCAGCTTTGATTTCTAAATTAAACAATTATAAAAATTTAAGACCAAACGGTGGATGTGTTGATATGTCATTGTTACAATTGGTATATGCCACTTATGTTTGTGATGTTAGCGATCATTCAAGTTGTAGTAAAATTAATGCTTGTTTAACTGCATTAGATTGGAACAAATGTGAGCCTTATAAGGATAAAATGTGGGGTATGTACAAAGCCATCTATTTGGCTGAAAAACAAAAAATAAAAGACCAAATTGCAGCTTCTAACAATTGTAATGGCGTTGCTGAAGGGGCTTCTCAGGTCAACCGTTTTATGTCAGTAGCTGAAATGGAGGGTAATTTATCAACAAATATTAATTCAAGTGATATAATTAATAAGGAAACTACACCCAAAATTGCCGCACAATGTGAGACCAATTGTAAGAGTCAAGCTAGTATGTGGATGAGGAATTTTGATAACTGTGTAATGACAGCTGCTGCTAAAGATACTCTGGAAGCCCGATTGATAAGAGTTTGTAGAAATTCTTGTGATGTTGACCATCCATTTGGTGCAAGTAATGTTCCTAATGGTAGAAAAATAACCGTAGGACCATCAGCAAGAAGCTTTAAAGATGTTTTTGACAATATGGTAAGTGCAGGTTTAATTACTAAAATTCCTGGTATTTGCGACATCAATAGTTTAACAGTAATGCCTTATGAACACAATGATATAAATCACAATATACTTCCTGCTGATACTAACAGATGCGATTCTGCATGGGTAAATGCACCAAATTGTATTAAAAACGACAAAGATGCAAGTAGAAAATTATCTATGGCTGCAACAATACCTATAGATGACAAAACAGCATGTAAAAAATGTATTGATTGCGAACAGTTTAATTTAGCTGTAAAACATTTATTTAATGAATATAACCAAAATTTTTGGGACACCAGTTATGCCAACAGACAAGTAGCTACTAATGTTATAAACAAGTATCTTAAATTTAATTTAACTTGGTTTGATTATGAGGACTTTGCAAGAAAATGTTTGGAAAACGATGGTATTGAACGAGATACCTTATTAAGACATTACAACAAGCATTTTATTTCCTATGCTATCAATGATTTGCCAAAGCAAAGCGTGCCTGTATTAATCCCTAAGAATAACTCTAATACGTATTATACAGAGGCTCCAACAAAACCATACAATTTCTTGTACGCTTCCAATAACAATACATTTCAAATTAATAATACACCTACACGATTTGTATCTGCGTGTATGTGTAATCAAATGGCAGCCATAGCCGTTGGTAATAATAACCAAGCGGCATTCAATGCCTATTTCTCAGGACCTCCTAACAATTGTACACCATCTAACTTTGATTATTGGGCTGTATTTCAAAAATGTAAAGAAGCATTTAGTGCTGACGAAGATAACAATCCAAATTCATTGAACTCAACGTCTAATTGGAGCCAAACTCAAAAAACAGCACTTGAAAACATAGGACTAATGGATGAAATAGAAGTTCCTGATTGTGGGTTTGATTGCAACGACCCAAATGATGGCGACCACCCATATCAAACTAATCCTTATTTGCATCCACCTGTAAGTTCAAGTATTCCTAGAGGTGGAACTGGAGGCACGATAACTCCTCAACCTGAAAGAAGATATTTGCCTTGTGATAGTTTTAAAATGTTTGTCAATCAACTAAAAAATACCCCTCCTTTTTTTATTGATTTAACAAGAATATTCAATGATTTTACATACAAAGGCAAGTTAACTCCAGCAGATACCAATGCATTAAATATTGTAATGGATCAATTTTACAGTATGTACCCTCATTTATACCGTGAAAATGGGTTTAGTGGCATGGATAAATTCAAAGCATTTTTACACATGTACTCCCATTGTATGAGTAAAAATTCAAATAATGCAAACTGTTGTTATTCCAAAACACCTTATGCTTACCTGTTAGAAAAACTATTTAACAGTTATACAAGTCCAAAAGGTGCTCTAGGCAACTACTTTGCTTATTCAGGTTGGAATATAGTTCCTGTGCAGCCAGATTATTACCAAACAAAATTATATAAAACAAATAATACCGCATGCTCTGCTACTTTAAAACACAGAGCTAGATACAATAGATTACCACATCTTCAATTTGTAATGAGAGATATGTGTGGTGATAGTAGTAGAATTTATTTATCATTTATTCAAAATTTAGACAATAGAATCAATTTTAGTAATATTACTAAATTTAGCAACTTTACACCCGTTAGTGATTATGATTGTGATACCACTCATTATTTTAATGTGGATGTAGAAGTAACTTTAAAAAATGGGGCTAAGTTTTTTACAACACTTCATGGATTTGCCGAAAAGTATAAACTTCAGGACACTTGTAGACCAAGAGATACTATTAAATTATGTGACAGACCTCTCCTTCAAAAAATTGTGTTTAAAAGCAATTGCAGAGAACGACTAGAAACCATGGCTAATTTCCATGCTAAAAAAGCTTATCAAGAATACATAGATAGTGTGCGATATGATTTTAGACAAAAATACATCGCTAAGTGTATGACTGCCTTTGACCAAGAAACATACACCATTACTTATCCGCATTTACAATATCATTATACACTCTATTATTATGACCAAGCGGATAATTTGATACAAACAGTACCTCCTGCTGGTGTTAATATTAATAATAGTCCTTCGTTTTTATTGGCTGTAAAAAATGCAAGAGACAACAATGCCACAGGTAGTTTCCCAAGTCATAATATGGCTACAAGATATAAGTACAATACTTTAAATCAGTTGGTATGGCAAACAACCCCCGATGGAGGTGCAAGTGAGTTTTGGTATGACCAAGTGGGTAGATTGGTAGTAAGTAGAAATGCTAAACAAAATGCAACATCTCCAAAATCATATAGTTATACTAATTTTGACCCTCTGGGAAGAATAACCGAGGTTGGTGAAATGCAAAGTTCCACCACCATGACCGTTGCTTTGGCATTTTCTCCTACCAGTTTGGCTAATTTTATTAATGCTTCAAGCAAAAAAGAAGTAACACGAACCTTGTATGATATTCCTTTTGGCACTTTCCCAAGTAACACTTATTTTGCTCAACGCAACATGAGAGGTAGAGTGAGTAGCATACAATATTTTGAAACTCTAAGTTCAGGTGCAAATGCAACAGGCACATACAACCAAGCTGTTCATTACACTTATGATATACATGGTAATGTGGATGTGTTAATGAGGGAAATGCCAAACCTAAGTAATATTAACCAAGCCTATAAAACCACCCACTATGAATATGACCTTGTAAGTGGTAAGGTCAATCAAGTCATTTATCAAAAGCAACATGCCGACCAGTTTGCTCATAAGTACAGTTATGATGGCGATAACAGAATAATTAACACCTACACCAGTACTAATATGGTACATTGGGACAAAGAAGCACATTATAGTTATTATTTACATGGGCCACTCAAAAGAACAGAATTGGGCGAACTTAAAGTTCAAGGTGTTGACTATGCATACACACTTCACGGTTGGTTAAAAGGTGTAAACAGTACAACCTTACAAGAAGATAGAGATATAGGACAAGATGGCAACGGAGGTTCTATCAATCAGTTTGTGGCAAAAGATGTGTTTGGATTTAGTTTGGGTTACTATGAAGGCGATCATACCCCAATTGGGATGAACAGAACATTAAATCCATTGACTATTGCACAACAGTTTACACCAAGTACAGTTGGAACTACATTGGGCAATGCGTCTCCAAACTTATATAATGGTAACATACGCCACATGGTAACAGCTATTCTGCCATTTATGAATGCCTTTAACCCACAAGCAAGAGCCTATCACTACGACCAACTGAACCGAATAAAAGATGCCTATACTTATAATCAAGTTAATTTAGGTAGTAATACATGGAGCACTACAGCACCTGCTGTAAGCGATTATGAAGAGCATTTTAGTTACGACCCTAATGGTAACATTATGACCTTGCAAAGAAATGGAACTACTGTGGGTGGTGGAGCTTTATTGATGGATAATTTTACTTACAGTTATACTTCAGGCAAAAACCAATTGACCCATGTGGACGATGTAGTGCCATTGGCAAATTATGGCGATGATATTGACGACCAATTGAGTGGAAACTACAGCTATGATGAGATAGGTAACTTAATAAGCGACCAAGCAGAACAGATTCAGGAAATAAAATGGACAGTTTACGGCAAAATAAAAAGTATAATCAGAAGCAGTGGAAGTGCTAAACCAAATTTAGCGTATGAGTATAGCCCCGATGGACACCGTGTTTATAAAAAAGTAACACAACCTAATGGAAATATCAAAGAAACATATTATATTCGTGATGCACAAGGCAATACCATGAGCACCTACACTTACGATACAGATACTTTCCGATGGAGTGAAGCCCATATATATGGCAGCAGTCGTATAGGTATTTACAATGCGGAGCAAGTATTGGTAATAGGTAATACAGCTAATAGTAGCACCTTACAAGCCAATGAATACGAAAACATAAGAGGCAAACGCCATTATGAACTAAGCAATCACTTAGGCAATGTGTTGGCAGTGGTAAGCGACAGAAGAACAGGTATTTGTACAGGTAACGGATTAATAGCCTATAATGCAGAAGTGGTAAGTGCCACAGACTACTATGCATTTGGAAGCCCAATGCCAGGCAGACAGGGTATACAACAATGCAGTACTGTAACCAATACAGTGAATGTAACTAACTATAGCGCACAAGAAGATTTTAGCAGCAGCAGTGTTGGTGGATTTGTGGCTGGGTCGGGTTCTAGAAGTGTAAGTAATCCTACTGGAAATGTTTTACGTTTGGAATCTATTTGGACAGCACGTCCTTTGGCTACACGTTCTGTTGCAGTTGCAGCGAACACCAATTATACAGTTAATTTTGATATTGTTGGATATAGTAATTTATCAAACTTTACAGAGAATGTAAGGGTTAGAATTATTATCCCTGGAGGTTCAACAATAACTCAAAACTATACTGCTACAGGTTCACATAGTTTATACTTTACATCGGTAACGGCAGGTAATATAACAGTAGAAATAAGCCAAGTTATAACTGGAAGTGGAAATTACGGTATCAATCCATTTGTAGATATAGACAATTTTAGTGTTACCTATATTACCACAACTACTTCAACATCAACTGTTTGTAGTGTGTGGGATAAGGGGTATAGGTACGGGTTTAATGGCAAGGAAATAGACAAAGGTAGTGAAGGCATGGGCGGAGGTGGAAGCACTTATGATTATGGCTTTAGGATCTATAATCCAAGTTTAGGTAAGTTTTTGAGTGTGGATCCTTTGTTTAAAGGGTTTCCTTGGAATAGTTCTTACTGTTATGCCGAAAATATACCAATAGCATTCATTGATATAGATGGTCTCGAACGTTATTTTGCTGCTGATGGTTCATATTTGGGCCAACAAGGCACATCCAACGAAATTAGGGTTGTTGATGCAAAAGAAATATATGAAAACAATAAGTCTAATAGTAGCGCGCTTTATAAAGCTTCTAAAAAATTAAGTAAAACATCTGATAAAATTAATTCTAATGTTTATACTACCATTTACAAAAGAGAAATTAGAGGAACAGATAAAAAGATTGATGTTCAGCATACAACTTCTGATCAAGGAGGACAAACTAATCCTGACAATGGCGATATTCTAATAAATAAAGATGTTGAAAATGGTTTAATAAATAATTATTGGGATTTAGTTTCATTGTTGTATCACGAAGAGGGACACAGAAAAAAAGGATTAATAGATGGAGATAAAGATTTTGGGAATGATTTTTGGGAGCATGAAAAAATAACCTATTCCGTAATGAAAAATAAAGAGCTATGGAGTAAATTAAGTGGCAATTGCAAAAAATTCCACTTATCAGTGTACAGAACAAACTACTTAAAAGCAGCGCAAGGTACACTTGCGACAATTGCAAGAAAGTATACTGAAACTGGTGGTACAATTGATCAATTGAAAAAAGATCCTAAATATAAAGAAGCATTAAAAGTTTATAATACAATCAAATCAAAGTATGAAGCTGCAGGTGGTGAAACCCCAGCAGAAATGAAATGGAGTGTTGAAAAATTTTTCGAAGATGCTAAAAAAACTGAACCAGTAAAATACTAAAACTACTATGAAAGGAATCTTTATTTTTATCATACCATTAACTTTTACTTCATGCTTAAATAAGAAAATTAATAATAAATATTATAAAATTGAAAATATAATATTATATAGGTGCTGCGATGACTTACGAGCAATTTCAACAATCAAGGAAGAATTAATTTTTGAGGTTAAATCAAATGATTCTAACATTAATGAAAATTCCAAACTGATAATTAATGTTAATAACAGTAATTGTCGTCCACTAATATTGCAAGGCATATGGGATAAAATAGATTCAGCTTCTTGTAGTTATAAAAATACAATTTATAAAAATGATACAATTGTTTATAGATTTAAAATTGATTTGGATATTGTAGGTATTAGTTTAATTAGTATTATAAAAGATTATCAATGTTTATGGTCAATCGATAATCAATTTTTTGTTCTATCTGATGAAAAAAAACAGATTATTCAAAAATCAAACAAGATAAACGTAACCTATTTATATAATGACCAATTATTAACAGAAAAAGATAGTATATTAATTAACAAGCCATTTATGCCAGAATATATACCTGAAGATTTTTTTGATTAGGTCTTTCGGTAGTGTATCAAATGTGTAGTGAATCAGGTGAGTTGATGGCGAAAAAATTCTTGTTTTAGAAAAAACAACTATCTTTGCTATACCAATAAAAAGTGCACCGACCCCACCCCCAAATACCGCTAAAACACACACAAACTATTCATTCTGTTTGTAGTGTGTGGGACAAAGAGTATAGGTACGGGTTTAATGGCAAGGAAATAGATAAAGGAAGCGAAGGCATGGGCGGAGGTTGCAGCACTTATGATTATGGATTTAGGATTTATAATCCGAGTTTGGGTAAGTTTTTGAGTGTGGATCCTTTGACAGCAAGTTACCCTTGGTACACACCTTATCAATTTGCGGGGAATAAACCAATTAATTGTATTGATTTGGATGGATTGGAGGAGTATGCTGTAATTCTGTGGGTTTCTAAAAATGGAGGTTATGGTGTCCGAGTTCATGTAATAAAAGAAGATGGGCCATTAACTATTTCGTACTATTCAAGACCTCAAAACACAACTTCTCCTGGCCCAAATCAAACTTGTAGCGAATGTTTTCCAATGGGTGTTCAACCTACTGATCAATTATTGGTAAAAAGAGTAGTAGGGAAAGACGGAGTTACTAGTGATAATATATGGGAGACACAATATATGGCAAATAGGGGTAATGCTGCAATGACAGCAAATAGAGCAGGTAGTAACTTTGGTGCTGCTGGAATTGACAATTCTTTTGATGGTTCGTTAGTAATTAGTAGAAAAGTTAATGTAAGTCATTCAAAAACCCAAAAACAAGACGGTACAATTAAATTTAGTATTGGAAAAATAACGCAACATGCAACAGAAGTTAATTTGAATTACTTTTTTAACGATATGGCTTTAAGATATAAGGCATTAACAATAATAAAAAAAGAATATAATTCAAAATCAGATAATTCAAAATCAGATAATTCAAATTTAGTAATTTACACAAGGACTCAGAAACAGAAAAAATCACTTGAAGACTTATTTAAAGTAACTGGTATGGAAGGGTCAAAAATTGTAGTTGATAAAAATAAATTTAAAGGGAAAGGTGAACGATTTGTGTTTTATGAATATAATGAAAAAGGAGGTACAACTACCACTTCAACAACTACAGTAACAGCTCATATTACAGCTACTGGTTCAACTAAGAGTTCAACAAAAAGTTCTAAAACATCAAAAGATTAAATGAAAAAAAGATTTATAATTTACATTATTTTGTTTTGTACATCAACAGTTTTTTCTAAAAATGCTAGAGTATTTTATTTTGAACAACATGTTGTAATGATTAATAAAATACAAAATAGAATTAAAGAAAGTCCTTGTAAATATGCTGATCTGGACACCGTCTTTTCTGAAAAAAGAAGAAAAGATACTATTTATTGGAATATCATAATTTACAAGAAAAAAATATACAAACAATACTTAAACAATTCTAATTATAAATTAAGTAAGCTCAAAAAAGAAAAGGTTAATAATTTTTCGGTCAAAAGGTTAGATTCAAATGTTATTAAATTTGATAGTTTATTTCAACTTGATTTTATAGGTTCTAATTTTAAAATTGAAATAAAAGATAAATCCATTATAAAGAAAGATGAAAAATTGTTTTTTTTCACAAGTGGAATAATTTTCGAAAACACTTACAAAATTAAAATATTCAAAAACACTTTGTTTAATTATATTGGAATTTTTAGTTTAATTAAACAAAACACAGATAATCAAGAATTTGTAGGTTGGTTAGATTGTTTTTGGTATATAAATGAAGAAGGGTAATGCAGCAGAAGAATTGATTGCAAATTAATATAGTGTACCGCCCCTACCCCCAAATACCGTTAAAAAACACACAAACCATTCATGCTGTTTGTAGTGTGTGGGATAAGGGGTATAGGTTTGGGTTTAACTCCATGGAAAAAGACAATGAAATTAATGTAAATGGAGGTAGTTATGATTTTGGTGCACGGATATATGATAGTAGGTTGGGCAGGTGGTTGAGTTTGGATCCTTTGCAAATGAAATATCCAAGTATGAGTCCATATAATTTTTGTTTAAATAACCCAATAGTTTATATAGATCCAAGTGGAAAATCTGCAATAATCTCAATAAATGCAAATAATGAAGTTACAATTAAAATTAATCTAAAGTTGTATGGTGAGGCAGCAGCTAAATTAACAACTGAAGATATTGCTAATTTAGCTAATAACATAAGTATAATGATGGATGAAGCTGTTGTAGAATATTTGGCAGGGAATGGCAGCAAAATAAACATAGGAGGTATAGATGTATCAAAAGTGAATTTTATTGTAAACGCTGAATTTGTTCAAGGTGGAAAAGCGCAGTTAGATAAAGATCATTTGGAAAATAATGATTTAAGTAATAATTATATATTAGTTGAAGAAGGAGCTGGTTCTAGTTCTATGAAAAACAAAAGAAATGAAATGAAAAATGAGGATGGTACAAGTTCATATGAATTTTTTGGAGGAGATAAAGGAGTATTCAAATTAGATGAATTGTATGATAAAGGAAAAACTTCAATTGGCGGTTTAAAAAGTAAACAAACATTAGAAATAATAGAAAACAATGGATTTGATGCCCCCAAACAACCTGAAATTTCAACAACTCCATTGCATGAAGTACTGCATTCTCTTGGTTTGCTTGGAACAGCTGACGGAGGGAATAAAGAAGGACATTCTAACCCACCAACTTCACAAGAAGTTAAAGATAAAACAAAACCTTTTAATGTTATGAGTGGACGTGGTGAGGTGGAAAAGCCGATGATATTGACCCCCATCTGCCGATTTAAATTGACCCCCTTT
>JBBAKM010000043.1:0-12240 GCA_040403495.1 Bacteroidia bacterium
AAACTTTGATAGAAGCACAAAGCTTGATTTAACCACTGAACCGCCACTTTTGGGTAGGTGCTGTTAGGCGATGCCTTTATTAGTCATACCACCATTGAGAATATTTGTCAATAACAATAGTATCATTGTTGAAATAAATATCAAACGACTTCCATGCAAAGTCAGCCCACATACATTTCCCATCTTTTGAATATACAGAAATAAACATTGCATTATTGGGTTGAACTGAACTTAATCGTTTGGATGAAAAAAACAATGGCTCTCCTAGAATTGCTTTTACTTCAAAATAACGCATGCCTTTGGATATCTGATTATATTCTTTTTCGGAAAAATTGTTTGAAAATTCTGTATCAATATATGGCCATATTTTACTTCGACCCTCGAAACCTATAAATAAATCAAACAATATTATAAGTGAAACCAAAACTAAAAGAACCAATTTGGATATTTTGAATACTTTTTTCATTTATCAAAAGGGATATTTGTCATTTTGTTTACTTAAATTTTACATTATTTTATCAAATTCTCTTTATTTGCTCCAATATTTATTTTTTTTAATCCATTTATATAAAAGGTATATTAAAAATATTCCAAATAATATCATTAATACTGAGTATATCACTAAACTCCAATTGATTGTGATTATTTTCATGCTTATTTAATCATTTTACAACTAACTTCTTTTCCGGTTTTGTTATTTACAACAACTTGAAATTGCTTCAACTCTGTATATACCGTGCCAATTCCGTCTATAAATACATTATATTTAATTTTTCCATAAATATTTATTGTTGTAAAATCTCCTGATGTATTTCGGTTATAAGAAGTTTGTTCCCAACTGAACATTACTGTTAAACCCCAATCTGAAGAAGTAACTTCCAATACTTCATATACCGGTGTTAATTTTTGCTTAACATAAAAAATAATCCCCGCGATAAATACTAAATTAAATTTGAACCAAGCAGTATATTCTGTGTCTGACTTGGTACCTCCAAATGAAATTTCTCGACTTCTACTTATGTAGTTTTTAAATTCATTAATGGAATTAAATTCTAAATGATTATTTTTAGATTGAATTCCATTATTTTCATTAAACTTATCTCTTTCTTCGTTATACCAAATTGAATTTTCAGCAGCCCATGAATTCAGAAACATATTTTTCATAATTAAGCTGGATTAGAAGGTGGAACACAATTGCAACCGCTTTGAGGCACATCGCAGCAGTCGCCAAATACTTTTTTATACAATGCTGCTTTTTCAGCAGGGTCGGTTATTGCATTTATAATGTCAATGGTTTGTTGCTTTATGTCATTATTCAATTTTGCTTCTTTGATAGCAGATTCTTGCAAATGCAAATTAAAACAATCCAAAGCTTCACCGTGTCCAAGCAAAGCATCTACTATAACACTATCTGTTGGCAAGGTTCGTAAAGTAATATCGGCTATTACTCCGTTTACTTTAATATTTTGTCCATCTTGGCTAAAACTGCTAGTATTGGGGATTTCGGACATCAAATTGCTGTTTCTGTCAAAAGACTCATGATTTGTAATAGCAGGAGGAGTTACAAAAATATCTTCATAAGGTTTAGTAATCTTTTCTACAAATGGTTTTGGACTACCCTGAAAGTCTTCGTAATTGTGCAAAGAATTGATAATATCTTTAAATATAGGGTCAACTTTTGCAGGCACTAAAATATCTTCTAGAAAGTTTTTAAGCTCTGCCAAACCACATTTTCTTACCGATTCGGGGTAGCCATTACTAAAATAAAATGAAACATCTTCTAAATAAGTAACCGTAATCATTTGTTGATTCAATTGTCGGAAAACAAAGTTAAGCACCCTACTTTTATTGATGTTTTCTAGCACTCTTACAATGCTGGTTTCTTCGCTGTTGGTTTCTGTTTCTGATTTTTCAGTATTTACTTCTACTTTTCTATTAACAGTGCTTTTTTGTACTTGTTTGTCAATGTTACGGCTTAATGTTCTTTGGCTTTCTTTACGCACATTTTTAGCAGCCGCTTTCATGCTTGTCATTGAACTAATTCCAAGTGAAATGGCTTTTATTGGAATGGTAGCAGATAGGGTGGTTTGTTTCCCTATTTCTGCACTTCTTTCTTTTTCCTTTGAACTATTGGCTTCACTTTCAAGCATTTTTTCCAGTTCATTGGAGGTTTCTTGGTTAAAACTGTCAAGCACATTAGAAATATCTTTTTTACTTTTGACTGTTTGTTTGTAAGTTTTAACCGAAATGGTTGTTTTCTCTCCGGGTAATAGTGAAAAAGTCTTTACAGTTTCGCCTGCACCATAATTGCCTAAATAAGTTTCAACCCTAAATTTTTCAATCATAAATAATGCAGGTTTTGCTGTACCTGGGTCAGGCAAATAAGTCACATATTGTTGCCCTGCCATATTGGTACTAACTATTGGAAATGCTTCGGTTGCAAGTTTAGCAACCTCTATAATTTGTACATTGGCAATTTGTTTGTCTAGCTGAACAGATGAAGTTCCAAAGTTAGTTATAGCGGAAACACCCAAATCGCCTCCTGTCATATATACAACTCCATCAGTACCGCTTGAAACAGCTACCGCTTCTCCAGTATTAACAACAAAGTTGTTGGCAATATTTACTGCAATTTGGTTTTGTAAATTAATTACTTCCCCAGGTGGTACATTAATTTGGTCAAAATAACCGTTGGTCGGTTTTTGTCGAATTCCAGGACTGTCTTTAAAGTCTGTGTCGTCCAAAGGAATTTCAAGTGGACTGTTTACATTAAACCCATTAGTTTGGGGTAATTTGTAATCTAAATGGGGTGCATTTTCGGTGCCAATTTCCATG
This sequence comes from Bacteroidia bacterium, assembly GCA_040403495.1. Lineage (GTDB taxonomy): Bacteria > Bacteroidota > Bacteroidia > NS11-12g > UBA955 > JABMMZ01. The sequence continues at coordinate 2,836 of JBBAKM010000043.1, forward strand.
AATGGCTTTTTTGAAATGCAAGAGGTAGAATTTTCTGCTGGCATAATTTTATTGTATGTTTTATTAACGAATTATTAGGTATTTTATTTGAATTGTCATTTTTTCAGTGTCGGTTATTAAGGTATTGCCTAACTTCTATATATATGCCATAATATTGCACATATCCACCCAAAATTGGTTGGCTTTGTGCCATAAAGTGTTATATTTAAAGTTTTAATTCTACAAACATAAATCATTCACCCTAATCTGCCAAAAATAAAACTGTGTCATCAAAAAAGCCATTCAATTTAGCCATTCACCTGTTTTGGTGCTCAAGTAAAACTGATTTAAACTCTCTTTAAAAGGAGAAAAATTATGAAAGGGACTTTTGTTCCTTTTTTTTGTGTTGATGTGGGAATGAATAAGGGTTATTGATTGATAGTTAGTGGCTTAGTTATGGTACATTTTATTCATAAAAACTGACATTGCTCAGTTTAAAAACTAACAGCGGTCATAGAGTATGGGTACTCAGTTTTTTAGTTTTGAACCGTGGAAATAATGATAATTTTAATAGGTGCAAGTTTAATGTTAGCCTTGCTTTTTTTGTGGTTTTTTATCAAAGCCAGTCGAAAAGGGCAGTTTACAGATATTTATACACCATCGGTAAGAATCTTATTTGACGACGAAATAAAAAGCACATCAAGTGCATCCAAGGAGAACGAAAAACACAATTAATAAAATCAGAATATATGACAAAAGAATCATTCAGTTACGACAACAAGATTGTTAAATGGTTTGCTTATGCAACAATGCTTTGGGCATTAGTTGGTATGTTAGTAGGGTTACTTGCTGCATTCCAATTGGTGTATCCTCAGTTAAACCTCAACTTAGCTCAAACAACCTTTGGTAGAGTTAGACCACTCCACACCAATGCTGTAATTTTTGCATTTGTAGGAAATGGGATTTTTATGGGCGTTTATTATTCGCTTCAGCGTTTATGTAAAGCCAGAATGTTTAGCGATACGTTGAGCAAAATTCACTTTTGGGGTTGGCAGTTAATCATTGTATTGGCAGCAGTAACCTTGTTGTCTGGTTTTACTACAGGAAAAGAATATGCAGAACTTGAATGGCCTATTGATATTTTAATAACTATTATTTGGGTTGTGTTTGGTTGGAACATGTTTGGAACAATTATCAAAAGAAGAGAAAGACATTTGTATGTTGCCATCTGGTTTTACATAGCCACATTTGTAACAGTAGCGGTTCTTCACTTAGTCAATTCATTTGAGTTGCCTTATAGTTTTTTCAGAAGTTACAGTTGGTATGCAGGTATGCAAGATGCTTTAGTTCAGTGGTGGTATGGTCACAATGCGGTTGCGTTTTTCTTAACCACACCTTATTTAGGGTTGATGTATTATTTTATGCCAAAAGCAGCTGAAAGGCCTGTGTATTCATACCGTTTGTCAATTATTCACTTTTGGGCATTGATATTTTTATACATTTGGGCTGGTCCACATCACTTACTTTACACTTCGTTGCCAGATTGGGCACAGTCATTAGGCGTTGTGTTTTCGGTTATGTTGATAGCGCCAAGTTGGGGTGGTATGATTAATGGTTTATTGACCTTGCGTGGTGTTTGGGACAAAGTAAGAGAAGATGTAGTATTGAAATTTATGGTTGTAGCGGTAACGGCTTATGGTATGGCGACCTTTGAAGGTCCAATGTTATCATTCAAAAATGTGAATGCTATTGCCCACTTTACAGATTGGATTGTTGCACACGTTCACATTGGCGCTTTAGGTTGGAATGGTTTCTTAACCTTCGGTATTTTATATTGGTTGATCCCTCGATTATTCAACACGCCACTTTATAGTAAGTCTATGGCCAATTCACATTTTTGGTTAGGCACATTAGGGATGTTGTTGTATGCAATTCCAATGTATTGGGCTGGTTGGACACAAAGTTTAATGTGGAAAGAATTTACGCCAGATGGCACTTTAAAATATCAGTTTTTAGAAACTGTTGTTCACTTAAAACCATTCTATTTATTGCGTTCAATTGGTGGAACAATCTATTTTGTAGGAGCTGTATTAATGGTCGTTAACTTAGTTAAAACCATCAAAATTGGTAAATACATTGGAGACGAGAATGCAGAAGCGGCACCATTAGAAAAAGAATTCAAATCAGAACACAACGAGCACTGGCATAGAGTAATAGAAAGACGTCCAGTTCAATTGTTAGTATTCAGTTTGATAGTAGTGTTAATTGGAGGAATAGTTGAGTTTGTTCCAACTTTCTTGATTAAATCAAATGTGCCATCCATTGCAAGTGTAAAACCATATACACCTTTGGAATTACAAGGTAGAGATATTTACGTAAGAGAGGGTTGTTACACTTGTCACTCACAAATGGTTCGTCCGTTCCGAAGTGAAACCGCTCGTTATGGCGAATATTCTAAAGCTGGAGAGCATGTTTATGACCATCCATTCCAATGGGGAAGTAAGCGTACAGGTCCTGATTTGGCTAGAGAAGGAACTCAAAAGTTGAAAAAATCAAATGCTTGGCATTTTAATCACTTCTATGATCCAACTTCCATTTCTCCTGGTTCGATAATGCCAAAGTATCCGTGGTTGTTTGAAAATGATATCGATATGGATATTACAGAAGCTAAAATAAAAGCAATGCAAACATTAGGCGTGCCTTATGAAGCAGGTTATGAAAAAGTAGCAAACGACGATTTGATGAAACAAGCCAATGAAATTGTAGAAGATTTGAAAAAAGACAATATCAAAGCGATGCCTCAAAAAGAAGTCATTGCACTTATAGCATACTTACAAAGATTAGGAACAGACATTAGCGCAGAAAAAAATAAATAGTAAAAAGTAGTCACATGAAATTTATTCATTATTTAGAAAAAATAACAGGAATCGAAGTTTATCCAATGATTTCTTTAATCGTGTTTTTCGTATTCTTTACTCTGTTGTTGTTATATATTTTCAAAACAGATAAGCATCATTTTAGTAAAATCGAGAATTTACCATTAGAAAAATAACATTTGAAATATTAGAATTTATGAACAAAAAAATAGTTTTATTATCAATATTATCTTTCAACTTTTTGGGCCAAATACAAGCTCAGGAGGTTGCAAGTAAAGGTTTACAGTCGCCCTTTTACAATCCTGTTTTTTTAGCCATGACAACATTAGCTTTTGTTTTGTTGTTTATCATTATCGTACTTACCAATGTCATCAAAACAACGATTAAATCTAAAGTAAGAGATTTGAAAATTGCCAAAGGTTTAAAAGTAATATCGGCCTTGTTTTTGATGTTTGGTTCTGGGCAACTAATGGCGCAAGAGGCAACTGTAAAAGTTAGTTTATATGAAGATGTGCCAATTTTCGGCATTCATCCTTGGACGTTTTATATCATGTTTGCCATTATCTTAATTGAGCTTTTTGTGATTTTATGGTTCTGCTTGGCAATCTTAAGATTGGTTGTAGTTAAAGAAGAAAAAGAAGCGGTTAAAGCAGGTGAAGTTGTGGTGAAAGAAAACAAGTTGTACGCATTTATCCAACGCAAATTATTAGGAGTAAAACCAGTTGAGTCTGACAGAGATGTGTTGTTGGACCACGATTATGACGGTATCAAGGAATTGGACAATGATTTGCCGCCATGGTGGAAATATGGTTTTTACTTAACTATTTTGTCAGGTGTAATATATTTTACAGGCTATCACGTAACAGGGACATTCAAGTCGAGCGAAGAGGAATACTTAACAGAAATAGCAGATGCTGAAAAAGAAGTAAATGAATACCGATTAAAAATGGCTTTAAATGTGGATGAAACCAATGTAGTTTTTGTGAATGATGTAGCCAAAATTGAAGAAGGTAAGGCATTGTTTGTTAAAAATTGTGTTGTTTGCCATGGTAACGAAGGTCAAGGGACTATAGGGCCTAACTTTACAGATAAGTATTGGATTTATGGTGGACATGCTAAAGAACTATTTACAGTTGTTAAAAATGGTGCAAAAAATGGAATGAAAGCTTGGAAAGACGAATTGTCTCCAACTGAAATTCAAAATGTAATCAGCTATATTCACACTTTAAAAGGGACTAATCCTGCCAATCCTAAAGCCCCACAAGGTGACTTGTTTGAGGAAGATTTAGGCTCAGATTCAACAGTTAGTGCCATTAACAATCCAAAAGATTCGATTAAAATTATAGAAACAAAATAATGACAAACGAGAATGATCCTTTTCTTGAACATGTTGATCAGTCGTATAGAGATTCAATAGGTACAATAGGAAAAGATGGAAAACGCAAATGGGTTTTTCCAACTCAGCCTAAAGGGAAGTATTACAATGCAAGAACAGCACTATCAGTCTTTTATCTGATAGTGCTGTTTGGTTTGCCTTTTCTAAAGTATAAGGGGCATCCTATGTTTTTGTTCAATGTACTTGAACGAAAATTCATTTTGTTTGGTACTATCTTTTGGCCACACGATTTAGTAATTTTTGGCTTGGCTATGATTACTATGGTTCTTTTTGTGGTTTTATTTACTGTCGCTTTTGGTCGTATATTTTGTGGTTGGGTTTGCCCACAAACGGTTTTTATGGAAATGGTTTTCCGAAGAATCGAATATTGGATTGATGGCACAAGTACTCAACAACAAAAACTAAAAGCCAGTCCATGGACGGCAGAAAAAATCAGAAAAAGAGTACTTAAACATTCCGTTTTTTATGGTTTGTCATTCTTAATTGCTAATACTTTTTTAGCTTACATCATTAGTATTGATGAGCTATTCAAAATTATTACAGAACCTGTTTCATTGCATTACAAAGGCTTGCTTTTGTTGATGGTTTTTTCGGGTGTTTTTTACTTTGTATTTGCTTGGTTTAGAGAGCAAGTTTGTATTATCGCTTGTCCTTATGGAAGGTTGCAAGGCGTAATGTTGGATAAAAACTCCATAGTAGTGGCCTACGATTATTTAAGAGGAGAGCCGCGTGGTAGAATAAACAAAGCAGTAGCTGAACCTAATAAAGGAGATTGTATCGATTGTGGTATGTGTGTAAAAGTTTGTCCTACAGCCATTGATATTCGCAATGGTACTCAGCTGGAGTGTGTAAACTGTACAGCTTGTATTGATGCTTGTGATGAGGTAATGGTGAAAATTAATAAACCAACCAAATTGATAAAATATGCCAGTGAAAATGCCTTATCAAAAAAGCAAAATAAAATATGGAATTGGAGAACCAAGGCTTATGTTTCTGTCTTAAGTATTTTGTTGATTGCATTGGTGTTTTTAATTACAAGTCGAGAGAATATTGAAACAACGATACTTAGAACTCCTGGTACACTGTATCAGCAAATTGACAGCACTTATTATTCTAACTTGTTTGTAATTAAAACAATAAATAAAACCTATCACGATGAAAAATTAAGTATCCGCGTCATTGAGCCTAAGGGTGCCATTATTAAAATGGTGGGGAATAATATTTTAGTTAAAGCAGAGTCTAAGTATGATGGGCAGTTTTTTATGGAAGTGCCAAGTGACCAAATTGTTGGGCAAAAAACAAAAGTCGTCATTGAGGTATTAAAAGATGGGAAAGTGATTCAGAAAGTTAAAACAGGTTTTTTAGGTCCAATTTATCGTTAAATTTGAAAACATGAATTTTAAATATTTTATAGGAGGTTTGTATTTATTTTTTGTAGCCTTAATCGTTTTTATGGTTTTTAAAAGTTGTGGTCAGGATATTGGTTTAGAATCAAAAGATTATTTCAATGAGGAGTTGAAATACCAATCGACGATTAACAGTAAGATGCGTGGAAATTCCTATCTTGATTCTTTTGTGATAGGAGAAAAAAACAATCAAATTGTTGTTATACAACCAGTTTCGCTTGTTACAGATTCAATAAAACTGTTTTTTAAACGACCTGATGATGCTAAAAAAGATTTAACATTTAATTATAATGGTTCTAAAATTGAAGCCATAGATAAGTCTAAGTTTTTACCCGGAAATTATGAGGTAAGAATAACTTGTTATGTAGGCGACTCTTCAATGATAATAGACAAGAAAGTGGCGTTTTAATGGTAATTAATGGATTAATATTTGGGCTAATTTCAACCTTACATTGTTTGGGAATGTGCGGTCCACTTGCCTTTGCGGTGCCGCCAAAAGTAAAGTCCAATCGTTTATTGTTTGCCTTTTTATACCAAGTCGGGAGAATTTCCGTATATACATTGATAGGCGTTTCTGTTTTTTTAATAGGGTATTCTTTTTCGCTTTTTCACATGCAGCAAACATTGACAATTGTATTGGGAGCGTTGCTACTAATTTATGCAACAATTTCTTTAATATCTAGTAAAAATGCTTTGTTCTTAGGTTTTTATTCCAAATATATTGGGCAATATTTCAATAAGGTTTGGAATTTACCTGTGTTTGTGTCTGCATTATTATTAGGAGTTTTGAATGGATTGTTGCCATGTGGCGCCATATACTTGGCAGCAGTTTATTGTGCTAGTTTACAATCAGTAAGTGAATCTATCCTGTATATGGTTTTGTTTGGAATAGGAACTTCGCCAATTTTTATTGCCGCATGGTTGTTATTTAGAAAAACACAGCAGATAAAATGGAGAAAACTATTAATTTTGTACAAGTTGTTGCCATTTATTATTGGGGTATTAATGATATTGAGAGGGGCTAATTTAGGAATTCCTTATTTAAGTCCAGAGTTGGAAAAAGTAAATGGACAAACAGAGGTTAAAAACTGTTGTCAACCTAAAAAAGTAAAATAATGACAAAAGAGAGAAACGATAAAATATACGAGGGGATGTTTGTGGATGCCACCGAGGGCATATTAGTGTCTAATCATAAGGGGCAAATTATATTGTGTAACCCTAGTGCACAAAAGATGTTTGGTTATACCCAAGAAGAGTTTTTGACTTTGAACATCGACCAATTGATGCCTATGCGATTTCAGTCACAACATGTCCACCACAGAGAAGGATATTTTGCTAACCCAATGCCTAGGTCAATGGGAAAAGGGCGCGACTTGTATGCCAATCACAAAAGTGGAGAAGAATTTCCTGTAGAAATAAGTTTGAGCCATGTTAAAAATGAAGAAGAAACTTTAGTGGTTGCCTTTGTTATTGACATTGCAGAACGCAAAAAGAAAGACAATCAGCTGAAAAAAGCTAATGAAATGCTAAAAAAAGCAAGTTTTCAGTTGTCAAAATTGAACCAAGAATTGGAACAGAAAGTGCAATCAAGAACCTTGGAATTGGCCGAAATGATTAAAAAATTAACTGAATCTAAAAAAGAGGTTGATTTGGCACTAGTAAAAGAAAAGGAGTTAAATGATTTAAAATCAAGGTTTATAAGTACCGCTTCGCATGAGTTCAGAACGCCTTTGGCAACCATTTTGTCGTCAGTCTCTTTGGCGGGAAAGTATGCCGACAAACAAGAACTAGAAAAAATATTCAAACATTTAGACAGAGTGAAAGATTCTGTTAGTAATTTAACCGATATTCTGAATGATTTTTTGTCCTTAGACAAGTTAGAAGAAGGGATTATACAGCCACATCCTGAACCAACCCATGTGTATGATTTGATTGTTGATTTGTTGGATACCATGAAAGGGATTACAAAGTCGGGTCAAGTGTTTAATTACCAAGACGAAACCAATAATGAAAAAGTGTTTATTGATGTAAGGATATTCCGTAACTTATTAATAAATTTGGTTAGTAATGCGGTAAAATATTCAGAAGAAAATAAAACAATAACCCTTAAAACTGAATTCAAAGGTCAAAAATTATTTATTTTGGTTCAAGATGAAGGAATTGGAATTCCTTATGAGGATCAATCCAATATTTTTGAAAGGTTCTACAGGGCTAATAACATTGGAAATATCCAAGGAACTGGTTTGGGACTCAATATTGTTAAAAAATATATTGAAATATTAAAAGGAGAGATTACATTTGAAAGTGAACCTGGAGTGGGAACACGTTTTTTAATTGAAATACCAATTTAGATTATGGCAAAAATTTTATTAATAGAAGATAACAATGAAATGAGAGAGAATATTTCGGAAATATTAGCTCTTTCAGGTCATGAAGTAGAGACTGCTGAAAATGGGAAGATTGGCGTTAAAAAAGCGCAAACCAATGTGCCCGAAATAATAATATGTGACATTATGATGCCTGAATTGGATGGTTATGGTGTATTGCACATGCTCAACAGAGACCCTTCTACCAATCAAATACCCTTTATTTTCCTAACAGCTAAGGCCGACCGTTCGGATGTCCGTAAAGGAATGGAGTTGGGGGCTGATGATTACATTACGAAACCATTTGATGATATGGAACTCTTAACAGCGATTGACATCCGTTTGAAAAAAGCCAAAATGATTCAAGCTTCTAATTTTACAAAAGCAGACAATGGATTTGATTCATTCTTGACACACGTCAAAACCATAGATGCATTTGCGCAAATTCAATCTGCAATAAAATCAAAACACTTTAAGAAAAAAGAAGTTATTTATTCAGAAAATTCCAATCCTAATTATTTGTATTTTATTGAAAAAGGAAAGGTTAAAACGTTGAAGTCGAACAATCAAGACAAGGAGTTTATAACGGGATTGTATAACCAAGGAGATTTTTTTGGATACGTCACATTGTTGGAAAATGGCATTTATGAAGATGAAGCAATAGCAATGGAAGATTGCGATTTGAAAATGATTTACAAAGATGATTTTCTTAAAATGATATACTTGAATAGGGAAGTTGCAAATACGTTCATGAAATTGTTAAGTAAAGAAGTGCGTGACAAAGAAGAAAGATTATTGCAGATTGCCTATAATAGTGTGAGAAAGAAGGTGTCACAAAGTTTGGTATTGCTCAAGGAGAAATACGGTACCGAGGAAAAAACGCCGTTTAGTATTCCTATAAGCAGAGAAGATTTAGCCCATATCGCAGGAACCGCAACCGAAACTTTAATCAGAACACTAACTGATTTTAAGGAAGAAGGCATTATTGAAATTAAAGGAAGTTTAATCACAATTGTCAATTTCGATAAATTGAAGAATATGAGGAACTAGGTTAGTGGTTATTAGTTATTAGTTAAATAGTTATTAGTTATTAGTTAAATAGTGTAATAGTTTCAAAATTGTCAAGATTTTCACAGCCACATCGTGGCGAAATCATAATAGGTTTTAATTCCCCGTAGTTTCAAGTGTTTCACAGCCACGTCGTGGCGAAATCACAATAGGATTTAATTCCCCGTAGTTTCAAGTGTTTTTAGGCCGTTGTTGGTGTTATCACCAACGACAAGCAAACGTGAAATGTGTTGTTGGTGATAACACCAACAACGGCTGGAATTCCCCGTAGTTTCAAGTGTTTCACAGCCACGTCGTGGCGAAATCACAATAGG
>JBBAKM010000044.1:0-11109 GCA_040403495.1 Bacteroidia bacterium
GCGGGATATTTGCCTAAAAATCAACAAATTGCGTAAAATTGGCCTCAAAAACCAAAATAAAGCAGATTTGACTAATTTTTAACCACCTCCTTGATGTCAATTCAGTTATTTTTGTGGCCAATTGTATTTATACAGCGAACCAAACAAAAAATGAAAAAATTAGTATTCTTAAGCCTTGCGCTAACTGCTACCCTTTTTGCTACTGCTCAAACAGCAAAAAAACCAACCAAAGACTGGAGTAAATTTGATTTTACCAATCGTGCTGCCGATCATTTAGTGATTCAGTACGGGGCAGACGCTTGGACTGGAAGACCTTCTGCGGTTCGCACCGGTAATGGATTTAGTAGACATTTTAATGTTTATTTCATGTTTGATAAGCCGGTTAAATCAAATCCAAAATATAGCGTTGCCTTTGGTGCTGGTTTAGGAACGAGCCATATATTTTTTGATAATACTAGGGTTGATTTTAGATCTGCTGCTCCTACACTTCAATTTACAGCAGTAGATAGCGTAGATCATTTTCAAAAAAATAAAGCGACTAGCATTTACGCCGAAATTCCAGCAGAAATCAGATATTATTCTAATCCTGAAAATCCTAATAAATCTTGGAAGGCAGCAATTGGTGTTAAAGTAGGTTCTTTACTAAAAGCATATACAAAAGGTAAAAACCTTGTTAACAAGCAAGGTGAAACTGTTTATGGTACGTCTTACATAGAAAAAAATGTAACCAAACGTTACATTAATGGAACCATGCTCGCCGTTACAGGAAGGGTTGGTTATGGTAGTTTATCGCTTCATGCAGCCTATCAATTTAACGGCGTACTTAAACAAGGATTTGGTCCTAGCATGCAACGTTTGTCTCTTGGTATTACACTCAGCGGTTTATAAATTTTGATATTTTGATTGAGAAGCAAAGTAAAATTAGAAAAGAGGAGAAAGCGGTACTTGTTGGTCTCATTCAAAAAGAAGTAACACCTGAGCAAGTAACAGAATACTTAGATGAGTTGGCATTTTTAGCTGAAACAGCTGGTGCCATTGCAGTTAATAGATTTACACAAAGACTTCCACATCCCGATAGCCGCACATTTGTTGGAAAAGGAAAGTTAGAAGAAATTAAACAGTACGTTGCCTCGAGAGATATAAACGTAGTGATATTTGATGATGAATTAACGGGCTCACAAATTTCTAATATTGAAAAAGAAGTAAAGTGCCGCGTTATTGATCGAAGCGATTTAATCCTAGACATATTTGCCTCGCGCGCCAGAACTGCACAAGCAAAAGTGCAAGTAGAGTTAGCGCAATACCAATATATTTTACCACGCTTAAAAGGAATGTGGACGCACCTTGAACGTCAGGGAGCCGGTATTGGTTCACGTGGTCCGGGTGAAACAGAAATTGAAACAGATAGACGTATTGTTAAAGATAAAATTGCATTACTGCGCGGCCGCTTAAAAGAAATTGATAAGCAATCTATCACACAGCGTAAAGAACGTGGAGAGTTTATTCGCGTTGCTTTAGTGGGCTACACCAACGTTGGTAAAAGCACACTCATGAATGTGCTGAGTAAATCAGATGTGTTTGCAGAAAATAAATTGTTTGCAACACTTGATACCACCACTCGAAAAATCGTTTACGAGAACACCCCTTTTTTATTAAGTGATACCGTTGGGTTTATTAGAAAACTTCCACACCATTTAGTAGAAAGTTTTAAGAGCACGCTTGATGAAGTACGTGAAGCAGATATTTTATTACACGTTGTTGATGTTTCGCATCCTTTATATGAAGATCAAATAGGTGTTGTAAATCATACCCTGCAAGAATTAAAAGCTTTTGATAAACCCATTTTAACCATCTTTAATAAACTAGATTTATACGAAGCCAACACTTTTGATGAGTGGCTTGAAGATGAAGTAAAACAAGAATTACTTTTAGAACTTAAAGAAAAATGGGACCGCGCAACTAATAACAATTGTGTTTTTATTTCGGCACTTGAAAAGAAAAATATTGATGCGCTTCGTGAAATTATTTTAACCAAAGTGCGCGAACTCTATTTAATTCGTTACCCATACAGAGACATACATTTTTAAAGCATGCTTTCTCTTTTTTCCAATACACCTACTTGGCATAAAATTACAGAGACGCCGCTATCGCTTAGTTGGCAATCCAATAATATGTGTATTGTAGAAGTGGCCGGTAAAAAAATAACCCTCGGAAAATTTCAGGATCAAATATTTGCTTTTGCGCAAAAGTGCCCACATGCCAGCGGCATCATGGCAGATGGCTTTATAGACGCCGCCGGAATGGTGGTATGTCCACTACACCGGTACCGGTTTAGCCTCCAAAATGGGCGCAATACCAGCGGCGAGGGCTATTATTTAAAAACATACCCGACCCAAATGCGGGAAGATGGCCTTTATGTTGCTTTTTAGCACCGTTTTTTAATGATTTTTGCAACTAGATTTTGCCAGATTGCAATTTTTCCTATTTTTGCAACCCCGTGGTACTCAACCATGGGAAACATATTCCTCCTTAGCTCAGTTGGTTAGAGCATCTGACTGTTAATCAGAGGGTCTCTGGTTCAAGTCCAGAAGGGGGAGCCACACTGGACAAGCCATCAGCAATGATGGCTTTTTCTTTGGCCATCAATGAGTTATGGTAGTTGCATCTTTTCTTATTATCATCAATGCAACGAGCAAATTCGGAACCCAACAAATCCAAGCTAAATAAGGGTAGAATGTTTCAAATGGGATACCGCTTGCAAAACCAATACCAAGTCCAATTCTTAAAGTAACTGCAGCAAGCGTCAATGCGAAGTTTATAATCATCCAATGATAATGAGCAACAATCATTTTACGGATTATGGAGTAATACGCTTTGTATCCTGTGAAAATCCATAGAACAGCCAAAAGCGCAAATCCTAAATGTGAAATAGTGCCTCCGAAAGAAAACTGAGCCATATATAAACCTGAAATACCGCCTACCAAAATACATAGCAAATAGACTTTACCTATTAATCTGTGTAAATGAGTTTTAGTTGTTCTAAATTTTTCATTAAACTGAAATGGCCCCAATAATAATGCAATTAAAGATGGAAATATATGAAAGTAAATTGGGGCGGGATGTGCTCTAAAGTTTGCTTTCATTATTGGGTGAACAGCAATGCCAAGTTCTAAAAATGCATAAACAGACAAGGCATATAAACCAATAAAAACAGAACCAACTGTAATAAGTGATTTGTATATTTTATACATATTGTTATTTTAAACAAAACTCATATAAATTATATCAAATACTATTGACTTAAGCTAAGTTTTTTCTAGCCCTAATTCTACTTAAACTTTCAGGGCTAATACCAAGAAGATTTGCCAAATATCTTTGTGGCACTTCTTGGAATAAATCAGGTCTCTGAAGAATTAATTTTTCAACCCTTTCTTGTGGTTTCTCAGACGACAAAGACATTGCAATATCAATCGTTCGAAGCGCAACCTGTTCAGCCATAATACGACCCAAGGATTCGATATTTTTGTAGTTATCATAGAGCTCAAATAATTCCCTTTTTTTTATGATTAATAACTCTGCATTTTTTAGAATTTGGAAATTATATTCTGAAGGAATACCCTGCTTAAAACTTTTAAAGTCCGTAATGAAGGAGTTTTTTAAAGTTACATCACAGGTAATTTCTTTACCATCCTTTAAATGATAGTGTCTTATAACACCTGAATTTACAAAAGCAATAAAGTCACACACCTTACCTTCTTTTAAAAGGAAGTCATTTCGTTTGATTGTAGTATGTTTAAAATTTAACACTAATGCCTCCTGGTCAATTGAAGAAAGTGGGATAAAACTTGAACAATAATTGATTAGATTTTCATACATACCCTCAAATTTACAGAATTATCTAACGATGTCTAATAATTCAACTTCCTGTAATTTGACTCGAAGTTCAACTCTTTAATTTCCTGATAGTAACATACTCAATCATCGTAATATAGCTGCATCTTTCGTCGAAAAATGAGTCACACTAGACAAGCCATCAGTAATGATAGATTTTTTTTTGTCCATGAGTGAGTTAGGTTGGTTGCAGGTCTTTATTTTGAGAAAAAATAATTAGATGCCCTAACTAATTATTGTAAACTAAGTAGTTTCAAGTTCAACTTATTTTGTTTAGTAAGTGCATCAATCATAAAATATTTATGGTTTAATCCCGTTAATACAATAATTCTTTTGCCTTGATGAGCAGAGGCAATAGCTAAAACTTTATTTGCCATATACCTATTTCGAGCCTTTCCGAAATTTAGATCTGATATATATTCATTCAAGGCAACAGAATCAATCTTATACTTTCTGGCAAGAGGAATCATAACATTTGATTCCATTTCTTCCATCTCCTTACCTTTATTATAAATAATAGGCAAGTTAATTTCTTCTAGTGATTTATTATAAATATCATCTATGTAATTATTATGCAAATCGGCATATGCTCTATATTTTAGGCTGTCTTCATTATTTAATTTGCTTTGATAAAGTTTAGTAAAAAAAGTATCATTAATTCTTATACTTTCTTTTATATAATTTTTCTTTGCTATTCTTTCTTCTTTTGAATAGTGTTTACTTGAAATATTTTCTTTTATATTGCTCATGCCTGAAGAAAAGCTGGTATCAAATCCAAGTATTGGAATCAATTTGTTTTTTTTATTAAAAACTTGAAGGGCTAGTTGTTCTGTTGCATTAGAAAATATTTTTAGTCTGTACGCTGTTCTCAAACCAAATACCCTTACAAAATCCTCACTTTGTTCCCACAAAATCAAATCTGGCTTATTTTTTTCTAATAGCTGATATAATTTTTTATAATTAATCTTTTTGGTTTTATTATGATTAACACCAATAATGAGTATTTCAGTTAGCTTTTCAGTTTGCTGAGCAAAAACAAAAACATGGGTTGTAAAATAAAAGCAGATAACTAGTAAAATCTGTTTCATTTAGTTATTATTATTCTAATAGATTAGATGGTTTAGTGAAGGTATCAATTAAAATATATTTTTTACCTACAAACCTCCTTTAAATTCTTTATTAACTTTACCAATAACTATTTAGCCTGAATGGAACAGAATATTTTAATTAAAGCGAGAGATGGTTATGCACTTTCGGCAACGATCCGAAGACCATCAACTGAAATCAAGGGCGTTATTCAAATCAATTGTGGCACCGGAATTCCTCAAAATCTATATGGCAATTTAGCCATCTTTTTAGCGGAGAGTGGTTATGTAACCGTTACCTATGACTACCGCGGCATAGGTAATTCTCAACCAGAGACTTTGAAGGGATTTAAAGCAAATCTGGAAGATTGGGGTATTTTAGATATGACAAGCATATTTGATTGGATTAACCATGAATTTCCCTCTGAGCGAAAAATAATTATTGGCCATAGTATGGGAGGGCAGCTAGTGGGGCTAATGGATAATTATGATAAAGTGGATAGGCTTATTCTTATTGCCTCTTCTACCGGATATTGGAAAGATATGAGCAGCCCTTTCAAATGGCTTATGCCCCCTTTATGGTTCTTATTGATTCCTATTAACATAGTTATTTATGGCTATGCAAATGCAAAACAAATAGGACAAGGAGAAAATTTACCAAAGGGTGTTGCTTTACAATGGCGTAAGTGGTGTATTAATCCGAACTACTTCGACGACCATTTTAAAAATTCAAATACAAAATTGTTTTATGATAAGTTCTTAATTCCTATAAAGTCCATTCAAATTGATGATGATCCCATTGCCAATAAAATCACAGCAAATAAATTAGTAAGCTATTATAAAAATGCCAAAATCGAAATAGAAAACATAACTCCCCCAAAAATGGGTGTTAAAAAAATTGGACATACTGGTTTCTTTTCAAGAAAATTCAAGGATACACTTTGGAACAAATTAATAGCAGATATTGACAATAGAAACCTGATTTAATTTACCATTAGTTATTTAAATGTGCCAGTTTTGACTTCAATACATCAAAATGATGCGATGTATGAAAAGAAGTGAAGCTAGCGAGTTCTCCTAATGATATTTTTCCTAAGATGGGGTGAGGCAACCTATAACTATTTAACTCATGTGGAGTATGGTTATTTAATTTATCGATAAACGATTTATTCAATGACGCATATTTTTGAATCAAACTATCTTTTTCAGTATATGAAACTGGTTTTGGGATATAAATTGTTGGAGCTTTTGCGCCACCTTCTAATGCATTTTTATATAACTGCCTGAGATCTTCAAAAGAACGACTCTCCTTTTTATTGATACCAAACACTAAACGTAAAATTGGTTTTGGTAATGTAAAACCGATATTGACTATTCGCAGTACTTTAATTAAATGCATTAAATCCTGACCCGCAGACCATTTATTATTTACATTAAATTCAAATTCATCTTTATTTAAATCCTTCACTAGTTCAATAAATTGAGCTGTATTATCATCAAGCGATTTTATTAAGGTTGTTTTTTCCATTGTTCACTTTCTATTTAATGAATTGATAAGTTTATTAAGGTTACCGAAATTAAAAAAATATTTTTAATTTCGGAATCAATATGAAAATACATACTACAATGCCTGAAAGGCTAAGACCTTTTTTTATTAAAGAGTTAGAAATTGCGGGTAAATATTTCAAAGTGAACGATTTCAGGTCAAGCTGGTATCATCTTGAGCGTGCCCATATCCTTGGCCAACCTTATCCATATCATCATACGCTGGTTCATTGGAAAATGTTACTCTTGGGAATCAAAATAAAGGATGTAAGAGAAATAATTGGTCAAATCCCCCGCTTACTAGTGGGAGGTGTTAAATCATTTGTAGGAGAAATTCCAGTTGGAAATACCGGAGGATCAAATGTGCCACCACTTAGAAGTTTAGAGATACCTGCAGAAT
Organism: Bacteroidia bacterium; assembly: GCA_040403495.1. Taxonomy (GTDB): domain Bacteria; phylum Bacteroidota; class Bacteroidia; order NS11-12g; family UBA955; genus JABMMZ01. Next base: position 6,922 of record JBBAKM010000044.1, read on the forward strand.
TGAAAAGAATTATTGAGGAGAACAAGTAAACCTTTTGTATGTATTATTGACCAATGACAGGCAAGATGTCGTTCAAATGACGCCCATATGTCATTCATTTATTCATTAACTCATATCATATTTGCAAATGGAATTTGGTGAAAGATTAAAAGAGCTTAGAACCAGAATGAATTGTTCACAAAAAGAACTTTCCCAACAAACTGGACTTACGCTCAGGACAATTCAAAGAATCGAAAACAATGAGGTAAAACCAAGCCTTTACTCTTTAAAGGTAATTGGAGAAGCCTTGAAAACCGATGTTTCTGACTTTGTCAAAAAATCTGATACCAAACCCTATGAATTTAATTTAACCCTTAAAATCACAGATATGAATCAGTTCTTTAATGATTTAAAAACGCTTGTAAAAAACCACTGGAAAACAATTTTCATTATTGTTTTAGTAGTTTATCTTTTCACAAGCTACACTGATATTAAAGCAGGTATCATGGACGCTTGGAGTGGAAAGTAAGTTTTTCTTTACTTAACTTTAATGAAAAATCTGAAAACAGAATGATTAACTACAATAACAAGTCATTTCGACCTATTCAAAATACGGATAACGGGGAAACAACTTCAGATACCCTGTTTCATTACAAGCAAGAAGGCAATATTATTTCTTCTGAATATAAAGGTGGTAAAATTATTTATGGCCACTTAATTGGATTGGTTGATGAGGAGGGGTGTATCGAAATGTGTTATCATCAAATCAATATCAACAATCAAATAATGACAGGTAAGTGCTATTCAAAACCAGAGATATTGGTTGATGGAAAAATTCGCTTACACGAAACTTGGCAATGGACTTCTGGCGATTTCTCATCAGGCACTTCAATTATTGAAGAAATTTAAAACTTTAAGTTTCAGATTGTCTATCTGTGATATTAGTCACACGTTTTACCGATGCAATATTTGAATTTTATCAATCAATTGGGATTCTAAAATCCGATTGGTTGATTTAATAATGAATAAAACTGTCCAACTTGGCTTAAAACAAAACTGGCGACAATTTACCCTTTTGGTAATTGTAAATGCATTTGTTGGGGGCATGATTGGAATGGAACGCTCTATTTTTCCTCAATTCGCCTTTTTAGAATTTGGGATTGATTCAAAAACAGCCATACTATCTTTTATAACAGCTTTTGGAATAAGCAAGGCCATCACAAATTATCTTACAGGAAAATTTGCTAATAAATATGGTCGAAAAAATTTATTGTTGTTTGGCTGGCTAGTAGCAATTCCTGTTCCGTTTTTACTTATATATGCACCAAGTTGGAATTGGGTAATTTTTGCCAATGTACTTTTAGGTATCAGTCAGGGTCTTACTTGGAGTAGCACAGTAGTTATGAAAATCGATCTTGTAGGCCAAAAAAATCGTGGCTTTGCAATGGGATTGAACGAATTTGCAGGATATTTTCGGTAGGGGTTGTTGCTTTTTTCACGGGCTATGTTGCAAATAAATATGGAGTCACGCCGTATCCATTTTATATAGGTGTTTTTATTTCTATTGTTGGATTTTTATTATCAGCCTTTTGGGTAAAGGATACAGGGTTGTTTGTGCAAAAAGAAACCGATACCAATTTCACATCAAAACTTAATAATGTATTTATAGAAACAACGTTTAAAAATAAAACGCTGAGTTCTGTAACACAGGCGGGGTTGATTAATAATTTAAATGATGGTATGATTTGGGGGCTACTTCCAATAGTACTGTTATCACTTCATTTTAATAATTCGCTAATTGGTATTATAACAGCTACTTACCCGGCAGTTTTGGGAATAGGACAACTATTTACTGGAAAAATGTCTGATCACTATTCAAAAAAACAAATGCTTTTTTGGGGAATGTTGTTACAGGGTGTTGCCATTTTGTTTATACCCTTTACAACGAAGTTTTATGATCTGATTTTTATTGCTGTTATTTTAGGTGTAGGAACAGCACTCGTGCATCCAACATTTTTGTCAACCATTGCTCAGGTAACAAGCCCAAACCAGAGAGCTGAGAGTATTGGTGTGTTTAGACTTTGGAGGGACCTTGGTTATGCAATTGGTGCTGTTATTTCAGGCATTACAGCAGATTTATTTGGTGTTGAGTATGCTATATTTTTAATAAGCGGACTTACAATTTTATCTTCGCTTATTATTAAATTCCGAATGCCAGAAATAAAATAATCATTTTCCGTAAAAAGGGTATTAATAAAAAGATTCTTTGATACTTATGGAGTGTATCCTAATTATGTATTTTTGGTGAAACTAATTTTTATGAAAACTCCATTTAATAAGGTTCTTTACATTGGATTTTTACTCATAGGACTGTATCAAGCATTTTTTTCAAAAGATTATATGCAAGCAGCAGCGTCTCTCGGGATTGGAATGGCATTTGATCCATTCAATCCAGAACAAAAATGGAATGAAAGACCCACTTGGCAAAAGGCTGTTTTAATCATTCATCTTGCGCTTGTTGCTGCCATGTTTGGATTTGGCATTGGTTTGAATGACAAGTAGTACACCGTAACCAACACCCTTTAAATATCAAATCTTATCCCTTGTGCGAGCGGCATTGAACTGCCGTAATTGATGGTATTGGTTTGCCTGCGCATATACGCTTTCCATGCATCGGATCCGCTTTCTCTACCGCCTCCCGTTTCTTTCTCACCACCAAATGCGCCACCAATTTCTGCACCCGACGTACCAATATTTACATTAGCAATTCCACAATCTGAACCTGCAACACTGAGGAAACGTTCTGCTTCTGTCAACTGGTTGGTAAATATCGAAGAGGAAAGTCCTTGCGGCACATTATTGTGCATCGATATTGCTTCTTCCAGATTTTTATATTTCAAGATGTATAAAATAGGGGCAAATGTTTCCTGCAACACAATATCTGTTTGATCATGCATTTCAATAATACATGGATTTACATAACAGCCAGATGTAAAATCTTTTCCCTCTAATACTTCACCTCCACATAGTAGTTGGCCACCTTGTTTTTTAGCGTCCTCAATTGCTTTTACAAATGCATTAACGGCTTGCCCATCAATTAATGGACCAACATGATTGCTTGTATCAAGTGGATTACCAACTTTGATTTGCGCATATGCTTTTTTTAATTTCTCTTTCACTGCATCATATATATTTTCATGTACAATGAGGCGTCGAGTTGTTGTGCATCGTTGGCCAGCAGTTCCAACAGCTCCAAATACAATAGACGGAACTGCTAAATCTAAAGAAGCATCGGGTGAAATAATCATGGCGTTATTGCCCCCTAATTCAAGTAATGATTTACCCAGCCTGCCCGCAACAGCCACAGCTACTGATTTACCCATGCGTGTAGATCCTGTTGCTGAAACTAGTGCGACGCGTTTATCTTCGGCCATCCACTTTCCTGTTTCCGCATCCCCAATTACCAAACAGGATACACCTTCTGGCACATTGTTTTTTGCAAAAACTTCTGCAATAATTTTTTGGCAAGCCACCGCTGATAAAGGTGTTTTTTCTGATGGCTTCCAAATACATACATCTCCACAAACCCATGCTAGCATTGTGTTCCAGGCCCATACGGCAACCGGAAAGTTGAATGCAGAAATGATGCCTACAAGTCCCAATGGGTGATATTGCTCGTACATTCTATGTTGCGGACGTTCAGAATGCATGGTTAATCCGTAAAGTTGACGCGATAGTCCCACAGCAAAGTCGCATATGTCAATCATTTCTTGTACCTCTCCCCATCCCTCTTGTAAACTTTTTCCCATTTCATAACTCACAAGTTTACCTAGTGCATCTTTATGACTTCTGAGTGCATCACCTATTTGTCTAACAATCTCACCTCTTTTTGGTGCAGGCATGGTAGACCAAGTTTTAAATGCTAGTTCCGCCTGATGAATTACTTTATCGTAATCTTCTCTAGTAGCGAGACGGACAGTACCAATAATTTTTCCGTCAACAGGAGATATGGATTCAATTTGATTGCTTTTACCTTCCCATGCAATGCTACCAGTTGAAATACCATTTATCTGATCTGATAAGCCTAATTCTTTTATTAAATTTTCCATTATTGTGGTCTATTAATTTGACTAGTGAATGTACTCTCGAAAATTTTATCGGCATTATTGGCTTCAAATCCTTCTCGAAGATGTTCTCTTTTTCTTTCTC
>JBBAKM010000045.1:0-10598 GCA_040403495.1 Bacteroidia bacterium
TGACAACCTGCAAATGAACACGAATTAGCTAAAATAGGTTTAATATCAGTAGAAAACTTCATGTTTGTTGTTACACAATCTCCTTTATCAGGAAACATAACATCAGCGCTGTCTTTTTTACATGAATAAAACAAAACTAAGACAAAAAAGCTAAGCAAAGAAAATGTTACAATATTACTTTTCATAATCAATAATACAATATTAGTCACAAAATTGTTTATTCATGACAATTAAATTGTAAAATAATTGTAATATTTAGAAAATCCTATAAAGTTACTTAGATTTCTCTGTTAACATCCCATTGCTCCAAATAGTCAGCAACACGACGAACAAACGAACCTCCTAAGGCTCCATCAACCACACGGTGGTCATAACTGTGACTTAAGAACATCATGTGTCTTATTGCAATAACATCACCATATTCTGTCTCAATAACTGCTGGTTTTTTCTTAATAGTTCCAATGGCTAATATAGCGACTTGGGGTTGGTTAATAATAGGAGTTCCCATTACGTTTCCAAAGGTTCCTACGTTGGTTATGGTGTAAGTACCGCCTTGAATGTCATCTGGAGCCAATTTGTTTTCACGGGCTCTTTTTGCCAAATCGTTTACATCTTTAACCAAACCTAATAAGTTTTTGGTGTCTGCATTTTTGATAACAGGAACAATTAAGTTTCCTGATGGCAATGCTGCTGCCATACCTATGTTGATGTTTTTTCTTTTAATGATATTTTGACCATCTAAAGAAATATTAATCATTGGGAAATCTTTGATTGCTTTAACAACTGCTTCAATGAATATTGGTGTAAAAGTAATTTTCTCACCTTCTTTTTTCTCAAACTTAGATTTGATTTTTTCTCTCCACATTACCATATTGGTAACGTCTACCTCAACAAAGGAAGTCACGTGCGGACTAGTTGCTTTACTCATTACCATGTGGTCGGCAATTAATTTACGCATTCTGTCCATTTCAATAATTTCATCACCAGCCATCATGGTCACTTTAGAAGCCGTTGGTTTAGCAACTTCAGTTTTTGGCGTTTCAGCAACAGCAGAAACAGCAGGTGTAGAAACAGGACTTGTTGAAGTTTGAACCGCAGCAGTGCGACCTCCTTCAATGTATTTAATAATATCCCCTTTAGTTAAACGGTTGTCTTTTCCACTTCCGGGAATATTTTCCAACTCAGCCATTCCAATTCCTTCTGTTTTGGCAATGTTTAATACCAATGGAGAATAGAATCTAGAACCATTGTTAGAGATAGATTGAACTGCAACAGTAGAAGCAGCATTTTGAACCATTTGTTCAACTTGTTTTACAGCTTCTTGAACCACTTCTTTAGGAGCTTGAGCAACAGGAGTAACTGTTTGACTTGCATCTGAACTAATAAGAGCAATTGCAGCACCTACAGGCACCACATCACCTTCATTCCAAAGTTTTTTAACAAGGATGCCTTCATTCGTTGAAGGCACTTCAGAATCCACTTTATCTGTGGCTATTTCAACCACTGCTTCATCTAATTTGATGGTATCTCCTTCGTTTTTTAACCACTTTGTTATTGTCGCTTCAGCAATACTTTCGCCCATCTTAGGCATTATCAATTCAAATTGAGCCATATTTATTATGTAAACCGCAAAAATATGTATTATTTTAGTGTCAAAAAAATGCTAATTAACATTTTATCATTTGATTCAAAGTTTTTCACACTAAAATCGTTGAAATAAAGAATCAAAATACTATTTAAAACCGCTAACTCTATCATAAACAAGCGCCTGTAATCATTATTTTAGTGAGTCAATTTTAAGAAGAACAAGTGATTATGAATATTTTGGGAATAACTTTTTTAAAATGCCAAATTCTGAAACAAATTACTTTATTTTTTTGTTAGATTTGCACCACAATTTAAAAACCTCTATTTTAATGAAATTATTTACAGGTCAAACTGACCCATTTGCTAACAGACACAACGGTATTGTTGCGCAAGAAGATTTAGAAAAAATGCTTAAAACCATTGGTACATCTTCTGTTGATGAATTAATAAACAAGACGGTTCCATCGGCTATTCGCATGCAACACTCCCTAAAAGTGAGTGAAGCCGTAAGCGAGCAAGTCCTATTAAAAAACTTAAAGAAAATTGCCTCTAAGAATAAAAGTTACAAATCTTTTATCGGTATGGGCTATTACAACTGTTTCACGCCAGGAGTTATCCTTAGAAACATAATGGAAAACCCAGGATGGTACACGCAATATACGCCCTACCAAGCCGAAATTGCACAAGGAAGACTTGAAGCTTTGTTGAATTACCAAACCATGATCATCGATTTAACTGGTTTACCAATAGCTAATGCAAGTTTGCTTGACGAAGGAACTGCTGCTGCGGAAGCTATGGCAATGCTTAGAAGTGTTCACAAAAGCGACCATGCAACTAAATTCTTTGTTGACAATAGCGTTTTCCCTCAAACATACGATATTTTATTAACCCGTTCTGAACCTATGGGTATAGAATTGGTGAAAGGCGATTACAAAACCATTCAATTAGATGAAACTTTCTTTGGTGCCTACATTCAATACCCAAATAACGAAGGTCAAATTGAAGATTATACAGACTTTGCTGCTCAATTAAAACAACTGGGGATAAAATTATGTGTTGGTACTGATTTAATGGCATTGACTCTATTAACCCCTCCAGGTGAATGGGGTGCAGATTGTGTCATTGGAACCTCACAAAGATTTGGTGTACCTCTTGGATTTGGTGGACCACATGCAGGTTTTTTTGCTACCAAAGATGAATACAAAAGACAAATTCCAGGTAGAATCATTGGTGTAAGTGTGGACAGACATGGTAACAGAGCACTTCGTATGGCTTTACAAACTAGAGAACAACACATTCGTAGACAAAATGCTACTTCTAACATTTGTACCGCACAAGTATTGTTGTCAATTATGGCTGGTATGTTTGGTACTTACCACGGACCAGATGGATTGAAACGTATCTCTTCTAAAATACATGGTTTAACCAAAACATTGGAACAAGCCATTACACATTTAGGATTTAAACAATTAAACTCTAACTACTTTGATACTTTATTAATTGACAGCAATGGACATACTGAAGCGATCAAAACATTGGCATTACAACATGAAATCAATTTCAGATATTTTGAAAATGGTCATATTGGTATTTCGTTAGACGAAACCAGTGATTTGAATGATATTGCCGCAATCGTTAAAATATTTGCAGGTGTTAATCAAAAAGAAATTCAATTATCACAATTACAAGATTGGTCAAACAGTCAAGAATTAACTTGGCCTACAAAATTTGTTAGAGTTTCTAACTACATGACTCACCCTGTGTTTAATAACTACCACAGTGAACATGAAATGTTACGTTATATCAAAGGATTAGAATCTAAAGATTTATCATTGTGCCATAGCATGATTTCTTTGGGAAGTTGCACCATGAAATTGAATGCAACGACAGAAATGATTCCTGTAACATGGCCTGAGTTTAACCAAATTCACCCTTTTGTACCTGCCGATCAAACCGAAGGTTACTTGGAAATGATTAATGAACTTTCTGCTGACCTACAAGAAATTACAGGATTTGCTGGTATGAGTCTTCAACCAAATGCTGGTGCTCAAGGTGAATATGCTGGATTAATGGTAATTAGAGCTTATTTAAAAGACATTGGTCAAGGCCATCGTAACATTGCATTAATTCCTGAATCAGCTCACGGTACAAATCCAGCAAGCGCTGCAATGGCAGGCATGAAAATTGTGATTGTAAAAAATCTTGAAAATGGTAATATTGACATTGAAGACCTAAAAGAAAAAGCAGCGCAATACTCTAACGATTTAGCTGCCTTTATGGTTACTTACCCTTCAACGTATGGTGTATATGAATCGGGGATTAAAACAATCACTGACATTATCCATCAACATGGTGGACAGGTTTATATGGACGGTGCTAATATGAATGCCCAAGTTGGATTAACAAGTCCTGGATTAATTGGCGCAGACGTTTGTCACTTAAACTTACACAAAACTTTCTGTATTCCACATGGTGGTGGTGGACCTGGAATGGGGCCAATTGGTGTTGCAGAACACTTAAAACCTTATTTACCAGGACATGCTGTTGTAAAAACAGGTGGAGAGAAAGCGATTTCAGCTATTTCAGCGGCTCCTTATGGCAGTGCTAGTATCTTATTGATTTCGTATGTTTACATTAAGTTAATGGGTGCGGATGGATTAAAAAGAGCAACTGAGATTGCGATTTTAAATGCCAACTATATCAAATCAAGATTAGAACAACATTACCCAATTATGTTTACAGGTGAAAATGGATTCTGTGCGCACGAAATGATATTGGACACACGTTCTCTAAAAACCAGTGCAGGTATTGAAGCAGAAGATTTAGCGAAAAGATTAATGGACTATGGCTACCACGCTCCTACGCTTTCTTTCCCTGTTGCAGGTACATTGATGATTGAACCAACCGAAAGTGAAAGCTTGTCTGAGTTAGATAGATTCTGTGACACCATGATTGCGATTCGTAATGAAGTTAGCGAAATTGAAAATGGAACCGTTGACAAATTAGACAATGTGTTGAAAAATGCACCACATACATCTACAGAAATTTGCAATAATACTTGGGATCATTCATACAGTCGTGAAAAAGCGGCATTCCCACTTCCGTTTGTTGTCGCTAAAAAATTCTGGCCTAGTGTGGCGCGTGTAAATAACACCCACGGAGATAGAAATTTAATTTGTGCTTGTTTGCCAATTGAAGCATATGTTCAAGAAGGCGCCCAGGCTTAAATAAATATTAATTCATTAAAAAGCCCCGACTAAATCGGGGCTTTTTTTTTATTAAATCCTTAGACAGTATAATTTGAAGACGCCTAGCATCGAGTTTATAGAATTAAATCTCACGATGCAGGGCAAACGCCAAGCATGACGTCTATACCGATGACAAATAAAACTTTTGACACCATTCGGTACTATTCAGCATCTTCTTGTCGGAGAATCAAAGATTCTAAAACTAGTTCTAAACTAGATTCTGAATAAATTTTGAGGACAAAATTTTCCAGAATGACTGACCTGGAATTGATTCAGAATGTCTATCATACCCATAAATCTCACGATGCAGGGCAGACGCCAAGCATGGCGTCTCTACCGATGACAAAAGGACAATAAAAACCATTTAAACCCTTTAAAAACCTATACAATCACACTGAACAGCGTGACACAATTAAACCCTTTAAACAAATAAACACTCTTCGAGAGCCTCAGAGTGACACATAAACACTCTTCGAGAGCACTTCGACAAGCTCAGTACAGGCTCTCAGAGTGACAAATAAACAATCTCGCTTAACAACTTAACCGGCAACCACTCCCTCAAAAACTCGGACAGCGGGACCTTTTAGTGTGACTAGTTGAAATACTTGATTGGGAGTATGCTGATAAGACACTTTCAAATCGCCACCCATGGTTTTAATTGAAATTTCTGATTGTAATTCCGAAAAATTAAGGTGTTTATACAAGGCAACAGAACATGCAGTAACGCCTGTACCACAACTTAATGTTTCATTTTCAACGCCTCTTTCATAAGTTCTTACTTTTATAGAATGGTCGTTAACTATTTCAACAAAGTTGACATTTATGCCTTCTTTTTTAAACCTATCTGAATATCTTATTTGATGTGCTTCGGCAATAATATCAATCGCATCAACATCATTTATAAACTTGACATAATGTGGCGAACCCGTATTTAAAACATAATCACCATCAAGTATTTCAATATTAGCAACATCATTTAATCTTAATTCAACAAATACCTCGTTGTTAGTTTGGATATAAACCGCATCATGTGGTCCGTCTATCGCTACAAACGAAACATTTTCATTTTTCAAGATTCCCAAACTAGCGGCAAAGGCAACAATACATCTTCCTCCATTGCCACACATGGTACTAATATTGCCATCACTGTTGTAATAGACCATTTCAAAATCATACCCTTCCCTATTTTGCAACAACATTAATCCATCAGCACCTATTCCAAATTTGGGGTGACATAAAGTTTTAACATCCAAATGATCATACAAACGTTCTCTGTTGTCTATTAATATGAAGTCATTCCCAGTACCTTGGTATTTTACAAATTGCATTTTTTAAGTTAGTCTAATTTTTGTTGAGTAATAATATTTCTATTTCTTCATCATTCAACGGTTTGTATGCACAACCATCTACACATGTATTCAATACATAAACGGTTTGTTTATGAATTAAATACAACTGATTATTTAGCATTTTTAGTTGCACTTGATTATTGTTCAATCCATACAATTGAAGGGTCTGATTAATTAATTTATACCCTTTGAAGTTAATTGGAGAAGTCCAAAACTCTACATTGTATTTCGCTGGTCCAACTGTTTTTTTCAAATTATCTTTTCGTTCGTTAGTCTCATATTTAGCACTCGACAATGTATCTAATTTCTGTTGACCGGCATTGTTATTTAATGGCGAATTTTGAGCATTACTTGGAATAATTGGTGATTTTGATTTTTTTGTAGATTTGATGGATACATTTTCTTTGAGGTAATTATTAACCGAAACATTCATAGCTAACAATACCGTGTCAGACAATTTACGTTCCTTTAATACTTGATAATCCATTGATTCTTTTCCAGAAACTTCAGATTCCATTTTATTTTCCTCCATCTCCATTTCTTCGCTAGGATTTTGATAGTCATCTTCTATTACAGGAAATTCATCGTCCATCACTTCGATATTACTAAGCGTATTGGGCAACTCAGGGGCAGGTGGCACAGAATTGGAGTCAGTTGGTATAGTTTTATCTACAGTAGGTTCAATTGTATTTTCTGTAACAATAGCGGTGTTATTCGATTGACTTTGGGGTTGTAAATAAAAATGCACCAAGGCATACAGTCCTGCAAATACTAAAAACACAGCAACAGAAGCAATTCTCATTTGTTTGGGCCAAATATTCCCTCCCCAAAAAGTAACAGTTGCATTTTCTTTCAAAAAGTTTTTTAACTCCGCTTTGCCATGGAATTGAATACCTTGAACCAATAGTTGGTGTATTTCAAATTCCTCTTTCAAGTCAGGTTCCTTAAACAAGCGCTCTTCAAAAGCTCTTTTTTGTTCCTCACTTAACTGATTCAATAGATATTGATCAAATAATTCGATATGTGTTTCGTTTGATTTCAATTTCCTAAAAAATCACTTTTTTTATATTGCAGTAAAAATTCGGTTTGCAGTTGCTTAAAACATTGGTGTTTCTTTGCTTTAACTGTATCCGCATTGTTATAATTCAATTGTTTGGCAATACTTGCCATGTCTAATGATTCAAAATAAAATAAATGCAAAATATCCCTGCATTTTTCGCCCAAAGTATCCATCATTTTCATTACTATTTGATGGTTTTGGTTCATGAATGGCTGAGAATATTCTGTCAAATTTTCAGAAAAACTGTCATCTAAAACTGACATTCTACTGTTTTTACTTAAGCGTTTTAACCATAAATTTTTACAAATGGCAAACACATAAGTACTCAATTTAGACTGAAGCACAAATTCTGTATTTTTAACTTTTTCCCACACAACAATGGTTGCATCTTGCAAAATATCTTCTGCATCATCATTTGTTCCACTGTTATTAATCACGTATGTTCTAATTGACATAAAATTATCCTTATAAAGTTGAATCAAGGCGTTTCTATCTCCGCTTTTTATGGCTTCAATGAGCTCTAAATCGTTTCGTTTTTTTCTGCCTAGCACCTTTGTGGATGATTAATACAATTTAGTCGATAAAGGTAAATGAGGAAACAACTTTTATGTTCTATTTTGCGTTACAAAGTTAATTATTTTTGGAACACAATTTGAAATATAAAATTTTATTAAAAAACAAGAAATGAAAATGAAAAAAGTATTAGGAATTTTTGCCATTGCCGTAATGGGTGGAATTGTTGCCCTAGGCATTAATCAATTATTTTTTACGCAATCTCAAGGCAGTAACTTTGAGGAAATGCAACAAAAGAACGCGCGTTTTGCTAGTTTATTTGAAAACAAAGAAAATGGTCAATATGGCTTTGACTTTGTGAAAGTTGCCGAAGTAAGCACTCCCACTGTTGTTCACATTAAATCGCACTTTTCGGGAGAAAGCAATCGTTCTTCGGGCACTCAAAAAGGGATTGACCCATTTGAATTTTTCCGTGACCATGGTTTTGACTTTGACATGCCACGCGGTCCCGGAATGGCAACAGGAAGTGGCGTTATTATTTCTCAAGATGGTTATATCGTTACGAATAATCACGTTATTGACAACGCCAACAAAATTGAAGTTACTCTTAACGACAAACGCACTTATGTTGCTGAATTAATAGGAACTGATAAAACGACTGATTTGGCTTTATTGAAAATTGAAGCTAAAAATTTATTTTTCATGTCATTTGGCAACAGTGATGAAACCAAAGTAGGTCAATGGGTTGTGGCAGTTGGTAATCCGATGAATTTAACGAGTACCGTAACGGCAGGGATTATCAGTGCTAAGGGCAGAAGTATTGATTTGTTAAGAAGTCAAGACAATCAGTATGCTATTGAAAACTTCATTCAAACCGATGCCGCTATCAATCCAGGGAACAGTGGAGGTGCATTAGTGAATACCAAAGGAGAATTGATTGGTATTAATACCGCCATTGCTTCACAAACTGGCAGTTACACAGGTTATGGATTCGCCGTTCCTGTCAATTTGGTTAAAAAAGTAATGGATGATTTGCTAAAATTCGGTAAAGTACAACGTGGCGTTTTGGGCGTGTCTATTCAAGAAATTACACAAGAATTAGCCAATAAAGAAGGTTTGTCAGAACTAAAAGGGGTAATGGTTCAAGACGTGACAGAAGGTGGTGCTGCTCTTAAAGCGGGCATTAAAAAAGGAGATGTTATTTTAAAAGTAAATGAGATTGAAATCAATTCCGTTTCGAATTTACAAGAAGCGGTGGGCAAATTCAGGCCTGGCGATAAATTAAACATGACGATTAATCGCAAAGGAGATGTAAAACAAATTACAGCAATATTGAAAGGTTTAGATGGCAAAGAAACCATTACTTTGGCAGATAAAAATGAAGCAAACACCGTAAAAGGTTTAACAATAACAGCTTTAAGCAAAGAAGAAAAAGCACAATTGGGAATAAGCAATGGTGTAAAAGTTGATAAAATTGGTGCAGGTCCATTTAAAGGAAAATTGCCTAGCGGATTTGTTATCACCAAAATCGATAAACAAAGCATCAGCAGTCCTCAACAAGCCAAAGCAATTTTAGAAAAAGCCGAAGGAGCCTTATTAATTGAAGGAAAAAATGCAGACGGTTCCGACAATGTGATTGGATTAAAGATTAATTAATTTATTGTTGCATTGTTGAATTGATTAATTGTTGAATTAAGCCGTTGTTGGTGTTATCACCAACAACCAATTTTTCAGTTTGTTTGTCGTTGGTGATAACACCAACAACGGCACAAACAAAGCATCAGCAGTCCACAACAAGCCAAAGCACTATTAGAAAAAGCGGAAGGAGCATTATTGATAGAAGGAAAAAATGCAAACGGTTCCGACAATGTGATTGAATTAAAGATTGATTAATTCATTGTTGAATTGTTGAATTGTTTCAGGCCGAGCAGCTTGATTGATTCATTGTCCGACAGTCATTCTGGGAAATTTTGTCCTCAAAATTTATTCAGAATCGATTTCAGGATAGGTTTCAGGATTTTTAAATTGTTTGCTAGCTTATTGTATATGAATATTGTTTTCTGTTTCTTTGTATTGATTTAAATTTAAAAAGAAATAAAAGTTAATTACAATATTCTGATTTGATGTAAAATCAGATACAATTTTATAATAATCAATTTTGAATCTATGGAACCAATGACTTTATTTTTTTACATTATTATCTTTTGGATTCCCTCAATACTATTCTTATTATCAAGCATTTTAATTTTCAGAAGAGTTCTTTTAAGAAAAATTTCACTATTCATATTTATGGTTTTATTTCTTATACCTTTTATTTTAATTCTCTTAAATAGAATAGATGACAAAATAAAAACAAATGAAATTGTTGGAAGTTATATTGGGAAAGATATTTCATCCAAAGAAATTACAATCGAAATTACAAATAACAACAAGTTTTCTATTCAAGTTAATAAATGTAAAAAAGCAAATAGAATTGGAACTTGGCAGTATATATCTGATTATGATGCATTTATTTTTCATTTAAATAACAATGAGATCTATATTCAAAAAAACCATAAAGGAGAATATATTTTAACAAGTAATATTATCTCTGATTGTTGCAATTTAAAAGAGATCACTTTAAGTAAATTAAAACTTTAAGTTTCCATCATTAAACTCAAATAATTAACCGTAAACAAAAGTCCCTCTCCTTCGATCCCGATAATTATCGGGACCGAAAGGAGAGGAAAAAAACGAACACATTTGAATGAAGTTTACAGCTTCGAATACAATTTTATCTTAACTTAAAATTCTTTTTTTCTTTTAATGTTAAAAGAAACAAAAACCACCACCCAATCAAAA
>JBBAKM010000046.1:0-3729 GCA_040403495.1 Bacteroidia bacterium
TATTTTAATGTTTTCATACTATTTAATTCAATAGATTATACAATGAGATTAATATCCAGCATTTTGTGTTAAACCAGAAATATCAACCTCTTGTTGAGGTATTGGGAACACTTCATGCTTACCTACTCTAAAGCCAGTAATTCTTGAAGCCGCTTGTCCAGTTCTTACTAGGTCAAAGAAACGATCTCCTTCCATGGCTAGTTCTAGTCGACGCTCATCCCAAATTGCTTGACGAAGTGCAGTTCCGGTTGCAGTACTATTATTAGAAGCATTACCAAATGCTCTTTGTCTTACTTGATTTAAATAACCCTGTGCCTTAGCATCATTTGGAGCAGTAGCTCTATTAAATGCTTCGGCAGCCATTAATAAAACATCGGCATAACGGATAATTCTGAAGTTATTTAAGTAGTTTAATTCTACTTGACCAGAGGTTTCTCCTTTGCGTGGCAAATACTTTTGATTGTACAAACCTGTGTTTTTAAATGGAGCTACTTGATACGTAATATTAAAGGAAGGATTTGCCGCTTTGTATGCTTCAATATCCAACACCGTTACGTTTTTACGTCTGTCAGTAGCAGTATAAGCAGCTGCTAAATTTTGCGTAGGCAAATTGGTGCTCCAACCAGCTGCATAAGGCATCTGTGCAGAACCATTTAAACCTCTAATACCACACTGTTGAACCGCATAGTTACCTTGACCGCGTGTTACACCACCCCAGTTATAGTAAGGAGAAACATTAGAATACTGAATTTCAAAAACAGATTCTGGACCGTTTTCTCCACTTGCTAAAAACATAGCACCAAAATCAGAAACGAGTGTAAATGCATTCGCAGTAATGATGCTTTCTAACGTGGTAGCAGCTGCATCAAATTTGTTTTGATAGAGGTATACTTTACCAAGTAAAGCTTGTGCAGCATACTTTGTAATTCTACCTTTTTGAACTTGAACTGCTGGAAGGGCTGTTACAGCCGCAGTTAAATCTGCTTCGATTTGCTTATATACATCTGCTCTGGGTGAACGCTTTAAACTTCTTGATTGCGCAAGACTTAAACGCCTTTCTGTAAAAAGAGGCACATCACCAAACATTCGTACGAGTGTAAAATAGTAGTACGCACGTAAAAAATGAACTTCACCATACAATGCTTCTTTACCGGCAAACTCAATTTTCTGACCCGCTAAATTAGCCGTTTTGTACTGGGTCATATAATTAGCACGATTTACCCCTTCGTATGCAGAAACCCAAATTTCTTGAAGGGTTCCGTTTACTGGTGTATGCGTATAATCGTCAATTTGTTGCAAGGATAAAACGTCAGAAGCATTTTCTCCACCAGACACTGCATTATCAGATGCAATATCACCAATTGGAACAACCTGGTTAATCCATTGCAGAGGCGTGTAAACACTCACCAACATATTTCTATAATCAGAAGCAGACTTTAAATAGTCTTGTTCCGTAATAATAAAATCTTCATGGGGATTGTAATCGACCCACTTAGTACAAGATATAAGCGTGGTAATAACTAAAACCAGGCCTACTATTTTTATTGAATTGATCTTCATAATGGTATATTTAAGTAGTGAAGATTATAGTTTAATATCAAAGCCAAATGCAAATGTTCTGGCCTGAGGATATGCACCACGATCGATACCTGTATCTAAAATGCCACCCGCAATTTCCGGATCAAATCCAGTGTACTTTGTAAATACAAAAGCATTTTTCACTTGTGCATATACGCGAATACTGTTGAACCATTTTTTAGAAGCTGGCGTATTAAAGGTGTAACCGAGTTGAATATTCTTGATTTTTAAGAAAGAACCATCTTCAACATATCTGTCAGATACTCTAATATTACTATTGGCATCCACAAAAGAATATCTTGGTAAACGCGCATCGTTTGTAGTACCCTCACCAGTCCAACGACCAAGAACAGAACGGTCTTTGTTAGAGAAGTTTGCATTACGCTCATAGGCTCTATAAATATCGTTTCCTACAGAAGCATACCAAAATGTGTTGAAATCAAAATTCTTGTAGCTTAGATTAAAGCTCCACCCCATCGTAAACTTAGGGAATGGATTACCAATATTTGTTTGGTCTGATGCATTGATAACACCATCACCATTCACATCTACATATTTGATATCACCTGGTTGTGCACCTGGCTGTCTAGGAGACGCTGCAATGTCTGCGGCATTTTGGAAAAGACCAGCTGTTTTGTAGCCATAAAAATAACCTGGTGCAAATCCTTTCTCAAAAACAGTAACGCTTTGTGATTGACCATTGAAATAATATCCGCCTAAAATTTTAGCAGTACCATTATCATTGGTAGCAGTTACTAAGTTGGTTGCAGTAGTGAAAGTTAATGCTGTATTAAATTTCAAATTCTTACCAATAGATTCGTTGTAATTTAAAGTAAAGTCAAAACCACTGGTTTTAGTAGCTCCAATATTTGCAATTGGGCTAGGTACCGTTCCTAAATACAATGAAGCCGATGGTGTAAATAACAAACCATCTACTGTTTTTTGGAAATAGTCAGCGTTGATAGAAAACTTATTGTTTAGTACCACTAAATCAAAACCAATGTTTGATTGAATTTGCTTTTCCCATCTAAGTGTAGTATTAGCAGCAGAACCCACTGTGGAACCTGGATAAAACACATCGTTAAATGTATATCCATTACTATTTGCAGTAGGGCCGTAACTAGGTCCACCAGTAACAATACTCACAAATTGTGGGTTTACATTTTCGTTACCAATGCTACCATAACTACCTCTAATTTTTAATTGATCTACCCAGTCTGCTTTAAAGAATTTTTCTTTAGAAACAACCCATCCAAGAGATCCAGAATAGAAGTTACCAAATTTGTTGTCTACACCAAATGCATAAGAACCATCTCTACGTGCACTAAATGAAGCTAAATATTTGTCTTTGTAATCGTAGTTGAGACGAGAAAAATAAGAAAGATTTCTTCTAAAATATTGGTAGTAGTAACCTGCAAGTGCATTTGTATTGGTTGCTATGTTATTACCCGTTGCAGCCGTAAAGTCTGCAAATTCCCAACTATTAAATGGAACATCTTGACGCGTAGCACCTGCCGCGTTACCACTTACTTTTGCTAATGAAAAACCAAGAACTGTTTCAAAGTTGTGGTCTTGCTTAAATTTAAAGTTATAGTTTGCAAAAGACTCCCAAGTGTAATTGAAGTTGCTCACTTTTTCGTGTGCCACACTATTAAATCTTCCCACTACTGTAGAACCATCCGCATTCATAGAATTGTCTACGTTTTGCGGGCCATAGAAAACAAGTGGGTTAAAGCTTTTAGCATTGCCATCATATTTTGTATAACCAAAACGAGAAGACAATGTAAGGTTGTTTAAGACCTTGTATTGTAACTCAAATTTTCCATAGATTTTAGAACCTACGTTTGAGTTATATGTATTTTCTAATTTAGTAAGTGGATTAAAAATTTCAGATAATAATAAATTACTGAAACCATATCTACCAACTGTATTAGGAACATTGTTTAATACGCTAACAGTAGGATCAAAGTTAATCGCACTACCAATAACACTATTAAATGAATTCTCTTGAATTCCTTTAGAGTTCAATGTAACTGCTGTGGTATTCAATAAGAATTTAAGTTTCTTAGAAATATCAAAAGTTAAGTTGGCAGAAAAGTTACCTCTATCAAAACGAGATTTATCATTTCCTCCTACAATACCACCTTGGGT
>JBBAKM010000046.1:3829-8893 GCA_040403495.1 Bacteroidia bacterium
GATTTGCCCTTAACAGAAACAGAAGCCCCTACTAGCAATTCGCCAGTATTTTTGTTTTTAACGCTACCGGTAACGGCAATTGACTGAGCGTAAAGCGTTTCTACGCCAAGCCCGAGCATCAAAACAAGGCACATAAGAATAAATCTTATTTTCATAATGCAATCGTTTATGTGAAAGAAAAAAAATGATTTTTTGGCAACGTAAAAGTAGTAACAGACACTACAAAATCTTTGTTGTTTAACACTTCAATACTACATCACTATTTTTAACTAATTGATTATCAATAATGTAAATTACTTCAATACTACATCAACAAATATTTCATATATTTAGTTTAAAATAAAATCTTTGAGCAGTGAAAAAAATACTCTTTTTACTACTTCTTCCAATATATGCAAGCAGCCAAAACACTATTGGCCTTCCAGATATTATAAATTATTCTAAATTATCCTATAATGCGGGACTTCAGAACTGGGATGTCAAACAAGACAAAAACGGGGTTGTTTACTTTGCTAACAATGAAGGCTTATTAAGTTTCGACGGGAAAAACTGGAAACTTTACCCACTGACAAATAAAACCATTGTAAGATCAGTAGCAATAGGAAGCGACCATAAAATATACGTAGGCGGTCAGGATGAACTTGGCTATTTTGCCCCTAATGCGAACGGCAACCTAGTTTATAACTCACTTACCGCATTAATTCCTGCTAAATACAGGTCTTTTGAAGATGTTTGGGACATTGTTTCATTGGGCTCCTCACTTTTTTTTAGATCTCCCAATAAAATTTTCCAATACAACGGAAACAACATCACAGTATTTAAAGCTCCTTCCGAATGGTCTTACCTAACCAGTTGTAACGGAAAACTATATGCCCATGATTACCAAACAGGCCTAATGACATTTGAAAATGATGTTTGGCAGCCATTAGTGACAAATTATAGTTTTTCAAAAACCGACCCCATTACCGGAATCATCCCAAGTGGCTCTGGAGCAATGATTACAACCCTTAAAAGCGGAATTTTCTATTTTGAGAATCATATCATAACCCCAATCAAGTCGGGAGCTGCCAGTTTTATACAAAATGAACGAATCTACAGTGCCATAGCCATCAATAAAGACTGGACAGCCCTGGCAACAAGTAATAGTGGCGTATACATCATTAATAATAGAGCCGAAATCATCCAAAAGTTTTCAAGCACCGAAGGATTGCAGAGTAATAATATTTTAAGCATCTTTTTAGACAACAAACAAAATTTGTGGCTTGGATTAAATAATGGGCTGGATTTCATCGCCTACAACAGTGCGATTAAACACATTTCTCCCAAATTACTCGACGAATCTGGCTATACTTCCATGATTCAAAACCAGCAACTCTATATTGGAACATCCAATGGACTTTATACGGTTGCGCTTCAACCCTTAAAAGATTTAAGTTTTAGTAAAGGCGATTTTTCGTTGGTGCAAAACACAAGTGGGCAAAGTTGGGGACTATCTCTTATTAATAATAAACTGCTTTTAGGTCATCACGAGGGTGCTTTTTATGTAAACAATAATATAGCAACATCTTTTTCGACTAAACCAGGGTTTTGGAACTTCACACCACTTGGTAATATGTCACCTGCACGCATCGTTGTGGGTGGCACTTATAGAGGTCTTACCATTTTTGATGCAAAAGCCAATCAACTTTTGCAAACATTAGATATTCCAAACTTTATTGAATCTTCTAGGTATGTAACCATTGATGCAGAAGAAAATATATGGGTGTCTCATCCTTACCATGGTATATATAAAATTGAAAAAAATAGTAACGGACAGTACACTACCAAGCAATATCAGAAAAAAGAAGGACTACCCGCTTTGCTAAATAATCATATCTACAAAGTAAAAAATAGAATTGTAGTGGGTACTGAAAAAGGCGTTTATGAATACAACATCGAAAAAGATAAATTCGAAGTAGCTTCAAGTTATGCTTCACTTATTGGAAACCAAAGTATTCGCTATCTAAAAGAAGACAGAGAAGGTAACGTCTGGTTCATACATGAAAAAGAATTGGGCGTTATTGACTACACCAGTAACCAACCACAAGTCATTTATATTCCTGAACTAAGCGCAAAAATGTTAAGTGGATTTGAATACATAAATGCAATAGATGGTAGCAATATCTTTTTAGGGGGTGAGAAAGGATTTTATCATATCAATTATGAAAAATATAAAAAGCTTGCACCCGCATTAAATGTTCAAATCAGATCGGTACATATTATTGATAATTTAGACAGTACTTTATTTGGCGGCTACTTTAAAAACGTAAACGAAAATCAAATACAGGAGCAAGCAACCATTCCCGAAGTTGCTTATCATTTTAAAACCATGCGCTTCGATTACACATCAGTTGCATTTGGTTACCAAAACAATTTAGAATACAGCTATCGACTAAAGGGACTAGACAACAAATGGTCTGCGTGGACAAGAAGAACAGAAAAAGAATATACCAATTTAATACCTGGCAACTATACATTTGAAGTGAAAGTTAGAAACAACTTGGGGAATGAATCAGCGGTATCTAGCTACCAATTTAAAATTAATGCGCCATGGTACCGAACACTATTTGCGTATCTACTTTATTTCATTGCTATTGGTTTTGGCTTTTACAAACTTCATATATATCAACGTAAAAAGTTTAAAGCGCAACAGCAAAAATATGAGCAGGAGCAACAAAGATTGAGGTACATTCACGAACTAGAAATAAACAAATCAGAAAGTGATTTAGTGACGCTGCAAAATGAAAAACTAGAAGTTGAAATCGAATATAAAAATTCTGAACTAGCCTCTTCGGCTATGCATATCGTAAAAAAAGGTGAACTGCTTACTAAAGTTAAAAGCGAACTAGCAAGCATCATTAAAAAAATAGACAACGAATATGCTATTACCGAATTAAAGAAAATGGTAAAAGCTTTAAATGAAGATGAAAATTTAGACCAAGAATGGGAGTACTTTACCAAACATTTTGACAAAGTGCATTCCGATTTTATTGTCAAGCTCAAAGAAAAGCATAGTAATATAAGCAACAACGAATTAAAGTTATGTGCCTATTTGAGAATGAACCTGTCAACTAAAGAAATTGCCCAACTTATGAATATTTCTGTGCGGGGCGTAGAAATTAGCAGGTATCGACTTCGAAAAAAATTAAACCTCGCTACCGATGTCAACTTATTTGATTACCTGATTGGTATTGGCTAACCACTAGATTCAATCTTTATTGTAAAAAAAATGGAACCTACATAAATAATGTAGATTCCATAAAACGGGGGGCTTATTAAACAAACTAAATATTAGAATGACTTACTGCCATTAGGCTGGTAACTATATCTAAATGTATAGTAACGTTGATCTCTCATTTTTACATTATCAGATGCTGTTGCAGCAGGTGTTACACCGCCTTTGTAATAATTTAATATTTCAACTTTTGCAAACTTTCCAGTTGCGGTTCTGATAACTAAAACACGACCAGGAATTGGAGTCACCAAGTTTTTTAACCCGTCATATACATACCAACCTCTGTTGCTGCCAAATGGAATGGCATAAGCAGTAGGAATATTTTCTGTTCTGAATGTTGAATCTGAATGAATTGTTTTTAAATCTTCAAAAAGACCAACAAAAACAAAACCACCACCAGCACCTGGTCCACCATTACCACTATTGGTTATGATAGCAGTACCTCTAAATGCGATATCCCATTTATTAGTTGCACTATCGGTTGATGGCACAATCACACCTCTTTCAAGACTATAAAAAGTATACTTACCAGCGCCAAAAGGCATTCCTCCAAGTGGTGGAACACCAGGTGTGATACCAATAATGGTATCGGCAGGTAGATCTCTTACAGTTTTAGAAACAACTGGCTCTACCTGAGGCGTATTGTTTTCTTTTGTACAAGCGGCAAATAATAAAAAAGCAAAAAATGCGTAGATGATCTTTTTCATAGTGTTTATTTTTCGATTGATTGTTTAATTGAATAGTTGATGCTTATAAATCCAGTACGTCCCATAAAATTGGGCATATTAATAGGGTCTCTATAATTGAAAATATTATTGCAACCTGCTTGCATGGTAATATTTTTTGTAAGCGGGAGCCCGATGGTTGCATTGAATTGAATAAACCCGGTAGCCTTGCTATCATTGGTATTGTAGAGGCCGTTACCATCAGTGTCCGTTACATACCAACTACTTCTGTAAAGTGCACGCACCGTTGCAAATACCTGCTCTTTTTGATACTGCAATTTTAAATTAAACTGATGTTTACTTCTATTGGGTAAACCAACATATTCGGAAGCATGTAAGCGCTTGCTATATCCATTTGCATCACGCGTAAACACTTTTCCTTCCTCAATTTTATCTAGTTCAGAGGCATCGCCTGATAATAAAAATTGATACCCACTACTTATTAAATAATATTTTCCAAATTTATGTTCACCGTTAAATTCCAACCCTTTTGTAAATGCTGTTTTTACATTGAGGTAGCTAAATATTTGAGCGCCGCCAGGCCTATATGCCACCAATCTACTATCAATTAGATTATTGATGTTATTATAAAAGAGCCCTACCGAAAAATTATGTTTTGCAGATGGTGCATAATCGAAACTTGCATGATAGCCTGTAGAAAATTCTGGTTGCAATGCAGCAAGGCTGTAATAATCCTGCTCGATACTTGCAATTTGTCCTATGCCTTTAAGTGCAGTAATAATTTTTTGTGCTTCAATAGCACCAAACACACTATAACCACCAGCAGCAGTGTTTGTGAAATTCAAATAAAGCTGTCTAAAATCCGGAGCTTTAAAACCTCGGCCTACACTTGCCTTAACATTAATCTTATTGGTAATTGAATACTTTAAAGCGAGCTTTGGACTAAACGCTGCTGCAAAAAGTGCGTTGTGATCATAGCGTGCACCGCCAATAATAACAAGCTTTTCTATTGGTTTCCATTCCGATTGAAAAAAAGCATATCCTACCGAATTTTCCTTGGTGCTTTCTCTTTTATTGAGCTCTTTTAATAGTTCTCCTTTTTCA
>JBBAKM010000046.1:8903-10478 GCA_040403495.1 Bacteroidia bacterium
TTGTGCTATTGGCCCTGTCTACTAAATAACCTGCACCAATAGAGGTTTCAAGGTTTTTTGAAACAACAACATCTGTTTGTGACTCGAACCTTAAAAAATGTTGCTTAAAATAATCGGTATAGGGTGCTCCAGAGGTCGTGGCTAGCTCCTGCTCACTCGTAAATGTTGTTGCATACAGCTTAGCACTGGTTCTAACGCTGCTATTAAATTTATGCAGTAAGGTTGCCGAAAAATTGGCATCGTCATTTGATTCTTTTCCTTGGGAGTTTACGGTAACGCCATTATTTTCTACTGCGATTTCATTGGTAATACGCTCCCTATTGAATCTTACCGATCCCAAGAGTTTTGTTTTGTCTGAAATTTGATACCCAAGTTGATGTTGCTGTGTAAATCTATTAATAGGCGTTACAAAACTAGTTTGACTATTGGGGCGCAAACTAAATCCATTGGTATGGTAATTATTCGCAAACCCTTGGTAGGTAAATTTATTTTTAGAAATATTGAATGTAGCATTCACATCGGAAGTATTAAAACTTCCATATCTAGCACTAAGCGCTAACTCATTTTTTATAGGGGTTGTGGTAATTATATTAATCACACCAGCCATCGCTTCACTTCCATACAAACTAGAAGAAGGGCCTTTTACAATTTCAATTTGCTTGATATTTCCAACCGTGATTCTATTTAAATCTAGTATACCAGCGGTTCTTCCTACCAGTGGCTCTCCGTTTAATAATATTAAGGTGTAATCAGGATTCAACCCCTGCATTTGAACACCTGCACCAAAACCACTCGTTAAAAATAAACCTGTTTGTTCTTGTAAAATATCTGCGAGTCTAACTGAACCCGCTTGTGCAATTTGCTTACTTGAAATAAGTGTTACCGGAACGGCAACATTACCTAACTTTTTTTCGGTTCTAGTGGCAGTCACTACTATCTCATTAGCCGAACCATACAATGTGTCTGCGCGAGTTATCTTACTCACCTGCCCATTAGCAGCTGTAAAGCCAAAAAACAACCCTACTATCAAACCTCTAAACCGCATCTGCATTGATTTCAAGTGCAAATGTGACTTATAGAGCGGGGGCAATTGTCATAGAATTGTAGAACGGCATGGTGCTGTTCTTTTATGACTTTTTAATGACAAAAACGACCTTATTGTATAACAACATAGTTCCATTTGTACGCTGTAGATGAAACAACCGCCGTTGCATTGGTATTAATGGTAAACCCTGTTGTTGTTATATTAACCCAAACGGCTTGTGCAGCAGCTAAACTAGCTGTTGCAGCATTAGCTGGCGTGATGACTACAACAGGCGCTGTTGAAAAAGCAGTATTATAAGTAATAGTAGCTAATACTGCATTAACGGAAGGGCTTGTACCCGTTGTTATTGCTACAACACCACTCATATCTGTTCCTGTTACAGAAACTGCTGATGGCGATGTACCCGCACCAGTAGATGCTGCAATACTTAAAGCGCCAGAATTTCCTTTGATATGTTTAGCAGTGATATCATTTGTTGTAACGATCGCTCCCGATGTACTCACACGCGTAATTGATCCATTACCTAATAC
>JBBAKM010000047.1:0-8780 GCA_040403495.1 Bacteroidia bacterium
TTGTGTTTGCTCAACTTTTTTTAATTCTAAAATTTATTTAGGACAGTATTGATTTGATATCATAACTTTTTGAATTTAAAGCTACTCGACTATTGATTGAATTTCTATTAAAACTATACAAAGAATCAAAATCTAAAAAATACTTTAAACTATCTGTAAAGAATATTCCTTGAATATTTTTATTAGATGCAAAATAAGTATTCCAATTTTTAGTACCTATTTTTTTAAATAAAACCAAATTCTTTGATATTGTAAATAACGTATCCCCTTTTGTCTCTATTTTGTATGGATTCAACCGAAACTCACTTTCAACACTATCATTTAAAGATGTTGCAGTATTACCATCATACAAAACACTTTTTCTTGCAATACTATTCCCTTCTTTGAATAACCCAGTTAAACTGACTAAATTTGAATTTATTTTATTGACAAATAAATCATAAAAAACAAGTCCATTTGATAATTTTAAATCATCTGACCAAATATTGTTACTAAATTTTTTTAAACTATACCTAACGTAATAGGTATTAAAATCAATAGAATCTAAAAACATTACATATAAATTATTATTTATAAAAAAACAATTTGGGGTAGAATACAATAATGTTATTTTACTTAGTCTTGTCCATGACTGATTTATTGTATTAAAATAATTAACTATTAATGAATCACCCCTTTGATTTCTACAAACTGCATAAATATTTCCAGCGTCATCTGAACAAGCTGATAAAACCGGCTCGTTCAATCCTGCACCCAACTTTTTTAAACTTTGTGAGTGAATGCTGTTGACACACAATATACAAATGATTGCAATTGTTAATTTCCTTAGTTGATATTTGATGTATGTTTTCATATATTACTGAATAATAAATTTTATTTGTTCGCCACCTGTTGTCATGATGAAATAAATACCTTTTGAGAGGTTTTCGCAGTTTATAAGATAAGTGTCAGATAAATTTAAGTTATGTTTAAGAACACTTTGACCCAGAGAATTGAACACTTCAAAATTGACATTTTCATTTTTCAAGTTTTTGATATTTAACACCTTACTTGTTGGGTTGGGATAAACTTCGATAGTATTGGATTGCCCTACAACTTTATTTACATTGATTCCATTCCCTTTTTCCTCAACTCTTGTGATGACGGCATAATTGGTAATAATTGGCTCATTGTAATCAAAGTAAATATAGGCTTTGTTTCTGATACTGTCACCAACCCTTAAATCGCCCCTTACATTGGCTTCAAACACCAAATAACCTTTGCTTTTTTCTTCGTTTTCACTTTTAGGTTTGAGGTTGATGTTATTGAATTGCCATGTTACGATATTAGTACCGGGTTGAATAGAAACGGAATAAGGATGAGTAGCACCAATCATTTGAAAACTGTAAACGGGCATTTTCAGGTTGATGGTATCAATAATAGTCACATTTCTGGCATCGTCATTGCCTTCATTTTGAAAATGAATGGTGTATTTGATTTTTCTTAAATCAGAGGTAATTCGACCTTCAGGCAAAGAAAATTTAGCATTAGGATCATAGCTGTAAACGATTCTTTGCATGATAGAATCTCGGTTGTCGGTAGAATCCATATCACTTGTAGATGGTGTAATTTTTAAATAGTGTTTCACAACATCATTGATAGAAAACTGGTTAAGAGGATAGACAATTTTAACAACAATTTCTCTGCTTTGAGAATTGTAAAGATTAGTAAGTGAAAAATTTAAAGTATTGCCACTTTTACTGGAAAAACTTGGAGAGGAAGAAATGAACTGAACATTGGGATTGAGTTTTAATTCTGCATTCAAACTTCCATTATTGTTAATACAACTTTTATTGTCAACTTTGAATTTCAAAGTAATGGTGTCTAAAATACGGGCTTTAGGGAGAGAGATGCTTAAAATCGAAAAATTATCTGAAACTGAAGGAATATAGGGGATAAAAACTGTATCTTTAGTAACATTTGGCATATTAGTTCTAGATAATATGTTTGCGGAAGTATAAGGTTTAAGGCAATTATACTCAACGCCCCTTAATTCTGGTGAAATTCCAGAAAATTGAAAATAATTATATCCTCCATTTAAATCAGTGATAAAACCTTCATTATTTACTATAAAAAATGTTGACAACAACTCATCATTATTGTCATATACAAAATTTTTGTTTTTATCTTCAAATTGTTTTACTACAATAGTGTCAATCAATAGATTCTCTAATGAATCAACTACTATTTCAACTATATTATCATAAACTACGCCATCATAGAAGATTTTTGACTGACAAAAGATATAAATTTTATTATCATTACTTTTAAAAAAGTATTTTGGCATAGTATTTTCCAATAAAATTAAATCTTCTACTATGGGAAATGTTTTATAATTTGTTTTTTGGAGAAGTAAATAATTATTGTTGTAAGTTTTATTAATTAACAACAAGTCTTTTTTATATTCAAATGAACTTGAGTTAAATATTTGTGCTGAAACATTAGACTTGTGTTGAAATCTTTGAACTTCTTTATTGCCTTCAATTTGATGAATAAAATCATAAGACTTTAAATATTTAACACTATCTGAAAAAGAGAAGTCACTTGATATATAACTCCATTGAGTAAAATAATCTGACCATATTCCACTATTAATTTTTTGAAAAAAATAATTCCCAGATGAAATAATAAAGATAGTATCATACAAAATTTCACAATCATAAATTGGGCCATTTATTTTATTATAATTTAAGCTTGAAAAACTATTGCCATCAAATAAAACAATATTAGAATAAGACATTTGATTAATCGTATCAAAATTACCATAAAATACACCGAAATTATTATTGTTTTTTTTAAACATTGAATTTATTTGATAGAAATTAGTATTTTGTTGGGTGAATTTAGCTTTTCTACTCCATGCATTCTGATTTATTTCATATAATTCAAAATGATTAGAGTCGATTAAAGAATTCAAATAAAAATTATTTTTTAGTGTAAAACATGAAAAATCATTGAATGAACTCATAGAAGCATTTATTATATTTTTTGCATACAAACTCCAATTACCTATGCTTTTATCATATTTAAATATCTTAATTGAATCTAAAGCATCCTTTCTACAAACTGCATATATATTACCAATAGAATCAGAGCATGCGGCTAATACAGGCTCATTCAATCCTACACCCAACTTTTTTAAACTTTGTGAGTGAAGTGAACTTAAGCTTGATAAAATAAGCAAAACAATTGCGATTGATTTAAAATAATTGTTGATTTTCATATATTCTTGTTGGATTAAAATTTGTATTTAAGCACTATATTGCTATTGTACTGATTGATTTTTGATTTGATTTGACTATAACCGAAATTAGTGTTTTGAATGTTTTGCTGCCATTGTGCCCCTATTCCCAACCACCAATGATTCATTACATTGTAATTATATTGTAAGCCAGCCATCATTCCTACGTTTATCTTTTTACTTAATGTGGAACTTAATGGCTTTACTTCACCGTCGTTTACCGAAAAACTGTTTCCACTTGCTGCAAGCAACTTATTGACATTCAACCCTAAACATGGCTGTAACTCGTGCTTGGGTGCAATTGCAAAATTGTAAGCAAACTGAATTGGAATGGTCACATAACGTCTTTTTAAAACATTTGAACTAGTAATTCTTAATGGATTTATTGTATCTCTAAAATAAGCAATAATAGTCCCATCGACTTCCCTAAATGGAATATCATTGTAACTGTAATCAATCTTTTCTGTGTTAGTAATTTCCCTGTATTGTATGCCTGTTTGAATTATTAAATTAAAGTTTTCTCGAACATAAAATTCAAAACCCAAATTAAAAACTTGACTTTCTTTTCCCTTCTCTGATTCATGAAACAATCTTTCTCCATCTTTGTGCATGGCCGACCCATTTTCCAATCTAGAACTTGCCGTTTTTACATTAGACATTCCATAGGATAGGGAAACCGCAAACTTGCTTCTTGTTGATTTGTTTTCCGGTTGCGGAACGCTTCGCTTTGTTGCTTTTTTCACACTGTCTTTTTGCTCTTTTTCCTCAACTACTGTCTCCAAACTCTTGCTCTCTAACGCTTTACTCTCATTCGCTAAAACAGTCTCCTCTTTGTCCGTTTTTGAATCTTCTATACCATCAACGCTTGCTATTTCTTCGCCTTTCAACTCTGGTGCTGTCTCAATCTGTTTTATGTTTGGCAATGTTGGTAATTTTAAGGATTTACTAAACCAATCTCTTGTTTCATTTTGATTGTTTATTGTTTTTAAATCCGAGTTTGAATAAGTCATTTCATTCTGTTGTAATGCTTCTGAATTAGTCTGTTTGAACCCTAATTTTGACTCGTATATCTTTTTACTTTCATTATTAGAAATCTCCAAATGTTGAGCTTCAGCCAATGTCTTCACTTCATTACTTTTACTTTCTCTGTTTGATTCCTCATTTTTTGAAACACTGGTATTCGAGACTTGACTATTGCTAGTATTCTGTTTAAAATAAAAACCAATGACACTTCCCAAAAATAGCAAAACCGCCACAATAACCATATTTCCTAAAGTTAAGTACGACTTCTTTTTTTGATTTTTTAAATCAATATTCAACCTTTCCCACTGATGTTGTAGGAGCGGCTCTTTGTGGTTTTCAAATGCCTTTTTAAGTGAATCTTGAAGATTATCTTTGTTGTTCATTTTTTAATAATGTTGATTTTACCAACGATGTTAAATGTTTTTTTGCTCTACTGTATTGAGTTCTACTAGCCTCTTCACTAATGTTTAACTTTGCTGCAATTTCTTTGTGACTATATTCATCTATCAAAAACAAATTAATAATCAACTTTTGATTCATAGGCAAACGACCTAATAAAATCATTGCTGTTTCTGCTTCTATTGAAACCTCTACCGCTAAATCATAGTCCTGAATTTCCAAAACCTTTTCTGAAACATACTCTACCATCATTGCCTTTTTATTTTTACGAATAAAATCGATTGAGGTATTAATACAAATCCGTGATATCCATGTTTTAAAACTACTTTCAAACTTATACTTGTCAATATTTTTGTAAACCTTCATCAATGTATCATGAAAAATTTCTTCCGCATCTTCCCTATTGCTTATGTAACGAACGGCAATAGTCATTAACATAGGACCATACAGCTCATACAATGCTTTTTGAGCACTGATATTCTTTTGTACACAGCCTTTTATTAATTCTATTTCGTTCAAATGTTTGGACAATTTAATCCTATAGACGCAGTCTTTGTTATTTATGTGACTACTCCCTGAAAAATATTTTATATTTCTCCAATAAATCTATTAAAAATACTTTGCTTTTTAAAAGAGAATTCAAGCAAAACAGGAGCCTTTAAACCCCACCTACCCTTACAACTCACTCAACTGTTTTAGGTAGTCATATTGCAAATCTTCGTGCATTTTGGTCATGGCAATATTGATTTTTTTCAACTGCTGTATGTACATATTGTCGAGTGCCAGCATTTGTAATGACTTAACTTTTGGCTTTAATAATTTACAAAAATGAATCAAAACCTCCA
This sequence comes from Bacteroidia bacterium, assembly GCA_040403495.1. Classification (GTDB taxonomy): domain Bacteria; phylum Bacteroidota; class Bacteroidia; order NS11-12g; family UBA955; genus JABMMZ01. Next base: position 5,548 of record JBBAKM010000047.1, read on the forward strand.
CTTGTGTGGTTGCCAATCCCGAATATTTAATTTGCTTGCTTGCCAATTTCAATATCTTTCTGATCTGTTTCACTTCTTTGTATTTGCCATTCCTAGGAATCATTTCAAACAGTTCTGTAAGTTCACTATTTACCATTTCCACATACTCCGCCTCGTCGCCTTTGTTGAACAAGTAATACGAAACCAATTCCTTGTTTTCTTTTTTATACTTCATCAATCGAAGACACAACTCGGTAAGTGCCACCGGTTCCATGTTCAATAACTGCTTTTTTATAATATGGCTCGACTCAACTTTCATAACTTAATGTTTTATTGCATAAGTAACATAACCCACCCATTCCTTTACCATCAACTCCATTATCATCATCGCCTTTACAGACGGAACTATATAAGCATCAATGGCGTAATCTCTTTTTCTGTCGGCTATGTAATTAGTCGCAAAGTAATCAAAATCTCTATTCCCTTCGCACAATTTTACTCTAGGCAAATGCCAAGCACTGGATATCACTAAAACTGGCGTTTTTACCTTTAGTGAATCCAATATTACACTGCTAAATTCAATGTTTTCTGAGGTATTTCTGCTTTTATTTTCTACAATAATTGCGGAATCGGGAATGTTAATATTTTTGAGATACAAAGCAATAGCATCCGCTTCTTTTTCATCTTGCTTAAGCAAACTGCCACTTCCACTGCTGATAATCAACTTACCGACTATCCCTTGATGATACAAACTAATGGCTTGCATTAATCTGTCGTTCGCTTCGTAAAACACGGGCCTATTTAGACTTGAATCCATCTTACTAAAACCACCTAAAACAATGGCATATTCGTATCGCGGTTTTAAATCTTTGGTTCCCTCACTTTCATACAGCAACACCAATTCATTCACGATTACCCCATTTGAAAACAGGAATAGAATAAGTAAGCCTTTTATCAATCTTCTTTTTCGTTTGGCGTCCTCCTTGGCAAATACCGACGCCAATAGAAATAACAAAACCCAAACGATAGGCTTAATGACAAAAAGCAACAATTTTGACAGATAAAAAAACATTATTTGTCTGCAAATATGACAAAATTACACTAGAAAACAAGGAGGTACTATTTTTGGAACTTAAGTTTACAAGATAAAGCATAAATAAAAGTATGAGTAAAACAGGTTCAATATCCGTAAATACCGAAAACATTTTCCCAATCATTAAAAAATTCCTTTACAGTGACCATGAAATATTTTTAAGAGAATTGGTTTCTAATGCCACCGACGCTTGCAACAAACTTAAAACATTGTCGAGTATTGGTGAATTTAAAGGAGATACTGGCGAATTTAAAATTACAGTTAGCATTGACAAAGAAAACAAAACCTTAACCATTAGCGACAATGGACTAGGAATGACGGAAGAAGAAATTGAAAAATACATCAATCAATTGGCCTTTTCGGGTGCAGAAGAGTTTGTTCAAAAATACAAAGACAAAGCAGATGCGAATGTAATAGGTCATTTTGGATTGGGCTTTTATTCTGCCTTTATGGTGGCGAGCAAGGTTCAAATCAACACATTGTCTTTCAAAGAGGGTGCACAGCCAGCTTTGTGGGAATGTGATGGAAGCACTCAGTTTTCGATAACAGCAGGCAGCAGAACCGAAAGAGGAACCGACATTATCCTACACATCGCTGAGGACAGTTTGGACTTTTTGGAAAACTTCAAAATCTCTCAACTGTTAACTAAATATTGCAAATTCCTTCCTGTAGCTATTGAGTTTGACGGTAAAATCATCAATGAAGAAAAGCCATTGTGGTTGAGCAAACCCGCTGACTTAAAAGACGAGGATTATGTTAAGTTTTACCAAACATTATATCCATTTGCTGAAGCGCCTTTGTTCTGGATTCATTTGAATGTTGATTTCCCGTTCAACTTAACAGGAATACTCTATTTCCCTAAAGTGGACAGCGCCATAGAAGCAGAGAAACACAAAGTACAGCTATACAGCAACCAAGTGTTTGTTACAGACAATGTAAAAGATATTTTACCAGAATTTTTGATGTTGTTACATGGCGTTATAGATTCACCTGATATTCCATTAAACGTATCAAGAAGCAGTTTGCAAAGCGATGGCAATGTTAAGAAAATAACTTCTCACATCACTAAAAAAGTAGCGGATAAATTGGCTGAACTTTTCAAACAAAACAGAACCGATTACGAAGCAAAATGGCAAAACATAGATTTGTTTGTAAAATACGGCATGTTGAGTGATGAGAAATTTGCAGAAAAAGGAAAAGACTTTTGTTTGTTAGAAACCACCGATGGACAATATTTCACGATAAATGATTTTAAAGAAGCCATAAAACCATTACAAACCGATAAAGACGGGAATACCATTATGCTGTACACCAACCATGCTGAAATACAACACAGTTATGTAAGTGCAGCGAATAGCAGAGATTATAAAGTTTTAAAATTTGAAGGACCGCTAGACAATCATTTTACAGGGTACTTAGAACAAAAAAATGAAAAAGTACAATGTAAAAGAGTAGATGCCGATGCTTTGGATAGATTGATAGCTGTAGAAACCACAACCGTTGCTTTGCTTAACGAAGATGAAAGCAAAAAATTAGTTTCAATTTTCGAGAAAGCCAATCAAAATACCGACATTAAATTCAGTGCCGAAGCATTAACGCCTCAAGAATCACTGTTAACAATTACAGAGAGTGAATATGACAGAAGAATGAGAGAAATGAGCAAAATGAATGGGTTCAATATGTTTGGCAACATGCCTTTGAGTTACCAAACTGTACTAAACACCAACCATCCAAAAGCCAAACTATTGATTGAAAATGAAGAAAACGAAGCGGTTTCTATTGCACAAAAAGCATTAAACCTAGCGATGTTATCCAAAGGACTGTTGAAAGGGGAAAAATTAACGGCATACATTCAGGCTGAAATGGAAAAATTATAAACAAGTAAAACCTATAGTAGAATTATAAAAATTGATACTTTGAAATGGAATGTGGATTTTATCTTTGCAGTATTCATTTTAAATTCTCTTTTTTTGAATAACAATTAACAAGCATACAAGTAATTAATAAATAAACAAAATGGCAAAACAATTCACAGATTCCAGTTGGGAACAAGACGTTTTAAGTTCAGACAAACCAGTATTAGTAGACTTTTGGGCAGAGTGGTGTGGACCATGCCGAATGATTGGACCACTAGTTGAAGAACTAGCAAAAGAATACGAAG
>JBBAKM010000048.1:0-8710 GCA_040403495.1 Bacteroidia bacterium
CCCTTAAGTTGAAGGGTTCTTTTCATATTACCTACTTCTAGTAAACCACCAGAGATATCCATATTTTCTCTTTGGATGGCATAAGTAATATCATCAAAAGTAACACCAGCACTTTGTGCACGGTAATTGTCTAGATTGATTTGAAATTCTCTTTCTGGCGCACCCACAATATCTACCCTGTTAATTTGAGGTAAATTTTCAAGTCTATCTTTTAGGTCGTCAGCATATTTTTTAAGACGGGGTAAATCAAAATCGCCACTTACGTTCACAGACATGATGGGTTGTTCACTAAAGCTTACCTCTAACACCGTTGGTTCTATGGTTAAGTCTTTGGGAAGATCCTGCTTAGCTTTATCAGCTGCATCTTTGACTTTTTGAAGGGCAACTTCGGTTTTAACCTCGGTATCAAATTCTACCATGATAGCCGAAAAGTCTTGCTGTGAATTACTAGTGAATTTTTTAATTTTCGCACCAGTAATACTTTTGATTTGCTTTTCGATGGGCCTTGTTACAAGATTCTCAATATCTTTTGGTGAATTACCTACATATACAGTTTGTACATAAATAGTAGGAATTACGATATCTGGGAACTGCTCTTTTGGAAGGGTAACAAACTGATAAATACCAGCAAGGCTCACAAATAAAATCACCAAATAAATGGATGTTTTATTTTTGATACTCCAAGTGGTAGGGCCAAACTCTTTGAATTTGGCTTTTATATTTTCTGTGAATTGCATACAATATTTTTATTCGTATTCTAATTATTTACTAGCAAGTACAATCAATTGACCATCATACAAACTCTGAAATCCTTCTGTTACAATTTGGTCACCTGCTTGTAAACCCGTTTTGATTTCTAATTGATCTTTGTAAAATTCTCCTACTGTTACCATGCGTTTGCGTGCAATTAATTTACCTTTCTCAGCTACTGCTACCATTACGTATTTGCCAGTTTCGTCATTTTGTAAGGTGTTTACTGGTATTGCAATGGCATTTGAAATGCTGTAATCTAAAATTTGTACAAGTGCAATTTGATTGGGTCTCAAATCTTTATCGGCAGCTACTTTTGCTTCAATAAAAAAGCTTCTGCTATTCGGATTGATAATTTTTCCAACCACCGAAATAGGCGCTTGGATATTCCTTTGTAAATCAGGAAGATGAATGGTAAGCTTGGTTCCTGTTTTAACACGTTGACTGTAGTTTTCAGGCACTTCGGCAGTCAATTTTAATTTGTTGGTGTTTACTATTTTAATTTGACCTGCACCAGCAAAAATTTCACCCACTCGAACGTTCACCTCTTCTACCACGCCTTCTACGTCGCTATACACCGAAGTAAATTGCACTTGCTCACGACTAATTTTTACTTGCTCTTGCGCTGTTTTGAGTTGATTTTCTAGTAATTCAACATTGTTTTTGGCTGAAATGAGTTGTACTTCTGTGCCTATATTTTGCTCCCACAAATTCTTTTGTTTTTGATAAAGTGTTTTCGCAAAAGATAATTGTGTCTTTAATGCTTCTAACCCTTGTTCGGCTGCAATTAAAGCTTGACGTTGAATGGCGTCATCTAATTTTAAAAGTAGTTTCCCCTTAGGCACAACATCGCCTCTTTTTACAAACAACCCTTTTACTTGTCCACCACCACTGCGCGCAGTTACATACGATACACTTTCAGACTCAATTTTACCTTGCAAATCAATGTAGTGATTGAATGTTTGCGCCGCAAGCACCGCTGTAACAACAAGCTTACCTGTTGCTTGATTGGCAGCTGCTGTATCAAGTGTCGCGATTTCTGTTTCAAGCGCACTTACCTCTTGTTTAAGCGCAGCTAATTTGTTTTTTTTGTCGTTTATACTTCCACTTTTTTCGCTTCCGTTACATGCTATAAAAGCTGCTAAAACGCTTACAAGTGAGATTTTAATGATTGCTTGCATGGTATATCTATTTACTTATTTTTTTAAATTATAATTTTCCTGTTGCTTTTAAATAATCAACACGCGCAATGATGGCATTGTACATCGCACCAATAAAATTGGTTTGAGCAGTTACCAAATCTGTTTGCGCACCTGTAATTTCCATATTAGAGCCAGTTCCTATTTCATATTTCTTTTTAGTTTGTGCATATACTGACTCTGCTAATTGCATATTCTTTTTTTGATTGTTAAGGGTGCTAATAGCCGTGGCAAAATTCATTTTAGCCTGCGTTACTTCTGCGTCAATGGTGAGTCTTAAGTTTTGTAATTGGTTTTCGGTTTGTTGTAAATCAATCTTCGCTTTTGAAATCCTTGCTTTTCTGGCAAAACCATCAAAAATGGGTGCACTAATATTGAGTCCAATAAAGCTGGTGGTAAACCAATCGCCTCCTTTGAAAAAGTCAAACTGATTTCTTTGCGCATTTTTCGTGTAAGCCCCAGACATTGCAATTGTTGGTAAATAACTTAGTTGATACCTTTTGATATTGTATTCGTTTAATTTTTTACCTAAACTAACTGCTTGAAATTCTTTACGGTCGTTATATTGATACTCCTGGTTGCTAGCGATATCTGAGGTGATTTGATCTTCAGAAATTTTGTCTGTTAATACAAGGGTATCTTGTACAGGCATGCCCATTAAAGTTTTAAGACCAATATATCCCAGTTCTATTGCGTTAGATGCCTTCAATTTTTCGGTTTGTAAATTGGCAATTTGTACCGCAATTTTATCGAGGTCTAATTTCTCTACAAATCCGTTTTTGTATAACTCTTTAGAGTCGTGCTCTAGTTTTTGAAGTCTTTCGATATTAGCATCTAATAATCCAATTTGTGTTTTACTAACAACGAGTTGGTAATAAATTTTATGAATGTTGGTTTTAATCATTTCCTCAGTCACCTCAGCTGTTTTTTGTTGAAGGGCGATGGTTGTTCTGCGCGCTTGGAGCGCTACAAATACTTGACCATCAAAAAGCAGTTGCTGCATTTGTAAACTTCTATTGACATTGTAATTGGTACCAAACCTTACGGGTATGAAGGTTCCAGCCGTGCCTCCAAAAATTTCACCTGGTAGTAGAGAAACGGGAAGTTGCAAATAATTAATACCACCCAGTGTTGCGCTTACACTAGGTAATGCAGAAGCCGTTACTTCTTTGTTAATGGCTTCTTGACTTTTAATCGCCAATAATGCATTTTTTACTTGTTGGTTGTTTTTGTATGCATAATCGACACACTGTGTTATGCTAAACTCATTTTTAGTTTGTGCAGTAATTTTATTTGTAAACGCTAGGAGCGTTAGAATAAAACTGGCTGCCAACATCCTTTTCGTGTTCATTTTCATTTATTTTTTCTTTCTTGCTTATATACTTCAATTGCTTTTAATCCAGCTTGCGTAGACATGCCGTGTAAAAAATTATCGGTTGTTTCACTAATAATTTGAATGGGTGTGAATTTGTTGGATGGGAAATGTTCAAAGTCAAACATCAAAAACATGTTGGCAAGCCTGTATCTCGTGAGCACATCAATATCTATGTCAGCCCTAAATAATCCTTCCTGTTTACCTCTTTCGATATTTGCTTTTATGATCTTGTAAAAGAAGGTATTCTTGTGTGTTCTAAATTTTTCAAAAGCAGTACTATGGTATTTTTGTAAGTCAAACATTACGGAAGGGTTCATATGTTTGAGCATTTCCTCTACTGTATCGAGGGTTAAAAAGATTTCGTGAATTGCATTGTCGCTGATCGCCGCGTACTTGCTAAATTCATCTTGGTGCATTTCTATTTCTATATTAATTACACCTTCTACGAGCGCATCTTTATCTTTAAAGTATTGATAGATGGTTTTCTTGCTCATACCCAAGTGGTTGGCAATTTCATCCATACTAACGCTTCTAATGCCATATAGCATAAAAAGCTCATGTGATTTAGTTAAGATTCTTATTTGCGTTTCCATTTTCTAATTGAGGGCGCAAAACTATGGAAACTTTTTATGTAATCAAAGTTTCCATTAAAAAATTAACCGTAATTTTGTTGAACGGTAGTTTGCGCAAACTATCCATTAACTTGCACCCAAATTTCAACCATGAATACTAGGTATAAGCAGCTTAGAGCCCAGGTGACTTTCAAGCGCTTGCTCCAATTTTTCTTTCAGGGCCTAATTGTTTTAGCCCCCATAGCGGTAACCTTATGGGTGGTGCTTGGGTTATTTCAATGGGTGGATGGTTTTTTGCCTAATCTTATTAACACATTGTTTCCCAGTGCTTTAGATAAAAATTTGGATGGTTCCCTACGTAAAATTCCAGGTTTAGGTTTTGTGGTGGTGGTTTTATTGGTACTCCTAGTGGGTTGGCTTTCGTCTTTATTTGTGGTGGGCAGGTTGGTTTCCGTTTTTGATACTATACTTGAAAATACCCCGGGTATTAAATTCATTTATTCTTCTGTTAAAGATTTTTTAGAAGCATTTGCAGGCAATAAAAGGAAATTTGACAAGCCCGTACTCGTTAATGTGGATGCATCTGGCGTTTGGAGAATTGGTTTTATCACACAACCCTCAAATGGAGAATTTGGGTTGCCGGATCATGTTACGGTTTACGTTCCTCACTCTTATGCTATTTCAGGGATTACGTATATCGTTCCAAAAACAAATATTAAAGTATTGGATAATGTATCTGCGGCCGATGCCATGAAATATACTGTTTCGGGTGGCGTAACAGATGTTCATGACGATAACGTTATCACAGACCTCAAAGAAAATGAAACTGCATAATTTTAATTCTGGGCCTTCGATTTTACCGCCGGTTGTAATGCAAAAAGCATCGGAAGCCATCATGGATTTTGAGGGTTCTGGTTTATCTATTTTAGAAATAGGACACCGTACTTCAATGTTTCAAGAGGTGATGCAGGAAGCCGTTCAATCTGTGAAATCTCTGATGCAAATTGGGGATGCGTATGAAGTGTTGTTTTTACATGGAGGGGCTACCACGCAGTTTATGCAAGTACCTATGAATTTACTCGACACTCATGAAACAGCTTCCTATTGTGACAATGGAATTTGGGGTAATAAAGCCATCAAAGAAGCAGCGAATTTTGGAAATGTACAAGTCGTAACAGATAGTACGAGCAACAATCATACACGCATCGATAAAAATTTTGTGGTTGATACCGCATCTAAATATTTGCATTTTACGACCAACAATACTGTAGAAGGAACACAGTGGCATACCCTTCCAAACACAAGTACACCGCTCGTTGCAGACATGAGTAGTGATATTTTTTATGCACCTCGAAACTTTAATCAGTTTTCACTGATATATGCAGGTGCACAAAAAAATATGGGAGCTGCTGGTGTAAACATGGTAGTGGTAAAAAAAGAAATCCTCGGAAAAATATCCAGAAAAATTCCTACTATCATGGATTATCAAAAACATATTGCAGCAGGTTCACTCATGAACACGCCACCCGTTTTTGCCATCTATGTAAGCTTATTAACGCTCCGTTGGATTATTGAGGAAGGTGGCCTACCTGAAATGCAACTCCGTAATACTGCAAAATCAAATTTGTTATACCAAACCATTGATTCACTTCCAGTTTTCGAAGCACGTGTCGCCAAAGAAGATAGAAGTTTGATGAACGCTGTTTTCTTTTTAAAAGATCAAAGTTTAGAAGACCCTTTTTTAAGTCTTTGTAAAGCAGAAGGTATGGTTGGGGTTAAAGGATATAGGACCGTAGGGGGTGTACGTGTAAGTATGTACAACGCCATGCCACTATCTAGTGTTCAAATATTTTGTGACCTTATGAAACATTTTGCGTCTAAACATGGTTAAAAAAAGTATCAAGTATTTTTTTCTATTAAGCAGCTTACTCTTTTTATATTCTGTTGCTATGGCGCAACAAACTATTGTTACAGGTATCGTAACAGATTTAAATAGTGGTGCTCCCATACCATATGCAACTGTGGTATTTAAAGGGGGACGTGGAACGGTAACAGATAGTACAGGAAAATATAAATTGGCAGGCACCAACCAAATCAATAGCATTAAAATTTCCTATGTTGGCTATAAAACAGTTACAAAAAATATCCTAGTAGGTAAATCACAAGTGATTGATATTATTATGGAAGTAGATCCTTTGCTTTCCAATAATGTAACCGTTTCCACTAATAAGCGCGCGCCTTATAAAAATAAAAACAATCCAGCAGTTGATCTTATTAAAAGAGTGATTGCGAATAAGCCACTAAATAAGCCTGATAGTTATGATTATATCCAGTACGACGAATATGATAAGGTAGAATTATCACTAAGTAAAATTCCAGAAAAAATTACCAATAATAAACTACTTAAAAAATATCAGTTTTTACTAGACAATAAGGACACGCAAAAAATAGCTGGCAAAGCACTCATCCCCATTTATTTAGAGGAGCGTTTATCTACACATTATTTTAGAAAATCACCAGAAAAAACAAAAGACATTGTACATGCGCAAAAGCGGGTAAACTTTGGAGACTACGTAGACAACGATGGTGTAAGCACCTATTTAAATAGGCTAGTAATGGATATTAATATTTATGAAAATAATATCCCTTTGTTTACCCACGAATTTTTAAGTCCCATTGCAGATGTAGCGCCTACATTTTACATGTATTATATTAGGGATACCATAACCGATGCCAATGGATTAAAATTAGTCAAGCTTTATTTTACGCCGCGTAATACCAACGATTTGTTGTTTAGAGGTACTATGTATATTACACTTGATGGTAATTATGGGGTGCAAAAAATGACCATGTTCATTAGTAAAAATGCCAACGTAAATTTTGTAAGGGAATTAAATATTGATTTAGATTTTGAACAAGGTAATGATAGCAGATATCACTTAATTAAGAGCACTGCATTTACAGAAGCCGCCTTAACAAAAAATAGCAAAGGGGGTGTGTTTGGTGGTCGAACCGTTTCTTATAAAAATTATACGATTAATAAAGCATTGCCGGACTCAATCTACACAGGCCCTTCACTCGTTGTTAAAGGGGATGCGGCGTCTTATAATGAATCATTTTGGAATGCTAGCAGGCATGACACATTAACAAAAGCAGAAGCTAAGGTTTATAGGAATATTGATAGCCTCGAAAAAATGCCATCATTTAGAAGAACCATGGCGGTAGTAACACTTTTGGTAGCTGGGTATACAGCCATTGGCCCTGTCGATATGGGCCCTGCTGCTACTTTTTATAGTTTTAATCCCGTAGAAGGATTTAGACTTAGATTGGGTGGACGTACTACGCCCAAATTAAGCAAGCGAATTTATTTTGAAGGATATGGTGCTTATGGTTTTAAGGATGAAAGATGGAAGTACTATGGTGGCGTAACATACTCCCTCAACAACCAATCAATCTATGCGTTTCCAATGCATTTTGTGCGCGCCAGTTATCAAAAAGAAACTAAAATACCTGGACAAGATTTAGAGTTTGTATCGGAGGATAATATTTTACTATCTCTAAAAAGAGGACTCAATGACAAGTGGACTTATAATAAGTATTTAAGGTTTGACTATGTTCATGAATTACCTAGTAGGTTATCTTATACCATTGGATTTAGAAATTGGAGACATGAAGCAGCGGGTGGACTTGTGTACCAAACGATAAAAAATGGTCAAACGGTTGTGGTTCCCGAGGTTAATACCTCAGAAATTACGGGACAAATTAGATGGGCGCCTCATGAGCAGTTTTTTCAAGGAAAAGTGTACCGTATTGCAATGGTCAATAAATACCCTATTCTTTCGCTCAATTATACTGCTGGGATAAAAGGGGTGATGGGTAGCAATTACAATTACCAAAAAATTAGTTTCACTTTTGATAAACGTTTTTATTTATCTCAACTTGGATTTACGGATATCAACTTTGAAGCCGGCACTATGTTTGGAAAAATTCCTTATCCGTTATTAAGTATTCCGCGCGCGAATCAAACATACGCCTACCAACTAAATTCATATAACCTTATGAATTTCCAAGAGTTTGTGAGTGATCGATATGCTTCTATATTTATCGAACATTATTTTAATGGTTTGATTTTTAACCGTATTCCCTTATTCAAAAAACTTAAACTGCGTGAGCAATTAGCAGCAAGGGTTATTTACGGTAGTTTACGGGATGAAAATGATCCTTCAAAAAATCCTGACTTAATTGCATTTCAAAATTTAAACGGGGCTGTTACAAGTTTTAGCCTGAATCAGGGGCCGTATTTTGAAGGCAGCGTAGGCATTGGAAATATATTCAAGTTTTTGCGCGTTGATCTTGTTAAAAGGTTTACCTATACCAACAATCCTTATATTACCAAACTAGGGATTCGTACAAGATTTAGATTTGATTTTTAATGAAGACATACAGGTATAACATATATATAATGCTTATAGTTGCAGCTATGGTCTTACATAGCTCAAATACTAGTGCAGCTGCTGTTCTGGATTCTTTTCCGGTGCCTAAAACAGGTCCCAAACAACTCTTTTATTTACAAAGATCCACCAATAGCAACACCATTATTTGTGATTTAAATATTGATGCAAAAGGGCAAGTCGTTAAAGACAACCCAGTACATGTGTATTGGATCCGATACGACGAGGGCGGAGAAAAAAAAGAATTAAGTTATATTCAACAAACCTTCGCTTACGGAATTAAGCATGAGTTAATGTCAAGCGGCATATATAAGCTTCATTTTGTTTCCTATAAAAAACAAGTCTTTTATTTAAAGCGTTCTC
>JBBAKM010000049.1:0-8347 GCA_040403495.1 Bacteroidia bacterium
AAAAATATAAAAAATAATCTATTTTTGAATTGTACTAAAAAGGGGGAGCCTACACTACCAAGAAGATAACTAGGAGTAAAAATAATCTCATTAAAATAGAAGTTTAATATTCAAATATAGTACTTTTTAATTAGATTTATCTTTGAAATAGTTTGTCTGTTAAATAAAAACAATTAGTCAGTTATTTTTCAAAAATCTACCTCAAACTCCCCCATGTTTCCCCCAATAATCCTTACCGTAGCTGCAAAAAATTTCATCACCTGCTTTAATGGTTTTTGTGGCTACCAAACAAACCTGTTGTTCGTCGTTTAAGGTGATAATGCAGTTGTTTTTGAAGGCCGTTTGGGTTCCTGTGGCATCATTGGCATATTTGGCAAAACAGTCAGTGTGCTTGGAATCCATGGTTTTGCCATTGAGTAAACTGATAAAATATTGGTCTTCCTTGAGCAAAGCCCGTTTCTCTGCTTCATCATCACTCAGTAATTCACCCTCAAATACCGCTATTTGTTCCTCTTTAAAGAGCTTAATAGCAGTAAACAATCCTAATCCTGCATTTTGTATTTGCGAAGTGTCTGTGTAAAGATAATCGCTTTCTTCGGCTTCTATTTTTTGTATGTTCATGGGAGGGAGGGGGGAGGCCCTTCGAGAGCCTCAGGGTGACATTGGGTTAGGGGTTAGCTGTGACTAGGCTCAGCCTAGTGGGTAAGGATTTAGCTGTGACTAGGCTCGCCGAGTAGGTGACACCTCTTAACCACCAGCAGCACGGCGGGAAAACACTAACCACTAACTAATAACCCCTTCATTGTTATATATTTAGGTATTATACTCTTTGGTATAATACACAAAGGTATAAATTAAAACACTTTTATACAATTTAATTTTTAATTCTCTTATATCTGCGTAAAATACTTTTCTTTATTACCAATTTGGTTAATCATTACATTTGGTGAACCCATTTCATCAAATATTTATTCTTCCTATTTTTTCAATAGTTGATATTCATTCATCCTCATATTTGTATAACAATACTTCTAAAATTTTTTTAGCTTGTTCTCCATATCTGCCTGCTATAGCTTTTAAGCCAATGGCATTGGTTTTTTCAACCCATATTTTACATTGATTTTATAGTTATTCAATCCAGCCTGACTTTTTATTTTTGTGAATTCGCCAAAATAAAAAGTGGGATTAAATTAAGTTTACAGTTTTGTTTATTTGTTACTTCCATTAACCAATTCCCGATAGCTGTCGGGACTATTAACCAATAACCAATTCCCGATAGCTATCGGGACTATTAACTATTAACTATTAACTATTAACTATTAACTATTAACTATTAACTATTAACTAATAACCCCCCTCACGTGACTAGGCTCAGCCTAGTGGGTGACAATTAAACCCTTTCAACCCATTAAATAATTCAACAATCACGCTGCAAGGTGTGAACCAATAACTACCCTGCCCAATTTTCTCGGTCTAAACTGCGGTATTGAATGGCTTCAGCTAAATGTTCAATCTTTATTTCCTCAGATTGTTCCAAATCGGCAATCGTTCTGCTCACTTTCAAAATTCTGTCGTAAGCCCTTGCACTCAAATTTAACCTTTGCATTGCCGTTTTTAACAATTGAGTGCCTGCTTCACTTATGGGACACAAATCCTTAATTTGATTACTAGGCATTTGAGCATTGCAATACACCCCTATTGATTGTTCTTGATATCTCAAAGATTGAATGTCTCTCGCTTTTTGAACACGTTCCCTAACCAACTGACTGCTTTCATTGTTACGTTTTCTACTCGATAACTCTTCAAAACTGACAGGTGTTACCTCTATGTGAATGTCAATTCTATCTAAAAGAGGTCCGCTAATTTTACTCAAATACCGTTGAACTATTCCCGGTCCGCAAACACAGTCTTTTTCGGGGTGGTTGTAGTACCCACACGGACAAGGATTCATACTTGCTACTAACATAAAACTAGCAGGATAGTCTACCGAAAATCTAGCCCTTGATATGTTTACTTTTCTGTCTTCAAGGGGTTGACGCATCACCTCCAAAACAGTTCTTTTAAATTCGGGTAATTCATCCAAAAACAACACCCCGTTGTGTGCCAAAGAAATTTCGCCTGGTTGTGGTGTATTTCCTCCTCCTACAAGCGCCACATCGCTAATGGTATGGTGTGGAGAACGAAATGGCCTGTGAGCAACCAAACTGGCATTGTCGCCCAACTTGCCTGCTACAGAATGAATTTTGGTAGTTTCCAAAGCCTCTTGCAGGGTCATGGGAGGCAATATGGTAGGCAATCGCTTTGCCAACATTGTTTTACCTGCGCCGGGAGGTCCTATTAATATGATATTATGCCCCCCTGCAGCCGCTATTTCCATGGCTCTTTTTATATTTTCTTGACCTTGCACGTCGGCAAAATCTAAGTCAAAATCATTCACTCTATCAGCAAAATCACTGCGTGGGTCGGCGGTTACTTGGTCCAACTGATGTGTGCCATTAAAAAAACCAACCACATCGGTTAATTTTTCTACCCCATACACCTCCAAACCTTTTACAATTGCTGCCTCTTTAGCATTTTGCATTGGCAAAATAAATCCTTTAAAACCTTCCTTTTGTGCTTGAATAGCGATAGGTAAAGCCCCTTTAATTGGCAAAATACTACCATCCAAAGACACCTCACCCATTATAATGTATTGGGTTAACTGTTCGGGTGATGCAATTTGTTCACTCGCTGCTAATATGCCTGTGGCTATTGTTAAGTCATAAGCACTGCCTTCTTTTTTAATATCAGCAGGCGCCATATTGACTACAATTTTCTTCCGTGGCCACGACAATTCGGTGTTTTTAAAGGCCGTTTCTATTCTAAGTGAACTTTCCTTTACGGCATTATCAGGCAATCCAACAAGTGCATAAAAAGCACCATCGCCACTCACATTTACTTCTACAGTAATGGTATAGGCATTTACGCCATATACAGCTGAACCAAAGGTTTTAACAAACATAGTATTATCAATTATAAAATAAACAAAAAATTAAAAAGTTAAGCAACAGATTGCTCAATGTAATCAATCAAACTATGAATACATTTGATATGAATCTCTTGAGCCCTGTCTGCATATTTGGAATAAGGTGCTCTTATTTCCACATCGCACAATGTAGCCATTTTACCACCATCTTTACCAGTCAATCCTACCACTTTCATCCCTTTGGCTTTTGCTGCATTAATAGCATTAATAATATTAACAGACTGACCGCTTGTGCTTATCGCTAATAATACGTCATTGCTATTTCCCAAGGCTTCTACGTATCTTGAAAAAACAAACTCGTATCCATAATCATTTCCAACGCATGACATGTGACTAACATCAGAAATAGATATGGCAGGTAATGCTTTTCTATTCTCACGGTATCTGCCAGAAAGCTCTTCGGCAAAATGCATGGCATCGCATAAACTACCGCCATTTCCACAACTCATTATTTTTCCGCCTGACTGAATGGACTCAACCATTAACTGCGCTGCTTTTTCTATAGCGACAAAATTGGCCTCATTGCTTATAAACTGCTGAAGTATAGTTTGTGCCTCACTAAAATGAGATTTGATATTTTCCATCGTTTATTTGTTTCTTTTTTTAAACTCCTTAACACCTTCCTCCAAAAACTTTAAGAACTCTTCGGTATCAAATTGTTTCTTGTTAATTTCACTGCCTTCAGGCTTTCTAAGTAACTCCTCGTTGTTATCCAACAAACAATACATAGGTTGTGAAGAAGAATTGAAATAACAAATTTGTATTTCAGCATTTTTCTTACCCAAAGTAGTGATTTTTTGTTGACTGAATTTGCCGATAAAATAGTCAGATTCTGGCAACTTAATTTTTTTGTCATCTACAAAAAGGGAAGCTATAACATATTCTTCATTTAATAGTTTAAGAACTCTAGGGTCGCTCCAAACCAATTCTTCCATTTTTCTACAATTAACACATCCGTGTCCTGTAAAATCGATGAACAAAGGTTTTTTAAGCTCTTTAGAACAAGCCACTGCTTCTTCATAATCAAAGTAGGCATTTAGTCCGTGAGGAATATGTAATTCGTTGGCATAACTTGGTTTTGAACACATGTTTCCCTTAATGCCATTTACTTCTCTTAACGAACGATTAATATCAAAATCTTGGGTACTCATAGGAGGCAAATACCCTGCTAAAGCTTTAAGAGGTGCACCCCACAAACCAGGAATCATATACATTACAAAAGAGAAAGTTAAAACAGTAAACAACAATCGGGGTACTCCCAAGAATTTTAATTCACTGTCATGCGCAAATTTTATTTTACCTAACAAGTAAACACCCATTAATCCAAAAATAATAATCCATAAACTCAAATAAACCTCTCTATCCAATAAATGCCAATGATATGTTTGGTCGATTATACTTAAAAATTTGAGTGCCAATGCCAATTCCAAAAAACCAAAAACCACTTTAACAGAATTTAACCATCCACCGCTTTTAGGTAAACTTTTTAATAAATGAGGAAAAATTGCAAAGATGGTAAACGGCAAAGCAAAGGCCAATCCGAAACCAAACATAGCAACAATAGGACGAACGGGAGAACCGCCTTTAGCACTTTCTACAATTACATTTCCTACAATAGGGCCTGTGCATGAAAAAGAGACAATTGCTAAGGTAAGTGCCATAAAAAAGATGCCATAAAAACCTCCTTTATCGGCCTCACGGTCAACCTTATTCGACAACCATGACGGTAGCATAATTTCGAATGCACCAAAAAACGAAAATGCAAATACCATGAACACAATAAAGAAAATGATATTAGGTACCCAATGGGTTGACAAAAAATTACCCGCATCTGGTCCTAACAAAGCAGAAACGACGCTGCCTAACAACACATATATTAAGATGATAGAAATTCCAAAAAACAAACCATTGATTATGGTTTTGTTTTTACTTTTGTTGTCCTTCATGAAAAATGAAATGGTCATTGGAATCATTGGAAACACGCATGGTGTAAGCAAACCGGCTAAACCAGAAAGGAAAGCAATTACAAAAAGTCCCCAATTGTTTTCATTTTGCGTTTCAGAAGAAAGGCCATTAAATGTTTTATTAAGACAGGGTTGTGAACTGTTTTCAGGTGTTAATCGGTAGGATGCACCAGACTTATTTGGAACAACCGGTGATTTTATAGTATCTTTTTTAGTTGTTGAATCAATGGCAGGAATTTCTTCAGGCTCCACTGGAATGGGTGAAGTTTCTGTGGTTTTGTTGTCGCACGAAACAGGATTTCCTGTTGCTTTTAATTGACCCGTCAATGAAATAGGAATAAGAGATCCAAAGCTAAAACAAGCCGTTTCTGTACACCACTGCCCTTCAACATTAAGCGTAACTTTAACATCATTGGAGAGTACTTTAATTTTTTGTCTAAACTCAGCTTTTTTTACAAAAGCACCTACTTCGCAATTAAAAACATCATCCATTTTAACTTTATCACCCACACTTTTTAGGGCACCTTGAAGGCAAAAAGACTTATTTTCTTTGAAAATAGCACTGAAAGGAATAGGCCCTACATCACATTTGCTATTGGTACTATACATGTGTAACCCATTTGGAATATCACATTTAATAATTAGGTCTATAATATCTCCTGTTTTAGGTGAGTTATTGCTAAAAGAAACTTTAAACACAGGAGGCTTAGGTTCATTTTGTGCCGAAACAATTTGATTAATAAAAAGGACTAGTATACTTAATCCGACAATGATACGTTTCATTATTTATAGAATATATGTTGACAAAAATAAGCACATATTTTTTTAAATCCATATATTTTTGTTACAGTAAACATCAGTACATGAAAAAAAGTAGGTTCATATTCTCTCTTTTTGTGATACTTACCAACTGTGGTATCTATGCGCAAACAATGACAGTGAAGCAATATATTGATTCATTTAAAAACATTGCTATGATAGAAATGATAGAACACAAAATTCCTGCAAGTATTACATTAGCACAAGGAATTTTGGAGAGTGGATCGGGAAATAGTCGCTTAGCAAAGCAAGGAAACAACCATTTTGGCATCAAGTGTAAAAAAGAATGGACAGGTTGTACCATTTTAGAAGATGACGATGCCTTGCAAGAATGCTTCAGATGTTACAGCAATCCAAAAGAGTCATACAGAGACCATTCTATATTTTTGAGAAATAACAAAAGATATGCGGCTCTTTTTTTGCTATCAATATCGGATTATAAAGGTTGGGCCAGTGGTTTGTTATCAGCAGGGTATGCTACAAATATGAAATATGCCGACTTGCTTATTGGAAGTATAGAAAGAAACAAATTAGCACAATACGATTCATTGGTATTAAATGGTTACAACCCCTATAATCATCAAATGCCAGCCAACATTGAGGTTGTAGATAATAAGGTTCCTTATACTGTTGTTCAGCCGAATCAATCCATAGAAAAAATAGCAGTTGAATTAGACAAAACCGAGAAAAAAATAATCAAATACAATGATTTAAAAAACCATCAAATTGTACCCGGTGATGTTATTTACTTAAAACCTAAAAAAAGAAAGGCTTCAGTAGAACATCATACTGTTGTATTGGGAGACAATATGTGGTTAATATCTCAAAAATATGCCATTAAATTGAATGTTTTGTACAAGAAAAACAAAATGGAGATGGGGACAGAACCTAAGCCAGGGAGTGTATTAGAATTGAGAGAAAAAGCAGAAGATACACCTGATACAATCAAAAGGCAAAACACTGAGTTAAATAAAGAGAATAAAATACAAGACAGAGAAATTCCCAATACCCAAATTCAGCAAAATGGAACAAACACACATGTTGTAGCATCGGGAGAAACATTGTATAGTATTTCTGTCAAGTACAAAATCTCAATAGAAGATTTAAAAACCAATAACCATTTAAAAAGTGAACAGTTGTATGTTGGACAAAAATTATCGATTGTAAAATCGAATAATTCAATTTCACCCGAGGTGACAGAAAAACAAATAAAACATACCGTTGTTCAAGGGGAAACATTGTTTGCTTTATCAAGAAAATATGGTGTTTCGGTGGAAGATATTAAAAAATGGAATAAATTACAGACAAATAGTTTGATTCTTGGACAGATTATAATCATTAATAAATAATCAAATAATTAATATTATTACATATTTATTAACCATCAGCATTCATTCATTCATTTGAATTTTCCTAACTTTATTTTGTAAATACAGTAATTGTTAATTAATTCATTTTTCAATCGTTTTTAGGGCATTTTATCACGTATATTTATTTTAATATAAAGTTAAAAAAGTAAGTATTCTCAATGGTTGTGTCATTATTTTGTCAAAAAAACAGACAATCTCTATTTTTTTTTGGTTTAAATAATATAATATATATATTTGAACCCTAAAGATTTTAAATAATAATAGATATATGAAAAAATTAATTACTCAATTTAACAAGAAAATTCTAATGTTTGCCTTTATGGCCGCGTTAGGTTTTTCTTCATTACTTAATGCGCAATCGCCGTGGTGCGAGGCCAACAATCCTGGTTCGCAGTTTTCAACTACAACCAACTATTACGCAGCGATTGAACAAACGCGTATTTCTGTAGGAAATACAGTTTTATACAATAAGCCTGCAGACGGATACAAGGCAACAGCTGGATCTTGTGGAGCTAGTTGGTCTTTAATTAACCCTACAAGCAGAGCAATCGATTTAGTAGCAGGTAACACCTACACTATTGAGTTTTCAACCTCTACTTCTTGGGGTGGTACTTACACTGCCAATTTTGGTTTATACATTGACTTAAACAATGACAAGGATTTCCTAGATGCAGGTGAAATGTTTTCAACAGCTAGCTGGTCAGCTTCTGGTACTACAGCTTCTACACCTGGTAATCTTTCTAGATACACATTCACTATTCCATGTAACATTACACCTAGTGCTACAAGAATGAGATTAAGATCTGACATGAACTGGTATGGTGCATTTACTTTAGCTAAAGGTTGTCAAACGGGTTCTTGTAATAACTTCAACAACTATTATGGAGAAACTGATGATTATAGCATCAACTTAGTATTACCATCTAGCATTAGTGCTAACTTTAGTACACCAACAGAAGCTTGGGTAAAAACAGTTGTTACCTTTATTAATAACAACCAAACTGGATACACTGAACATGCTTGGGATGTTAATAACGATGGTTCATTTGAACAACGCGGTGTTACTCCAAACTACAGAACTACTTCAGGTTCAACAGGTACTTGGACTACTCCTGGTACTAAATGTGTTAAATTAAGAAGCACAAACTGCTTAGGTAGAGATAGTATCG
>JBBAKM010000050.1:0-7575 GCA_040403495.1 Bacteroidia bacterium
CCCATAAAACCACGAATCCCGCAATACTGCGGGAGCAGCGAAGCTAAAGTAGGAAAGAAACTTGAAGTAAATGTTGATTTTGTTGCAGAACCGAATATTATTGAATTGAATTTAATTAACCAAGAAGAGCGTTTCCTAAAAGCTGTCGTGAAGAGATGTCTCCTTTGTCGACATGACAGCAGTCCCGATAGCTATCGGGAAATAGTTTTAAAAATCTACAATCTAAAATCCTTAAGTTCTATTAATATCTAAAGAGTAAAACCCAAATAGAATTATAATCCAATCGATTTATATAAAATATCGTGGATTTTGATGCGGTAATTTCCGTTTATTAGTTCCTTGTTTTCCTCATCAGGGCAAATGCGATTGCTTAAAAACACAAATACCAAATTGTATTTAGGGTCGGCCCAAGCGCATGTACCTGTAAAGCCCGTATGGCCAAATGTCAATGGACTGCCAAAAATACTTGCAGGGCTGGTATTGCCACTAAAATCGGGTTTGTCAAATCCCAATCCACGACGGCTGTCTCCTCTTTGATAGGCAGTAAACCTTTGTATTGTTGATGATTTAATGTATTCTTTGCCTTTGTATGTGCCACCATCATTAATCATTAGCATCAATTGTGCTAAGTCTTGGGCATTCGAGAAAACTCCCGCATGTCCACTAACTCCTCCCAACATTGCTGCACCTGGGTCGTGAACATAGCCGCAAATTTCTTGTTGCCTAAACAATCGGTCCATTTGTGTAGGTGCAATGTTGTTGCGATCATGTGTTTTCCATGGATTATATCCCATGCTATTCAGTTGCATCGGTTTGTAAAAATGTGTTGAAACATACTCGTCTAATGCTTGTCCTGTAATATTTTCAACGACTAATTGCATCAACATTAATCCCAAATCACTGTAGCGATAAACTCTTGATTCAAGTGGTGAAGTAAAAATTCTTTTGTAAAGTGTGTCTTTGTTTGCTTTGAGCATAAAGAAATTATCAGCTACTTTTATGCAATAGGCTGAATCTTCTTTAGCACAATAAATACTATCAATAAATGGCAAGGTCTCTTTGTAAAATGGAATCCACGCTTTTAGACCCGCTCGGTGTTGAAGCACTTCGCTGATTACAAGTGAACCTTTGTTTGTCCCTATGGCTTGTGGCACATAGTCACCTATGGTTTTGTTTAAATCCAAGCGCCCTTCGTCAAAAAGTTTCATAACAGCCAATGTAGTTGATGCTATTTTAGTAATAGAGGCAATGTCGTATATGGTCTGTTCGTTTACTCTTGTAGATTTGTCATAATTGAGATGTCCAAATGATTTGTTGTAAATAACTTGTCCATCTTTAAGCGCAATAATTCGACACCCCGGAGCTCCTTTTTTGTCAATTAATTGAGAAACAATAGGGTCTATGTCCTTTAATATGGTAGAATCCACCCCTAAAGCATTGGCTTTGTAGTTTTTGGTTGTAGGTAGATTTATTGTTGGGGTTTGTGGGGTAATAAAAACAGGTAAAGTTCCAACAGGTTTGATGGTGCCATATAGAACATCTGCACTTGCTTTCTGAAAATAACTTAAGTCTTCGTAGGCATTAATTAAGGTTATATTCTTGTTGAATTTTGCCAATACATAAGGGTTTGCAAAATTCACAACGATTAATTTCTTTTTGTTGGCCAATTGGTTGATAAATTGAATATCGGTGTTTTCAAAACCTGCCGTTTGTTGATTCCATACTTTGGGTTGGTGCAAACTAATAATAACCTGTTTGTATTCGCTAAGGCTTATGATGGCTTGGTTTTGTTTGCTAAGCGGACTGCCTTTAGCCAAACGAATGACTTTAACATTATCGTGTTTTTTGAGGTAATCGCTCCACATGGATTGGTCTAAATCACCGATAGTCACAAGGGCAGTTTTCTCATTTTTGTTAATGGGAATTAAGTTTTTACTGTCGGAATATAAAGTAACTGTTTGGTTGGCTATTGATTGAATAAGGGTTTCATTTTCTTTGCCTTGCAAATCTATCATCAACGAATCAAGGTCGATTGGGGCGTAGTGGTTTAGTCCTGCGAATTCTTTCCATTTTAGTATTTTTCTGACCCTGTGGTTCAATTCATCTTCGGAAATTTGCCCATTTAAAATAGCAGATTTTATGAGTTCAAATGCCAAGGGGACATTTTCGCTAAAAAGTAAAACATCATTGCCTGCCAAAAAAGCTTCAAGGTCAACATAGCCTGGGGCAAAGTGTTTGGCGACGCCTTTCATATTCAGCGCATCTGTAAAAACAAGACCTTCAAACTTCATGGTTTGTTTCAATAAAGTATCAATAACAAATTTAGAAAGAGAAGTCGAGCGGTTTGGTCTGTTGTCCAAAGCGGGATATTGAAGGTGTGCAACCATGATGGAGGCTACGCCATTTTTTATTAATTTTTTAAATGGATAAAGTTCTAAAGTGTCAAGCTCTGCTAATGTTTTATTTACAACAGGCAAGTCCTTGTGAGAATCAATAGAAACGTCACCGTGGCCAGGAAAATGTTTGGCACAAGAGAGAACACCTTCGCTGAGCATTCCATTGCTGTAGGCTGTTCCAAACTTTGCCACTTTTTCTTTTTTATCACCAAAGGCTCTGAAACCAATAATGGGATTGTTTGGATTATTGTTAATGTCAATATCTGGGGCAAAGTTGATATGAATACCTAAGCGTTTACATTGTTTTGCCAAGGCAGAACCGTATTGAAAAACCAGAGAATCATTTGGTAAAGCCCCTAAAGTGATGGCATACGGGAACTTTTGAGTGTTTTGCAAACGCATAGAAAGTCCCCATTCCCCGTCAATTCCAATCATTAGAGGCGTGTTTGAAAGAGATTGGTAGTAATTGGTTAAATACGCTTGTTTAAGAGGGTTGTTTTGAAAAAAAATCAATCCTCCGATGTGGTATTTTAAAATCAACTCTTCTATTTGTGCGGTGTGATTTGCTTCTTTGTTTGAATAGGCTGCCACCATAAATAACTGACCGATTTTTTCATCGATTGTCATTTTTTTCAATTGATGGTCATACCAAAAATCGGCATCTTGTGCATTGCTTTTGAGGGCACAAAACAAGAGAGAGGCAAAAAGAAGAAGTCTAGAAATTGTCAATTTGTAAATAAAGGCTTAAAAGTTTGGTTTACGTTTGTTTAAGAAAGCATCAGTACCTTCCTTAAAATCATTGGTACCAAAAGCGTGCCCAAATTCATTAATTTCAGTTTCAAAACCATTTTTAGAATGATCGAAATGGTCATTTACACATCTTATAACCTTTGCAATAGCCATAGGAGATTTTGTTTTTAGTTTGTTTAAAATTTCAAAACATCTAGGCAGTAAATCTTCGATAGGCACTACATCATTTACCAAACGGTATTCTAATGCTTCATTGGCAGAAATAGCATCGGCACTTAATAAAAGTTCCATTGCTTTGCCCTTGCCTACCAATTGTATTAATCTTTGAGTGCCACCGTAACCCGGAGGAACTCCAAGGTTAACCTCAGGCTGACCGAATTTAGCATTTTCAGAGGCAATTCTAAGGTGACAAGCCATAGCAAGTTCGCAACCACCACCCAAAGCGAAACCATTAACGGCAGCAATAACAGGTTTGCTAGATTGTTCAATTGTATTCATTACAGCATGGCCATCGGCAGACATTTTACGACCTTGTTCTTCGTTGAAGTTGACAAATTCTGAGATATCAGCACCAGCAGCAAAGGCTTTAGAACCACTACCTGTAATGATTATACCTTTAATATCTATGTCGTTTTGTGCCGCAGACACAGCTTGTTTTATTTCTTGTAAAGTTTCAATATTCAAAGCATTGAGTTTACTTTCTCTGTTGATAGTAATAGTTTGTATGTGATGTTCAGTAACGGTTAGTATATTGTTGTACATAGTGTTGCAAATTTAAGTTAAAAACTGTAATGTTGTAAAAAACTCATGAATAAACTGCGATTTTATCTATTTCTACTTCATTTTTTCAGTCTGTCTTTGGTATTACAATCTCAATCTGTGAAGTCAATTGTTAAAAATATTAAGAAAACACAAAAATCATACAAGGCTTATGAATTAAAATATGAGTCGAATTTTAAGTTTTTTGACCATAGTGATACCGATTTTTATTATGTTCATCAAAAAGCCAAGCATACACTAGGTGCAATGGATTTAGGGTGGGAATTGAAAACGAATTCAAAAGATACTATTTTAAATGCCTACGATGGCAATCAAATAGTTTACAAATCTAATTATGCGAATGTCTATTATTTGTCAACGTTGAAAGAGTCATTGAAGCAATTTAGCTATCAAAAAAACAACTTAACCTACATTCCTATTCGTTATAAAATTAATGCCAAGGAGTTTGAATTGGCAGGTATAAGTGATCAATATTATATTTTAAAGGAAACAGATTCTTCAAAGGATGAAACTTTAGATATTGCCTCAACGATGTTGACGATTTTACATGTCAACAAACAAACCTATTTTATTGATACCTTTCAACAATGGTTTTGGATGACAGGGCAGGTTCAATACAATAAATTGGTTTTAAAGTCGATACAAAGTCTGAACAAAACAGAAGTTAGTAAATTGGAAAAAGAGGTAGATTCCCTTAAACGTCACTTAAAAACTTATGTCAATGGAGATTCTTTGTGGAAAGCGAACCGAAAAGATGAAAAGAAATTGATAGAAAAAGGAGATAGTTTGCCTTTGTTTAAAGCCAAAGTTTATGCAAGCAATGATTCTTTCTTTTTCTCTGTTCCTAAGGATTCTATTGTGGTCTTGGATTTCTTTTACACTTCGTGTGGTCCATGTATTGCCGCCATTCCTCACCTTAAGGAAATAGACAGTTTGTATAAAAACAAAGGTGTTGCTGTAATGGGGATTAACCCCATGAAAAATGATCATCCCAAATTAGAACGGTTTGTCAAATACCACCGTATCAATTACCCGATTTTATTGGTAGAAAATGAAGTTGCTCGCCAACAGTTTGGTGTTTCGGCTTATCCCACATTGCTCATTATCAAAAACAACCAAGTTGTATTTCAACAAGAAGGTTTTTCAAAAGAATTAAAAGACGTCATTATTAAAGAACTCAATCAACACATTAAGAATTAAATATGTATTTTTCACCCATTTTTCATGGCCTTTGGCAAGGATTTTTCATCAGTATTTTATTGTTTGGTCCAGCTTTTTTCAAGTTAATACACACCAGTATTCAAGATGGATTTAAGAAAGGTGTTTTTTTAGCTTCGGGTGTCTTTTTCAGTGATTTGTTGATTGCAATGCTTTGTGTATTTGGGGTTGCGGATTTTATGCAAGAACCTGCCTTCCAGAAACTATACAGTTTGATTGGAGGAGTGTTACTCGTGATGATGGGCGTTAAGTCGGTAAGACATCAATACAAGGCATTTTTGAAATCTTATTCAGAAAGAGTGCCACCAAGTAAAAATATTTTTAATGGATTTTGGTTGAATTTAATCAATCCTTTTACCTTGATATTGTGGTTAAATGTATTGGGGTCCATAAGCTTGAAATATGCTGGAGAGGTAGAATATAAGACATTATTAACCGTTAATTTAATAACTATCTTGTTGGTATTGTTTTTAATGGATGTTTTAAAAGTGTTTTTATCACATTTGATTGGCAAGAAGTTAAATTCTAGAATATTTTTCACCATAAATAAGTATTTTGGGATTTTATTGGTCCTAATTGGTGCAGGATTTTTGGCGAGATTTATCACATTGGTGATTAAATAAGTAGCCTTATTAAAAGATTTTTTTAAAATATCATAATTAATGAATATTATTGCCCTAAATAAAAAAAGATATGAGTTCTAATAATACAGTTATTGATGCGATTGAGAAACAGGGAACTGTTTTCGGCCATCCCAAAGGTTTGTTTTTGTTGTTTTTTACTGAATTGTGGGAAAGATTCAGTTATTACGGAATGCGTGGTATATTGATGCTTTACATGACCAAATTGTGGGCAGAAAATGGTTTAAATATTCCCGAAGAATCAGCTTCTCTTATTTACGGAACATTTACAGGATTTGTTTACTTTACTCCATTGTTAGGTGGTTGGATTGCAGATAAATTTATTGGTCAAAGATTGGCAATTACTATAGGTGGTTTAACCATGGCAGCAGGTCAGTTTACCTTATTTGCAATGAACAACCATGTTGGATTATACATTGGATTGCTTTTGTTGGTAATTGGTAACGGCTTTTTTAAACCAAATATTTCTACCATTGTTGGTCAATTATACCGCGATGGAGACGAAAAAAGGGATTCAGCTTTCTCTATTTTTTACATGGGTATCAACTTGGGTGCATTACTTGCGCCATTAGTATGTGGTTTCCTTGCCGAAGATTATTTTGCAGTTAAAAGTGCCGATGGAACAGCTATTCTTTCTTATGGTTTTAAATACGGTTTCTTAGCAGCAGCGATAGGGATGGTATTGGGTCAAATTGCTTTTAATTTATTGTCAAAAAAATACCTTTTAACTATCGGTGAAAAACCAGTGAAACATGAAGAGGGTTCAGAAGAAAGTATTAAGAACAAAGCGCCATTAACTAAACAAGAAAAAGACAGAATTACAGTTATTTTCATATTAACTGCATTGGTTATTTTCTTTTGGGCAGGTTTTGAGCAAGCTGGTTCATCATTGACCTTGTACACAGATAAATATATTGACAGAAATGTATTTGGAACTATCATCCCTACTACGTTTTTCCAATCAGTAAATCCATTGTTTATTGTTTTGTTAGCGCCAGTTTTTGCATGGTTTTGGACTTCTAAATTTGGTAAAAAATTAACCACACCTATCAAAATGAGTTTGGGTATGATTTTATTAGGCGTAGGTTTCTTGTTTATGATTATTGCCACAGGTGAAGTTGTAACTAGTGGTGCTGGTGATGCTGAAATAGTGAGCAAAAAAGCAGCCTTAATATGGTTGTTGTTCACTTATTTCTTCCATACCGTTGGGGAATTGTGTTTATCACCAGTGGGTCTATCGGTAGTTACTAAATTATCACCACCTAAATTGGCGTCATTGTTAATGGGTGTTTGGATGTTATCATCTGCGTTTGCCAATTGGATTGGTGGATTTGTAGCATCGTATGTCAACCGATTAGGAGCTGAAACCATTTTTTATTCAATAGCAATCTTTGTTATTGTTCTTGGTTTGTTAATGTTACTATTAGCGAAAAAACTAAGTTCAATGATGCATGGTGTCAAATAAACGATAGTTTTAAAATAGTTAAATTATAAAAAGTCCCGCTTTTAAGCGGGACTTTTTTATTGTATTAGGTATTGAGTTTGTTTGGGCTCTACTAGTTTTCTCTTATGTTTCGGTCCTTCAGTTTATTCTTTGCCAGACTCTCACTTCCCGATGGAGTAATCGGTATAATCACCATAAGATTAGGGGTAAGAACCGCTAACATTTGAGTTAAGGTTTCAACTTCAAATTAAATTTTATCATAACTTAAAATTCTTTTTTTCTTTTAATGTTAAAAAAAAACCACCACCCAATCAAAAATTCCGTTTTTGTGGCTGCAGGCTCGGCT
>JBBAKM010000051.1:0-7320 GCA_040403495.1 Bacteroidia bacterium
TGGAATGTTAGGAGGGTAGCAAAATTTACATTTGGTTTTTGAATATACCCCCTTGCTGTCCCAACTAGGCCAGATGTTAGGCCTTTTTTAGCTTCGTTAAAAGAGGGTAATTTAACTTATATAAATAGAACTGAGTTTGAATCGTCAAAGTATAAAGGATTGGGTATTCATGATGTCAAAATTGAAAAAGAAGTGGTTTATTTAGGTCTTACAAGCGGTGTTGTGAGAAGTAAATCTCCTATAGCGATAGTTAAAACCAATACTAGCTTTAGTGAAATGAAACACACCATTTATTCTTCAAAAAAGCTTGAAAGAATAAATACTTTTCAGTTTTATAATTTGAAGAATGATACAATTGGTTTTGATGCAACAACAGGTAAGAGGTTATTTTATGATTTTATGGGAGGGAACCCAGTGAATTATCTTGATTTTAAAAAAACGATGGCAAGAAATTTTTTATTGGGTGACTGTAAGCGTGACAGTATTAGTGTTGAAAAAAATAAAGGTAAGTTTATCGAAAATCATACAAATGAGGTTTTTCAATCTAATGTTTATTCGCAAAATTCTAGCTTGAGAAAATGGGTGAATAATGAAGATATCGAAGTTGTGATTTCAGAAAACATGACTCCTATTTACTCATCAAGTACTTCTTTTTCTAGAGGAATGGACGGTCAAACGACTACTCAATCAGTATCGACATTACTTGGATATTCATTTACCAATTTGCAAGTAAATATTAGAAATCATACAAAAGGTATTTCAAAGGTGTTTAGTGTTGATACTGTTTATGATATGAATGATTATGAGGATATCAGAGAGGTGTCAAAAAATCCTTTAAAATTTTATAACTTCGTATATGGGTCGGGGGAAGTTAATACAGAAAAGCATTCCACAATTACTTTTGGAAATGACAGTCAGTTTTATGTAAGTTATTTGAATGGATTGAGTCGGTCATTAACAATAGTTCCTGTTAGTTTTGAAGGGTTAGGCGAAGAACAAATAGTTAGTTTAGGAGAACCGTTAATAGATTCTAAAACCGATAAAGAAGTAGTTGCTTATTTTGAAAGTAAAGTTGTGGAAAGTTCTGTTTTTTCAATTAGACCTATTTCAGATAAAGAGTTTTTGCTAATAGAGAAATCTTCTATTGGATATTTTCAGGGTTTAATGGGTTCTATCTTCAGCAGTTATAAAAATTTTAAGATTTACAAAATGTTGTATTAGCTTTCCTTGCCTAAAAAATAAGATAGTTGAGGCTTGCATTAAACTGATAGCTATTCGATAATCTGTTTGTTTTTGTCTTGCTTGAAGATGAAAGTGAACTAGTATGACTGAATATCGTCGTTTCTGCATCAGTAATTCGATAGTCAGAGTATGTGTTAATATTGATGTTAAAGTACAGATTTTGACTTATGAATTTAAAATATCTTAACCCCAAGTTCATAAATATTGAATTATTGTTTTGATTGGTTTTGGCGTTGATTGATATAGTTTGTGATCTAAAAAAATTTGTTTCGTCCTTATTACTACTCAATCTAATGCCGGGGGAAGCCGTAAATGTTAAAAATGTCCTTGTGTTTGGTTGGAACAAGTATGACCAATTGCCCTCAAGTGTTAGGTTGTTTGTTAAATTATTGATTTCTGTGTTTTCGTTGATACTAATCCACGTTCCGGAACCAATACTATCCTTAAATTCATTCAAAGAGTTTTCATTAGATTGAAAACCGCTTAAGCTAAGGCCCCAAGATTTTTGAACTTTCAAACTACTTTGTTTGTAATTGTTGTAATTGATGTCAAACCCATTTCTTAGGTTGAAGGCGTTATACTTTGATTTAAATTGGTAAGGTGAAAAGTTGTTTCTAAATTCTTTTTCTTCTCGATTTCTATTGCTGGTGTTTAAATTTGAGTTTAATACAAATTCCCATCGCTCGCCAGTATATCGTTGCAGTTGTGTAGCATACAGCCAATTGTCGTTTAATGTGGTGTAATATTTAGCTGCTTTTTCGGATGTTATGCCATTGTCTTTTAATACTTTGTCTAGCATTTCAATTTGGTCTATCAATCTAAATCTGAAATCAAGAAAACGGGTGTTTCTGATTTGTGTAACCTCCTTGGCAATATTTTCAATTTGCTCAGGACTTACGCCATTAATTCCTGCTTTTTCAATTAAATCAACAATTAAAAAGGTTGCCATAATAGGGTCGGTAACATACTCCAATCGGCCTTTACCTGCTCCAACGGATAAATTAAAATTTGTGTTTAATTCGTATCTATTGTTAGTCCTAGATTCTTGAATGGTCCCATTATCCCTATATAAATTAGATCCATTCTGATTGTTTTTTGCAACACTTCCACCTCCACTTAATAAAAAGAAATTGTTTTGTTCATTGTAAAATCGATTGTGAATTTCAAAACCTAAATCTAATGAATTGTTGTTGTCTTTATTCAAATTGCTTGTTGTATCATTGTCTTTTCTAAAATCATTGTTCCTCGTAAAGCCTTTCCCAATGCCAATATGGGCATTGATGTATTGTTGTAATTTATTGGTGTTTACGTCCTGAAAATAATTTAATCTTCCTCTGCCATTAAAAGAAGAGTATGGGTTGGATTCACTCTCAATTGTTGGAGTAGTGTTGTTTAAATAGGTTATTTTTGAGTTTTCATAAACGCCTACGCTTTGGGTATTAAATTCAGTAGACAAGCCCCTCAATTTCTGAAAGCGGTACTTGTAATTGTTGAAATCGTAAGATTGAGAATAAAGGGATAAACTCCCTAATAAAATAGTGAGCAGGAAAATGGTGCTTGTTTTAGTCATGATTTTAAAAACGAAAAATAGAGATAATAATTGTATTTGTTGAAATTTTTTTTTGTAATATAATGTTTGATTTATTCAAAAATAAATCCCGTTTAGATTCAATTAGATTAAAATTCTAAAATTATTAAAAGAAGGAATGTGTTTTATAGTCATCTGAACAAAAAAAACGCATTAACTATTTGGGGTTAATGATTCTTTAGAGACGCCATGCATGGCGTCTCTAAAGAATTCCATTGCATATCTTCAACATATTGCCAATAATGAATGCTATAAAACTATTGTATTGCGCTCTGTTATGAATATTGAATTAAGTGAATTTTTGGTGATGCCAAACCATATTCATGGAATTATTATTTTTGGTATAAATGAATTTAATTCCACCTCCAACAATGAAAACAGTAATAAGTTTGTATCACAATCCAAAAAATTGGCATCAATAATTCATGGTTATAAATCCGCTGTTACAACCAATGCGCAAAAAAAACAATATTGAATTTAATTGGCAAATCAATTATTGCAAATATATCATTCGTACAAGCGTTGATTATAAGCAAATATCAATTTATATTAAAACAATCCATTAAAATGGATTGATGATGGGTCTTATTTGTTCTAGCGTTTTGAGGATTTTATTGTTTCAAATCAAAGAGTTTGTTTACAAAACTATGTTTTAATGTTTTTTATATTATATTTGTTAAAGTAATTTATTTCCTCTCTTGTTTTTAATAAATTTGTTATGAAAAAACTATTTTTATTATATTGTTTTTTTAGCATGATGATTGCATTAAATGCCCAATTTGGCAATGTTTGGCCAATTGGCAAAATGCAAGGCATTGATTTTAATGGCAAAGAAGCTAAGTTAATAAAAACTGGAATTAATAATGATAGTATTTCAATAAATCCACTAAGATTTAATGAATCTCACACAAGTGCAATAAGTGATTGCAATGGAAAAATACTATTTTATACCAATGGAGTGGATATTTGGAATAAAAAAGATACCATAATGGACAACGGAAGATTAAAATTTTCTTTATGTTGTGCAGCAGCTTTAAATCGAAATTGTTTAATTATTCCAATTCCCCAAAAGCCGAACTTATATTATGTTTTCTACATGGTCAATCAAGAGTATCAGAAACCCTATTATAAAGAAAATAGTTTTTCTATGGCATTAGTAGATTTGAGTTTTAATGGTGGATTGGGTAAGGTTGTATTTAAAGATTCAATAGTTATGTCAGGGATAGGCGTTAGTTGCAATTTAACTTTTGCCAATCACAGCAACAATACAGATATTTGGCTTATAGTGTCAAAGAACCAAACTCAATTATTAAGTTTTAAAATTACAAGTTCAGGATTAAACAAAACACCTGTATTATCCAATGTAACTACTTCATTTAGTTTAGGCAACAATGAGCCTACCCATGGTTTTATAAAAATGAATTCCGATTTTAACCGCTTGTTTACTTCAGGGGTACATCCCAATCATAACAGCAATGGGCATGTGTTGCAATATGATTTCAACAGAACAACGGGCAGTTTTAGTAATGAAAAAACATTAGTGGCTCACAATGAATTTAAAAATGAACTTTGTATTAATCTAGCCATCTCTCCAAACGATTCTTTTATATACATCACCACAGAGCCTTGGACTGGCTATACAGGCAACTTTTTTGGAAGAATTTTACAATACAATTTATATACAAACAGAAAACAATTTGTTCGGAATTTTCCTTTACCAAAAGGTTATCCAAAAGGCGGTGGTCCTAATGGAAGATATGGCATGCAAACTGCCCCAGATGGCAAAATCTATGTTTTTTTGTTAAATAAAATACATCGCATCAATTTTCCTAACAAAAGAGGCAATGCCTGTCAGGTGGCTTATTGGGATAGCCTGCAATTTATGAATTATTCAAGTTGCGGACCTTTTGACAGCACTGAATTAGATGGTGGTTCTCTTTATAAATATGGTTGGGGTGCAAATGATTTAACTATTTACTCTCTCCCCAACACTTATTCTCCAGAGTATAAACTCTTTTTTTCTGCAAGCACAGATGCCAATCCCTGCACAGATACCACTTCAATCACTTACCTAGGCGATAGTTCGTTTTATAAATTGGTATGGTATTTTGGAGATGGAGATAGTTTGGTGCAAAATTATCCCAACATCAAAACCGGTATGAAAATAAAACATCGTTATCAGCAAGATGGTTTTTATGAGGTGCGGCTAAAAAGTTATCATGCTGTGTGTAACCGCATTAAAGAATACACGGATAGTTTGTTGATTAAAAAACAGCCTCTAATTCAGTCATTCAATCTTTCACAAGAACATGGTTGTAATGTAGATACTCTTTTGTTAAATGCATCATTTAAAGATGCACACCAACTCGTTTGTCAATGGAATAATCTTAAAAAAGATACTTTTACTATTTATCAAAATCAATTATCGACTCATCAATCCTATTTTAATGAACAAAAACAGCATTTAACCTTCAAATTACTTTCAACTAATGGGTGCTTCTCTATTTTTAAAGACAGTTTTACTTCTGTATTCAATCCCAAACCAAAACCAATTATTTTAATCAATCAAGACACATTTAGTGTTTTAAAATCAAACAATATAAATCATATTTTCAAGCAATGTGAGCCTGCCTCTTACCATATTAAAGACCACAACAGCAGTACTCAAAACATTTGGCTTTATAATAATCAAGATAGTGTTTTAGGTACAAATAACGAATTTAATTTTGTTAACTTTCACAACAATCAAGGTTTTTCAAGCACCCGCCAATACATTACTAAAAGTATCAACCAATTCAATTGCTACAACCTTGATACTTTTTATACCCAAACCTATCCTAAACCAATTGCCAATTTTAATTTATTGAAAGATAGCCAATGTTTGAGAGGCAATCAATTTGAATTTGTAAATCAAAGTCAATACAATGGAAATTCAGACAGTTTGGTTTTCAATACTTATTGGAATCAAAACCATCAAAATCAAACTTTAAACACAAGAATAAATGATACAGGCAGTCATCATTTTAAGGCAATTGTAAAAGGGGAGTTTTTCTGTTCAGATACATTTGAGCAAACCATAACAGTGTTGCCTCATCCTGAATCTAAATTTGAAATTAAAGAGCAACAAGCCTGTTTAAACAATAATTTAACAACCCTACAAATCAATTCAAATGATATTTATACAATCAATTGGGGTAATGCTGCAATCAATAACTTAACTCAACATACTTATAACTCAGCAGGTGTTTTTAATATTTTTGCTATTGCCAAAAACGAATTCAATTGCTTGGATACTTCAAGTATTCAAACAGAAGTCTTTAGACATCCAATCAGCAATTTTAGTTTGTCAAGTGAAAGTGTTTGCCTAAATCAACAACCAGTTTTGCTCAACACCAATACACAATTTAATAATTTAAACGTTGTTAAACAAAGTTTTTATATAAACGAACTAAAACACATTGAAAAAACGAACAACTTTTTCGAAAATCTTACTTTTGATGAACCCAATACATATCTATTAAAATTAACATCCCAAACTGATAAAGGCTGTAAAGATTCAATAGAAAAAACTATTGAAATTAAACCATTGCCAAATTTTGATGTTGATTTTAATAAAACGATTTGTTTTGGAGATAAATTGCCAATAAACCTAAAGTGGCAAAACAACGAAATCAATGAATTTAAAACCGTTTTCAATGGGAATAACATCATTTTAAATGTAGAAAACTCTAGTAATAATGATGTATTAAAGCTTAATCCAACATCAATAAACACTTACAATACAAACATTGTTGCAGTTGGCAAAAATACTTGTGAGCAAACTAAAAACATCACTTTTGAGGTAGCTGCTCTGCCAATTGCTGATTTTTCTTTTAGAAAAACAGAAACCAAAGAAAACGCCATTGTGTTTCAAATGAACAACCAAAGCCAGAGAGCCAATGAATACAATTGGCAATTTAATCTGAATGGAATATGGCAAACCAACACAGAAAAAGAACCACAGATTGAATTTAATGACACGGGCAAAGCAAAAGCATATCTGTATGTAAAAGACCAAAACGGTTGCGAGGATAGTATTTCTAAAATGATGTTGGTATATCCAAGTTTTGTGTTCTTTTTTCCTGAAGCCATTTCAGCAAACAATGATGGATTAAATGAAACATTTAAAGTCAGTTCACCTTATTTTATTAAAAATTACCATTT
Source organism: Bacteroidia bacterium (assembly GCA_040403495.1). Taxonomy (GTDB): domain Bacteria; phylum Bacteroidota; class Bacteroidia; order NS11-12g; family UBA955; genus JABMMZ01. The sequence continues at coordinate 7,034 of JBBAKM010000051.1, forward strand.
AGAAATTTTCAATCGTTGGGGTCAAAAGATATTAGAAACCAAAAACCCCAATCATGTTTGGCAACCTGAATTTGAAGGTGTTTATATTTACAGAGCAAAAGTTCAAGATTTGGATAATAAAATAAAAAATCATAGCGGAACCATTACGGTATTGAAGTAGAGACGCCATGCATGGCGTCTCTATGAATTCCATTTTGCTTCTAAAGAATCCCATTTTACCACTAACACCGTGTGTCTCGTCCTGAAAAAAGTTGACACGGATTATATTTCAAATTTACACAAATTTA
>JBBAKM010000052.1:0-6252 GCA_040403495.1 Bacteroidia bacterium
AAGTAACCATACTTACCAAAGTGACCATTACCAATATGGCCACTAAAAAAACAGTAACGTATCAACTTGTGGGTGAAAAAGAAGCAGATCTAAAAGCACAAAAAATATCAGGTACTTCTCCCATCGGAAAAGGTTTGATGGGAAAAGTAGTGGGTGAAGTTGCAGAGATTCAAACCCCTGCTGGCGTTCTAAAATTCAGGATAGATAATATCACTGTTTAATTTTATTGTATGACTTTGTTTTCTAAAATCATTGCTGGAGAAATTCCTTCTTACAAAATTTTGGAAGACGAATATTTTTATGCCTTTTTAGATGTCTTTCCGCTTGTTGAAGGACATGTACTCATTGTTCCTAAAAACGAAACCGATAAGTTTTTAGATTTACCGGATATCTACCTTCAAAAAATATTGGGGTTTGCAAAACCAATTGCTGCTGCCATCGAAAAATCTTTTCCGTGTAACCGTTGTGGCATAAGTGTTGTAGGGCTTGAAGTGCCACATGCGCATCTTCATTTAATGCCTATCAATAGTGCCAACGATATTAATTTTACAAGAGAAAAAATAAAGGCAACGCCAGAATTATTGGCACTAGTACAAAGTAAAATTGTAGCTGCTTTATCATTATAAAACGATACTTTATAATTTAACCTTTCCTGGATTTTTTGCAATAAAATCATCCCATCCTTTAAATCCTTTTCCACCCGCTGCCGCCAGTGGCGATGTGCTTTGGTAGTAATGACATAGCGCAACGGCGAGGGCATCCGTGGCATCAAAATATTGTGGCTTTACTTCTATTTGAAGGGTGCGTTGTAACATTTGCCAAACCTGGTCTTTACTTGCGTTACCGTTTCCTGTAATGGATTGTTTTACTTTTTTAGGTGCATATTCTGTAACAGAAAGTCCAGTTTGCATGGCTGCTGCAATGGCTACACCTTGTGCTCTACCAAGTTTGAGCATACTTTGTACATTCTTTCCAAAAAAGGGTGCTTCGATAGCAAAAGAAGTGGGTTGGTATAATTTGATGAGTTCGATAACCTTGGTATGAATCATTTCAAGCCTTGCATAGATATCTTTTTGCCCTGTTAATTTGAGCGCATCAATAAAAATAACCTGCGGCGTATTGCCAGTTACCCGCAGTAATGCATATCCCATTAGTTGGGTACCAGGGTCAATACCTAATATGATCTGCTCTTTTTTCAATTTGATGTGAAATTACATGCTTCCTTTGAGATTCTACCTACTTTTGCTAAACAAGCATTTTCAATTACCTAAATGCCCAAAACACTGCACAAGAAACTCAACATATTTGTTCAATATCTGTTAGCGCCGATTTTATTTCTATGGCTCTGCTATTCGATTTATCATCAAATAAAAGCGCAGGAGCAACTACCTACTTTTATTCATTCTTTGCAGCAAATTCCATTTGGCACCGCTTTCAGCTATCTAATGTTTATAACTGTATTAACGGCATTTAATTGGGGACTAGAAGCCTTTAAATGGAAACAACTCACGCAAAGGTTAGAGCCTCTTTCATTTAGGGCTGCTTATGCGGCAATTTTAACGGGTCAAGCAGTTTCATTTTCGAGTATCAACAGAGTGGGTGAATCTATTGGCAAATCAATACTTTTATCTGATGGTAACCGTTTGAAAGGCGTGGTGCTTTCTTTTGTAGCAAGTGCCAGCCAACTGCTAGTAACTCTTTTGGTTGGCCTTATTGCAATTATTTGGATGTACCCTAGTTTGCACTTACAATTACAAGCGCAATTACAACTATCCGAATTTGTTTTGACTGGTTTCTATGGGATTTTATTTTTCTTTATTGTTCTATTCATTCTTTGTTATGCAGCTATCCCATTTTTCGCAAATCAATTGGCAAAGGTCTCTTTTTTTTCAAAATATGTTTATTTATTAGCATCTATTCAAACTATTCCTAAACAGTTGCTGCTGCAACTTGCGGTTATTTCAGGGGTTAGATACCTTGTATTTTTACTTCAATATGTTTTAATTTTTAAGTTGTGTGGCGTATTTATTGATGTACCAACATTGATGGCACTTACGTCGATACTTTTTTTAATTCTTGCTATTATACCTACCTTAACACTTGCCGAATTGGGCATTCGCGGAAAAGTGAGTTTACTTTTGTTTGGCATGTATAGTGCAAACACATTGGGTATTTTAGCAGCAGCAGGCGGTATTTGGTTGTTAAATTTAATTATACCCGCTTGTTTAGGTGGACTCATACTACTACGTTTACAATATTTTCGAAAGCGCTCTTAACTTTGATCAGATGATTCATAAAATAGCAGCTTACGTTTTTGTCTGTTTATTTGTTGTACACCCTATAAAAGCGGGTGATGATTTTTGTGGCGTTAAGAATATTGCTTTTAATAGTGGTGAAGAAATCAATTATAACTTATACTATTCTGTTATTGGATTATACATTAAGGCAGGCGCTGCAAAATTTTCCATAACGCAAGAAAAAATTAATGAGATACCCGCCTATCATGCAACCTGCATAGGTACATCCAATAGTCGTTACGATTGGATTTTTAAAGTGCGTGATCGCTACGAATCATATATCGATACCTTTCATTTACAGCCAATTAAATTTCTAAGGAATATTGAAGAAGGAACCTATAAAAAGCAGGAAAATATAGTGTTCAATCAAAAACTCAATACGGCAACTGGTGCAGAGGGGGTTTATAAAATTCCTAATTGTGTGCAGGATGTTGTGAGCTCAATTTATTATTTGCGTAATATTGATTTTAATACCTACAAGGTAGAGGATAAAATCCCTTTTCATTTATTTTTAGACAACCAGGTGTACAATGTGTATGTCAAATACCTTGGTAAAGAGCGCGTAAAAACGCAGTATGGCACGTTTTATGCAATAAAATTTAAGCCTTTACTTCTTAAAGGGGCATTGTTTGAAGGAGGTGAAAAAATGACCATTTGGGTCACCGACGATTTAAACCATATTCCGATACGTATCGAAAGCGATATTATTGTGGGTAGTATTAAAGCCGATATGATGGGTTTTAAAAATCTTCGCTATCCTTTAAGTTCCCTGGTTAGAGCCAGATAGATTTGTTGCAAGCTAAGATGCTGCCCAATTATAAATCTGCTACTGTAAAGGCTTCGCCGGCTCTGATCCCTTTTTCTGTTTGAATTAGTTTTATGCATTCATGCACAGCGTCGTGTTCAAAAAAGAGCACATACTCCTTTTCAAGGGCTTCCTGTAAAAAAGATTTCTTTTCGGTGAGGGTTGTTAACGGAAACATATCATAAGACATTACATAGGGAAGGGGCAAGTGTCCCACCGATGGCAGCAAATCGGCCATGTAAACGATGGTATGTCCTTTGTAATGAATTTGAGGTAGCATCATTTTTTCGGTGTGTCCGTGCACAAACCGAACATCAATATGATTTGTAAATGTACCAGTGGTAAGTAATCCCTCAATTGTAAAATGAGTCGAAGGCGTTTCTATCAGTGATAGTTGTCCAGAAGCTTCAATGGGTAAAATATTTTCTTTTAAAAAAGAAGCTTTTTCTCGCGCATTGGGTGCTATGGCCCATTTCCAATGCGCCTCATTGCTCCAATAAGTAGCATTTTTAAATGCAGGGATTAATTTGTCTCCTTCTTTTTTGATAGATCCACCGCAGTGGTCAAAATGTAAGTGGGTTAAAAATACATCTGTAATATCGTTGGGGGTAAATCCATGTTTTGCTAATGATTTTTCTAGTGTATCATTCCCATGCAAATAGTAATGACCAAAAAATTTAGCATCTTGTTTATCGCCCATACCGTTGTCTACAAGGATTAAACGGTTTCCGTCTTCAATTAGTAAGCAACGCATGGCCCAGCTACACATATTGTTTTCGTCTGCTGGATTACTTCTATTCCAAATACTTTTTGGCACTACGCCAAACATCGCACCCCCATCTAGTTTAAAATTTCCAGCATTAACCGAGTACAGTTTCATAGCATTATTCTCCTTTTGTTGCGTGTAATTTATTTGCTTTTGCGGCAATGCCTAGTAGTATAAATCCGATTACAAAAAATACAATCAGTACAAGTATTGAATTTCTTTGGGAGCCAGTTATTTCATTGATAAAACCAAAGCTAAACATACCAATTACAATTGCTATTTTTTCAGCAACATCATAAAAACTAAAGTAGGATGTAGTATCAGGTGTGTCGGGCATGAGTTTGGCATAAGTGCTTCTACTCAAAGATTGTATGCCACCCATAATGAAGCCTACGCAAGTGGCAAGTGCATAAAACTGTATAATGCCATCTCTGGGTAGTAAGTAGCCCATAATACACATCACCACCCATATAGATACCGTAATCATGAGGGTGGTAAAATTGCCTAATTTTTTAGAAAGCTTGGCAATGGTAAATGCGCCGGGTATGGCAACAAGTTGAATAATTAAAATGGCAATAATTAAATTAGTAGTAGGAATATTTAACTCACTTTTTCCATAAAGGGTAGCCGCTAGCATAACGGTTTGCACACCCATATTATAAAAGAAAAATGCAACTAAAAATCTTTTGAGTACTGGCATGTGGGTAAGTAACTTCCATACTTTGTGTAATTCTTTATATCCTCCAGTAAATACATTACCTGAATGATTTTTTGTAGCCGGTTTTCCTTTGGGTAAGCGCCTTAATGCCCATTGTCCAAAACCCCACCACCAAACCCCTACTAGTAAAAAGGATAGTTGTGATGCCTTACCGGTTGTGATACCAAAAAGAGTTGGCTTTAATACAAAAACAAAACAAATGATTTGTAAAATCACACTTCCAATATAACCCATTACAAAGCCTCTGGCACTTACCCTGTCTTGATCTTCGGGAGCAGCGATTTCAGGCAGGTATGAATTATAAAAAACAAGACTGCTCCAAAATCCCACACAAGCTATAATCATGCATAAGAGACCATATAATAAATTGCTGCTATCGTAAAAGTAGAGTGCACTACATGCGATACTACCCATCGTGCAAAAGAAAAACAAAAAACTTTTTTTATTGCCTTTATAATCCGCAATAGAGGATAGTACCGGGCTCATGAGTGCAACAATTACAAAAGCAACACCAAGGGCGTAGTTGTAAAGTGCCGTATTGACAAAGGTTCTTCCAAATAAGGTTACTGAATCTACGGTAGTAGCTGCGTTATCATCGCCGGTTACAGCTTCGTAGTAGGCCGGAAAAATGGTAGATGTAATAACTAGGTTATATACACTATTGGCCCAATCATACATGGCCCAACCATTAATAACTTTTTTGGGTGCAGTTTGCATGCAGTCGTTTTTGTTTTCTTAAAGATAAGGGCTTCAAGTACAAAACAAAAGCAGCCGTGCAATTATTTTAATATTCCCGTGTAGATAAGCGCTAGTAATGTGATACCTGCAATAATGCGGTACCATCCAAATAGTTTAAAGCCATGCTTTTGTAAAAACCCTATAAAAAATTTAATAGCGAGGAGCGCAACTATAAAGGCTACTAGATTGCCCACTCCTAATAGTATTAGGTTTTCTTTGTTGAATAGGATTTCAGGGGTTGTTTTATAGGCCTTTAAGAGTTTATAACTAGTTGCTGCGGCCATGGTTGGCACGGCTAAAAAGAACGAGAATTCGGCGGCAACATTTCGAGTTAGTTTTTGTTGCATCCCACCAATAATAGTAGCAGCACTTCGGCTCATGCCCGGTATCAGTGCTAAACATTGCCAAAATCCAATCGTCAACCCGTTTTTGAATGTAATTTTTTCTTCTGATTCGATCGTTGGTGCATTAAATAACTTGTCTATAAATAGAAGCACAACACCCCCTATTAATAAAGTTACAGCAACAGTGGTAGGACTTTCAAGTAATGCATCTATGGTGTCAGATAATACAAATCCAATGGCGAGTGCTGGTGTAACAGCTACTAGTAATTTGATATAAAATTTCCAGTTAGTGAGCGGAAAAAACTTTTTGTAATAGAGTACCACTACCGATAAAATAGCACCAAGTTGAATGCATACTTCAAAAAGTTTGGTAAATGGATCTGCTGCAATACCAAGCAAAGAGCTAGCAATAATCATATGTCCCGTAGAAGAAATAGGTAAGAATTCAGTTAAGCCCTCTACAATGGCAATAACAACTGCTTCAAATAATTGCATGAATAAAAATTAGATTGAAAAACAAAAAGCCAGGGCTTATTTTGCTTTTTTAAAGATGGCGTAAATCTCAATTACAAAACCTAGTATAA
>JBBAKM010000053.1:0-6073 GCA_040403495.1 Bacteroidia bacterium
TAATAAAAGCCGCGGGTGGAATCGTGATGAATGAAAACCATCAGTTATTGCTAATAAAACGATTAGGGAAGTGGGATTTGCCAAAAGGTAAAATAGAAAAAGGTGAGGACACAAGATTGGCCGCATTAAGAGAAGTTCATGAAGAGTGTGGTGTGAATTTTATAGGCATAAGAAATAAAAATTGTACCACTTACCACATGTACATTTTAAAAGGACAATGGGTTATTAAAATAACTTATTGGTTCAATATGATAGCATGGGGAGACAATCCACTTGTTCCTCAATTGGAAGAAGATATAACGGAGGTTCGATGGGTTGATAAATCATTCATAGAAGCAGATGATTTTGATACCTACGATACTTTGAAAGATATTTTTAAGGAGTTGAAATTTAAATAAGCGGCTTAATGAAGTTTTTTTTCTCCAGCAAAAATGTGAACTTTTAAATGGTTTTCAAAAGGAACAATTGGACAGCTATAGGTTGAATTATAGTGGCAATAAGGGTTGAAAGCGTAATTGAAATCTAGTTCAATGCTGTCTTTGTTTTGCAAACCATCCATCTCAATGTATCTGCCTGCAGCGTATGATTCTAATTGACAAGATAAATCCTTAAATGGAATAAATAAACCTGATTTTTCGTCAGGTTTTTGTGTATATGCATATAAAACACAAGCAGTGTCGTTTACTTTAAAAGAAAGTTTACAGTATTTATAATACACAGGTACTCGTTCGGTATTGGTTGTAAATTCTACTTTTTGAGGCACTATTCGTTCCACATTAGCAACAATTTTGTAATTAAGTTGAGGTGAGTAATAAAGCAGTCCATCGAAATTTTTAGGTTCAACAATTTTATTAGCCAATAAGTCTATATCAGTTTGTTGACGGTGTTTGTTTAGTATTGTTTCATAGTGTTGTTCTTCAGCGCTTTTTGAGTTGCAGCCAGCAAATAAAAAAGCTAAAAAAACAATGGAATAAAATATTGACTGCTTAACCATAAAATTAAAATGGCAAGCAAGTTAATATAAAAACCACTTTTAATCATTGTTTTTAATGAAATTAATCCTGAACTATATACTACCGCATTGGGAGGAGTTCCTATAGGTAACATAAAAGCAAAACTGCAAGCAATAGTAACAGGTATACCAAGTTGATGTGGATGTGATTCAGGAAAACTATGAGCCAAACCAAAAATAACAGGTATAATGATTTGTGACAAAGCAACATTGCTCATAAACTCTGTAAGAAATAATGCCAATCCAATAAGAATAAGCGCAAGTAAAGATAAGTTTGTAAAGTTATTAGACTGAATAAAATGGCTTATGTTTTGAATAACACCTGTACTTTCAAGTCCTTTGGCCAAACTAATTCCTGCTCCAAATAAAAGCAAGATACTCCAATTGATTTTTTTAAAGTCAGACAGTATTAATATTTGTTTACTCTCTTTAGATTTTGATGGAATAAGAAATAATGTAAAACTGAAGAAAAGTGCAATAGTAAATTCATGGAGTTTAATAGGGCTATTTTGGGTTTTTAAAAAAGTATTAATTGGTTCTATAAAAATCCAGAAAAAAACAGCTAAACCAAATACAATAAGGCAAATTTTCTGAGGTAAATTCATTTTACCTAGTTTTGAATAACTGTCATTTAATAATTGTGTAACGTGTGGAATTGCCTTGTTCTTGATTTTAAACAAAAATTGAGTGCAAAGGAAATAAGTGCCAATAAGCATAACAATACTTATGGGAAATCCTATCATCATCCATTCAGTAAATGAAATGTCTTGCTTTAAAATTGTTTCTACATAACCTTTGTAAACAATATTAGGGGGAGTCCCAATTAAAGTGGCAACACCACCTATGTTTGCACCCATTGAAATTGATAATACTAAAAGTGCAGATAGGTTTAAAAGGTCTTTCGTTTGTCCATTGTTGAGAATTAGTTTAGAGATAGATAATCCAATGGGAAGTAGCATGATAGTGGTGGCAGTATTGCTAATCCACATACTTAATAAGAATGAAGTTAATAGCATCCCAGCAATAATTTGTTTGGGTTTGTTACCTGTAAGTAATAGTAGTTTGAAGGCAAATCTTTTGTGTAATTCCCATTTTTCGACAGCGTAGGCAAGTAGAAAGCCACCCAAAAATAAGAAAATAACAGGGTTGGTGTAATGGCGAAATAAGTCACTAAATGAAGTGATGTTATGGATAGGGAGAAGAAAAAAGGGAATTAAAGAGGCTATCCAAATGGGGATAATTTCAGCTATCCATAAGTTTATTATTAATACAGAAATACTGATAGCAAGAAGAGAGGGTGAATTAATGGATAAAAATGGGGCAATAAAAACCGAAAATAAATAAAACAACAGTCCAGGAAGGATGTATAGAATGGAAGGTTTGTTTAATCCATTTTTCATAGAAAGATTATCTTTTTTTAGCTAATCTTCTTTTTTCAGACATACTCATAGCATTGATTTTTTTATAAGTGCTTACTTTGTTGCTCGGAACTTCAATTTTAAGCTTTTGGCCTTTAAAAATCATGTCTTTTTTTATTCCATTCCAACGTTTAATATCAGTGGTTTTGCAATCGAATATGTCTGCGAGTAAGAGTAATCCATCGCCTTGTTTTACGGTGTAGCTAATAAAAGTTTTTTTACTTGTTGAGTTGTTTTCTGGAACAGGCGGTGTGATTGGTTTTTTGGCAATATCAAAAGTATTGTCAAGAATAATAGAGTCATTAAGTAACGAATCTTTATTTGAAACCGCCAATTGAGGGAATATTTCTAGTTTTTTTTCGTGGTATAAAGCAATTTTATCCTTGGGAAGTCTTAGACCAACATTGTTGTAAAAAACCGGAACAATATTAAGTCTGAGTTCAGCATTCAATGTTTTTAATAAGTCCTCATTAATATTTAATTGGTATGCCAACGCGCTAAAGCTAATTTCCTGTTGAACATGAACCGTGTCTGCATCAGGCACCCTGTATTTTTGAGAAATAATTTTATGTTCTTGATGAAAATTCCAAATGTACCAAAAAGCCATATATTGAGAGGCAATTTCTTGGTGTTGTGGGATTAAATGTGGGTGAATTAAATCATAATCGAGTTGATTCCCCGATTTATGTATTGCCATATTCATATTTATTGGGCCAATTCTAAAAGCAACAATAGTTTTAAGCCAATCTTTGTATATGGTATTTAAATCATTAAAATAAGTAACAGCAGCAGTGGTGCTTTTGTCAGGGTTTCGTCTTTCGTCAACATAACTGTTGGTCTTTAAATCATATTTTTTGGCAATTGCAAATGGGAAAGCCCACAATCCCGAGGCACCGTCAATATCGGTAAAGTTAGGATTACAATTGCTATTAGAAAAAACAGAAAAGAAAAGTTGTTTAGGAATGCCATTTGTTTCAAAAAGTGAAACATATTTTTGATAATAGTGTTGAACTTTCCCTAAGTAGATAGAAGTGCTATTGTTTGTGTTTTTGAGTAGATTTTGTATAGCCTTTCTAACTTGATCATTATAAAATATTGGAACTTGAGAGTTTGTTTTAAGTAGTTTTATGTAGTAAATATCATTTTGAAAAGCTGAATCCAAAGGAAGAGCATTTCCTTTTGAAAAAGGAATTAAAAATAAAACTAATAAAAAAAAGAGTCGTTTTAAGGGGAAAAATACCATGCTCAAAGAAATATGTCACGAAATTAAGGGAAAATGACCTTTGAGTTGCTAAATATTTCTTTACAACATATTAACTATTTTAACATTCAATAGTGTTCAGCCATTCAATAGCACTTTTTTCATCCAAGAAAAATTTGATTGGATAATCGGTTTTTATAAAATTAATATAAAAGTTAACTACCATTTTTTGGTGAAGTTGATGTACAACAAAAGCTTCAGCAGCAACTGTGTTTTTCCGCTGTTTCATTTGTAATTGTCCGTACTGTCTTGCCTCTTTGGTAATCAGTGTTTTGTAGCCTGTAATAAAGAGTTTTTTAAGTCTTTTACCATTGGTAAAAAGGTCATATTCTTCGAATGCATTCTTGATAGCATCAACATCAATTTCGATGTTATCTTCAAAAGTGATTTTAATTGTTTGGTTATCAATTAACTGAATAGATTTGACTATTTTATCATTGGTTTTCATTTCAATAATTTTGTCCATGTGATTTAGTGGGTGCAATTTACGTCAATAAAACATATAATACAAAAAAGGAACAAAAATTGAGCATTTATACTTAGTTGTGAGCTAATCCAATAATTGTCTAATGGAAGTGTATAGATCGTCGGGAATGTTAGCGTAATTCATCTTTATAGATTTAAATTCTTGATCAATGTCTAGTGTAATTTCGCCGTTGTGCTTTAGTATATCATTTTGTATGCATGATAGAATGTCTTCATATAAATTTTGTATGTCCAACATGATTTCAGTGATTTGATTGTTCTTTATTTCATGAACATCCAAACCGGAATATTGAACTTTAATAAAAGAATTGTTTTGTAATTTTGATATCATATTGATTTTTTTAATTTATGTTGTATTGTTAGAAACACATGTTTTGTTAATTTGTTTTAAATAAATCGGTACATTTAATTTAAAATTAAGTAAAATTAAGTTGTTTGTGTAACAAAAGTAACATGTTTGTATTATTTTTTGGTACATTTTAATATAAATTGTATTAATATTGTTATAGGTTGCATTAATATAGTATATATTAACTACTATTTCAATAGTCATTAAATCAGCTTATTGACTGGTTTAGTTTTGCAATTTCTTTAATTTCGACTCTAAAAAATAAGTATAATGTCATTTGTTTTGTTTATGTTAATTTATGTTTTAAGGAGCAAAATTTAATTTCCAAACAAAGTAATATATGTATTATTTTTATAATTACCTCAAAAACAGATTATTATTGGTATTTTTTCTTTTTTTTATTAGTTTAAGTGTCTTTTTTGTTAATTTTTTTTTAATTTAATAGTGGTACTTTAGTAATTATATCTTATTTTTGCAGTCGAAACAATAGTATAAAGTACTAAGTTTATCAAAAGCAACACAAACAAACACTTTTTAAAAATGACAACACCTACATTAAAGCTAAAATTTAAACTCAATGGTTTAGAATTCGAAGTAGAAGGTAATCATGAACTTGTTAAAGAACATTTTATTGATTTCAAGAAATTTATCACTAGTGATATATTGTCAAAGGTAAATGCAGTATTGAACGAAAGTCAGTCAAACCAGCTTTTACCAATGAATTTAAATGCGTTGCCCGAATCGAGTACAAATTTAAATATAGACTACTATTGCCAAAATTTACCGACTATCCATAAAATGTTAGACTTTAAGTCGGAAAATGAATGGTTGTTGTTCTATGCAATTTGCGGAACAAACAGTGGTGAATCCCTTTTTAATGAATCTCTTTTAAGAGAAAAGTATATTTTGTCTAACCGTTTTACAGATAATAGAATTAAGAATTTATCTAATAATATTAAATTTTTGTTAAAGAAAGGATTTGCTAAAATCGAAGAACATTCAATGTATAGTTTAACAACAAAAGGGATTAACCACATGTCTCAGTTGTTGACTAAACAAATTTCAACAGAAGAAGCTAGTGTTAAAGTGTTAAATGCAGACAAATTTGAATCTAATAATTCTAACTACAAAGTAATTGAGAGAATCGATTTTTCTCCATCAAAGGGCGTTGATTTTAATAAATTTTTAAATGATTACAATTTAAATACACATTCTAAAAAAATATTGGCTTATATTTATTTTTTAAAGAAAGAACTTAATGTTGAAAAAGTAACGCTAAATCATATTTATACGGCTTTTGTGTATTTAAATGCCTCAGTTCCTAAAAGTCTTTATCAAATTATTAGTGATTTGAAAAATAAATTTAATTGGGTCGAATTTGATTCAACTTCAAATATTCAAATTTCAGAAACAGGAGTTCAAATGCTCAAAGAGTTTCAATATTAGAATACTATTATATTGTACTTCTAAACAAACTCTAGTTTATTGGCTTTATTTTTAGCTTTTTTCAATCTTCGTTCTTCCTGAATTGCTTCAATTTCAGTTTG
>JBBAKM010000054.1:0-3125 GCA_040403495.1 Bacteroidia bacterium
TATCTCTTATCTCTTAATTCATCTTTCACTCAGCCCAACTCATCGTATATCCTTGATTCTCGATAGCCAGCGCCTCTTCGGTTAATTGCAAAGGATGAAAAGTATCTACCATCACTGCCAATTCCAAAGTTTCTTTTTTACCAATGCTTTTTTCTACAGCTCCTGGATGAGGTCCATGCGGTATGCCAGCCGGGTGCAAGGTTATCATCCCTCGGGTAACATTTTTTCTACTCATAAAATCTCCAGCAACATAATACAATACTTCATCACTATCTATATTGCTATGGTTATAAGGAGCAGGAATTGCATTGGGATGGTAATCATACAATCGAGGACAAAAACTACATACCACAAAATTATGTGCATCGAAGGTTTGATGTACCGGAGGCGGTTGATGCACCCTACCTGTTATTGGTTCAAAATCATGAATACTAAATACATAGGGATAACAATATCCATCCCATCCTACTACATCAAATGGATGAGTTCCATAATGTAATCCATATAAAACTCCTTTCTTTTTTGTTTGAATTAAAAAATCACCCTTCTCATCAAAAGTTTGCAGGTTTTGTGGCCCACGAATATCTCTTTCGCAAAATGGGGCATGCTCTAACAATTGGCCATTTTTACTAGTATACCTTTTAGGATATCGAATCGGGCTAAAACTTTCTACTATAAACAATCTATTTAAAGGAGTATCAAAATGTATTTGGTAAATAGTACCTCTAGGAATAATTACATAATCGCCATAGCCAAAAACCAGTTCGCCATATTGAGTTAATAATTTGCCGCTTCCTTCGTGAATAAAAATAAGCTCATCGGCATCAGCATTTTTGTAGAAATAATTGGTAGTACTTTGTTGTGGAGCCGCTAAAACAATATGACAATCATTATTTACTAAAACAGGCTTTCGACTTTTTAAATAATCTGCTTCTGGCGCAATTTGAAAACCCTCGAAACTTCTATGTTTGAGCATTTTCTCTTCTGCCACTTTTGGCATCACAGAAATAGGTTCATCGGTATGTATTATTTGTGTAGGTGGATGGTTGTGGTACAATAAAGAATAATCATTGCTAAACCCTTCTGTTGAAAAAAGTTGTTCCGAATACAAAGAACCATCGGGCTTTCTAAACTGCGTATGTCGTTTGTGCGGAATATTACCTAAAGAATAATAATGGGGCATGTGGGAGAATTAAGAATTATGAGATATGAATTATGAATTATGAATTATTGGGTTATTGGTTTTAATAGATCGTAAAGTAAAAATAGCCTGTTTATAATTTAAAATTAATGAAGTTGGAGTCATTTAAGAAATAATGTATCTTTTGCAATTAAAACCGTTTATATGGCGAAATCAGTAAACCGCAGGGATTGGTTAAAATACAGTTCTTTGGCCACTCTTGGATTGGGATTTAGATTACCAGTAATGGGCAATGAAGAAGGTATTCTTAAAAGCTATGGGGCAGAAAAAGGATTGATTAATTTGAGTTCTAATGAAAATCCATATGGAATTTCTCCAAAAGCAAAAGAAGCCGTAATGCAATTAATTGGGGAAGCGCATAGATATCAATACAATATTGCATCGCTTCAATCTTTTAAAAAACAATTGGCAACAAAATATGGGGTTGAAGAAAACCAAGTTTTATTAACTCCTGGTTCTGGAGAAGCTTTAGGATTATTGCCAAGGGTTTATAATAAGGGAAATTTAGTAACAGCTTATCCCACTTTTGGCATTTTGCCATCAGCAGCAAAAAAGATTGGCACCAAAGTGATAGAAGTGCCACTTAACGCTTCAAAGGCACACGACTTAAATGCAATGCTTAAAGCGGTAAGCACCGAAACTTCATTGGTATATATATGCAATCCCGCTAATCCTTCAAGCACAATTGTATCTCCTGCTGCATTAAAAAATTTCTGCATAGAAGCATCAAAGAATGCTGTAGTGGCTGTAGATGAAGCATATATAGATTATTTAGACACCCCCGATAACGAATCAATGATAGGATTGATCGAAAAAAATCCAAACGTTATGGTCATTGGCACTTTCTCAAAAATTCACGCAATGGCTGGCTTGAGAATTGGATTTATAATTGCAAGTGCTGCGCATATTAAAACCATGAGTGATAATTATTTTGTTAGAACACAGTTTGCCATGAGTGTATTGTCGATGACCGCTGCCCAAGCAAGTTTAAACGATTCAGAGCACCATAAAATCAGCAAACAAAAAAATGAAATAGCCAGAAAATACGGGTATGACGAACTGAGAAAGCTGAACATAGAATGTATCCCATCTTATACCAACTTTCTATTTTTCCCTTTGGGAAATTATCCAGGCAATTTTTCAGAAAACATGTTGAAGCAAAATATTTTCTTAAGATCAGATACCTACAACGGAGAAAAATGGGCACGAGCTAGTGTAGGCACTTTAGATGAAATGAAACAATTTATTGCCGTTATGAAAAGAGAATGGAAATCGTAAAATAGCCCCGCGAATTTATAATGCCCCAAAAAAGTTAGACACTTGATTGGGGCATTTTTATTTTGAGTTTCTTACATTTAAATAGGCAACTTACATTCCAGGAAAATAAGGCCTCCCAACTATTTCTCTGAACTGCCAAGGCACTCCTGCTAATAGTAGCAATAAAGCAACCAGGAAGTACATGAATGCTTTTTTGTATTTAATCTCATCAGTTACTTGCTTTTTTGACATACCATAACCAAGGGTAATAAATACAATTGCCAAAATCATGGTTGTAGGATGCTCCAGCCAATAAAAACGGTAGAATTTATCTTTCATCATCGACATTCCTTCTGGCAAGGTAGTTACAAAAAAACCATATCGTCCAAACATTACTTGGTACAACCCTAACAACAAAGTTGTATGAGCAGCTATCATGGTAAACAACCAGGTCTTTTTATCTCCAGCTTTAAACGCTTTCTTTCCTGTCCAACCAGCATAAGCTTGTAAAACAGATAGCACCAGCAATATCAAAATAATCCAGCGCAATAAATTATGTAAGTGCATTAATCCTGTTTGCATAATCAAAATTTTAAACAAATCTAACTTAATAATTGAATAAGTCTACAATCAATGTATTTCATCTTCAATCTCTTAATTCATATCT
>JBBAKM010000054.1:3225-5958 GCA_040403495.1 Bacteroidia bacterium
TTATCTCATATCTCTTATCTGTTATCTCCTATCTCTTATCTCTTATCTCTTAATTAGTCTATCCAATCTGCAACAAACAAATTCGTATCCCTAGTGCCCCCATTATTTCTATTAGAGGCAAAGATAATTTTTTTACCATCGGGGCTAATCATTGGAAACGCATCAAATCCTTTATCCCTACTAATTTTTTCCATGTTTTTACCATCTAGGTCTACCATATACATATTAAAGGGGAATCCTCTTTTGTACTCGTGGTTACTACAAATAATGATTTTCTTACTATCATGTGTGAAATTGGGCGCCCAATTGGCCTGCCCCCAATTGGTAATTTGTTTTGCATCAGATCCGTCTGCATTAGCAGTCCAAACTTCCATATTGGTAGGCGCAACCAACCCTTCCGACAATAGCTCTTTGTATTCTTTGACAGCAGCTTCTGTTGTAGGTCTACTTGCCCTCCAAACAATTTTTTTACCATCAGGACTAAACCAAGCACCACCATCATAACCCAATGCGCTTGTAATCCTCTTTTCTTTTCCTGTTTTCAAATCCATTACATACAAATCCAAATCACCATCTTTATCACTACAGTAAATCATTTTTTTACCATCATAAGAAATGGTTGCCTCTGCATCATACCCCTTTGCTGTAGTTAGTTTCTTTACGATTTTACCATTCAGATCTGCCATGTAAATATCATAGGAATTATACAATGGCCATATGTATTTATTGCCGTACTTGGCACGATCCGGAACTGGAGGACAATCATTTCCCCCCTCATGAGTAGATGCATAAATGATGTGCTTGCCATCTGGCATAAAATAAGCACAGGTTGTTCTACCCTTTCCACTACTTACCATTTTATAGGTAAAGGGATCACCCAATTTTTGGGGCACTTTACCAATAAAAATTTGATCGCAATTAACCCCTTCTTTGGTATTGCTTCGCTGAAAAACAATATGTTTGCTATCATTGCTCCAATAAGCTTCGGCATTGTCTCCTCCAAAAGTTAATTGTTGGATATTTTTAAAATGCTTTTCTCCTTCAAAATGAACTGTATCGTTTGGAATAGTTTGTTGCGCGTTTGCAATTTGAGAAAACCCCAAAATAAATAAAAAAACAATGCCCTTTTTCATATAAAAATTATAATAGGAGACGAAAGTACAAGCAATTTTGTATTGATTTGTCAGAAAAATGTCATTACAAATGAATGTGCTTATTTTAGCTAAATGAAACATCCCATTTCATTATTGATTATTGTCTTTTTGTTTAGTTGCTCCTATTCATCGAATGAACAGCATAACCAGCTAAATGCTAAGGATCAATTTGATTCCTATTTACGCATTCAAAATGCTTTAAAAGAATACCCTGATAGTATAGAGTTGAATCTACAATTGATTGATTATTTGGATAGCATCAAAAACTATGACCAAGCTATTCAACAATTGAATACCCTCATACAAAAAGATAGTTTAAATCAAGGGCTTTGGTACCAGAAGGCACAGTTAACCTTAAAAACCAAAGACACATTAAATGCTAAAAAATACTTTCGTATTGCCAATAGTATTTATCCAAATCTGGCTTCCATGCTTTCCTTGGCCAATTTATTGGCAGAACAAAAAGATAAAGAAGGTTTAATGGTGTGCGATAATATTCAAGAGATGTTTCCTGGAAATGATTATCAGGCAGACATCTATTTTATTAAAGGAGTTTACTTTTCAAGAATAGCCAATAACGCAAAAGCAATCTTGTATTTAGACTCTTGCATAAATACCAACTATCGCTATACAGAAGCATTAATGGAAAAAGGTTTTATATTATACGATAATTATCCGAATTCAAGCGCTTTGGCTATCTTTGAGGCAGTTACGCAATTGGATCCAATGTATGCGGATGGTTATTATTGGAAAGCTAAATGCCTCGAAAAAAACAAACAATTTGAAGCAGCTGCTTTACAATATAAAAAAGCCCAAACTTTGGACCCTGAGTTATATGAAGCTAAAGAAGCATTAAAACGTTTACAATTAAAAAAATAATATGGCCATCATTGCCCCTTCCTTGCTAGCTGCAAACTTTTTACATTTACAACAAGATTGTGATATGCTTAATCATAGTGAAGCGGATTGGTTTCACTTAGATGTAATGGATGGCCGATTTGTACCAAATATAAGTTTTGGATTACCCGTTATTACCCAAATTAGAAAAGCAACAAAAAAAGTTTGCGATGTTCATTTAATGATAGAAGAGCCAGAAAAATATGCTCAAGCATTTAAGGATGCAGGTGCCGATATTTTAACTGTTCATATTGAAGCTTGCAATCACTTGCATAGAAATATTCAACAGATTAAACAATTGGGTATGAAAGCTGGTGTTGCTGTTAATCCGCATACTTCCGTTGATTTATTAGCGGATATCATTAATGATATAGATCTTATTTGTTTGATGAGTGTAAATCCTGGATTTGGAGGTCAACATTTTATTCCACATACACTTAAGAAAATCAAGCAACTTAAAGAAATGATTGTTACCAACAAATCAACTGCTTTGATTGAAATTGATGGTGGAGTTACACTTGAAAATGCTGCTTCAATCATTCATGCCGGAGCTGATGTTTTGGTTGCAGGAAATACTGTATTCGGTTCTAATAACCCTACCGAAACAATTGCTAAACTCAAATCCTTATCTTAATAAGAAAAGACGAAAGAAGAAAGAGAAGAGAGAAAAGAGAAGAGAGAA
>JBBAKM010000055.1:0-5916 GCA_040403495.1 Bacteroidia bacterium
GAATTAAATTAAACAATTTAAATTAAACAATTTAAATTAAACAATTTAAATTAAAATTTTTTTGTAAACAAACTGGTTTTGAGGTGATTATAAATTTGTATTTTGTGTCACTATGTCACTATGCACTGAGCTAGTCGAATTACTCACGAAGGGTGGTATTCTAAATGAAAAAAAGTCTCGATGTCTATGGTTCGAGAGCCTCACCATGACATTCGAGAGTTTCGCGCCTTTCAATGTGATTAATTAATTATTGTCACCCACAAGGCTGAGCCTAGTCACGTGAGGGAGTTTATACTTAGCTAGTTTACCCTGAGTTTATCGAAGGGAAGTAAAGAGTGTTTAGTGGTTTTAAATGGTTGAGGGGTTTCACGCCGTTCAGCGTGATTGTTTATTTGTTTAATGTCACAAAGAACGCTAGTACACCTTTGAAGGATTCCTCCTCACTACGCCCTCAGTTTTTCTTCCCATGCTCGAAGAGCATCTCAGTATTCTCTTTTCCCCTCTTTCTGAGCTCTCTGTGCCTTCTCTGCGCTCTCCGTGGTTAATTTCCCATTACTGCGCTCTCCCGAATGGCTCTACCCTGGTTAATTCCCCCTAGCTACCTCTCTTCTACTTTCATAAAATACCTAAATCCAATCGTTGGACTTGGTTTGGTGTAGGTTTCTGAGCTGCCAATTCGAATAAAATTATTGTGTGAATTCCAGCTACCACCTTTGCAAACGCCTTTTTCCGCTAGCATTTCTGAAGCATTACCTGCCATGTTATAAAATCCAAATTCGTTGGGTAAATATGAATTGACGTCACACAAGAACTCAAAACCATCCACCTTCCTGCTAATGGTAAAATCATTGTTGGGATACATATAAATTTCACCTGACTGATAAATATTTCTAATATTGCTGTCAGCCTTTATTTCTGTCTTTAAATAACCATTAAAATACTGCTCTTCTAAAGGTGAAAAATTAGCTTGATACTTTCCTTTGTAATTTTTGATGTAGTGATTTCCCCATGGATAAGGGGTGGAGCCTCTATATCCACCTTTAGCTGCCAATTCCCATTCTTCTTTAGTCGGTAATTTGAATGTTACTTTTTTAAATTTCCTTTTCGGAAAACTGTTGTATTTAACGGTCAACCATTCACAAAATCTTAGTGCATTTTCATAAGTAATATTTACAACAGGATGAAAGTCAAAATGGGGATGCCAACTGTGTTGTAACTGAAAAGCATAACGGGTGTATTGCTGCCATTCGCTATTATTTATAGCTAAAGAGGCCTCTGGATTTTCTTTCAAAAACGTGTTATACAATAAATTACTGGTTTCAAAAATGGAAGCATACAAACTGTCATTCACTGGGTTCAAATATTTTTCAAGCAATTGTGCCGTTAATTCATAAGGCTTGGTTTGAACCGTTTTTTTGTAAGACACTATTTCCAAAACAAATCTGAATCCAATGGTAGCACTTCGGAAAGTATCCGAGTACACAGGACTAACATAGTCTATTCTAGCTTGGTAGGGCGCTTGATTCCAACTGCCACCTTTTGCCATTCTCTCTTCGGTCCATTCAGCTACATTTCCACAAATATTGTATAAACCGATTGTATTGGGCCAATAAGCGTAGGTTGGAGTTGTAATAAAGCCTGCTTCATTAAATTCAACATTTTCTCCTTTATCCCTTTTATAATTAAATTGAAATTTGCCTAAATTTTTCTTTTTGCCCTTTTCAACTCTAGTGGTATTGCCTTCCCAAGGCCAAATGGCAGTTTCGGGCAAAGTACCACGAGCCGCTTTCATCCATTCCTTTTCAGAGGGCAGTCTGCCAATCAGTTTTTCAATGTTCAAAGAACCAAAATTCTCGTTTTCCATTATCCTTTCAGCCACCCATTGAGAAAAAGCTTGTGCTTGTTGATACGAAACACCTACCACAGGATAGTTTTTGTAGGCAGGGTGTCGGAAATAATATTCCACATAAGGCTCATTGAAATTGAATTGATTCATCCAAACTGAAGAATCTGGAAGAGCCTTTCGATAGGCATCTACTCCTTTTTTACGCAGCAGCCAATACAGATATTCTGAATATTGAAGGTTACTAACTTCTGTATTAGATATAAACAAAAAGTCATCTTGCAAAGGTCTGTATTGTATTATTTTAGTAAAATAATCAATGGTTTTTTTGTTTAAATCTTGGGATTTTATTGGGTATAAAACCAGCAAAAACAACAAAAGAAGAATGCTTTTAAAATGATTCATAAATTACAATTGATTATGGAATTTGTTTTTTGAAAAACGGTAAGCCAAAGAGATGTTGAAACCCATGTTTAGAAACAGATTGGATTGACTAGAATTGGTGTTTCCGATCAATGGCAGTTGTATTTCAGGAATTAGGAAAAACTGTGGACTTAGTTTGGCACTCATCCTTATGAATGGAATAGCTCCAAATGCAAAGGCTTGTTTGATTTGTATTTCATCAAGTAAATTTGTGGAGCTTTTACTACTCCAGCCATAACCACCCCAACCTGAGTCAAGCGTATATTGGTTTTGTATAGTTGTACGTGTATGTAAGCCTACAAAGGCTTTAAAACCGCCAGAAAGAGAATATTTATCAGATTCACTTAAAGATGTAATAAAACCTAAATTAGTACCTAAATAGCTATTGTATTCACTGATTTCAGTTAAATTATAAGCTTGATTTTCTTTACTTATTCTCTTTGTCTCTTGAGGGTATTCGCCAAAAGTTTGGAAATCGATTAGAAAATTGGTTTTCTTGTGTAGGGTTTCAAAACCCAAATTAAAACCATTGGTAATACCGCCATTTCTAACAAGCAAATTGGCTTTTATTTGATATTTGTATTGCGCAGATAACCCTAAAGCGTAAAAAAGGCCTAAAAAAACCAAAAACTTTTTCATATTCACCAAACGAAAATAGGTGAAAAATATTGTTATTTACAACAATAGAATTCTTCAAGTTTGTGAAAACTTACATTTAGGTTTTACTATTTATTTTTAAGAATTTTAAAATGATAGGAATTGTTATTCGTAATAATATTTAAACCATATAAGCCACTCGAAAGAGGACTTAAATCAATTTGATTGTTTGCAGAGATAGTTTGTTTATAAACCTCTTTCCCTGTTGCATCCATTATTATAATATCGGCGGTTTCGCTTTCAAGTAAAGATTCAATATTTATGTTTAAAGTGGTGGTAAATGGATTGGGATAAACTGAAATATTATTTGATTGCATTTCTTTTCTTTCTATATCCAAACCCCAATAAGATTTACTTGGAAAACTATCCTTTTCATACCAATTTTTTAGTTTCTGTGCTGTATTACTAGCCTTGTTACAATCATTTATTACAGAATAAACAAAAGTTAAATCGAAAGCAGAATCTTTATCTAATGAACCTTTGTGGGTTGAAGAAAGTACCCTAATATCCGAATTTAAATTGTTGGGATTATCGCAAGGACTTTGTCTAACTTTTAAAGTGTCTTCTGTGTTGTTTTTGTTTTTACCTTGCAAGTAATAGTAATAATCTTGGTCCGTATTTGGGTTGCCATTAACCATATTAAAATTGTTCAAGTAATATTTAATTGAATTCATTTTTTGATTTAAAAATTGACAACTCATCATAGGAGGATTTGCTCCAAACAAGTTATCAAAATTATCGTTATTTACAGCTATAATTTGATTATTAGTTGAATCAAAAGCAAAGTCGTCATCTAAATAATCTCCTAAGTCAATGTCATTAAAAATACCTGCATAAAAATCTTTGTAATTTCTGTTGCTTCTGTTTATGACTTTATAATTAAAAAATAAACTTCTGTTGATGATATAATCTGGGTCTGATTCATTGAGTAATTTATTCAGGTATGCATAACAAGAACCGTGAATTTCAACGCCAATAGATTTTGAATTTGTTTCTGTGTGGGCTCCCAAGTCATTAAACACCCACCAAAGCATGTAGTCGCCTTTTATTGCAGGATAGTCTCCTTTTTCTGGCTCGTATTTTCCATTATTATCAGTGTCAACAAAAGGGGCTAAATTATAAGTGAAATTGTCTTTTCCGTGTGCTGGCCAATCTTTAATTTCATTGGGAATTACATAGCCGTTTTTCAAACGGTTTGTTTTAAAATCATCAATAGTTTGTTTGCTTATTTCCCATATTTTGTCGTAAAAAGCGGCTGTTGAAGGATTGTAAGCATTGGTTATTAAGTCAATAGGTCCAGGTTTGTAGTCAAAACCTCTTTGTCTGTATGCTTCGGCTGCCAAAAATAAACTATCAGTCAATACATCTTTGCCACCTAGCCACAAAGAACTGGTATATAAAAATGAATAAGGCTTGATTTTAGGTACAGAAATTTGGGAATCTTTTCCCGAAATATGAATACCTGTGTTGTCTATTTGTGCTCTGATGTCATTGAAATTAATGGTAGTTTGAGCGCTTAAGTGCAAACACAAAAATAAAAGTAAGGTACTAAAGTGGCGTGGCATATTTTTAATTAATTAATTGTTTATAACAAAATTAGACATAATTAATTTATAAAATGCTGCAATAATAAATTTTAAAGAAAATTGTGTTGTCGTTCTCGGCTAAGCTTAGACCGACAAAGGCAGTAAAGAAGATAAATTAGCTCGAAGTCCCATTTAGAAATTCTAATTTCCACCTTCAGTCATTCCGTAAATTGCTGTGGATTGGGCTTGTGGATTGGGCAATTATACGGAATCTTTTGGTTTGTAGAGCATTCAGCTTGATGTAATACTCATTCTTCGTGAAAAAAGTTCCCCATCGACAAGCAAATCTGAAAATGGGTTGTTGGTCATAAGACCCAACAACGGCGTTGAAAAGTTAAAGAATTGAGAAATGGAAAAAGTGGTTAAAACAAAGGAATTTTTCTACAATCCTTCGCCCCAATTTTTTAGTTCATCTTCGCTCCACAATCCTGGAAAGAAAATTCTGCGTTGGTATTTGGGGTGCATGTATTTGCGCCAATCGCTACCTCCCGTGGCTTCTGCATTGCCTAAGTATTTACCTGCTGCATTGTAATGTGCCATGACCCAACTAACATTCACCGTGTAGTCGTAATGACGCATGGCTTTTACCAAGGCTTCGTCTTTTTGAACATCGGCTGGCAATTGTTGAAATTTAGTCCACAAATTAGTGGTGTTATAATCTTCCATTTTCAACAAGAACTCATGTTTGTATTTTTTCTCAAAATTAACAAGCAGTGTATTTTTCTGACCAGTTGAATGGTCTTTTCCGGCAGCTTGCCAATAAAGGTGTTCAAAAGCGTGTTCTATAGGTGTATTTCGGTCGATAGTGGCTCTAAAGCGGTTGTCTATTAAGTTGATAATTTCTGTTGATGCAAATTCTATCAAGCGGTATTGCGCACTTTGAAACCCACTTGCAGGCGTCAATGTGTTTCTAAACTTCATGTATTGTTCTTTTTCCATGCCATCGCCCATAATATCGAAAGAAGAGGAAAGCATATCAAAATAACGACTTACACGACGGAGTTTTTCGGTAAAAAAAGCGGCCTCAATAGTTTGTGCTCGACTAACTTGATCAATTTCCCAAAGAATCATTTTAAACAACAATTCATTGATTTGGTGATACATAATAAACACCATTTCATCGGGCAAAGTAGTGCGTTGTATTTGCAAACCCAAAAGCGCTTCAGGCAAAATATAATCCCAATAAGTGATAGGATTGGCGTGAACTAAGCCCTCAAGGTGTACATTGGAATTCTGATTGATGGCGGCATATTTTTCGTCAATTCTCTTTAAAATATCTTCTCTTACTGTCATTTTGTTTGATTATATAAATTGTCTGCAAACTTATGGATTTTTGGTTAATAGTTAATGGCGTAATGGTTAATAGTTAATGGTTAAGGGTTAATAGTTAATGGTTAAGGGTTATTT
>JBBAKM010000056.1:0-5528 GCA_040403495.1 Bacteroidia bacterium
TTACCTTCTAATGGAACCGTATGGGTTTGTATGATACTTCCGTTTTGAACCATTAGGTAGTTGACATACGCTAGTTTGCCGTCTTTAATAATGGAAAACACGTCTAGATTAGAAAAGTGTTTGCCTACTACTACTGATTTTTCTTGGTAGGTAAGTAAGAGGTCCATTTTATATTTTAGCTGGGCAGCTTTTTCAAAATCGAGCGACTCTACGTGCGCTTGCATTTCTTTTTTTAGGTGATTCATGAGTTGACTCATGTTTCCCTTTAGTAAATGTTTCAATTGCTCTAAACTGTCAAGGTAATCTGCTTCGGTTTGTAAAGCTGCACAAGGCGCCAAACAATTACCTAGATGGTATTCTAGGCATGGCTTAAATTTTTGCTTATCGATATTTTCTTGACTTAAATTGAGCTTACAGGTGCGCAGCGGAATAAACTGCTTTATAAAACTTAGAACTTCTCTGATGGTCCCCTTGGAGGTAAAGGGTCCGAGGTAAATGGATCCATCATTGTATTTTTTCCAGGTCGAAAAAACACGAGGAAACCTTTCTTTTTTAATAACTAAGTAGGGGTAGCCTTTATCGTCTTTTAATAAAATATTGTAGCGTGGCTTGTATTGCTTGATTAGGGAGTTCTCTAGTAATAATGCATCTTGCTCTGAATCAACAATGGTAAATTCGATTCGATCAATTTTTTGAACGAGTTCGATGGTTTTAAAACTATTTTGATTTTTTGTAAAGTAGGACGCAATCCTTTTTTTCAAGCACTTTGCTTTGCCCACATAAATGAGTATTCCACTAGCATCATAATACTTATAGATACCTGGGTCTGCGGGTAATTTGTGTGCTAATTGTTGATACTGCTCCTGGGTCATTTATGGAATTATAACGCGAACAGTAGTTGTTTTGTTGAGTAAAAATCCGTTATTGGATTTTTTACTTACCGAAATTGTAAACCCCTCATTTGTTTTCCAACTCAACTGTTCCGTATTTGTTGTGTCACGCGTCAGCTGCTGTTTTCGAATAAAAATTCTTTTAACCAGTGAGGTTTGTTCATCCATTAAAATGTCAATATTTTTTATGGGGGCTAACGTGTCGGTAGGGGTGTAGTTGATATTTAAACTAGCTGTTCCTGCGTCCCGAAATACCGATTCTTGATAATTCTTTTTATGGATGCTATCACTAATGTCTGCATCCATAAAAGACTGTATCATTGGCCTGATTGCCGCTAGTTGTGTAGTGATACTATCTTTTTTAGCCCCCTCTGATGTTACAACGCTATATGTAACGCCCATGCTATCAAAATACTTTAATTGAGTATTAATATAAGAAGCGATGGAGTAAAAACTTGTTGTATCAGCTGAAATAACAATAGTGGTTTTCTCTTTTGTGTCACTACACGCAGCTACCATCATCACGTAAAGGATGTAAACAAAAATAAAAGGTTTCATTTTGTAAAATTACTTAAACTGTTTGCTCCAACCTATTCGGAAGCCGTAATCGATCAAATTTTCTTTGATGGGATAAGGATTGTTGTAAGTAGGCAGTGTTTGGTATCTGATTTGTGGTCCTAACTGCCAAATGGTATTTCCTTTTTGATAGCTAAATTGAATGCCAGCACTGGTATTGATGTTCCATTTACGTACGTAGTCGTTACCGGCAGCATAATTTGCATAATCGGTAGAAAGTAGGTAAACATTTTTATTCATATTATAGGTAGGCTGAATAGAGGCTTGAGTATGGATACCAAATTTCTTAAACTTTATAAGTTGATAATCAAGTCCAATAGGCAGGGCAATCTGATACACTTTATTATAAAGGTGGGCCGGTCTAAAACCAACATTGTTATTGTAACTAGACATCACTGAAACGGTTTGTACCCTGCCTGCGTTCACCAAGGCAAGGGTTGCAGTATTGGCACCTGTTTCATAAGTGTCAATCTGATATTGTCTAATATTTAGCTGAAGCCCTGTTTTGAATTGCAACTTTCTAGTAATTGCGTAATTGAGTGTAAATCCAAGTTCTAATCCTATATCAGGTTTGTGTCTAACGGCTTGGTTAAATGTAGGAGATTGAGCGAGTGGCGCATTGATTGGAATGGCAATGAGTGAAGGTTGAATGAGCTCTTTTACCTTTTGATCACTAAGTACCCTAAAACTAACAGATGGCGTAGCGTAAAATTGAACACTGTATTTTTTCTTTTTTACTATTGTTGTAGCATTCGCATCAATTTCAAAACTATAATTGACTTGCTGATGTATAAGTGCCGGCAAAAGCGCATTGTGATTTATATTGTTTTTGCTGTTACTACTTGAAATAATAGTTCCTACTTCAAAGCTTTCAATTTTAGTATCAACAAGTGAATCGTTTGTTGCATTGATGTCTGTGGAAAAGTCAAGGGTATTAATATCATTTGTTGCATACGACGCGGTTGTACCTGTAATTGGTTTATCTTCTAATTTTGACAAAGAAACCTGCGCTGCATGTTTATTGATGGGCGTTGTTGTTGTATGTTTTGATGGGATAATTTGTGCACTAGAATGATACGTTGTAAAAGGCTTTTCAATTGCCTGACTACTATTTTTTGTTTTCGACAAATTACTGGTATGTAAAATTGGCATTGATTTTTGTGTTACTATAAACGTTGAAACGGTTAGTGCCACAAGTACTGTTAAGGCAATGATGGTAAGGGCTGGCCATGATTTGTTGCCGTGCACTTCGGTACGTATATTATCCCAAACACGACCAGATGGGTACATCTTGTGTTCGTTTACCTCGTCAAGTATAAACTCCTCAAAAGCATCTAGTTGATTCCTCTTTTCCATTTCTGCCCGCTTCGCGTAATTATTTTTGTATCACCGACAACCACTCAAATTTCTCTTTGGGTGCTTCAATAATTCTTTTCTTAATTAAAATGTTTGAAAGCATATTTTTTGCCCTCGTGTATTGGCTCCTGCTTGTGCTTTCTTCAATGTCTAGTAAACTGCTAATTTCTCTGTGACTATATCCTTCGATTGCAAATAAATTGAGCACTGTTTTGTAACCAACAGGCAATAGTCTAATACACTCAACAACCTGTTTAGATTGCATAATCGAAGCAATAGATTCTTCTTTTACTTCTAAGTTCTCTGCACTGGTTAAGTCTAAACTCTCTGTAAATTTTTTATACTTCTTTAAAAAGTTGATACTGGTGTGTACCATAATACGTCTAATCCAGCCCTCAAATGAACCTTTGTTTTGAAATGTTTGGATTTGCGTAAAAACCTTGATAAACCCTTCTTGCAGCATATCTTCTGCATCTTCTCTATTTTGTGCAAACCGGTAGCAAACGCTTAGCATTTTTGGGCTATATCTATTAAATAGCTCCCTTTGTGCAGCGGCGTCGTTTTGTAAACAACCTGCAATAATGGCTTGCTCCGTCATTGAGTAGGGTTAATTGTTGTTCTAATTTAGGTAAAAAAAGGGTAAAAAGAGTACATTTTAAGTATAAATTCATTAATTTAAGGTCAAATTTATACTGTAAATACCCCCCCCGTTACCATGGAAAGAAACAGATTCACTGAATTTACTCCACCGCCCACCACTGGTTTACAGCCTTTTACAGGCAGTTTGGGTGCTGCTGAGCTCAGGCATCTATTAAGAAGAACTCTTTTTGGCGCTACAAAAGCCGATATGGCCTACTTTTCTGGTAAATCGGTTACGCAGGTCGTCAATGAATTATTAAATCCTACGGCGCCGTTACCGGCGCCTCCGGTTAAAGAATATGTGGTAGCAGCTACCACACTCGTTCCGGATACAAACATTGCCGCGGGAACCACTTGGGTGGGTGATATTAATAACGATGGAACCATTGCCAGTTATAGGCGGGCTTCATTTAAGAAATGGTGGGTTGGAAATCTTGTAAACCAAGACCGAAGTATTCGTGAAAAAATGACGCTTTTTTGGCACAATCATTTTGCTACAGAAATGAATGATGTGAGCAACGCGCAATATATATACAAACACCATCATTTACTTCGAACCAGTGCGCTTGGTAATTTTAAAACACTTACCAAAAATGTAACGCTGGATCCGGCCATGCTTGTTTATTTGAATGGACAGCTCAATACAGCTGCTGCACCAGACGAAAACTACGCCCGTGAAATCCAGGAACTTTTTTGTTGCGGCAAAGGACCAGATTCTTTGTATACCGAAGCGGATGTAAAAGCTGCAGCGAGGGTATTAACCGGATGGCGTAACAATGCCACCACACTCAGTTCTTATTTTACTGCGTCAAGACATGATGCTACGAATAAAACTTTTTCTTCTTTTTATAATAATACAGTTATCACTGGTCGAAATTCAGCGGCAGCGGGCGAACAAGAGTTAGATGATTTACTGAACATGATTTTTGCTACCCAAGAAGTAGCCAAATACATGTGTAGAAGGCTTTACCGGTGGTTTGTATATTATGATATTGATGATACCGTAGAGCAAAATATTATTACGCCGCTAGCCAATTTATTTAGGTCAAGCAATTATGAAATATTACCGGTACTCGATAAACTTTTAAAAAGCGAACATTTTTTTGATGTATTATCGAGAGGGTGTGTGATTAAAAGTCCGGCCGAACTTGTGATTGGATTTTGTAGAGAATCAGAAATTGTTTTTCAACCCGACACAGATTATTTTACCAATTATGGATTTTACAATTACATCGTTAGTTGGATGAATAATATGCAACAAAGTATTGGTGATCCGCCAGATGTAAGTGGGTGGAAAGCCTATTACCAAGAACCTCAATTCAATGAAATTTGGATCAATAGTGATACGTTACCCAAGCGGAATCAGTTCACTGATACTATGGTTGTAAGTGGCTATACTTTTAATAGCAAAAAAATACAATTCGATCCACTTGCTTATGCAAGAACATTTTCGAATCCTAGCGATCCAAATGCTTTTATTTCCGAATTAACAGAACGCTTGTTAGGTCTTGATATTTCTGCTGCTTCAAAAGCACAGCTTAAAAAAGATATTTTATTAAACGGCCAAAGCCTCGATATTTATTGGACACAGGCCTGGGATTTATATATCTCAACCCCTACCAATGCTGCTAATACCACGTCGGTACGTAATAAAATAAGAGACCTCGTAAAATATTTAATGAATCTAGCCGAGTATCAACTAGTTTAAATCATCCCCCCATGAAACGTAGAGATTTTTTAAAAAATACTGTCCCTGTTGGTGTGGTGATGCCTGCACTAGTTGGAGGATTTTCTTTTAAGGCATTTGGTGCAGAAGATGCTATTGCGCAATCACTCTTACTTCCACCTGCCTTAGAAAACGACCATGTACTAGTTATCATTCAACTCAATGGGGGTAATGATGGATTAAATACGGTGATCCCCCTCGAAAATTTTTCTAACTATGTAAATGCCCGTTCTAATATTTTTATTCCAGAAGACAAGGTTTTAAAATTATCAGGTGTTACCAAAGTAGGCTTACACCCTGCTATGACTGGTCTTCAAGCGATGTACAATGATGGGGAATTA
>JBBAKM010000057.1:0-5088 GCA_040403495.1 Bacteroidia bacterium
GGGTTATTGGTTAATGGTGTAATGGTTAAGGGTGTAAGGGTTATTGGTTAATGGTTAAGGGTGTAAGGGTTATTGGTGTAAGGGTTATTGGTTAATTGTATAAATTACTACTCTCGTATTTGTCTATTACTAATAACTAATAACTAATAACTATTAACCATTAACTATTAACCCCTATTCGATCCACGATTTATAATAATCTTTGACATCTATTTTCATGGCTTCTTCGGTTATCATCATAGGTGCAAATGGGTCTATCATAACGGCAAGTTCATGGGTTTCTTTTTTGCCTATACTGCGTTCAATGGCACCCGGATGTGGTCCATGAGGAATACCTCCTGGATGTAATGTAATCTGTCCTTTCTCTATGTTATTTCGACTCATAAAGTCGCCATCTACGTAGTACAATAACTCGTCACTGTCAATGTTACTGTGGTGGTAGGGCGCAGGAATAGCATCTGGATGATAATCATACAGTCGAGGTACAAATGAACAAACTACAAAATTTGCATTTTCAAAAGTTTGGTGAATAGGAGGTGGCATGTGTATTCTGCCTGTAATAGGTTCAAAATTGAAAATGGAGAAAATATAAGGATAATGATAGCCGTCCCAACCTGCCACATCAAACGGATGATTGGCATATTGGTAAGGAAACATCATGCCTTTTTTCTTGATAAAAATATCAAATTCTCCAATCTCATCAACCGTTTTTAAATTACTAGGTCTTACAATATCTCTTTCGCAAAAAGGGGAATGTTCTAGCAGTTGCCCAAACTGATTGCGGTAACGACTGGGGGTAAATATTGGTGTAAAACTTTCTAAGTATAAAAGTCTGTTGTTACTTGTGTTAAATGAAATTTGATACACTGTTCCCCTTGGAATAATGATGTAGTCGCCATATTTAAATGGTAGCTCACCATACATTGTATAAACCGTTCCGGAACCCTCGTGAACAAATAGCATTTCATCCGCATCCGCATTTTTGTAAAAATAGTCGGTGCTAGTCATTGGTGCAGCTAAACCTATGTGCATACTACTATTTACAAATAGTGTTTTTCTACTTTTTAAGTAATCTGCCTCTGGTTTAATGTCAAAACCTTTAAAACTCATGGCATCCAAACCGTTTTCAACCGCAATTTTTGGAGCTACAGAGTATGCTTTGTCTTTTTGTTTCACTCTGGTGGGCGGGTACAAATGGTAAACCAAGGATGACATACCTGCAAAACCTTGTGTGCCTACTAATTCTTCTTGATAAAGGTTGCCATTGGCTTGTCGACTTACCGTATGTCGCTTTTGAGGAATAATTCCTAGTTGGTGATAAATGGGCATTAAGTATTTTTTTGTGGCAATGATACCTTCAATCTCTTTTTTGTCAGATGATTATGGTCACTATTTTAACAAAGGTGATGACAATCATTTTCTTTAATAATTTGACAATCAAATTAAAAATAAGATATTTGAGGCTTATTTAAGCTTTCAAAATGAATTTAAAAACAGTTGCAATTCTTATTTCTTTACTTCCTTTTATAGCATTTTCACAAGAGTCTGTAAACTGCTATGGCAATGTAAATGAAACGAGTAATATATACAGAATTCAAGCATCTGATTCTGGTTTTATGGCATTTGGCACTATCGATTTATTGAGTGTTCAAAGGTTTAGTTTTAAAAATGGTGAAGAATGGACAATGTCTTTTAAAACTCAAAATGGAAGTATTTCTCAAAACATATATGGTAAAGGCGGAATAATGGAAAATGATTCTACATTTTTGGTTTTGGGAAGAATAGGCACTTCAAATGTGGGTATTATCAAAGCCACCACATCAGGAAGAATTATATGGGCCAATTGGTACAATACAGGTTTAGATGAACACCCCGATAAAATTATTAAACTTAACAATGGTGATTACTTAATTTCGGTAAGAACAAATGTATCCTATTACGAATTTGGTGAATGGGGTTCACGAAGTGGCGTATTTAGAATAGCACCAAATGGCAATCTTAAATGGTTCAGATTGTTAGATTATAGGACTAGTAATACCTCTTCAGTCATTAGTAAAATGGCAGAAACCAATGGTTCAAATATTCTTTTATTTCAAAAATATGGTTCTAAATTGGGACTTATTAAGCTTAAAGCAAATGGAGATAGTTTAACTTCAATAATAAGTTCCAATGATTTCAATATCACAGATGCTGACTATGATCGCATTAATCAAAAATTGTATGTAGTAGGAAGTGACAAACGAATTGGCATTTACGACACTGCTTTTTCGTCGATTAGCACTAAAACAATTGTAAACTCGACATTAAATTCACTGAGTTCCATTCAAATTATTAACGACACAATGGTTTTATTGGGAGGTAAATACAATAACGATGCTTGCGTGCTTTATGCGGACTATCAGTTAAATATTCACTCTTGTCATTACAAAAGGTTTTCACCTTCAACAGCTTCTACACTTTTAGGGTTGTTCAGACATCAAGATTATGGGTTCAGTATAATATTCCCTAGTGTTGCTATAACCAAACATGCCGACCCTTCTTCAAACTTGTGTTTTAATAAAATAAATGGGTCACAATTTACAACGTCAAGTGGTTCAAATTTAGCCTTTAGTTCACATGTAAGAATCAGAGGAACAGCTACATGGGATGTTTGGGAAAATATTGTGGCTACTAAAACCAAACAAATAAGTCCTTCTTCAAATTGTATGGCTCAAGACTTGGGGGTAATGCCCGACCGTGCAGTTCATAACAATGCTTGCTTGGATTTTAATTTAAAATTGTACTTAACAAACTTTGGTGTTAATCCAATAACCCGATTTAAGTTAAAATACTTTATCAATGAGATTGAAAGAGACACTACTATTATATTGTCATCTTCTTTAGGTTCAAAACAATCGAGCTTTATTAATGTAGCAAATTTGTATTTAAAGCCAGAAAAACAAAGAATATACGGATGGATTTATTTGCCCAATCAAACCAATGATGGGTTTAATGCCAATGACAGTTTTTCGATGGAAATAGTTCCTCGATTGGTCCAAGAGATTAGAGTAGTAGGCGTTGACTCAATTTGTGCGGGCACTTCAACAACACTCACTATTTTGGGTAAAACAGGCACATACGATTGGTATAGAAATGGCGTTTTTGTAAAGCAAGGAACAGCACAAACTCATACAACTAATTTAGCCGGAAAATACCATGTTAGATTGACTGATTCAGCTTGTTTTTATTATTCAGATACTTTGCAATTAAATACAGTTGCTATTCCTAACAAACCAAGTATTTCAGAGTCCAATGGCGTTTTGAGTACCAATGCAAGTGGTTTTTATGTTTGGTATTACAATAATAAAGCAGTGGATACGAGTAAAACTACAATTAATTCACTTGGTTACGGCACTTATAAAGTGTTGGCCTATAATAATTTTGGTTGTGTAAACGAAAGTGATGGTTTAGTATTAACAGAGTTAAGCATTTCACCATTATCATCAGAAAAAATGTGGACTATAAAAAACGGTAATTTGTTGGTTTGGAATGGTACAGAAAATGTAAAACTAAAGATTTATTCAATAGACAGTAAATTGCTATTAGAGAATAAGATAGGAGAAAGTGAATTGTTGTTTAACTTGCCTTACAACATCTACATTTTAAGAATAGAGGGAAAAAGTTCAAATGCGTTTTATAAAATTGCTTTAGGGCAATAAAACTTTAAGCTAAGGGCGTTTCCTCGACCAATAGAATTACTTTTTCAAAGGATTTAAAGAAATCCATTTGCAATTGTACTTTAACATTGTTTTTAATGCTAATATCACTAAAATATTTATTTTCTTCAATGTTTTCAATGTGTTGAGCCGAACAGAATAGAATAAGATTGACTGCTTTATTGAAATGAATAACGGGTTGAATTTCCGAATTGAAGAAGAGTGTTTGTGAACCACTTTCAAGTTTAGCAACACTTGAAATGAGTGTAGAGTGCATTGTTTCAGGTTTTAAATACTGAAGTTCGTGTTCATCAAATAAACCACATAAATATTTTTCAGACAAGGCAGGAGTCCCCAATTGGAAAGACTGTATGCCAGCAGAAATTTTATTTAATAAATCGTAAGGACCATTATAGGTTTGGAAGTAATACCCAGCATTAGTCCATTCAACGACAAAGTTTTCATCTGCAAATTGCATAGAAGGCGAAGTAACTTGTAGGTCCAAATTAATGTTTGCATAGGGATTACTGAGTGGTTGAACCAAGTTTTTCCTAATTGATTTTAAAATTTGTTCTTTTGGGGTAATTTCAAACACAATGCTCTTTAATTAGTCTGTTTCTGTTTGCAAAGAAAACTAAAATTTGGCACAACAAAAATTAAACAATTTCAAATTTGTGGGAGATAGTTAGTGTGATTGTTTATATTGTTTTTTTGTTTGTCACCCTCTAGGCTGAGCCTAGTCAAGTGAGGGAGTTTATACTGAGCTTGTCGAAGTAAAGAGTGTTTAAAGGGTTTAAATGGTTGAGGATGTTTAAATTGTTTATTTATTTAGGTGTTGAGTTGTTTATTTGTTTAACGCCTTGTAGTGTGATTGTTTTGCTGTATAGGTGTTTAATGGGTTTAGGAGGTTTAAAGGGTTTAAATGGTTGAGGAGGTTTAAATTGTTTCACGCCTTTCAGCGTGATTGTTTAATTGTTGTTTTATTTTCACCCAGAGCGCTTGTCCACCTATGGAGGTTTTATCTTATTACGTCAACCGTTTTTAGTCCCATGCTCGAAGAGCGTCTCTGTGTTCTCTGTGGTTAGAGTTTCCATTAAAAAGCCTTCCGAAGACTGCTTTTTGTCATCTTTTTTGCAAGGGAAAAGCAAAAAAGTCGCCAAAAAGGATTGTGTGTGTTTACTCATAACCTCGGGTTAAAACCCGAGGCTATTATTATTTACCTCCTCTGGAGGTATTTCTAACCTTAAATTACCTTATAATATTAAGCGCACCTTAGAGTTTTTTGTCATCTTTTTTGCAAGAGAAAAGCAAAAAAGTCGCCAAAAAGGATTTTGTGTATTTACTCATAACCTCGGGTTAAAACCCGAGGCTATTACTATTTACCTCCTCTGGA